>NZ_JBGFFI010000001.1:0-969903 GCF_056175725.1 Pseudoxanthomonas sp. LjRoot206
AACGCCGACGCCGGTCTGCTGCTGCGCGGCACCAAGCGTGACGACGTGGAGCGTGGCCAGGTGCTGGCCAAGCCGGGTTCGATCACCCCGCACACCGAGTTCGAAGCCGAAGTCTACGTGCTGAGCAAGGACGAAGGCGGCCGCCACACCCCGTTCTTCAAGGGTTACCGTCCGCAGTTCTACTTCCGCACCACCGACATCACGGGCGCCGTGACCCTGCCGGAAGGCGTGGAGATGGTGATGCCGGGCGACAACGTGAAGATGGTGGTCACCCTGATCAACCCGGTGGCGATGGACGAAGGCCTGCGTTTCGCGATCCGCGAAGGCGGCCGTACCGTCGGCGCCGGCGTGGTGGCCAAGATCATCAAGTGACGTCCTGACCCGGACGGGCCAGCCCGTCCGGCTTCGTCAGGCCGTCATCCCCGCGAATGCGGGGATCCAGTGCCTGACGAAGCGACAAGGGCGGACCGGAAACTCCGGTCCGCCTCTTTTTTGCAGAAATCCTCGCGTTCGACGCCGAAGAATGCTGCAAAACAGCAGAACCTGCGTTATCATGCGCGCCCCTTGACGGTCGCTTGGCCCGAGAGGAATCGCATGATCCGCCAGCGCCCCCTGGGAGGCCGCTGGTTCTTACCGCGAAAAGAGGTGCAGGAAGCGCCTCGTGTTCGCCAGACACGGAGTGTCGCGTGCCTTCCTGCAGGCCTTCGGGCGGGGCAGGGCATCCCGGTGGTTGACGGGACATGTCACGCGTCCTATACTTTCATGTCTGGGCGGGCCGGTTTACCGGCTCGCCTAGTTTTTCAGGAAGATTCCCCAGCCGATCCGGCGCTTTCCGTCCGTGGAGTTAACGCGGCCGGTGGGGAGCTGGAACAGCTTGGACTAACCGGGGCAAGGCATCCCAGAGGCCGCGCCCGTCGCTCTTTAACGAAGGAACACCGTCATGGCGGACCAAAAGATCCGAATCCGGCTCAAGGCGTACGATCATCGTCTGATCGACCGCTCGGCCAGCGAGATCGTCGAAACGGCCAAGCGGACCGGCGCGCAAGTGCGCGGCCCGATCCCGCTGCCGACCAAGATCGAGCGCTACACCATCCTGGTTTCCCCGCACGTCGACAAGGACGCGCGTGACCAGTACGAAACCCGCACGCACAAGCGCGTGCTCGATATCGTCGACCCCAACGACAAGACCGTGGACGCGCTGATGAAGCTCGAGCTCGCGGCTGGCGTCGATGTGCAGATCAAGCTGACCTGAGGCCCACGACCATGACCGCGAAGAAATATTCGTTGGGTCTCGTCGGCCGCAAGGCTGGCATGACCCGCGTGTTCACCGAAGATGGCAAGTCCATCCCGGTAACGCTGATCGAAGCAACCCCGAACCGCATCACCCAGATCAAGACCCCGGAAGCCGACGGCTACAGCGCCGTGCAGGTCGCCGTGGGAACGCGTCGCGCCTCGCTCGTCACCAAGCCGGTCGCCGGTCATCTGGCCAAGGCCAAGGTCGAAGCCGGTCGTGGCCTGTGGGAGCTGCGCGTGGAAGCCGACAAGCTGGGCGACTTCACCGTCGGCGGCGAGATCAAGGCCGACATCTTCGAAGTCGGCCAGATCGTCGACGTCCAGGGCGTCACCAAGGGCAAGGGCTTCCAGGGCACCATCAAGCGCTGGAACTTCCGCATGGGCGACGCCACCCACGGTAACTCGCTGTCGCACCGCGCGCCGGGTTCGCTGGGTCAGCGTCAGACGCCGGGTCGCGTGTTCCCGGGCAAGAAGATGTCGGGCCACATGGGTGCCGTGCAGCAGAGCACGCAGAACCTGGAAGTCGTCCGCGTGGACGCCGAGCGCGGCCTGATCGCCGTTCGCGGCGCCGTGCCGGGTGCGCCGGGTGGCGACGTGATCGTGCGTCCGGCGAGCAAGGGTTGAGGAGAACGACCATGGAACTAGCCATTACAGGTAGCGCCAACAAGCTGTCGGTCTCCGACGACGTGTTCGGCCGCGAATTCAGCGAAGATCTGGTTCACCAGGTCGTCGTTGCCTACCGCAACGCCGGTCGTGCCGGCACCAAGGCGCAGAAGACCCGCGCCGAAGTGAACGGCACCACCAAGAAGTCCAAGAAGCAGAAGGGTGGCGGTGCTCGCCACGGCGCCCTGACCGCGCCGATCTTCGTCGGCGGCGGCGTGACCTTCGCGGCCAAGCCGCGCAGCTTCGCGCAGAAGGTCAATCGCAAGATGTACCGCGCGGCCATCAGCTCGATCCTGTCCGAGCTCAACCGCCAGAACCGCCTGAAGGTCGTGGAAGCGTTCGACGTGGACGCCACCAAGACCAGCGCACTGGTCGAGAAGCTGAAGGGCCTGGACCTGGGTCGTCGCCCGCTGATCGTCACCGAGGATGCTTCCGAGCACCTGTACCTGTCCGCCCGCAACCTTCCCTACGTGGAAGTGCGCGACGTGCAGGGCCTGGACCCGGCGGCGCTGGTCGGTGCCGACTCCGTGCTGATCACGGCCGACGCCGTCAAGAAGATCGAGGAGTGGCTGGCATGATCAGCAACGAAAAGATTTTTGCCGTGCTGCGTGCTCCGCGCGTCTCCGAAAAGACCGTGCGCCTGCAGGAACTCTCCAACCAATACGTCTTCGAAGTCTCGAACGATGCCACTAAGGCCGATGTGAAGGCCGCGGTCGAGCAGCTGTTCGACGTCAAGGTCGAGACGGTCAACGTGGTCAACGTCAAGGGCAAGAACAAGTCCTTCCGTAACCGCGCCGGCCGCCGCGGCGACTGGCGCAAGGCGTACGTGCGTCTGGCCGATGGTCAGGCCATCGACGTGTCGGCCAAGGCCTGAGGTAGACCCACATGCCATTGATGAAATTCAAGCCCACCTCCCCCGGTCGCCGTTCGGCGGTCCGCGTGGTGACGCCCGACCTGCACAAGGGTGCTCCGCATGCTGCGCTGCTCGAGAAGCAGAGCAAGTCCGGCGGTCGCAACCACCACGGTCGCATCACCACCCGCCATATCGGCGGTGGCCACAAGCAGCATTACCGTCTCATCGACTTCAAGCGCGACAAGGAAGGCATCCCGGCGCGCGTGGAGCGGATCGAATACGATCCCAACCGCACCGCGCACATCGCGCTGCTGTGCTACGTCGATGGCGAGCGTCGCTACATCATCGCCCCCAAGGGCCTGAAGGCCGGTGACCAGGTCATCGCCGGTAGCGATGCGCCGATCAAGGCCGGCAACACGCTGCCGCTGCGCAACATCCCGGTCGGTACGACGATCCACGGCATCGAGCTGAAGCCGGGCAAGGGCGCGCAGATCGCCCGCGCCGCCGGCGCCGCCGTGCAGCTGGTCGCTCGCGAGCAGGGCTTCGCCACGCTGCGCCTCCGCTCCGGCGAGATGCGCAAGGTGCAGGTCGAGTGCCGCGCCACGGTGGGCGAAGTCGGCAACGACGAGCACAGCCTGGAGAAGCTCGGCAAGGCCGGTGCGAAGCGCTGGCGCGGTGTCAAGCCGACCGTCCGCGGTGCCGCGATGAACCCCGTCGACCACCCGCACGGTGGTGGTGAGGCGAAGGCCGGCCAGGGCAACCCGCATCCGGTCACCCCGTGGGGTGTGCCGACCAAGGGTTACAAGACGCGCAAGAACAAGCGCACGCAGCAATTCATCGTCCGCGATCGTAGGGGCTAATCGACCATGGCACGTTCACTCAAGAAGGGCCCGTTCGTCGATCACCACCTCGTCAAGAAGGTGGAGGCCGCGGGCGGCAGCAAGAAGCCGATCAAGACCTGGTCGCGCCGTTCGATGATCCTGCCGGAAATGGTGGGCTTCACGATCGCCATCCACAACGGCAAGAACCACGTTCCGGTGCTGGTCAACGAGAACATGGTCGGCCACAAGCTCGGCGAATTTGCCGTCACCCGTACCTTCAAGGGTCACGGTGGCGACAAGAAAGCCGGCGGCAAGAAGTAAGGAGAGATGACCATGGAAGCGAAAGCCATCCTGCGCACCGCGCGCATCTCCCCTCAGAAGGCCCGCCTGGTCGCTGACCAGGTGCGCGGCCTGCCCGCCGAACGCGCCGTCAACCTGCTGAAGTTCTCGGACAAGAAGGCTGCCCACCTGATCAAGAAGGTCGTGGAGTCCGCCATCGCCAACGCCGAGAACAACCAGGGCGCCGACGTCGACGAGCTGAAGGTCAAGACCATCATGGTCGACGAAGGTCCGATGCTGAAGCGTTTCATGGCCCGCGCCAAGGGCCGTGGCACCCGCATTCTGAAGCGTACGAGCCACATCACCGTGGTCGTGGGCGAGGGCAAATAAATATGGGTCACAAAGTTCATCCGACCGGTATCCGCCTGGGCATCGCCAAGGACTGGAATTCCAAGTGGTTCGCCAACAAGCGCGACTACGCCGACTACCTCGCCGCGGACCTCAAGGTGCGCGAGATGCTTCGCAAGAAGCTGGCGCAGGCGGGCATTTCCAAGATCCTGATCGAGCGTCCGGCCAAGACCGCCCGCGTGACCATCCACACCGCCCGTCCGGGCGTGGTGATCGGCAAGCGCGGTGAGGACATCGAGAAGCTGCGCAAGGAAGTGAGCGACCTGATGGGCGTCCCGGCGCACATCAACGTCACCGAAGTGCGCAAGCCCGAGCTGGACGCACAGCTGGTGGCCGAATCGATCGCGCAGCAGCTGGAGCGTCGCATCATGTTCCGCCGCGCCATGAAGCGCGCCGTGGGCAATGCGATGCGCCTGGGTGCCCTGGGCATCAAGGTCAACGTGGCTGGCCGCTTGAACGGTGCGGAAATCGCCCGTTCGGAGTGGTACCGCGAAGGCCGCGTGCCGCTGCACACGCTGCGTGCCGACATCGATTACGGTTTTGCCGAGGCGAAGACCACCTACGGCATCATCGGCATCAAGGTGTGGGTCTACAAGGGCGAAATCTTCGATTTCAGCCAGGTGGGTCAGGAGAAGCAGGACGACGCGCGCCCCGAGCGCAGCGAACGTTCGTCGCGCCCGGCTCGTGACCGCGACGCGAGGTAATCAGTCATGTTGCAACCCAAGCGAACCAAGTACCGCAAGATGCACAAGGGCCGTAACGAAGGCCTGAGCTGGAGCGGCAACCTCGTCAGTTTCGGCGAGTACGGCCTGAAGGCCACGGCGCACGGTCAGCTGACCGCGCGCCAGATCGAAGCGGCCCGCCGCTCGATCAGCCGCTACGTCAAGCGCGGCGGCAAGATGTGGATCCGTGTGTTCCCCGACAAGCCGATCACCAAGAAGCCTATCGAAGTCCGAATGGGTTCCGGTAAGGGCAACGTCGAATACTGGGTCGCCCAGATCCAGCCGGGCCGCATGATCTATGAAATCGAAGGCGTCAGCGAGGACATCGCACGCGAGGCGTTCCGCCTGGCCGCGGCCAAGCTGTCGGTCACCACCACTTTCGTGACCCGGACGGTGCGCTAATGGAACTCAAGCAACTCCGCGAGAAATCGGCTGACGAGCTGAAGGCCCACCTGACCGAGCTGCGCAAGGAGCAATTCTCCCTGCGCATGCAGAAGGTGACCGGCCAGCTGCCGAAGACGCATGAAACCCGCCGGGTCCGCCGCGAGATCGCTCGCGTCAAGACCCTGCTGGGCAGCCAGAAGTAAGGAGCGACCAAGATGAGCGATAACAAAGACAAAGCGCAACGCACCATCGAAGGCCGCGTCGTCAGCAACAAGATGGACAAGACGGTCACCATCCTGGTGGAGCGTCAGGTCAAGCACGCCCTGTACGGCAAGTACATCAAGCGTTCCACCAAGCTGCACGCGCACGACGCGGACAACAGCTGCAAGGAAGGCGACGTGGTGCGCGTGACCGAGATCGCCCCGATGTCCAAGACCAAGAACTGGCGCGTGGTGGAAATCATCACCCGCGCGGCTGAATAAGAGGAGATCTGACTCATGATCCAGATGCAGAGCTACCTTGACGCAGCCGACAACTCCGGCGCCAAAGAACTGATGTGCATCAAGGTGCTGGGCGGCTCGAAGCGCCGTTATGCCGGCATCGGCGACATCATCAAGGTGACCGTCAAGGACGCCATCCCGCGCGGCAAGGTCAAGAAGGGCGAGGTCTACGACGCCGTGGTCGTGCGTACTCGCAAGGGCGTCCGTCGTCCCGACGGTTCGCTGATCCGCTTCGATGGCAACGCCGCCGTCCTGCTGAACAACAAGCAGGAGCCGATCGGCACCCGTATCTTCGGGCCCGTGACCCGCGAGCTGCGTTCCGAGAAGTTCATGAAGATCGTTTCGCTCGCGCCTGAAGTGCTCTGAGCGGAGGACATAGAAATGGCTAACCGTATCAAGAAGGGCGACCAGGTCGTCGTCACCGCCGGCAAGGACAAGGGCAAGAAGGGCGACGTAGTGCGCGTGGATGGCGACCGCGTGGTCGTCTCCAACGTCAATGTCGTCAAGCGCCACACCAAGCCGAACCCGCAGGCCGGTATCGCGGGTGGCGTGGTGGAGAGCGAGCGCTCGATCCACATCTCCAATGTCGCGCTGTTCAACCCGGCAACGGGCAAGGGCGAGCGTATCGGTTTCAAGGTGCTGGAGGATGGACGCAAACTGCGTGTGTTCCGCTCCAGCGGTGAGGCGCTCGACGCCTGAGGAATGACATGACCACTCGTCTCGAAAAAATCTACAAGGAAGAAGTGGCGCCGGCTCTGATGAAGAAGTTCGGCTACACCAATCCGATGGAAGTGCCGAAGATCACCAAGATCACCATCAACATGGGTGTGGGTGAAGCGGCGACCAACAAGAAGATCCTGGAAAACGCCGTGGCCGACCTGGCCAAGATCACCGGCCAGAAGCCGATCACGACCAAGTCCCGCGTGTCGGTGGCTTCGTTCAAGATCCGCGACGGCTGGCCGATCGGCTGCAAGGTCACCCTGCGTCGCGCCAAGATGTACGAATTCCTGGACCGCCTGATCAGCATCTCGCTGCCGCGCGTCCGCGACTTCCGTGGCGTGTCCGGCCGTTCGTTCGACGGCCGTGGCAACTACAACATGGGCGTGAAGGAACAGATCATCTTCCCGGAAATCGACTTCGACGCCGTCGACGCGATCCGCGGCATGGATATCGCCATCACGACGACCGCCAAGAACGACGCCGAAGCCAAGGCGCTGCTCGAAGCGTTCAAGTTCCCGTTCCGCAACTGATTCGCTAGGAAAACGACATCATGGCAAAGACCTCGATGGTCAACCGCGACATCAAGCGGGAAAAGCTGGCCAAGCAGTACGCCGCCAAGCGCGACGCGCTGAAGAAGATCATCTCCAGCCAGAACGCGTCGTACGAAGAGAAGGCCGACGCGGTCGTCAAGCTGCAGAAGCTGCCGCGCGACTCCTCGCCGAGCCGCCAGCGCAACCGCTGCGAGCTGTCCGGTCGCTCGCGTGGCGTGTACCGCAAGTTCGGCCTCGGCCGCAACATGCTGCGCAAGGCCACCATGAACGGCGACGTGCCCGGCCTGCGCAAGGCCAGCTGGTAACAACGCCGGGAGGTCCTGCGGAAGCAGGCGTCCCCCTGGATGGCAAGACGAGTCCGGCACATGCCGGACTTGTTGTTGTACAATGTTCGGCTCCCGCGGCTCGGCCGGGGGAGGGCTGGTGAACCAGCCGCCCGCCTGGGGGTTTCCAGGGACAACGCAAGATTTTCGCGAAAGCGGATATCGGTGCTACTCATAAGGCAGACTCTCATGAGCATGACTGATCCCATCGCCGACATGCTGGTGCGCATTCGCAATGCCGCCGCTGTTGGCAAGCCGACGGTGAAGATGCCGTCCTCCAAGATCAAGACCTCGATCGCCAACGTTCTGAAGGCCGAAGGCTATGTCGGCGACGTCCGCGTGACGCCGACCGAGAACAACAAGGCCGAGCTCGAAATCGTCCTGAAGTACTTCGAAGGCAAGCCCGTCATCGAGAAGCTGAGCCGCGTGTCCCGTTCGGGCCTGCGCCAGTACCGTGGCAAGGCTGAACTGCCCAAGGTCCTCGGTGGCCTCGGCGTCGCCATCATCTCCACCTCGAAGGGCATCATGACCGATGCGCAGGCCCGTGCGGCCGGCGTGGGTGGTGAAGTCCTGTGCTTCGTGGCCTAAGCGAAGGAGCCCAGACATGTCCCGCGTAGCCAAGAAGCCGATCAATCTCCCGAAGGGCGTCGAACTGAATGCCCAGGGCGAGACCCTCAACGTCAAGGGCCCGAAGGGCACCCTGTCCATCGCCAAGCCGGCCGGCGTCGAACTGAATGTCGACAACGGCACGGTGAACCTGTCGCCGGTCACCCCGGCCGACGACGCCATCACCGGCACCATCCGCGCGATCCTGGCCAACATGGTCAAGGGCGTGTCGGACGGTTTCGAGCGCAAGCTCGAGCTGGTGGGCGTGGGTTACCGCGCCGCGATGCAGGGCAAGGACCTGAACCTGTCGCTGGGTTTCTCCCACCCGATCCTGTTCAAGACGCCGGAAGGCATCACCATCGCCACCCCGACCCAGACCGAAATCCTGGTGCAGGGCGCCGACAAGCAGCGCGTTGGTGAAGTCGCCGCCAAGATCCGCGGTTTCCGTCCGCCGGAACCCTACAAGGGCAAGGGCGTGAAGTACTCCGACGAAACCATCATCCGCAAGGAAGCGAAGAAGGCCTAACCGGGCTTTCGGCTTCGAGGAACCAGATCATGAGCATCAAGAACACCGCCCGCCTGCGTCGCGCCAAGTCGACCCGCGCGCACATCCGCGAGCTCGGCGTGCCGCGCCTGTCGGTGCTGCGTACCGGTCAGCACATCTACGCCCAGCTGTTCACCGCCGATGGCTCCAAGGTCATCGCGTCGGCCAACACGCTGCAGGCCGATGTGAAGGATGGCCTGAAGAACGGCAAGAACAGCGATGCCGCCGCCCGCGTGGGCAAGGTCATCGCCGAGCGCGCCAAGGCCGAAGGCATCGAGAAGATCGCGTTCGACCGTTCGGGCTACCGCTACCACGGCCGCATCAAGGCCCTGGCCGATGCGGCCCGCGAAGGCGGCCTGCAGTTCTAATCCCGAAAGGCATGGGGGCGACCCCATGCCTTGTCCTGCCGGCGCGGGCTGCGCCGGGCACGACCGCTCTTCTGCAGCGATCGCAGCATCACCGCTCCACACCACAACCATAAGCGGCCAAGCCGTACATACCTCATCAACCAAGGAATTCACGCAATGGCAGAAGAACGTCAGCCGCGGGGCCGCGATCGCGACCGCAACCGCGAAGAGAAAGTCGACGACGGCATGATCGAGAAGCTGGTCGCGGTCAACCGCGTCAGCAAGACCGTCAAGGGCGGTCGCCAGTTCACCTTCACCGCACTGACGGTGGTGGGCGACGGCAACGGCAAGATCGGTTTCGGCTACGGCAAGGCGCGCGAAGTGCCGGTCGCCATCCAGAAGTCGATGGAATACGCCCGCAAGGGCATGCTCAACGTCGACCTGAACAACGGTACGTTGTGGCACCCGGTGAAGGCCGGCCACGGTGCGGCGCGCGTGTTCATGCAGCCGGCCTCGGAAGGTACGGGCGTGATCGCCGGCGGCGCCATGCGTGCGGTGCTGGAAGCGGTTGGCGTGAAGAACGTGCTGGCCAAGGCCGTCGGTTCGCGTAACCCGATCAACCTGGTCCGCGCCACGCTGAAGGGCCTGAGCGACATGCAGTCGCCGACCCGCATTGCGGCCAAGCGCGGCAAGAAGGTGGAGGAACTCCTCAATGGCTAACGAGTCCAACAAGACCGTCAAGGTGCGCCTGGTGCGCGGCCTGCGTGGTTCCCAGTCGCGTCACCGCCTGTCGGTGAAGGCGCTGGGCCTGAACAAGCTCAACGATGTGCGTGAACTGAAGGACAGCCCGCAGGTGCGCGGCCTGATCGCCAAGGTCCACTACCTCGTCAAGGTCGAGGAGTAATCAACATGCGTCTCAACACACTGAAGCCCGCCGACGGCGCCCGCACCGAACGCACCCGCGTCGGTCGCGGTATCGGTTCCGGCCTGGGCAAGACCGCCGGTCGCGGTCACAAGGGTTCGTTCGCGCGCGCCGGCAAGGGCAAGATCAAGGCGAAGTTCGAAGGCGGCCAGATGCCGCTGATCAAGCGTTTGCCGAAGGTCGGCTTCCGCTCCAAGCTGAAGCTGGATTGCGCCGAAGTGCTGTCGTACCAGCTGGAAAAGCTGGAAGCCGGCGAGATCGACTTCGCCGCGCTGCGTGCCGCCAAGCTGGTGCCCAGCACCGCCAAGCGCGCCAAGATCGTCAAGAAGGGCGAACTGACCAAGAAGTTCGTGCTGAAGGGCGTGGCCGCCACGGCCGGTGCCAAGGCCGCCATCGAGGCTGCCGGCGGCAGCGTGCAGGAGTAACGGACGCATGGCGCAGGGTAATGCCGCCGGTGCGCTGGCAGGCGCAGGCAAGTTCACCGAACTCCGCCAGCGCCTGCTGTTCGTGCTGGGTGCGCTGATCGTCTACCGGATCGGCTGTTTCATCCCGGTCCCGGGCGTCAATCCCGATGCCATGCTTGCGATGATGCAGGCGCAGGGCGGCGGCATCGTGGACATGTTCAACATGTTCTCGGGCGGCGCCCTGCACCGTTTCAGCATCTTCGCGCTGAACGTCATGCCCTACATCTCGGCATCGATCGTGATGCAGCTGGGCGTGCACATCTTCCCCAGCCTGAAGGCGCTGCAGAAGGAAGGCGAATCCGGTCGCCGCAAGATCACCCAGTACTCGCGCATCGGCGCCGTGCTGCTGGCGATCGTGCAGGGCGGCAGCATCGCCACGGCGCTGCAGAACCAGGTCGCACCGGGCGGCATGCCGGTGGTGTACGCGCCAGGCATGGGTTTCGTGCTGACCGCTGTCGTCGCGTTGACCGCAGGCACCATCTTCCTGATGTGGATCGGCGAGCAGGTGACGGAGCGCGGCATCGGCAACGGCGTCTCGCTGATCATTTTCGCGGGCATCGTCGCGGGACTGCCGGGCGCGGTCATCCAGACCGTCGGTGCTTTCCGCGACGGCACGCTGAGCTTCATCTCGCTGCTGATCATTGCGGTGGTGGTGTTGGGCTTCACGTTCCTGGTGGTGTTCGTGGAACGTGGGCAGCGGCGGATCACGGTGAACTACGCGCGCCGTCAGGGCGGTCGCAACGCGTACATGAACCAGACCTCGTTCCTGCCGCTGAAGCTCAACATGGCCGGCGTGATCCCGCCGATCTTCGCCTCCAGCATCCTGGCCTTCCCGGCCACGCTGGCGATGTGGTCCGGTCAGAACAGTGGCGCGACCACGTGGCTGCAGCGCATTTCCAATGCGCTGGCACCGGGCGAGCCGCTGCACATGATCGTGTTCGCGGCGATGATCATCGGCTTCGCGTTCTTCTATACGGCGCTGGTGTTCAACTCGCAGGAAACGGCGGAGAACCTCAAGAAGTCGGGCGCGCTGATTCCGGGCATCCGTCCGGGCAAGGCGACGGCTGACTACGTGGACGGCGTGCTGACGCGCCTGACCGCGATCGGTTCGATGTACCTGGTGGCCGTCTGCCTGTTGCCGGAAGTGATGCGCACGCAGCTGGGCACCTCGTTCTACTTCGGCGGCACCTCGCTGCTGATCGTGGTGGTGGTGGTGATGGACTTCATCGCGCAGATCCAGGCGCACCTGATGTCCCACCAGTACGAGAGCCTGTTGAAGAAGGCCAATCTGAAGGGTGGCTCGCGGGGCGGTCTTGCCCCCCGCGGCTGAGGTATAATCGCGGGCTTCCCGCACCAGTCCGGCCGTCATGGCCGGCTGACTTAGATGGGCGGCCCTCGCAGCGATCCGGTGCGGGGGTGAGAACCAGCCAGTCCCTGCGCCAGAGTAGCGCGGGCGGGGCGAGACAGGGGGAAACCCCGGTCCCGCACCAGGCGGGTTCCGGCGCCGGAGCATGGGCACACTCCCCATGCCGGTCCGAAGTCGGCACTGCCGGCATGGGCTTCCCGTAAACACCGGATCTTGTTAGAATTTCCAGTTCACTCCGCCTGTCTGCGCGAATCCCGCCCGGGATGACCGTACACGGGCCAATACTCACAGTTGGAGAGCCGCGTCATGGCGCGTATTGCAGGTGTCAACCTGCCTGCCCAGAAGCATGTCTGGGTCGGTTTGCAAAGCATCTACGGCATTGGCCGTACCCGTTCGAAGAAGGTCTGCGAAGCCGCCGGCGTCGCGTCGACCACCAAGATCCGCGACCTGTCGGAGCCCGAAGTCGAGCGCCTGCGCGCCGAAGTCGGCAAGTACGTGGTCGAGGGCGACCTGCGCCGTGAAGTCGGCATCGCGATCAAGCGCCTGATGGACCTGGGTTGCTATCGCGGCCTGCGCCACCGTCGCGGCCTGCCGCTGCGTGGCCAGCGCACCCGCACCAATGCCCGCACCCGCAAGGGTCCGCGCAAAGCCATCAAGAAGTAAGGGGCGACCATCATGGCCAAGCCAGCTGCTGCCAAAGTCAAGAAGAAGATCAAGCGCGTCATCACCGACGGCGTCGCCCACGTCCACGCTTCTTTCAACAACACCATCGTCACCATCACCGACCGCCAGGGCAATGCGCTCTCGTGGGCGACCTCGGGTGGTGCCGGTTTCCGCGGTTCCCGCAAGTCCACGCCGTTCGCGGCGCAGGTCGCTGCCGAAAAGGCCGGCCGTGCAGCCCTGGACTACGGCGTGAAGTCGCTGGAAGTCCGCATCAAGGGCCCGGGTCCGGGTCGTGAGTCGGCCGTGCGTTCGTTGAACAACGTGGGCTACAAGATCACCAACATCATCGACGTGACGCCGATCCCGCACAACGGGTGCCGTCCGCCGAAAAAGCGTCGCGTCTAAGGGGGCGATAAGAAATGGCTCGTTATATCGGTCCTACCTGTAAGCTCGCGCGCCGTGAAGGCGCCGACCTGTCGCTCAAGAGCCCGGCCCGTGCGCTGGACTCGAAGTGCAAGCTGGAGCAGAAGCCCGGCCAGCACGGCGCCACCGCCCGCAAGGGCAAGCTGTCCGACTACGCCACCCAGCTGCGCGAGAAGCAGAAGGTCAAACGCATCTACGGCCTGCTGGAGCGCCAGTTCCGCAACTACTACAAGAAGGCCTCGACCAAGAAGGGCAACACCGGCGAGAACCTGCTGCAGCTGCTGGAAACCCGTCTCGACAACGTCATCTACCGCATGGGCTTCGCCGTGACCCGTCCGGCCGCCCGCCAGTTGGTCTCGCACCGTGGCGTGCTGGTCAATGGCAAGCCGGTCAACCTGCCGTCCTACCAGGTCAAGGCCGGTGACGCGATCGCGCTGTCCGAGAAGGCCCAGAAGCAGCTCCGCGTTCAGGAGTCGCTGACGGTTGCCGAACAGCTCGACCTGAACCCGTCGTGGGTCGAAGTCGATGCGAAGAAGTTCAGCGGCGTGTTCAAGGCGGTTCCGGCGCGTTCGGACCTGCCCGCCGACATCAACGAAGCGCTGATCGTCGAGTTGTACTCGAAGTAATTCATTCACGCACCCCCGGGCGACCGGGGGACCGCAGGAGACAAAGCAACATGACGGGTATTACTCAGCAAGTGCTGCGCCCCCGCGGCCCGCAGATCGAGCGCCTGACCGGCAATCGCGCGAAGGTGGTCATCGAACCGCTGGAGCGTGGTTACGGCCATACGCTCGGCAATGCGTTGCGCCGCGTGCTGCTGTCGTCGATCCCCGGCTTCGCGATCACCGAAGTCGAGATCGACGGCGTGCTGCACGAATACAGCACCATCGAAGGC
The DNA here is from genome assembly GCF_056175725.1 of Pseudoxanthomonas sp. LjRoot206. Classification (NCBI taxonomy): domain Bacteria; kingdom Pseudomonadati; phylum Pseudomonadota; class Gammaproteobacteria; order Lysobacterales; family Lysobacteraceae; genus Pseudoxanthomonas; species Pseudoxanthomonas sp. LjRoot206. The sequence continues at coordinate 13,748 of NZ_JBGFFI010000001.1, forward strand.
ATGCAGGAAGACGTGCTGGAAGTGCTGTTGAACCTGAAGGATGTGGCCATCCGCATCCACAGCGGCGACTCCTCCACGCTGAGCCTGGCCAAGCAGGGCCCGGGCGTGGTCACCGCCGGCGACATCAAGACCGACCACAACGTCGAAATCCTGAATCCGGAACTGGTCATCTGCAACCTGACCAAGGACACGGCGTTGAACATGCGCCTGAAGATCGAGCGCGGTTTCGGCTACCAGCCGGCCGCCGCCCGTCGCCGTCCGGACGAAGAGACCCGTGCGATCGGCCGCCTGGTGCTGGACGCCTCGTTCTCGCCGGTCCGTCGCGTCGCGTACGCGGTGGAAGCCGCGCGCGTCGAGCAGCGCACCGACCTGGACAAGCTGGTCCTGGACATCGAGACCAACGGCACGATCGACGCCGAGGAAGCCGTGCGCACCGCCGCCGACATCCTCAGCGACCAGCTGTCGGTGTTCGGTGACTTCACGCACCGCGACCGCGGCGCGCCGAAGCAGGCTGCCAGCGGCGTGGATCCGGTGCTGCTGCGCCCGATCGACGACCTGGAGCTGACCGTGCGTTCGGCCAACTGCCTGAAGGCCGAGAGCATCTACTACATCGGCGACCTGATCCAGAAGACGGAAGTCGAACTGCTCAAGACCCCGAACCTCGGCAAGAAGTCGCTGACTGAGATCAAGGAAGTCCTGGCGCAGCGCGGCCTGTCCCTGGGCATGAAGCTGGAGAACTGGCCGCCGGCCGGTGTCGCCCAGCACGGCATGCTCGGCTGATGATGTGACACGGAACTCCCGCGTTCGCGCGGGAGTTTCTTTGCTTTACCCGCACCACCTCCGTCGACGGACCTGAAGGCCCGCGACGTTCCGGTCAAGGATGGCCGGTCCGGACCACCCGCAGTCCACTGCTCGAACGCCAGGATGGCGACAGCGAAATCCAACGACCCACCATTCTTTAGGAATCCAACCCATGCGCCACCAGAAAGCCGGTCGCAAGTTCAACCGCACCAGCGCCCATCGCGAAGCGATGTTCCGCAACATGGCCGCCTCGCTGATCAAGCACGGCCTGATCAAGACCACCCTGCCGAAGGCCAAGGAGCTGCGCCGCGTCGCCGAGCCGCTCATCACCCTCGGCAAGATCGATGGCGTCGCCAACCGCCGCCTGGCGTTCTCGCGCCTGCGCGATAAGGAAGCCGTCGGCACGCTGTTCACCACCCTGGGCCCGCGCTACCAATCGCGTCCGGGTGGCTACCTGCGCATCCTGAAGTGCGGCTTCCGTGCCGGCGACAACGCCCCGATGGCGTACGTCGAACTGGTCGATCGTCCGGAAGCGGCGGCCGAATAAGCCCCGCGTCCCGCGGGACACCAGAAACCCCGGCCGATGCCGGGGTTTTTGTTTTTTCGGGCGACCCGGGCATGTCGCGACAGGTGCGGCAAAGTCGCGCAGGGTGACGCGCGGGCCGCGACGCATGGATAATGCGGGCAAGACCTCATGCCACCGGTGCCGATGAATTCTCTCCGCTGGAGTTTCCGCGCGCAGTGTTTCCTGGGTTTCGCGATCTGCGCGGGCCTGCTCGGGTACGCGCTTTACGTGCAGTTCGTGCACCAGCTGGAGCCGTGTCCGTTCTGCATCTTCCAGCGCCTCGCGTTCGCCGCGACGGGCGTGCTGTTCCTGCTCGGCGCCCTGCATGGGCCCCGCCGTCCGGGCGGTCGCAAGGTGTACGGCGTGCTGGCGTTCCTCGGTGCGGCGACCGGTATCGGCATCGCCGGCAAGCACGTGTGGGTCCAGTTGTATCCGCCGCTGATGCCGAGCTGCGGTCCCGGCTGGGACTACATGATCGAGAACAACACCTGGCTCGGCGTCGTGCAGAAAGTGCTCGCGGCCAAGGGCGACTGCAGCACGATCGACTGGAGCTTCCTCGGCCTGACCATGCCGATGTGGAGCCTGGTCTGGTTCGTGCTGCTGGCGGTCTGGGCGCTCTGGATCGGCTTCCGCGCGCGCAGGACCTCGACCTTCCGCTGATTTGACGCGGCGCACCAATCTGGCACGATGGTGGGCCCCCAGGAGTCCACCATGAATCCGTCCGACCGCAACCTGCGCGCCGTCACCCTGCCGTCCCAGTGGGCGCCGGACAGCTGGCGCGCGCGGCCGGCGATGCAGATGCCGACCTATCCGGATCCGGTCGCGCTGGCATCCGCGCTGGACGAGCTGCGCCAGCTGCCCCCGCTGGTGACGTCGTGGGAGATCTTCTCGCTGAAGAAGCAGTTGGCCGAAGCGCAGGAAGGCAAGCGCTTCCTGCTGCAGGGCGGCGACTGCGCCGAGAACTTCAGCGACTGCGAGTCCGGGCTGATCTCTAACCGCTTGAAGGTGCTGCTGCAGATGAGCCTGGTGCTCGTGCACGGGCTGCGCCTGCCGGTCGTGCGCGTCGGTCGCTTCGCCGGGCAGTACGCCAAGCCGCGTTCGGCGGATACCGAGACGCGCGACGGCGTGTCGCTGCCGAGCTACCGAGGCGACGTGGTCAATGCGCCGGAGTTCACCGCCGAGGCGCGCGTGCCCGATCCGCGGCGCATGATCAAGGCGCATGCGCGCTCGGCCATGACGATGAACTTCGTGCGTGCGCTGATCGATGGCGGCTTCGCCGACCTGCACCACCCCGAGTACTGGAACCTCAACTGGGTCGGCTATTCGCCGCTGGCGAACGAGTACCAGCAGATGGTCGCCTCGATCGGCGATGCGGTGCGGTTCATGGAGACGTTGTCGGGTTCCGAGGTGCACAACCTCAACCGCATCGACTTCTACACGTCGCACGAGGCGTTGCTGCTGCCCTACGAGGAAGCGCTGACCCGCGAGGTGCCGCGCCAGTGGGGCTGGTTCAACCTCAGCACGCACTATCCGTGGATCGGCATGCGCACCGCCGCCGTCGACGGTGCGCACGTGGAGTACCTGCGTGGCGTGCGCAACCCGATCGCGATCAAGGTCGGCCCGTCGGTCACGCCGGACCAGCTGCTGCGGCTGATCGACGTCCTGAATCCGGAAGACGAGGGCGGTCGCCTGACCTTCATCCACCGCATGGGTGCCTCGCAGATCGCCGACAAGCTGCCGCCGCTGCTGGACGCGGTGCGTCGCGACGGGCGGCGCGTGCTATGGGTCTGCGACCCCATGCACGGCAACACCGAGAGCACGAGCAACGGGTTCAAGACGCGCCGCTTCGACAACGTGCGCAGCGAAGTCGAGCAGTCGTTCGACCTGCATGCGGCCGCCGGCACCCGCCTGGGGGGCGTGCACCTGGAGCTGACCGGCGAGGACGTCACCGAATGCACCGGCGGCGCACGCGAACTGACCGATGCGGACCTCGAGCGGGCCTACCGCTCCACCGTGGATCCGCGCCTGAACTACGAGCAGTCGCTGGAGATCGCGATGAGCATCGTGCGCAAGCAGAACCAGCTGGCCGCGCCCGCGGCGCGCTGACGCGGCCTCGGCGATCCTCTATGGTGCCGGCGTATCGGCACCGTTCGCCGCCTGCGGAATGTCCCAGGTCGTGCCGCGGGCATAGAGTTTCGCGAAGTCCGCCGCCGGCAGCGGCTTGCTGAAGTAGTTGCCCTGCAGTTCGTCGCAGCCGTTGGTGGCGAGCCAGGCCGCCTGCTCAGGGGTTTCCACGCCTTCGGCGATCGTGCGGCATTGCAGCTGCGTGGCGAGGCTGATGATCGCGCGCGTGATCGCAGCCTGGTTCGATTCGGATACGTCGCGCACGAACGACTGGTCGATCTTCAGTACGTTGAACCCGTAGTTGCCCAAGTAGCTGAGGCTGGAGAAGCCGGTGCCGAAGTCGTCGATGGCGATGCGCACGCCCAGCGCCTTCAACGCTCGCAGCGTGCGGTCGGTACGCTGCACGTCGCGCATCAGCGTGGTCTCGGTGACCTCCAGCTCGAGGAACTCGGCCGGCAGCCCGCTGTCCTGCAGCGCCTCCACCACGGTATCGACGAGGTCGTCGGTATCGAAGTTGGCCGCGGCGATATTGACGGAGACGCGGATCGGCGGAAGTCCGGCCTGTTGCCAGATCCGGTTCTGCCGGCAGGCGGCGCGGATCGCCCACTGGTCGATGTCGACGATGAGATTGGTCTCCTCGGCGATGGGCAGGAACTCGCCCGGCAGCATCAGGCGGTCGCCCCGCTGCCAGCGGGCCAGCCCCTCGACGCCGACGATACGCCCGCTGACGCAGTCGACCTGCGGCTGGTAGTGCAGCGAGAGGTCGCCGTTGCGCAGGCTGCGGCGCAGGCTGTTCTCCAGTTCGATGCGCGCGTCCACGCTGGAGGCCAGCTCGCGCGTGTAGAAGCGCGTGGCGTTGCGGCCGTTGCGCTTGGCCAGGTACATGGCGGCGTCGGCGCGCATCATCAGGGTGGCGGCGTCGTAGCCGTCTTCCGGGAACAGGCTGATGCCGATGCTGAAGGCCTGGTGCAGTTCGTGCGAGGCCACCGTATACGGGGTGCCACCCAGCGCGAGCAGGCGGTCGGCGATCTGCAGCACCCCATCGCGCGCCAGGATATTGGGCAGCAGCACCACGAATTCGTCGCCGCCGGTACGGTACACCGTGCCGAGGTTGCCGATGTTGCGCTGGATGCGCCGCGCCACCTGCTGCAGCAGCTCGTCGCCGGTGTGATGGCCGAGCGCGTCGTTGACGTGCTTGAACAGGTCCAGGTCCAGGAACAGCACGGCGATGCCGTTGCCGTGGTTGGTCGCATGGGTGATCGCCTCGCCGAGGCGTTCGTTGAGCTGCAGCCGGTTCGGCAGGCCGGTCAGCGCGTCGTGGTGCGCGAGATAGGTCATGCGCGAGCTGAGCGCGCGGGACTCGGTGATGTCGCGCAACACCATGACGGTGCCGACCATGCGCTCGTCGCGGTCGTGGATCGGCGACAGCGAGCGCTCGACCAGCATGCGGCTGCCGTCCCGGCGCACCAGCTGCAGGTCGCCCGGCTGTCCCATCGGATGCAATTCGTCCTCCATGCCCGCTTCGATGCGCAACAGCGGCGCGACCTGATCGAGCGGGCGATCGAGCGCCTGCTCCAGCCCCCAGCCGCAGAGCCCTTCCGCGGCCGGGTTCATGTAGGTCACCCGACTCTCGACATCTACCGTGATCACCGCCTCGCTGATCGACGTGAGGGTGACCTCGGCGAGCTCGTTGGCGTTGTGCAGCGCGTTTTCCAGCCGCGCCTTCTCGGTGATGTCGACGGACATCACGAAGAAGCCGCCCACCGCCCCGGTGTCGTCGATGTCGGGCGTATAGAAGTTGTGCAGCCTCCGCGTGCCGTCTTCCGTAACGATGGTGCTCTCGAACTCGCCATCGCGTCCGGACAGTGCCTTCTCGAGGTGCGGCGCGCGCCGCAGGTAGGCCGCTTCGCCTGACAGGTCGCGCATGTGCAGGCCGGGCTGCGGCGGCATGCGCCAGCGGACCTGCTCGGCGAAGGCGCGGTTGTGGAAGACGAGGCGGTGCTGCGCGTCGAATTGCGCGATCAGCGCGGGCAGGCGGTCGGTGACGCGCTTCAGGTGGTCGCGCGCCATCGCCAGTTCGCGGTGCGCCTGGCGCTGCTCGCTGATGTCGTTGCCCATCAGGTACCAGCCAGCGATCTTGCGACCGGACTCGACGTCGGGCACCAGGTACAGATGGACCGCGCGCGCTGGGTTCCCCAGTTCGGCCTCCCAGGCGATCCAGTGGTCCGGCGTGCAGTCCGCCATGGCGCGCTTGAGCCCGGCCAGGAACTCCGGCGCCTGCGCATGCACGTCGTCGACGTCGCGCTCGTTCCATTCGGCCTGCGTGCCCGACCAGGCGCGACAGGCGCGGTTGGTGTAGCCGTAGCGGCCACTGGCGTCGATGTAGGCGATCAGGGCAGGCAGGTGGTCGGCGACGGCGTCCAGCAGAGCGCGGCTGCGACGTTCCGTGCGCGCGAGGTTGTGCAGCAGCAGGAACAGCAGCAGGCCAAGGCCGATGCCGCACAGCATCAGCAGCGCGATCGGCGCCAGGCCGGGCAGGGCTTCGCGCAGGGGCGGCGATCTCAGGACGAGGCGCCATTCGCTGCCCAGCAGGTGCAGCTCGCGTTGCGCGATGAATGCCGGCTGCCACTCGTCGCCGTAGCGGGTCTTCAGTGCCCGGGTCTGGAAGATCGGCTCGTTGCCGTGGTCGTGCGCAAGCAACTGGAGATCGAATTCACCGTCGCCGCCATGGCCGATCGCATCCTCCATCACGCGCTGCCAGCCGAACCCGGCGGTGGCGAAACCCCGCAGCAACCGGCGACGGGCATCGGCGCTTTCGCGCGCGGCGACCGGGTCGGCGTAGACCGGCGCGTACAGCAGGAAGCCCGCCAGCCCCGTGCTGCCCTTTGATGCATCGCCGAGCGCGACCAGGGGCGCGGCGGCCAGTTCGCCGCTGTCGCGGGCCGATTCGATGGCGCCGCGGCGCACGGTTTCCGTCATCACGTCCTTGCCGAGCAGCGGCCGCATCCCCGGCGCTGCCGGATACAGCAGGTCGATCACCACGTATTCGCTGCGATCGCCGGCGGGATGGATGGCGAAGGCATCGCCGTACCGCACGCGCTGCGCGGCGACGTAGGCGTCGCGGTCCGCCAGCAGCACGCGCCGGGCGAAACCCAGCCCATGTACGCCCGATTGGCGGGTAGGCACCTGCAGCTTCTCCACGAAGGCCAGGAAGCCGTCCTGTTCGATGTCCTGGCGGCTCTCCAGCACGGCCGCCGCAGCGCGCACCGTGTCCTCGTAGACGTTCATGTGGGTGGCCAAGGCCGTGGCCACCACGTCGGCACGGGCCTCGAACTGGGCGCGGGCATGTTCGCGTGCCTGTTGCCAGGCGGTCACGCCGGTCCATAGGGACAGCAGGCAGGCAATGACCAGCACGCCCCACGCCAGCGAATTCAGGTTGCGCTGCCGCCTTCGGGCGGTGGATCCGGATCCACTGAGCGCCCGCAGTTCCGATGCCCGGTCCGCGCCTGACTCCACGCGTGTGATCCCCGCCTGCTGGTTGGGGGTTATGACGCCATGAACCCGCTACCGCTGCAAGCACTCCGGTGCACAAAACGGCTCACATTGGCGGGGATCGCCTCAGCGCCGCGCCGCGCGGGCCGGCAGCGTGGGCCAATACTCGGGCGGCTTGCGTGCCCGCGTCCGTTGTTCGTAGTCGTAGCCCAGCGCGATCAGCTGCGCTTCGCTCCATGCCGGCCCGATGAACACCAGGCCCAGCGGCAGACCGTCGCTGTGGCCCATCGGTACGGTCAGGCTGGGGTAGCCTGCGACGGCTGCGGCGCCGTAGCCGGCGCCCGGGAAGTGGTCGCCGGCCTTGTGGTCGGTCAGCCAGGCCGGTCCGGTGGTCGGCGCGATCAGCGCGACCAGCTGCTGGGCCTTGAGCGCGGCATCGATGCCTTCCGGGCCGGCCAGTCGGCGCGCCCGGCTGCGTGCGGTGATGTACTCCGCTTCGCCCAGGCCGCCCTTGGCATTGGCCTGTTCGAACAGCTCCTGGCCGAAGAAGGGCATTTCGGACACCCGGTACTGCTCGTTGTAGCCAATCAGTTGCGTCAGCGTCGTCAGCGGCGCCTTGCGCTCGGTCAGGTAGCGCTCCACGCCGTGCTTGAACTCGTACAGCATCAGCTGGAGCTCATCGTCATTCCATTGCCCGTCGGTGGGGATCTCGGCGTCGACGACGATCGCGCCCGCCTCCCGCATCACCTGGATCGCGCCCTCGAGCGCAGCGGCAGCGTCAGGATGGATCGCGGCCTTGCTGCGCAGGACGCCGATGCGCGCACCCTTCAGGCCCCCCGGTTGCAGGCGCGCGCTGTAGTCGAGCGTGGTGTTCCAGGTCGCCTGGGTGGTGGCGGCATCCGCCGCGTCCCGTCCGGCCAGCGCGGCCAGCAGCAGGGCGGCATCCGACACGCTGCGCGCCATGGGGCCGGCGGTGTCCTGGCTGTGCGAGATCGGCAGGATGCCCTGCCGGCTGACCAGACCGACGGTCGGCTTGAGGCCGACGACGCCGTTGATCGCGGCGGGGCAGAGGATGCTGCCGTCGGTCTCGGTGCCGACACTGACGGTGGCGAGGTTGGCCGACACCGCCACCGCACTGCCGGAGCTCGATCCACAGGGATTGCGGTCCAGCGCGTAGGGGTTGCGGGTCTGCCCGCCGCGTCCGCTCCAGCCCGAGGTGGAATGCGTGGAACGGAAATTGGCCCACTCGCTCAGGTTGGTCTTGCCCAGGATGACCGCGCCGGCCTCGCGCAGGCGCCGCACCAGGAACGCGTCCTGGCCGGGGCGGAAATCCTTCAGCGCCAGCGAGCCGGCGGAGGTGGCCATCGGCACCGCGTCGATGTTGTCCTTCAGCAGCACCGGGATGCCGTGCAATGGCCCGCGCACGGCGTTCGCGCGCCGCTCGACGTCGCGCAGCGCGGCTTCCTTGAGGGCGTCGGGATTCAGTTCGATGACGGCGTTGAGCTGCGGACCCGCCTTGTCGACGGCGGCGATGCGGTCCAGGTAGGCCTGCGTGAGCTTACGACTGTCCAGTTCGCCCGATTGCATGCGCGACTGCAGGTCGGCGATGTCGAGCTCGGCATAGATGAAATCGGTCGGCGCGGGCGCCGTTGCGGCCGGTGGCGTCGCCGGCTGGCAGGCGGCCAGGGCGAGCGTCAGGCAGAACGGCGGCAGGAGTCGACGCATGCAGTCACCTTTGCGGGGTTGCCGCAGGCTACGCAGCGGCCGGGCCGTGCGTCAAATGGTCTTGCGGCGACGGATGTCGCGCCACAGGACCCAGACGATCACCAGATTGACGATCAGCAGCGCGGCGGTGGGCCAGCCGGGGTGGCGATACAGCGCATGGATCTCCAGCGGCAGGTAGGCCGCCGAGCCGATGCAGCCCAGCCACGACGCCCAGGCGCGCGCGCGCCACAGGCCCCAAGCTTCCAGCAGGCGCATGGCGGCGTAGACCGCGATGATCAGCACCGCGATGTGGACGGACTCGGGATTGATCTTGTCCAGCCACTGGCCCATCACGCCGGGACCGGCGCTGGGAACGAAGCGGCTGACGATCGCCTGCACGCTTTCGCGCAGGCGATCCGGGCCGAGCGCCAGCAATCCGCCGGCGAAGGCCAGGGCCAGCACACCCTTGGCGCCCTCGAACAGGGCGATGGCGTGCAGGCCGGGGTGCGCCCTGGGATCCGGGTTGTACGCGGAGGTCTCCAAGGCGCGGTGCGGCGATCAGGCGGCGCGCGAGGCGCGCTTGCGATCGCTTTCGGTCAGGAACTTCTTGCGCAGGCGGATTTCCTTCGGCGTGATCTCGACCAGCTCGTCGTCGTCGATGAAGTCCAGCGCCTGTTCCAGCGAGAACTTGATCGCCGGGGTCAGCTGGATGGCATCGTCCTTGCCCGAGGCGCGCATGTTGGTCAGCGGCTTGGTCTTGATCGCGTTGACGGTCAGGTCGTTGTCCTTGGAGTGGATACCGATCAGCTGGCCTTCGTACACGTTGTCGCCTTCGGCGGCGAACAGCTTGCCGCGCTCCTGCAGCGGGCCCAGCGAGTAGGCCGGCGTGGCGCCCGGTGCGTTCGCGATCATCACGCCGTTGAGGCGCTTGGCGATGGCGCCCTGTTCCTTCGGACCGTAGTGGTCGAACACGTGGAACAGCAGGCCCGAGCCCTGGGTCAGCGTCTTGAACTCGTTCTGGAAACCGATCAGGCCACGCGCCGGGATCTGGTAGTCCAGGCGCACGCGGCCCTTGCCGTCCGGCTCCATGTTCTTCAGCTGGCCCTTGCGGACGCCCAGCTTCTCCATCACGCCGCCCTGGTGGTTCTCTTCCACGTCGACGACGAGCTGCTCGATCGGCTCCATCTGCTGGCCGTCGATTTCCTTGATGATCACTTCCGGACGCGACACGGCCAGCTCGTAGCCTTCGCGGCGCATGTTCTCGATCAGCACCGACAGGTGCAATTCGCCACGGCCGGAAACCAGGAACTTGTCGGCGTCTTCCAGCTGTTCGACCTTCAGCGCGACGTTGTGCACGGTCTCGCGCTCCAGGCGCTCCTTCAGCTGGCGGCTGGTCAGGAACTTGCCGCCCGACAGATCCTTGTGGCCGGCGAACGGCGAGTTGTTCACCTGGAAGGTCATCGAGATCGTCGGCTCATCGACGGTCAGCGCGGGCAGCGCTTCCGGCGTGTCCAGCGCGCAGACGGTGTCGGAGATGGTCAGGTCCTGGATGCCGGAGATGGCGACGATGTCGCCGGCCTCGGCGCTGTCCTGCTCGATGCGCTCCAGGCCCAGGAAGCCCAGCACCTGCAGCACCTTGCCCTGGCGCTTCTTGCCTTCGCGGTCGATGACGGCGACCGGCATGTTCTTCTTCAGCGTACCGCGCTGGATGCGGCCGATGCCGATGACGCCGACGAAGTTGTTGTAGTCCAGCTGGCTGATGCGCATCTGGAAGGCGCCATCCGGGTCGACTTCCGGCTTCGGCGCATGCTTCATGATCGCTTCGTACAGCGGGGTCATGTCGCCGCCGCGCACGCTGTCTTCCAGGCCGGCATAGCCGTTCAGGGCCGATGCGTAGACGATCGGGAAATCCATCTGCTCGGGCGTGGCGCCCAGGCGGTCGAACAGGTCCCACACCTGCTCCACGACCCACTCCGGACGCGAGCCGGGGCGGTCGACCTTGTTGATCACCACGATCGGCTTGAAGCCCATCGCGAACGCCTTCTGGGTGACGAAGCGCGTCTGCGGCATCGGGCCGTCCATCGCGTCGACCAGGATCAGCACGGTGTCGACCATCGACAGCACGCGCTCGACCTCGCCGCCGAAGTCGGCGTGGCCCGGGGTGTCGACGATGTTGATGCGGTTGCCCTGCCAGGTGATGGCGGTGTTCTTGGCCAAGATCGTGATGCCACGTTCCTTTTCCTGGTCGTTGCTGTCCATCACGCGCTCTGCCAGCACGGTGCGCTCGGAGAGGGTGCCGGACTGCTTCAGCAGCTGGTCGACGAGGGTGGTCTTGCCATGGTCGACGTGCGCGACGATCGCGATATTGCGGAGGTTTTCGATGGACATGGATTCTGGGATCGGAAAAGCGCACCCGGATACCCCCTTGCTAAGGGGCAGGGCGCGAGGACGTGGGCGGAAAGAAGCGGCGTATTATAGCGGGCTACGCTGCGCTAAGCACCTGATTTATCGAAAAACGCCTGAATGAACGCCGCCGCGGGGGCGTGCCCTTGAAATCCCCGGCCGGCGCCGTGATCTCGCAGCAGGGCCGGACCTGCCTGGCAGGCCCGGCGCTTCCCTTTCACCGTCCCGGTCGCCGCCGACCGGGGCAGCGGCTCCGTCGCCTCCGCTCCGCGACCGCCATCGGCACGCGGGACACTGCCGGCAGGGCCCCGCAGTCCCTTCAATCACCCCTGGAGAACCGTTCCATGAGTCAGCTGACCGCCACCTTCGACACCTCGCGCGGCCCGATCACGATCGAGCTGTACCCCGACAAGGCCCCGCTGACGGTGGCCAATTTCGTCAATCTGGCCAAGCGCGGCTTCTACGACGGCCTGAACTTCCACCGCGTGATCGCCGACTTCATGATCCAGGGCGGTTGCCCCGAGGGTTCCGGTCGCGGCGGCCCGGGCTACCGCTTCGAGGACGAGACCAACAACGGCGTGCGCCATGAGCGCGGCGTGCTGTCGATGGCCAATGCCGGCCCGAACACCAACGGCAGCCAGTTCTTCATCACCCACGTGCCCACCCCGCACCTCGATGGTCGCCACACCGTGTTCGGCAAGGTCCTGGAAGGCCAGGACGTGGTCGATGCGGTCAAGCAGGGCGACCTGATCACCAAGGTCACCATCACGGGCGACGCCGATGCCGTGCTGGCCGCCAAGGCCGAGCGCGTGGCGGAGTGGAACCGCACGCTGTCCGCGTGATGCAATGAAAGGGCCGGTCGCTGACCGGCCCTTTTCTTTGGGAGCACCACCATGAAGGACCGTTGCCGGCGCGCGACGCGCATGGCCCTGCTGCTCGCGACCGTTCTGATGGCGGCGGCCTGCCGCCAGGACGACGGCACCGAACCCATCGCGGCCGCACCGGAGTTCGAGCAGCCCACGACGGAAAGCTTCCAGCGCAGCCTGGAAGGCCTGTGGAGCACCGAGGACAGCGAGGGCGACGACGCCGAAACGCTTTATGTCTTCGAATGGCAGGCGGGTGGCGGCCTGCACGTGGTGCGCGATGGCGCCTGGCTGGATGGCAAGGTCGAGGACGTCGACCTGGACAACGGCACGCTGGCCCTGCACGTGACCTCCGACAGCGGGCCCAGCGAGACCGTCACGGTGCGCAAGGTGGCGGACGCCGCCACCGAAGGCGCCTTCACCCTGCGCATCACCTGGGGCGGCGGACAGACCGAAGACCTGGGTTTCGTGCGCCGCCTGACCGCCCGCGACCGCGAAGGCGTCGCGAAGGCGGTCCGTACCGCGGGCCAACGGAATGATCCGGGCACCTGCGACACCGACGCGCCTGCCGGCAGCGTGCGCGCGGCGCTGGTCTGCGGACATGAGGAGTTCGGCGTTTTGGACGCCGGCATGCGCAAGCAGTTCAAGGAGTTGGCCGATCGCTATCCCGACGGCGACCGCACCGTTGCCGCGGCGACCCGGCAACTGGATGCCTGCGACACCCCCGCCTGCCTGCGCGCGGCCTATGCGCAGTGGCAGGCCTATTTCGACGAGAACTACGACCTCGGCGACGTGCTCGATTACCAGTGATCGCGCGGGCGTAATGCCGCTGGGCTAGACCATGGGCTAGTCGGTCACGGCTGGGTGGCGTGATACCATTTTGCGCCGCAAAAAAGACGGCGGCGACGCTCCCTGACCTTTCCACGCGAGGTTGTGCAATGCCCCTGCTTGCCCGGCGCATCGGTCGCGCCAAGCCAAGTGCGATCATGGCGGTGGCCGAAAAAGCCAAGACGCTGAAGGCCGCCGGCCGCGACATCATCAGCTTCTCGATCGGCGTTCCGAATTTCCTGCCCGGCGACCACGTCTACCAGGCCGCGCGCGACGCGCTGGCGAAGGACTCCGGCCAGTACGGCAGCAACCGCGGCACCGACGCGTTGCTGGACGCCTTCCTGCAGCACATCGAAGCACTGGGCCTGACCGGCTACACGCGCGCCAACCTGTCCACCGGCATCGGCGCCAAGCACATCCTCTACAACCTGGCCGAGTCGCTGCTGGACGAGGGCGACACCATCGCCTATCCGTCGCCGTACTGGACCACGTACGCCGACATCGCCGACATCGTCAACGCGAAAGCGGTGCCGCTGCCGTGCCCGGCCAGCCAGGACTACAAGCTGACGCCGGCGCAGCTCGACGACGCGCTGGCGACACACACGCCGAAGGTGTTCCTGTTCAACAACCCGTCCAACCCGACGGGCATGGTCTATGCGCGCGATGAAATCGCCGCGCTGGCCGACGTGCTGGTGAAGTATCCGGACACCTGGATCATCACCGACGACATCTACAACCGCATGCTGTTCGACGGGCTGGCGTACACCAACTTCGTGCAGGCGCGGCCGGAACTGCGCGAGCGCACGGTGTTCGTCGACTCGCTGTCGAAGACCTACGGCATGCCGGGCTGGCGCGTGGGCTTCATGGCCGGTCCCGAGGCGGTCGCGAAAGCGCTGACCACGATGAACTCCAACCACATCACCAACGTGCCGGAAGTCGTCACTGCCGCGGCGATCGCCGCGCTGACCGGCCCGCAGGACGTGCCGCTGGCGAAGAACGCCGAATTCCAGGCCAAGCGCGACCAGGTGCTGGCGGCGATGGAGGCGATCCCCGGCGTGGTCTGCCCGCGTCCGCAGGGCGCGTTCTACGTGTTCCCCGACATCAGCTGCGCGTTCGGCAAGTCGCACAACGGCGTGAAGATCGAGAACGACGTCGACGTCTGCAACGCGCTGCTCGACGCCAAGGGCGTGGCCTGCGTGCCCGGTTCGGCGTTCGGCGAGCCGCGCGCGCTGCGCATCAGCTACACCTGCCCGACGCCGCAGCTGGCGCCGGGGCTGCAACGCTTCCAGGAATTCTTTGCCGAACTGACGTAACCGTACTGTGGGCCACGGCCCACGCACTCCCCACGCGGCGGGCCTGGGCCCGTCCTACGAAAACCCGAGGATCCGCACCATGAAAACCCCCGTCCGTGTTGCCGTTACCGGCGCTGCTGGCCAGATCGGCTACGCGCTGCTGTTCCGCATCGCCTCCGGCGAAATGCTGGGCAAGGACCAGCCGGTCATCCTGCAGCTGCTCGAGCTGCCGCTGGAGAAGGCCCAGGCCGCGCTGCAGGGCGTGATCATGGAGCTGGAAGACTGCGCGTTCCCGCTGCTGGCCGGCATCGTCGGCACCGACGATCCGGAAGTCGCGTTCAAGGACGCCGACGTGGCCCTGCTGGTCGGCGCGCGTCCGCGCGGCCCGGGCATGGAGCGCAAGGACCTGCTGCTGGAGAACGCCAAGATCTTCACCGCCCAGGGCGCGGCGCTGAACAAGGTCGCCAGCCGCAACGTGAAGGTGCTGGTGGTCGGCAACCCGGCCAACACCAACGCCTACATCGCGATGAAGTCCGCGCCGGACCTGCCGGCCAAGAACTTCACCGCCATGCTGCGCCTGGACCACAACCGCGCGCTGTCGCAGCTGGCCAACAAGGCCGGCGTGGCCGTGGGCGACATCGAGAAGCTGGTCGTGTGGGGCAACCACAGCCCGACCATGTACCCGGACTACCGCTTCGCCACCGTCAACGGCCAGTTGCTGAAGGACAAGATCAACGACGCCGACTGGAACGCGAACGAGTTCATCCCGAAGGTCGGCAAGCGCGGCGCCGCGATCATCGAAGCGCGCGGCCTGTCGTCGGCCGCCTCGGCCGCCAACGCCGCCATCGACCACGTCCGCGACTGGGTGCTGGGCAGCAACGGCAAGTGGGTGACGATGGGCATTCCGTCCGACGGCAGCTACGGCATTCCGGAGGGCGTGATGTTCGGCTTCGCCGTCACCACCGAGAACGGCGAGTACACGATGGTGAAGGACCTGCCGGTCGACGCCTTCAGCCAGGCCGCGATCGACAAGACGCTGGGCGAGCTGGAAGAAGAGCGCAGCGGCGTGGCGCACCTGCTGGGCTGATCGCGCCCGCATGGTGTACAAGAAGCGCCGGGGATTCCCGGCGCTTTTTTTTTGCCCCGCGTGGGGCGGTGTCCGGGGCAGGGGAAGCGCATGATCGTTCCGCAGTACTGGGCCGAAGGTCGGCTGCAGCATCGCTCGAAGGGCCGGCAGGTCACTGTGCGCCGCTTCGGCTGGTCGGACCTGAGTGCGGAAGATGCGCAGGCGGTCGCGGACGCACGCACGCGCGAGGCATTCGAGCGCGTGCTGGCGGGTGAGCCGCTGGCGCGTCGCGAAGACAGGGTCCCATACAACGGTGCGGTCGGCGTCCCGATCCGCGAAGAGATCGTCGCCCGCGACGGCGATTGCGTGATCACCCGCAATTCCTATGGCGCGCTTTGCCTCAACACGCCGCACGCGCTGTTCGTGGACGTCGACTTCGAGGCGCCTGGTCCCGCCGCCGCCCTGAAGCGCAACGTCCGTCTGCCCTTGCTCGCCTTGGCGGCGGGCACCGGCATCTGGGCCGGATCCTGGTGGGCAGGTCTGCTGGCGGCCGTCGTCGCCTGGCTGGTGGCGGGTCGGGTGATCCGCCATCTCCATGCTGCCCGCATGCGCCGCGACGGTGGTCCGGAGGCATGGGCGAACGCACGCGTGGAGGCATTTGCGACAGCCCATCCCGACTGGTGCCTGCGCCAGTACCGCACGCCGGCGGGATTCCGCCTGCTGGCCATGCATCGCCCTTTCAAACCGTCCGAGCCGGCGGTCGAAGCCTGTTTCAATGCGCTGAAGACCGATCCGCTGTACGCCCTGATGTGCGTGCGCCAGCACTGCTTCCGTGCGCGCGTCAGTCCGAAGCCTTGGCGCATCGGCATTGCCCAGCATCTGCGTCCGCGACCGGGCACCTGGCCGATCAAGCCCGAGCGCATGGCCGGTCGCAGGCACTGGGTGGCCGACTACGAGCGGCGGTCCGAGGGCTTTGCGGCCTGCCGCTACGTGCGCACGCTCGGCGACGGCCAGACCGATCCCCGCATCGACGCCGTACGCGCGCTGCATGACCGCCTGTGCCATGCCGACAGCGCGCTGCCGCTGGCGTGATGCGGTGCTCGCGCCTGCACGCGGGTGCGACAGGATGTCCCATGCGACCAAGGTAGGAAGGTTGGCCGCACTGCGCGGGACTATGCTGCGGACACGCGTCGCATCCGGGAGCATCGCATGGCATACGAAGACGTCTACCGGCGCTCGATCGAGCAGCCCGAGGCCTTCTGGGGCGAGGAGGCGCAGGCGATCCACTGGCACGTGCCGCCGCAGCAGGTGCTGGACTATTCCACGCCGCCGTTCCGCCGCTGGTTCGTCGGCGGGCAGACCAATCTCTGCTACAACGCGGTGGACCGCCATCTCGCCGAACGCGGCGACCAGCTGGCGCTGGTGGCGGTGTCCACCGAGACCGACATCACCCGCGAGCTGACCTACCGCGAGCTGCATCGCGAAGTGAATGCGTTCGCGGCGGTGCTGAAACAGCTCGATGTCGGTCGCGGCGACCGCGTCGTCATCTACATGCCCAACATGGCCGAAGCCGTGTTCGCCATGCTGGCCTGCGCGCGCATCGGCGCGGTGCACTCGGTGGTGTTCGGCGGCTTCGCCGCGCACAACCTGGCGCTTCGCATCGACGACGCGCAACCCAAGCTGCTGATCACCGCCGATGCCGGCAGCCGCGGCGGCAAGGTCATTCCGTACAAGGCGCTGGTCGACGATGCCTGCGCGAAAGCCGCCACGCCGCCGCCGAAGGTGCTGATCGTGTCGCGCGGCCTGGATCCGGCCGAGCCGAAGGTGGCGGGCCGCGACGAGGATTACGCCACGCTGCGCGCCGGTGTCGGCGATGCCGACGTGGCGGTGGAATGGCTGGAATCGAACGAGCCCAGCTACCTGCTTTACACCTCCGGCACCACCGGCAAGCCGAAAGGCGTGCAGCGCGACGTCGGTGGCTACGCGGTGGCGATGGCGCTGTCGATGCGCACCGTGTTCGACGTGGGCCCTGGACAGGTGATGTTCTCCACCTCCGACGTGGGCTGGGCGGTCGGCCACTCGTACAACGTCTACGGCCCGTTGATCGTCGGCGCGACATCGGTGCTGTACGAAGGCCTGCCGATCACCCCGGATGCCGGCATCTGGTGGGCGCTGTGCGAGCAATACGGCGTGCGCACGATGTTCTCTTCGCCTACCGCGGTGCGTGTGCTGAAGAAGCACGACATCGACTTCATCAAGCGCCACGACCTGTCCGAGTTGAAGTACCTGTTCCTCGCCGGCGAACCGCTGGACGAACCGACCGCGCACTGGATCACCGACGCGATCAGCAAGCCGGTGATCGACAACTACTGGCAGACCGAAACCGGCTGGCCGGCGCTGACGCTGCTGCCCGGACTGGACATGAAGCCGGTGCGCTTCGGTTCGCCCGGCTTCCCGAACCTCGGCTACCGGATGAAGGTGATCGACGAGAGCACCGGCGACGAAGTCGGGCCCGGGCAGAAGGGCGTGCTGGTGATGCAGCCGCCGCTGCCGCCGGGCTGCATGACGACCATCTGGAACGACGATGCGCGTTTCCTCTCCAGCTACTTCAGCCACTTCAAGGAGCTGCTGTACAGCTCGCTGGACTGGGCAATCCGCGACGAGGACGGCTACACCTTCATCCTCGGGCGCACCGACGACGTCATCAACGTCGCCGGCCATCGCCTGGGCACGCGCGAGATCGAGGAGTCGGTGTCGGGTTTCGCCGCCGTCGCGGAAGCGGCCGTGATCGGCGTGGCCGATGAACTGAAGGGGCAGGTGCCCGTCGTGTTCGCGACGCTTCGCCAAGCCACCGATGAGCCGCATGAGCGTGTGCAGGCGGCGGATGGCATGCGCCGCACGGTGGAGCAGAGCCTGGGCGCCGTCGCGCGCCCTGCGCGTGTCTATATCGTCAATGCGTTGCCGAAGACGCGCTCCGGCAAACTGCTGCGACGCTCGCTGCAGGCGCTGGCGCAGGGCGCCGATCCCGGCGACCTGTCCACGCTGGACGATCCCAATGCGCTGGAGGAAGTGAAGCGCGCGCTGCAGCGCGGCCCCGACGTCGGCAGCTGACTCAGGGCTTCGGCGGCGAGGGCGTCGTGGGATCCACGCTGCCGTCCAGCGTCCACACGACGTCGCGGCCCTGCGGGTCGCGACTCAGCACGAAGCGTGCGCTCGCGCCGGGCGTGAGCGGCGTCGGCGCGCGTGCGTCCTCGTCGTCGGTGTCGTCGTTCGCCTCGATGACCGTGCGTTCGCCGTCATGGCCGGCGATCGGCACGATGAACAGCCCGCGCGCATCGATGCTGCGTCGCGCCTTCTTCGTGCCGAGGTCGCCGACGTCGGTAATCGCGCCGTCGGTTTCCATAAGCGGATTGCGGAAGTTGACCAGCAGGTCGGCGCGCAAGGGTGGCCGTCCCGGTGCGGACAACGTGCCGCCGCGGACCAGCAGGTCCGGCCACACGTCGCCGTTCTCGGGCAGGTCGCGGTACAGCGCGGGCGACACGCCGGCATGGCTGCCGGTGGCGATGCTGTCGAGCGCCGCCACCAGGCCGAGGAAGTACAGCTTGCGCAGGCGCTGCTTCTGCACGTCGCCCTCGATGCCGCCCGCTTCGATCAGCACCGTGCTGGCGCCCCACTGCGTGGTGAGGTCGCCGAAGGCGCGTGGGTCGAAGGTTTCGTCCCAGCGTGCGATGTGGCCGGCCAGGTAGGGTTCCAACGCCGTGCGGATCACCCCCGCCACTTCGATGGCGCGCGTGCGCACATCGTTGACGTCGGCGGCGTGGTTGTACGGCGGCGACAGCAGGGCGATGGCGGTGCCGCGCGCGGAGTCGCCGGCGCGGTAGCCCACGCGCTGGTCGTGCAGGTTGAAGCCGTAGGTCGGTTTGACCTGGTCGAACAGCGCCTTCAGCGTGCGTGCCTCGGGCGTCGCCAGCATGCGTGCGTCGCGGTTGAGGTCGATGCCCTGCGCGTTGCGGCGCTGGAAGCGCGCGGCGCCGTCGGGATTGACGATGGGGAAGACGTGCAGCGTGGTGTTCGCCTGCAGCCGCTTCACCAACGGATGGTCCGGGTGCTCGCCGAGGAAGCGGAACAGGTCGGCCAGCGCCATCGACGCCGTGCTCTCGTCGCCGTGCATCTGCGACCACAGCAGCACGGGTGTCTTGCCCGCGCCCCAGCGCACGTGACGCAGCGGACGGTCTTCCACGCTGCGGCCGATCTCCTCGATGCGGAATCCGTGGTGCGTCTCCAGCAGCGGCGTGGCGACCGACCACCACTGCTCTGCATTGAAGCTGCGGTCTTCCAGGCCGGCGACGCGCAGCTTCGCGTCGTACAGCGCATCCAGGTCGCGCAGCCAGGCCGGCGGTGGTGGCACGGGCGTCGTTGCGCGCGACGTCGCGGTCGCGGCGGGCGCATGGGTATTTTGGGCGATGGTGGTGGGGGTCATCATCGTCAGCAGCAGGCACAGGGCGAGGGCAGGGCGCATTGCAGCAGCGGGAAGGATGCAGACCCGGGCAGGGTCCCCGCATGCGCCGGTGATGTCAAACCCGCCAGCCGGATCGACGCCAGTGGATCACGTGGATGTTGCAGGCGGTGTCACGCCGGTATAGCTCGCGCGCGGACGGATCAGCCGTCCCTGCGCCTGCTGTTCCAGTGCGTGCGCCAGCCAGCCGGCAAGACGGCCCGCGGCGAACATCACCAGCGCCGGTGTCGCCGGCAGGCGATTGAGGTGGCAGATCGCGGCGAGCATGAAGTCGATGTTCGGGCGCAGTCCGCTGATCTCCTCGGTGGCGAGGATCAGGGTTTCCAGCGCCGCCATCTCGCGCGTGCCCGCGTGGCGCTCGCGCGTGCGTGCCAGCAGTTCGGCGCCGCGCGGATCGCCCTGTGGATACAGCGCGTGGCCGAAGCCCGGCAGGTCGTCGCCGCGCTGCCAGCGCTGCGCGATGAACGCGCGTGGCGACCGCGCTTCGTGGGCATCGCCGATCAGCGCGTAGGCACGCGCGGTCGCGCCGCCGTGGCGCGGGCCCGACAGCGCGGCCAGACCGCTGCACACCGTCGCATGCAGGTGTGCGCCGGTCGAGGCCACCACGCGCGCGGCGAAGGCGGAGACGTTGAGTTCGTGGTCCGCGCACACCACCAGCGCGGCGCGGACCAGTTCGGCGAAGCCGTCGTCGCCGGGATGCCACGCCTGCGCCAGCACGCGGTGCACCGGTGCGTCGGAAGGCGGCCGTGCCACCAGCAGCGCCGCGTTGTGGCGCAGCAGCCCGGCGGCGATCTCGTGGCGCACGCGTGGCGCGGAACTGAAGGAATGGCGCACGTCCAGCGCGAGCAAGGGGATGGCGGCCATCGCCCGCTCCAGCGGCGGCAGCGAGGCATCGGAGGCCAGCGCCGCGACCACGGCTGGCCATTGCGTCAGGGCAGCGCCGGCGAACGGATCGTCCTCGCCGCCGTCCCACAGCTGCCGGGCCACGTCTTCGAGCGTGGCGCCTTCGTGGACCATCGCGATCGCGGAGCGGCCACGGTAGTAGGGGCCATCGGGGCGGATCAGCGAAATCCGCGTCTCCAGCACCGGCAGGCCGCGGTCCAGGCTCTGCGCCGCACCGCGGGCCGCGCCACGGCCGACCTGCTTGCGCTGCGCCAGCCGCTCCACGTCCTGCAACAGGTACAGGCGGCTGCGGTGGTCCTTGCCGGGGCGCGACTCCAGCAGGCCGCGGCTGACATAGGCGTACAGCGTGGCCTGGCTGATGCCGAGCAGGCGGCAGGTCTCGCGGGCGGTCAGCAGATCGGTGGAGGCGGCCATGCGAAAATATTGATTAATTCGATCAAGATTGATCAACCCTGCGGATGGTGACAGATTTGCGGCCCGAAGAGGGGCGTACCCTTCACGCACCTCCGGCGACCGGCACGTCCGGCCGCCAGATCGACAGGAGTTCCCATGGCTTCCCATTCCGCAGGCGCGACGTTCCGCGCCGCCCTCGCCGCCGAATCGCCGCTGCAGGTGATCGGTGCCATCAATGCCAACCACGCCCTGCTCGCCAAGCGCGCCGGCTACAAGGCCATCTACCTGTCCGGTGGCGGCGTCGCCGCGGGTTCGCTGGGCCTGCCGGACCTGGGCATCAATACGCTGGAAGATGTGCTGATCGACGTCCGCCGTATCACCGACGTCTGCGACCTGCCGCTGATGGTCGACATCGACACCGGCTTCGGTCCCAGCGCGTTCAACATCGAGCGCACGGTGAAGTCGCTGATCAAGGCCGGCGCCGCCGCCTGCCACATCGAGGACCAGGTCGGCGCCAAGCGCTGCGGCCATCGTCCCGGCAAGGAGATCGTCTCGGCCGGCGAGATGGTCGACCGCGTCAAGGCCGCCGCCGACGCCAAGACCGATCCGGACTTCTTCCTGATCGCGCGCACCGACGCCATCCAGGTGGAAGGCGTGGACGCCGCCATCGAGCGCGCCATCGCCTGCGTCGAGGCCGGCGCCGACGGCATCTTCGCCGAGGCCGCCTACGACCTGCCCACTTACCAGCGCTTCGTCGATGTGGTGAAGGTACCGGTACTGGCCAACATCACCGAGTTCGGCAAGACGCCGCTGTTCACCCGCGACGAACTGGCCTCGGTCGGCGTGGCGATCCAGCTGTATCCGCTGTCGGCGTTCCGTGCGATGAACAAGGCGGCGGAGAACGTCTACGAGGCCATCCGCCGCGACGGCCACCAGCAGAACGTGGTCGACACCATGCAGACGCGCGAGGAGTTGTACGACCGCATCGGTTACCACGCCTTCGAGCAGAAGCTCGATGCCCTGTTTTCCGCAATGAAGTAGCCCGTTCCTTCTCCCTTCGGGAGAAGGTGCCCGAAGGGCGGATGAGGGTACGGCGAAGTCAGCGATGTTCGAGTTGCACGGACTTCGCCGCACCCTCACCCCAACCCCTCTCCCATCGGGAGAGGGGCTCCCAATCAAGATGAGGAGTTGAACATGTCAGAGAGCGTCCCCTTCAAGCCGAAGAAATCCGTCGCCCTGTCGGGCACCGCCGCCGGCAACACCGCGCTGTGCACGGTCGGCCGCAGCGGCAACGACCTGCATTACCGCGGTTACGACATCCTCGACCTGGCCACCACCAGCGAGTTCGAGGAAGTCGCCTACCTGCTGGTGCACGGCAAGCTGCCCAACCGCGCTGAGCTGGCCGGCTACAAGGCCAAGCTGAAGTCGCTGCGCGGCATCCCGGCCGCGGTGAAGGCCGCGCTGGAAGAGTTGCCGCCGTCGGCGCACCCGATGGACGTGATGCGCACCGGGGTGTCGATCCTGGGCTGCGTGTCGCCCGAGAAGGACGACCACAACCATCCCGGCGCGCGCGACATCGCCGACAAGCTGATGGCCTCGCTCGGCTCGATGCTGCTGTACTGGTACCACTGGAGCCACAACGGTCGCGCCATCGACGTGGAGACCGACGACGACTCCATCGGTGGGCACTTCCTGCACCTGCTGCACGGCGAGAAGCCGAAGGACAGCTGGGTGCGCGCGATGCATACCTCGCTGATCCTGTACGCCGAGCACGAGTTCAACGCGTCCACCTTCACCTGCCGCGTGATCGCCGGCACCGGCAGCGACATGCACTCGGCCATCGCCGGCGGCATCGGCGCGCTGCGCGGGCCGAAGCATGGCGGCGCCAACGAGGTCGCGTTCGAAGTGCAGAAGCGCTACGAGACGCCCGACGAAGCGGAAGCCGACATCAAGGCGCGCGTCGAGCGCAAGGAAGTGGTGATCGGCTTCGGCCATCCGGTCTACACCACCGGCGACCCGCGCAACGACGTCATCAAGCACGTGGCGAAGGCGCTTTCCGCCGAGCAGTCGAGCATGAAGATGTACGCCATCGCCGAGCGACTGGAATCGGTGATGTGGGACATCAAGAAGATGTTTCCCAACCTCGACTGGTTCAGCGCGGTCAGCTACCACATGATGGGCGTGCCGACGGCGATGTTCACCCCGCTGTTCGTGATCGCCCGCACCAGCGGCTGGAGCGCGCACGTCATCGAGCAGCGCATCGACGGCAAGATCATCCGCCCCAGCGCCAATTACACGGGGCCTGAGGATCTGGCCTTCGTGCCGATCGACCAGCGCTGAGCCATCCGGCTGCGTATCGCGGGGCCGTTTCGACCAAGGTCGGACGGCCCCGTGTCGTTTGTGTGACCCGCGTGGCAGCCCCGAGCGGCTCCGGCGCGGTACTACTGGCGGTCGCGAAGGGGCGCGTCGCGACCGCCGGGAGGGGCCCGGCGCGCGGTGCTGGGGAATGCCATGCAGACGATGTGGTGCAAGACCGAGGCGGGACGCAACGAGATCCAGCAGCGCACGCGCAAGCTGCCGGCGGTGCTGCGTTCGATCCTGCTGCTGGTGGATGGCCAGCGCAACGACGACGAACTGCGCGCGATGATGAGCGGGCTGCACGCGCCCGAGGATGCCCTGCAGCAGTTGGCGGCCGACGGACTGATCGAACGGCGGTCGGGTGCGGCGTGGATGCTGGCCGCGGTCTCCGCACCGAAAGCGGGCGAGGCGCTGCAGGCGTCCACCAAGACCGCGGCCGACCGCTACAACCTGCTGTATGCCCGCATCACCGACGACATCCGCTCGCACATCGGGCTGAAGGGCTACTTCCTGCAACTCAAGGTCGAGCGCTGCGCCGATGCGGACGAACTGGTGGCGCTGCTGCCGGATGTGGCCACCGCGTTGACGAAGGCGCGCGACCACACCTTCGCCACGCGCTGGCTGGAAGACGTACGCGCGTCGGTGGTCTGACGCGTGCCGTCGCGACGGTCAGGCCAGGCCTTCGGCCTTCAATACGGCCTGCACGCCGGCATCGGCCTCCATGCGCTGCTTGAACGCGGCGATGTTCGGCAGGCCCGACAGGTCGACGCCCATGCGGTCGGCCCAGCGCAGCGTGATGTAGAAGTAGGGATCGGCGAAGCTGCGGAAACCGGCCAGCCAGTCGCGGCCCTGCAGCTGCTTCTCCGCGCTTTCATACAGGCCGCGCAGGCGCTTGCGCGCGATGTCCTTCACCGCATCGAACTGCGCTTCATCGCCGACGAAGCGCGCCGGCCCGAACAGCGGATGGAAGGCCGGGTGCACGTCGGAATTGACGAACGACAGCCACTTCGCCGCCTGCGCGCGCTGCTGCGGCGAGCCGTCGCCGGCGAGATGCGCCTGCGGATACGTATCGGCGATGTAACCCATGATCGCGGCGTTCTGCGTCAGCACGAAATCGCCGTCGACGATCGCCGGCACCGCGCCGGTCGGGTTGATCGCCAGGTAAGCGGGTTCCTTCATTTCCGCCGCCGTCATCACCTGCACGTCGAAGGGTTGGCCGGTCCACTGCAGCGCGATGTGGTCGGCGGTCGAGCAGGCGCCCGGCTTGGTGTAGAGCTTCATGCGTGGTCCCCATGGAAAAAGAAAGGCCCGCGATTATCGCGGGCCTCGAATGTTTCCAGCGTGATGCGCGGTGCAACGGACCGTCGCACCCTCACGACTTGCCGTCTCAGGAACGCGGCTTGAGTTTCTGCACGCGCAGGAACGTGTGGTCGCCGATGGTGGCCACGTGGTACGCATTGCGCCAGCTCGGGCTGGCGATCTGGTGCGCCATGAAGTGGCTGGCGCCCGGCACGATCTCCTTGCGCTGGCCGGGCGGCAGGGCCCAGTTGCGTTCGGCGTTCAGGGCGACGGTCACCGACTTGGCCCAGGCGTCCGAGTTCTTCAGGCGGGTGTTCGGACCGACGATGGTCGGTGCGAACTGCTTGCGGGCGGTGACCACGGAGCAGACGGAGTCGCCCCACAGGCCGCTGTCACGACGACGCAGAGCGACTTCGGCGACGGCCTGCTGGCCGCGGAGGGTCTGGTCGCGGGCTTCCAGGTACACGGTGGTGCTGAGGCAAAGCGAATCGGCGGCCGGCTGCGGCAACATCTGCGACAGCCATAGGATCCAGGCCAGTTTCATGGGAACTCCTTGCTCCGTCTTTCCCGCACCCCTGCCTCCCCCGTCACGATGGGAGCGGCACACCTGGGACATGCGGCAGGGCGTCATGGGGAGGCAGCCTTCACACGAGCTGCCCGGGGACCGGCAAGGCCGGATCAGAGGGATCCGGGCACCGGGCTCAGCCTGCCTGAACTGGGCGGCGGGCCGGAAAGTCGGCGCAAGGTAGGGGGGGCAGTCCCAACTCGGCCTGAACGGGCCGGCTTGACGCCGGGGTGCCGGTTCTGGCTGGAAACTGTGAGCAATGTCGCACCGGCGAGGCCTGCAAGAGGTTCGACAAGGGCGAAAAAAGTCGCCCGACGATCATGGTCACCCCCTGTAGGAGCGCCCCATGGGCGCGATGATCTTGCGCGGGATGCGTGTGAAAAGCATCGCGCCCATGGGGCGCTCCTACAGAGCGGGGTTGCGCGAGCGCACGGGCTGCGCGGGAGGCCGAGGGCTTACAGGCGCGCCGCCAGCCGGCTGCCCTGGTCGATGGCGCGCTTGGCGTCCAGCTCCGCGGCCACGTCGGCGCCGCCGATCAGGTGCGGCGTCCTGCCGGCGGCGACCAGATCGGCCTGCAGGTCGCGGCGCGGTTCCTGGCCGGCGCAGACCACCACGTGATCGACCGGCAGCAGCTGTTCCGCGCCGTCCACCCTGATGCGCAGGCCGGCGTCGTCCACGCCCAGGTACTCCACGCCGCCGAGCATCTTCACCTGCTTGGCCTTCAGCGTGGCCCGGTGCACCCAGCCGCTGGTCTTGCCCAGGCGGGCGCCGGGCTTGCCGGCACTGCGCTGCAGCAGCCAGATCTCGCGCGCCGGCGGTTCCGGCTGCGGCTTCACCAGGCTGCCGCGGGCCTCGAAGGTCGGGTCCACGCCCCATTCGGCCATCCAGCGGGCCGGGTCCAGCGAGGGCGAATGGCCTTCGTGGGTCAGGTACTCGGCCACGTCGAAGCCGATGCCGCCGGCGCCGATCAGCGCCGCGCGCGTGCCCACGGTGACGCGGCCGGACAGCACGTCCACGTAGCTGACCACCTTGGCGTGATCGGCGCCGGGAAAGGCGACCTTGCGCGGGCTGATGCCGGTGGCGAGCACCACCTCGTCGAAGCCGGCCAGGTCGGCGGCGGTCACCGGCGTGGACAGCCTCACGTCGACCCGCGTCTCGTCCAGCCGGTGGCGGAAGTAGCGCAGCGTCTCGTGGAACTCTTCCTTGCCGGGGATCCGCTTGGCGTAGTTGAACTGGCCGCCGATCTCGTCGGCCGCGTCGAACAGCGTCACCCGGTGGCCGCGCTCGGCGGCGACCGTCGCGCAGGCCAGGCCGGCCGGACCGGCGCCGACCACGGCGATGGTTTTAGGCGCGAATGTCTTCTTATAGAGGAGGTCGGTCTCGCGGCAGGCGCGCGGATTGACCAGGCAGCTCGCGAGCTTGTTCTCGAACACGTGGTCCAGGCAGGCCTGGTTGCAGGCGATGCAGGTGTTGATCGCCTGCGGCGTGCCAGCACGTGCCTTGGCCGCCCATTGCGGGTCGGCCAGCAGCGGGCGGGCCAGCGACACCATGTCGGCCTTGCCGGCGGCGAGGATGCCTTCGGCCACCTCCGGCATGTTGATGCGGTTGGTCGCCACCAGCGGCACGCCCACGTGCGGCTTGAGCTTGGCGGTGACGTCGACGAAGGCCGCGCGCGGCACCGAGGTGACGATGGTCGGCACGCGCGCTTCGTGCCAGCCGATGCCGGAATTGATGATCGTCGCGCCGGCCGCCTCGACGGCCTTGGCCTGGGCGACGATCTCCTCCCACTGGTTGCCGTCGTCGACCAGGTCGATCAGCGACAGCCGGTAGATGAGGATGAAGTCGGGGCCGACCGCCTCGCGCACGCGGCGGACGATCTCCACCGCGAAGCGCATGCGCTTCTCCGGCGTGCCGCCCCAGGCATCGTTGCGCTGGTTGGTGCGCGGGGCGGTGAATTCGTTGATGAAGTACCCCTCCGAGCCCATGATCTCGACGCCGTCGTAGCCGGCGTCGCGCGCCAGCTTCGCCGCGTTGGCGTAGGCGCTGATCTGGCGCTCGATGCCGCGGGCCGACAGCGCGCGCGGGGTGAAGGGGTTGATCGGCGCCTTCAGCTTCGACGGCGCCACCGTCAGCGGGTGGTAGCCGTAGCGGCCAGCGTGCAGCAGCTGCGCGCAGATCTTCGCGCCGTGCTCGTGTACCGCTTGGGTCACGAACTTGTGCGGCCGCGCTTCCCACGGCCACGACAGCTTGCCGCCGAACGGCTTCAGCCAGCCCACCAGGTTCGGCGAGAAGCCGCCGGTGACGATCAGGCCGACGCCGCCGGCCGCGCGCTCGGCGAAGTAGGCCGCCAGCCGCGGGAAGTCCCTGGCCCGGTCTTCCAGACCCGTATGCATCGAACCCATCAGCACGCGGTTGCGCAGCGTGGTGAAGCCCAGGTCCAGCGGGGCGAACAGGTGCGGGTAGGGCGAGGGGGCGGTGGCAGCGGCGGTCGACGTCATGCGGGCAGTGGATACGCGTGCGTATGGGTGGGCGCACGATGCCGCGAATCCCGGGGGCACGCAAGCGTTGGGATGCGCGCACGGCAGGTCATGGCGAGGCCTCGTTGGCGTGCGGCAGTTCGGCGGGCAGGGCTTCCTGTTCCAGCGACAGCGGACGGGCGCGGAGGTCGTCGGCAACATCATGCCAGCCGGCGCGCTCGGCCCATCGGCACATGGCCGTTAGGACGGTGGCAGGCGGTACGTGCTCCTCGCTACCGTCCCTCTGCACGGTGGCCGGCGACATGCGCCAGGGCTGCAGCCGGCGTCCGCGCGCCGACGCGGTTTCCGCGAGCACCGCGGCGATGCGGAAACCGCCATCGTCGATATCGCCCCAATGCCACACGGGCAGCCCGGCGGGCAGTGCGTCCAGCACGCGGGCGTAGGCGCGTCGCCAAGCCGGCGACGGCATGCCGCCGGTGTACAGCAGCAGCGTGCCGGCGGCACCCGGCGCGCGCGCCGCGTCGTGGAAGCTGGCGAGGTTCTCGACGGTGAGCAGGCAGGTCGCATGCGTCCGTACGCCCCGCACAGCATCGAGCGGCACGCCGAGGAAGGCGGTGGCAAGCGGCAGCTCGATTCCTTCATCCAGCAGCAGCGTGCCGCTGCCGGCGATCAGCAGCGGTTGCGGTTCGCGGCGCAGGCCCAGCGCCGCCCAGATGTGTTCCTTTTCGACCACGCCGTCTGTCGCCAGCGCGCCACGGGTCAGCAGGTCCAGCCAGGGCGTGAGCTGCTCCAGCCGTTTGCTGGCCTGCACGCGACCGGCGAACAGGCGCGCGCTCTCGCGGCGCAGGATGCGCTCGTGGGCCGCATCGGCCAGGCGGGCCTGCACCGCGCGGGCGGCGTCGGCCAGGTCGGGTGCCGCTTCCGGCCCGTGGCCGCGTACCTTGCGGTCGTTCCGCCAGGCGTCCAGCACCTCGCCGAGCACGGCGAAGTGCGGCAGCCACGGCGACAGCAGGTCAGCGGCTTCACCGACGCGGCCATCGAGCAGCGCGATGCCCAGGTGGTCCGCGAGGGCGTCCAGGTCTGTCACCGTCAAGCGCAGCAGTCGTTCGCCGTCGCCGCGATGCCGGTCGCGCTGCACGGCAATCGCGCCGGCGCGTTCGGCCAGGGCCACCTGCGCATGGAAGGTGTCGCGTTCGGCCAGCGTGCGCAGCGACAGGTAATCGCCCGCGCTGGCCTCGGTCATCGGCAGCGAGACGGGAGCGGCATCGCCGCGCAGCCGGGCGCGCTCGCCCTTGCGCAGCAACCGCCCCAGCACGCGCCGCGCATCGCTCACCCCGGCGCCTGTTGCCGTTCGATGCGTGCGGTTTCCTCGGCCAGCAGTTCGGGATGCAGATCGAACTGGTCCGACAGCAGCAGCGCGCGCGCGGCCGCCTGCACTTCGATCCGCTCGGCCTGCAGCAGATCGCCGTCGCGGAACAACTCGATGTAGCTGTCGAGCACGCCGCTGAGCGTACCCTGCGCGGTGTCGGGCGCAGCGAGCACCAGTTGCAGGCCGAGTGAACGCAGATAGTTGGTGGTGGCGCGGGCGTTCTGCGCGTCGATCTTGTCGCCGAATTCGTCCAGCAGGATCAGCCCCATGCCGCCGGGATGCGCCTCGCTCTTGCCGTACGCCGCCGCCAGCGCCGCGCCGGCGATCACGTACAGCGGAGCGCGATGCTCGCCACCGGAACCCGAGCGCATGCGTTCGCTGAGCGTGCCGATCACGGTGTCGTCCTGCCGGATCTGCACCTCGAAGCGGAAGAAGCGCCGGTAGTCGTCCAGCGGCGATGTCGCGGTGCGCGCGGCCGCACCGTCCTCGATCAGTTCGCGGAACGCCGCCGGGACTTCACCGGCACTGCCGAACAGCGTGTCCTCGCCGCCGACATCCACCGCGCGCCGGATGAAGCGCTCCAGGTCGCGGAACTCCGGCACCACGTCGTAATGGAACTGGTAGCGCTCGTTGTTGGAGAACGGCGGGCTGCTGCGCAGGGTACGGTTGAGCGTGGCGATCTGCTGGCGCAGGCGGATGAAGTTGTCGTTGAGCGCGGCGGCCACACTGGCGCGGAAGGTTTCCACCGCGGTGTCGTAGGCCTGCCGCGCTTCGCCTTCGTAACGCACCAGGTCGGTATCGCGCAGCTGGGTCAGTTCGCGGCGCAGCAGCGCCAGCGCCGGCCGCCAGGCGCTGGGATCGAAGTCCACGCCCAGGCCATGGTCGCGCGCGTATTGGGCAAGTGCGCTCCACGCTTCGGGCAGCAGCTTGGCGAGCTGGCGGTCGCTCTCGTCGGCGCGGCGCTCGCAGGTCTTGCCGCGTTCCTCCAGCGAGTCGACCTTGCCGTCGAGTTCGTCGCGATGCCGCTCGATCAGGTTGGGGTCGACGTCGGGATCCTGGAAGGCTTCCACCGCGCGGCGGGCGACCAGTTCCTCCTGCTGGCGCAGGCCGTCGAGCAGGCGGCGGCTGCGCTCCAGGTCGGTAGTCGCGACGGCTTCCTGCCCGACCAGCGCATCGGTGCGCGTCTCGCACTCGCCGAGGTGTACGGTGAGTTCGCGCACGGCGTCGGACAGGCGGAGCAGGTCCGGGTCCAGCGCGGCGAGGCGGTTTTCCTGCGCGGTGCGGTAGCGTCCGGCCAGCTGGCGGTGCTCGAGTGCGCGTTCGTGCAGCGCCTGCGCCACCGCATCGGCATCGGCCAGCCGCGCGAGTCCGCGCTGGCTGTCGTCGGCGCGGCGCAGGTGCGGCTCGATCTCGCGTACGTCGCGCTCGGCCTTTTCGATCTCCTCGTGCAGCACGCGCAGGCGGGCGCGGTTGTCCGACGCGCCGATGCGCAGATCGCTCGCCGCGGGCAGGCGAAGGCGCTCGATGCTGCCGCCGCGGGCGAGCAGGCCGTCGCGGGTCAGGCCCTGGCGGCTGCGCACCAGGTCGGCTTCGGTCTCCACGCAGCGCAATTCGCCGAGTTGCCGGCGCAGGAACGCCAGGGCGTCGGCGTTCACGCCGTCCAGCAGCGCGGCGACGCTGCCGGCCGCCGCGTCCCTGCCGCGCGCATCGCGCGCCTGGCTGGACAGCGCCAGTTTCACGCCGTAGACCGAGCGCCCGCCCGACAGGCTGCGATACAGCTTGACCGCGCGCTCCTCGTCCTCGGCGGGGATCAGCAAGGCTTCGACGTTGCTGCGCAGGTAGGCTTCGATGGCCGGCTGCCACGCGACGTCGGTCACGCGCACCAAGTCGCAGACCGGGCGCGCATCGATGCCGGCCTCGCGCAGGTAGCTCATCAGCCGCACGGTATCGGCGTGCAGCTCCGCCTGGCCGGCGGCCAGGCGTTTCTGGTTCTGGCGCGCGGTGGCCAGCGCGTCGCGGGCCTTGTCGTGGGCGGCGTGCACCTGCCGTGCGTGCTGGTCGACCTGCTCGCGCAACGGCGCGGCCGCGCGAAGGGCCTGACGGGCGCGCGCGAAGAGGTCCTCCGGCGTCCACGGCAGGGCGTCCCCGTCCTCAAGCGCCGACAACGCCGCGTGCCATTCGTCCCAGTCGGCGCGCGCGGACTGCACGGCGCCGGTATCGACGCCGGCCAGCGCCAGCGCATCGAGCTGGTGGAACTGGTCGCGCACGAAACCGATCTCGCGCAGCAGTTCCCTGTTCAACTGGCCCAGGCGCGCGCGGTCGCGGCTGGCCAGTTCGTCCAGCTGCGCCTGCTCGCCGTAGCCGGCGCTGCCCTGCAGGCGGGCCTGGGCGCGCGTCTGCTCGTCGCGCAGGGTGTCGCGCTCGGCGCGCGCATCGACGAGACGGCGGCGCGTGTCGGCCAGGGCGTCCTCCGCCTTGGTCACCGCGCCTTCGGCCTGGTCAAGTTGCTCGCCGTACAGGTCGCGCGCGTACTCCGCCGCCAGGGCGCGGTAGGACGCCGCACGCACCGCCTGCGCGGCGATGCGGTCGTACTGGCGCTCGACGCCTTCGGCGGCGTCGATGCGCTGGCGCACCTGTTCGATGCGGTCGCGGATCTGGCGGAAGCTTTCCAGCAGGGCACGGAAGCGGGCGATGTCGGTGGGCCGGTCTTCGGCCACCAGCGTGCGCACGAACAGGTCCACGTCTTCCACGCGCTGCAGGTTGAGCGCGTTGAGGAAGGCCTTGCGGTAGGCGTTGATGTCGGGACTGGCGGTCGGCGAGGCGCGCAGCCGGAGCAGCAGGTCCTTGACGAAGCGCTCGGCCACCGTGTGCAGCTCGGGCGCTCCACCGGCCGCCTTGCAGCGGCGCAGGGCCATTTCGCGGAACGTCGGCCAGGCCAGCGGCAGCTCCTTGCCGTTGAGCTGCTCCACGTGGTCGGCCAGGTCCAGTGCCACGCCCGGCAGCAGGTACAGCCCGTGCAGGCGGTGGTCGGGCTCATCCACCGAAGCGCCCAGCGCGATGCCGGCGGTCAGCGCTTCGCCGGTGTCGGTGTCGCGGAACACCAACGAAATGTACGTGGTCGCAGTGCGCCGCTTGCGCCCGTCGTCGCCGCTGCGGAACACGCCCAGGCAATAGTCGCGGATGGTGCGCGCGCGATGGCTGCCGCCTGCCTGCGCGTTGAAGCGGATGCGGCTGCGGTCGCCGCCCAGCAGCACGATCTGCAGCGCATCCAGCAAGGCGCTCTTGCCGGCGCCGTTGGGCGCGATGATGGCGGTGGTGGCATCCAGTTCCAGCGTCTGCGCTTCGAAGAGGAAGAACTGCACCAGGTGTACGCGCTCAAGCTGCTGCATCGCCGTCCTCCATGACGTCGTCGCCGTCCGCGGCATCGGCATCGTCGTCGCGGTTGTGCTGGTCCAGCCGTTGCAGCCATTGCTCGCCGACGATGTCGACGATGGCGGGCCGCACCTGCAGGTGGAACGGTTGCGCATCGTCCGGCTCCGACTCCACCAGCCGGCACGTGCCCCAGCGCTTCAGTGTGCGGGCCAGGTCGCGCAGCGTGCCGACGTCGGGCATGGGCCGCCCGGCGAGCGCCTGGTAGGCCTCCTGCAGGTCGGGCAGCTCGACGGTGACGACGCCTTCGTCTTCCACCAGGCCCTGCCGCATCGCCTCGTCGTAGCGCTGCCGCAGCACGAGCAGCAGCAGGGTTTCGGCCAGCGTCACCGGCACGCCCTCGGCATGCGCGGGCAGCGCCACCACGTAGCGGTAGTGCGCATTGCGCTCCAGGCGGATGCCCAGCGGCGCCAGTGCCGCGACGAAGTCGTCGTAGTGGTCCTCCACCAGGTGGTAGGCCAGCCGCGTGCTGCGGTCGCTGGCGTACAGCACCTGTTCCACCACCAGGCGATAGGCGGTGCGTTCGAAATCCTGCACGGCGTAGACGCCGTTGGAGAGTTGGCTGAGCGTGGTCCAGCTGCGTTTCATGCGGTTTTCCGTGAGGGCTGGCCGACGCGGCGCACGACGAAGCGGGGCGCGCGCAGGTAGCCGTTGTCGTCGCGCCCGCCCGCATCCAGCAGCTCGACGCGGTAGCCGCGCAGCAGGCGGCCCAGCGGGTCTTCGCGCCGCAGTCCCCCGATGCGATGGCTGCGCAGCGCGAGCGTGAGCAGGGTCTGGTAGGCGCGCAGGTCTTCGATGCTCGCGATGGAGAAGGCTTCGGACGCGACGTGATCGTGGGCATCCAGGTGCGTGCCGACGTAGCGCGCCATGTCGTCGGCGTTGACCAGCCGGGCGCGCTTCATCCGCCGCAGCAGGCTGAGCCGCGCCAGTTGTTCAGGCGTCGGCGGCTGGGTGGCGTTGGCGCTGCGCGGGATCGGTTGCGGTTTCTGCCGCGGCGCACGCAGGCGGCTCGCTTCCATCAGCGTGCCCGGCGCCACCGGCAGTCGCAGTGCGTCTTCCGGTGCGTGCTGGACGCCGCGGCAGGCGCGGCGCAACAGGATGTCCAGCTTGTCCGGCGCGCGCAGGCGGTAGTCGAGGAATGCCAGCGCACGCCGGTTGGCCTGGCGGATGTCGTCGTCCAGCCGACCCAGGTACTCGTCGATGCGCTCCAGTTCGCGCAGCCGGCGCAGGCTGCGCGCGAACCGCTGGTCGCCGCGCGTTTCATCGCCACCGCCGACATGTTCGCGATACCACGCCCGCAGCGCGCTGCGTCGCTCGCCGCTTTCGAGCTGCTGCGCCACCGACAGGATCGCGCTGCGCCGCGCCAGCGGATGGTCGCCCGTGTGCAACTCGGCGTAGTCGCCGATGAAGAACTCGCTGACATAGCGTTCGAACCACTGCCGCGCGAACTGCGCGGTGGACTCGGCCTTGCTCAGCTCCGGCATCAGGTCGCGGACCTGCAGGCTC
This sequence comes from Pseudoxanthomonas sp. LjRoot206, assembly GCF_056175725.1. Taxonomy (NCBI): domain Bacteria; kingdom Pseudomonadati; phylum Pseudomonadota; class Gammaproteobacteria; order Lysobacterales; family Lysobacteraceae; genus Pseudoxanthomonas; species Pseudoxanthomonas sp. LjRoot206. The sequence goes on from NZ_JBGFFI010000001.1 coordinate 47,701, forward strand.
ATCGACGACAGCGACACCAGCAGCCGCCGCGCCTGGTCGGCGGCTTCGTCCAGGGCGTCGCCGGCCGCCTTGCCGTCGGCCACCTGCTGCAACTGGTGTTCGATCGACCGCATCTTCGCCGACACGAAGGTCGGGCCATGTTCGGCGAACTCCACCAGCAGCGAAAGGAACTGGTGCACGACCGGCGGCATGGTGACCATCTCGCGCGCGCCGATGCGCTCCTGCCGCAGCCATCCCGTGCTGCGGAAGCGCTCGTAGAGGGTATTGGTGCGCACGGACAGCGGTGTGTCGGGCGTCTCGCCGTCCTCGTCCTCCCACGGGTCGTCGGCCAGCAGGTAGCGCTCCAGGGCCGCCGTGATCTCGCGGCGCTGGAAGCCCATGCTCGGTGGCACCGGTGCGTCGGGACCGAAGAACTCGTCGAACAGCCGGCACAGCAGCAGCCAGTAGTGCTCGCGGTTGGGCGAGGCGAGCGGGCCGAACAGGCCGCCGGGCAGCAGCGGGAACAGGGCCGGGACCTGCGTCATGGCCGCGAGGTCCGCTGGGATCGGCAGGCGTTGCGATGTGGCGGGCGCGGCGGCGCCGGGGAAAAGGGCATGGCGTGATCGGACGGACGGGCGGATCGCGCCGGAGCGCGCTGCGGCCAGCCACGATATCGCAAGTCGCTCGGGCGCCGGTAGCCGTTCCCCGCAGGCCAGCCGGCGCCCCCTGATCCGTCAAGCGCGGACGGGTACTACCAGCCGGCGAGCACCAGCTTGCCGATGGTCGTGCCCGATTCCAGGCGGCGATGGGCTTCGCGCAGGTTCGCTGCATTGATCGGCGACAGCGTATCGGTGAGCGTGCCCCGCAGCTGGCCGGCATCGATCAGGTCGGCGACGCGGTCCAGCAGCGCGCCCTGTTCGCCCAGGTCGGCGGTGCGGAAACGCGGGCGGGCGAACATCATTTCCCAGTGGATGCCGATACTCTTGGCCTTGTACGGGTCGCCGATGCGCAGCTCGCCCTTGGGTTCGACGATCAGGCCGACATGGCCGAGCGGCGCCAGCAGTTCGCCCAGTTCGGTCCAGTAGTGGTCGGTATCCGCCAGGTTCAGCGCGGCATCGACGGTGTCGAAGCCCAGCGCCCTCAGCTGCGGACCGAGTGGCTCGCGATGGTTGACCACATGATCAGCGCCCATCGCCTTGCACCAATCGATGGTGTCTTGACGCGACGCGGTGGCGATGACGGTGAAGCCGGCGCGCTTGGCCAGCTGGATCGCGATGGAACCCACGCCGCCGGCGCCGGCAATCACCAGCAGCGACTTGCCGTTACCGCCACCGTCGATCGCGTACGGCATGCGGTGGAACAGCAGTTCCCATGCGGTGATCGTGGTCAGCGGCAGCGCGGCCGCCTGGGCGAAGTCGAGCGATGCCGGCTTGCGGCCGGCGATGCGTTCGTCGACCAGCTGGAACTGCGCATTGCTGCCGGGGCGGGTGATGTCGCCCGCGTAGTAGACGGCATCGCCGGGCTTGAAGCGGGTTACCGCCTCGCCGACGGCTTCGACCACGCCGGTAGCGTCGTAGCCCAGCACCTTCGGCTGTGCTTCGACCTGCGGCTTCGGCGAGCGCACCTTGGTGTCGACCGGGTTTACCGACACGGCTTCCACGCGCACCAGCACGTCGTGGCCGGTGGCGGTGGGCGTGTCGAGTTCGAGGTCGACGAGCGATTGCGGGTCGTCGATCGGCAGGTAACGGGTCAGGCCAACGGCTTTCATGGTGGTTCCTCGTGGGGATCGGAAGGCATGCCGCGATGATGCGGCGAGCGAAGTAAAGAGACGATGCGACGAAGGGTGGATCAGGCGCAGTTCGCGTCGGCGGCGAGCGCGAAGCGCTGGCGGCGTTCCAGTGCCAGCGCCCACAGCGCGACGGCGAGTGCGGACGCAGGCACCAGTGCGGCGACCCAGGGCAGGGCGGACAGCCCCAGTCCCTGCGAGATCACCACGCCACCCAACCATGCGCCCAGCGCGTTGCCCAGGTTGAAGGCGCCGATGTTGAGGCTGGAGGCCAGGCTCTGCGCACCGCTGGCCTTCTGCAGCACCCACAGCTGCAGCGGCGACACGGTGGCGAAGGCGGCGGCGCCGAGCAGGCCGGTAAACGCGATCATCGCCCACGGGCTGTGCAGCACGAACGTCATCGCGCCCATCACCAGCGCCAGCAGGGCCAGCGTGCCGAGCAGTGCGGGCGCCAGGCGACGGTCGGCGAAGCGGCCGCCGAGCAGGTTGCCGACGATCATGCCGACGCCGAACACCAGCAGGATCGGCGACACTGCCGCATCGGCGAACCCGGTGACCTGCGTCAGCAGCGGCTGGATATAGGTGTAGACGGTGAACATCCCGCCGAAGCCCAGCACCGTCATCAGCAGGCCGAGCAACACCTGCGGGCGTGCGACCACGCGCAGCTCGTCGCGGAACGGCAGCGGCGACGGCGCGCTGCGGTCGGCCGGCACCAGCGTCGCGATGATGAGCGTCGCCAGCACGCCGATCGCGGTGACGGCCCAGAACGTGGCGCGCCAGCCGAACTGCAGGCCCAGCCACGCGCCGGCCGGCACGCCGAGCAGCGTGGCCACGGTCAGGCCGGTGAACATGATGGAGATGGCGGACGCCTTGCGGTCTTCGCTGACCATGCCGGTGGCGACCACGGCGCCCACGCCGAAGAAGGTGCCGTGCGCCAGCGAGGTGATCACGCGCGCGGCCATCAGCAGTTCGTAGTTCGGCGCCAGCGCACAGGCCAGGTTGCCGAGTGTGAACACGATCATCAGCGCCACCAGCACCGCCTTGCGCGGCATACGGCTGGTGGCGGCGGTCAGCAGCGGTGCGCCGACGAACACGCCGAGCGCGTAGCCGGAGATCAGCAGGCCGGCGGCGGCGATGGAAACCTGCAGGTCGGTGGCGACCTGCATCAACAGGCCCATGATGACGAACTCGGTGGTGCCGATGCCGAAGGCACCGGCGGTCAGAGCATAGAGGCCAAGGGGCATCCGGGAGGAAGCAGGGGCAGGCGACATGGTGGGAGGGACGGAGAAGGAAGGCGTGCAGCGTGCGGCTTTCCTCGAAGATGAAAAACCGAGAAGATGGCGAATCACTTTCAATGGGATATTGAAAATGGACCGCGTCGGCGACCTCACCCTGTTCCTGCGCGTGCTCGACCTGGGCTCGATCACGGCGGCCGCCCATAGCCTGGACCTGTCGGTCGCGGTGGCCAGCCAGCGCTTGAAGAGGCTGGAAAAGGAGCTGGGCGTGCGCCTGCTGCACCGGACCACCCGCCGCCTGCACCCGACGCCGGAGGGTCTGGCGCTGGCGCAGCAAGGGCGGGTGCTGGTCGAGGAACTGGAATCGCTCGGCAGTGGCCTGCGCGAGGCGGCCAACGAGGTCGCCGGCACGCTGCGGGTGACGATGTCGGCGTCGTTCGGGCGCCAGTACGTGTCGCCGCTGCTGCCGGCCTTCCTGGCCCGTCATCCCAAGGTGCGGCTGAGCGTCCACCTCAGCGACAACGTGGTCGACCTGGTCAGCGAGGGCTTCGACCTCGCCATCCGCATCGGCGCACTGGACGACTCGCGCATGGTGGCCCGGCGCATCGCCCCCAATCGCCGCGTCCTGTGCGCGTCGCCGGACTACCTGCGCCGGCGCGGTGTCCCGCAGACGCCCGCGCAGCTCGCCGACCACGACTGCCTGCTGCTGTTCGGCAGCGGCGGTCGCCAGGATGTCTGGCGGCTGGAGACACCGGGCGGCGGCGAGGTGGCGGTACGCGTGCGCGGCCGCTTCGAGAGCAATTTCGGCGAAGTGCTGCGCGACGCCTCGCTGGCGGGCGAGGGCATCGTCGTGCATTCGCTGTGGCACGTGGCAGACGATCTGCGCGCGGGACGACTGGTCGTGGTGCTGCCCGACTTCCCGCTGGCGACGACCGCGATCAGTGCGGTCATGCCCCAGCGCCGGCTGGTGCCGCCGCGGGTGCGGGCGTTCGTGGATTTCCTGACCGACCAGTTCGGCGACCACCCGCCGTGGGAGCGCGGGTTGGCGGCCTAGTCAGGCGGTGTCGAAGGCGAACGCGTCCAGCGCCAGCCCGCCCATTTCCACGTCGCGATGGAGCAGCGTCCCCTTCGCGCCTTCGCCACCGGCACCCAGCGCCACATAGAGCGGATACAGGTGTTCGGTGGTCGGATGGTTCTGCTGTGCATAGGGCAGCGCCGTCCAGTCGAGCGCACGGTCCACATTGCCGGCCACCAGTGCCTCCCGCAGCGGATCGGTGAACGCCGACACCCACGGGAACGCCGGCCCGCTGGCCTGCTGCCAGTCCAGCGCCCGCAGGTTGTGCGAGAAACCGCCGGAACCGACGACCAGCACCCCGTCTGCGCGCAGCGGCGCCAGCGCGCGTCCCAGGCGATAGTGCCACGCGGCGCTCTGCCCAGGATTGACCGACAGCGCCACCACCGGGATGTCCGATGCCGGATACATGCGTCGCAGCGGTACCCAGACACCGTGGTCCAGGCCGCGGTGGTCGTCCTCGCGCGCCTCGAAGCCGGCGGCCACCAGGCGTCCGGCGATGTCGTGCGCCAGGGAGGGTGCGCCCGCGCTCGGATACCGGATCTGGTACAGCGCATCGGGAAAACCGCCAAAGTCGTGGATCGTCTCCGGCGTCGGGGTGGCGGTCAGGGTCGGGCGGGCGTGGACGAAGTGCGCCGACGCCACGACGATGGCGCGTGGCCGCGGCAGCAACCTGCCCAACTGGTCGAGGAAGCGCCCGGTGGAGGAGTCCTCGACCGCCAGCATGGGCGAGCCATGGGAGAGGAAGAGGCTGGGAAGCGGCTGCGGAGTGGAGGTCGTCATGGCGCGAGGATCGGCGCTCGGAACGCCCTTACCAAGACCTGCGCCTGCACCGGTGTGTTTTACGCCGGTTGAGGCGAGCAATCCGGCCCGACGACCGGTCGCGCATGGGGGACGCCGCATGTGAAGATCTGCTTGAGTTCCCTTAAAGAGTGTTAACCTTGCCAAACTTGTTATGGTACCGTTAACACAGTCTTCACATACCCCCGCATAATCTGTTCAGCAAGGCGACGGAAGCCTGTCGCCTCGAATAACAACTAGAAATGCCGCAAGCAAAGCACTTCGGTTTCTCTACTACTGAACTTTTACAAGGAAAGGAGCTGCAAATGAACAAGAAGATTCTCTGCGCCGCGCTGCTGGGCGGCCTGAGCCTCGCGAACCACGCGATGGCGCAGGAGTTCGATGACCGCTGGTACCTCACCGGTTCCGCTGGCTTCAACCTGCAGGACGATGACCGCACCACCCGCAATGCCCCTTTCCTGGGCCTGGGCCTGGGCAAGTTCATCAGCCCGAACTGGTCGCTGGACGGTGAGCTGAACTACCAGAACCCGAAGTTCGAAGACAACCGTGACGCCCTGTGGAGCCAGTACGGCATCTCGCTGGACCTGCGTCGCCACTTCGTGCAGGAAGGCCGCGGCTGGAACCCGTACATCGTGGCCGGCCTGGGCATGCAGCGTTCGGAAGAAGAGTCGCTGATCAACGCCTCCAACCAGCGTCGTGACAACAACCTCGCCGCCAAGCTGGGCGTCGGCCTGCAGACCACGCTCGACAAGCGCGTCGGCGTGCGCGCCGAACTGGCCTACCGTGCCGACTTCGACGACCAGAGCGCTGCCGCTCCGCAGGAAGACTGGTTCGGCGACGTGCTGGCCTCGGTCGGTGTCGTGATCCCGCTGGGTCCGAAGGCTGAAGCCGCTGCTCCGCCGGCCCCGCCGGCTGCGCCGAGCTGCGCCGATCTGGACGACGACGGTGACGGCGTCAACAACTGCGACGACAAGTGCCCGGGTTCGCAGGCTGGCCAGACCATCGGTCCGGACGGCTGCCCGGTGCAGGTCTCGATCGACCTGAAGGGCGTGAACTTCGACTTCGACAAGTCGACCCTGCGTCCGGACGCGATCGCGATCCTGAGCGAAGCCGCCGAGATCCTGAAGCGCTACCCCGACCTGCGCGTCGAAGTGGCCGGCCACACCGACCTGTGCGGTGCGGACGCCTACAACCAGTCGCTGTCGCAGCGTCGTTCGCAGACCGTGTACGACTACCTGACGAACAACGGCGTCAGCGCCTCGCGTCTGGTGGGCCCGATCGGTTACGGCGAGAGCCGTCCGCTGGAGCCGACCGCGCAGACCCTGCCGGGCTGCAAGAGCGAGCGCAACCGTCGTACGGAACTGAACGTCCAGAACTGATCGGACGCGCTTCCCGCAACACCCGAAGCCCGGCCTCGCGCCGGGCTTCGTTTTTTACGCCGCGGTGCGCGGCATTTGCGTGACCGCGCTTCCGTCTTTCCGCATCGGCGCATCGCGAGGCGGGCAATTTCTTGCCATGCCATGGCCTGCTGCCTACACTCCGGGCACGTCCAGTCGTGAATCCCGGGAGTTGTGCCGATGCGTCGTCATGTGTTCGCCAGTGTGCTGTGCATCGCCGCGATTCCTGCTGCCCATGCCGCACCGGACTGCAGCGGAAGCTTGGTGCCGCCGCCGCTGAAGACGCCCGCCACGGTCATCGCGCCGGTCGCGCCGGAGTTCACCGCCGCCGCCACGCAACTGGGCGCACCGTCCGGCGTGCTGGCATCGCATGCCTTCGACGAGTCGCAATCGGTGGACCGTGTGCTGATGCGTCTGCGCATCGAGGGATGCCGCAACGTCGCCAAGGCGTTGCCGGCCGCGCCGGCCGCTGCGACGGCCTCCGCCAGTCCGGCGGCTTACCAGCCGAAGACCGCGCACGACAACACGCCGTGGCGCTTCGACATGAGCCAGAACGGCAAGCGCATGACCGCCGACGAGTTCGACGCGTGGATGAAGTCGCGCGGCGTGCGGGTCGTGAAGGCGCCCGGTGCACCGGCGGCAGCGCCCGCACCGGCACCCGCCGAGCCCGCCAAGAAGAACTGATCCACGAACGGCCGGTTTCCCGGCCGTTTTCCTTTCGGCTCTCCATGACGACGCGCAAGCCTCCTTCCCGCGACGCCGCGCGTACCGGACGTGCGCGTGCCGCAGCCCCCCAGGGCACGCGCCACGGGCTGGCCCGCGTGCTGTCCAAGCAGGGCGTCTGCTCGCGCAACGAGGCCGCGCGCTGGATCGTCGAGGGCCGGGTGTCCGTCGATGGCCGCATCGTGCGCGATCCCGAATTCCCCGTTATCGCCGGTCGTGCCGTCGTCCGCGTGGACGGTCTGGCGAATGCTGCGCCGGAACGCTGCTATCTGATGCTCAACAAGCCACGTGGTCTGGTCACGACGGCGCGCGACGAACAGGGGCGCGATACGGTCTATCGCTGCCTGGACGGTGCGGGGCTGCCGTGGGTCGCACCGGTGGGCAGGCTGGACAAGGCCAGCGAAGGCCTCCTGCTGTTCACCAACGACCCCGAATGGGCGGCGCGCATCACCGATCCCGCACAGGGGCCGGACAAGACCTACCACGTGCAGATCGACGCGCTCCCGGATGACGCCTTGTTGCAGGGACTGACGGCCGGCGTAAGCGTCGACGGCGAGCATCTGTCCGCGCGTTCCGTGCAGGTGCTCAGGCGCGGCGAGCGCAACGCGTGGCTGGAAATCGTGCTGGAGGAGGGGCGCAACCGGCAGATCCGCCGCCTGCTGGCCGCGTTCGATGTCGGCGTGCTGAGGCTGGTGCGGGTCGCCGTGGGCCCGCTTGCGCTGGGAGACCTGGGCAAGCGCGCATGGCGCATGCTCGAACCGCACGAGCGCGAGGCGCTCGCGCCGACGACCGGCCGCTGATTGCGCGACGGCGGTCCGGGTTCGCCGCGATGCGGCTGCCTACACTCGTCAGCGCTGACCTTGGGGAAATCACATGTACCGTTCGATCCCGCGCTTGCCGCTGTGCTGCGCCGTGCTGCTCGCTGTTGGCCTGTTCACCGGCTGTGCGTCGAAATCGCCGACCGCTGCGGCGGAGAAGGCCACCCCGGACGAGGTCGTCACCGTGAAGGCCGGACCGCACGGACACCGGTTCGACATGCAGCAGAACGGCCGCAGCATGACGGCCGAGGAATTCGATGCCTGGATGAAGGCCCGCGGCATCCGCGTGGCCAAGGGTGCGCCGGCGAAGCCGAAGGCCGCCAGCACCGCCAAGCGCGCCCGCTGACAGGCGGGCACGCAGGGGTATCGGTCAGGCCTTCACCACGCCCAGTTCGCGCCCGATGCGGATGAATGCGTCGATCGCGCGGTCCAGGTGTTCGCGGGTGTGCGCCGCACTGATCTGCGTGCGGATGCGCGCCTGCCCCTTGGGTACCACCGGGAAGAAGAAGCCGATCGCGTAGATGCCTTCCTCGAGCAGGCGCTCGGCGAAGCGCTGCGCCAGCGGCGCGTCGTACAGCATCACCGGGCTGATCGGATGCACGCCCGGCTTGATGTCGAAACCGGCGGCGGTCATCTTCTCGCGGAAGTAGGCGGTATTCGCGGCCAGCGTGTCGCGCAGGTCGCCGGCGGCAGCCAGCATCTCGAACGCCTTGATGCCGGCGGCCACGACATGCGGCGGCAGCGAGTTGGAAAACAGGTACGGGCGCGAACGCTGGCGCAGCAGTTCGATCACTTCCTTGCGCGCCGTGGTGAAACCACCCAGTGCACCGCCCATGGCCTTGCCCAGCGTGCCGGTGATGATGTCGATCCTGTCCAGCACGCCCTTCACTTCTGCAGAACCACGGCCGGTGGCGCCGAGGAAGCCGGTGGCGTGGCATTCGTCGATGTGCACCAGCGCGTTGTACTGCTTCGCCAGCGCGGTGATCTCGTCGAGCGGAGCAATGAAGCCGTCCATCGAGAACACGCCGTCGGTGGTGATCAGCTTGGTCTTGCAGCCCGCCGCATCGGCGGCCTGCAGTTGCGCCTCCAGGTCGGCCATGTCGCAGTTGGCGTAGCGGAAGCGCTTGGCCTTGCACAGGCGCACGCCGTCGATGATCGAGGCATGGTTCAGCGCGTCGGAGATGATGGCGTCGTCTTCGCCCAGCAGCGGCTCGAACAGGCCACCGTTGGCGTCGAAGCAGGCGGCGTAGAGGATGGTGTCCTCGGTGCCGAAGAACTCGGCGATCGTCTGTTCCAGCTGCTTGTGCAGGTCCTGGGTGCCGCAGATGAAGCGCACCGAGGCCATGCCGAAGCCGTGGGTATCCAGCGTGTCCTTCGCCGCCTGGATGACGTCCGGATGGTCGGCCAGGCCCAGGTAGTTGTTGGCGCAGAAGTTCAGCACGGTACGGCCGTCGGCCAGGGTGATTTCCGCCGACTGCGGGCTGGTGATGATCCGTTCGGACTTGAACAGGCCCTGGGCACGGATCTCGTCGAGGGTGGCGGCGTAATGGGCGGTCAGCGGATTGGACATGGCTCGGGCGCAGGCGAGAAAGCCGCCATTCTACCTGCGGCCTGTGTGGCCTCTCCGCGTCATGCGCATACGGCATAAGCGGTCCCCGTTTCGTCATTTCCCTGCCCGGATGTGCGCCCGCAGCATCGCGTTTCCGGCCCATCACGGGTCTTCTCGCGGGGACAAGCGGTCATGCGGACACACGCGGGACCAGGCAAGCGGAAGGGCAGCGGCTTCGCCATGCTGGGCGCGCTGGCCTGTTCGCTGGCCCTCCCCGTATCCGCACAGAACCAACCGACCGTGCAGGAGCTGCTGCAGCGACTGGAAGCCCTGGAACGCCGCGTCGGCGAGGCGCCGGCGACGGTGGTGGCCGAAGGCGAATCCGCGCCGGCGACGCTGGGCGACCTGGACCAGCGCCTGCGCATCCTGGAGCGCCGTCTCGAACTGCAGCAGGAAGAGACCGCCGCCAAGGCCAAGGAGGCGCCGGTCATCGCGGTGAACGACAAGGGCGCGTCGCTGAAGTCGGCGAACGGCGACTACGAGATCAAGATCCGTGGCCTGATCCAGGGCGACGGACGCTTCTTCAGCAGCGGCGTGCCGTCGGGCACCTACGACACCTTCCTGTTGCGTACGGCACGTCCGACCATCGAAGGCACGCTGGGCAAGTGGATCGGCTTCCGCTTCACGCCGGAGTTCGCCGGCGACAGCGCCAGCATCGTCGATGCCTATGCCGACCTGAAGTTCTCGCCCGCGGCCACGGTGCGACTGGGCAAGTTCACCTCGCCGGTCGGCCTGGAACGCCTGCAGTCGTCGTCCGCGTTGTCCGACATCGAGCGCGCGCTGCCCAGCGAACTGGCCCCCAACCGCGACATCGGCGTGCAGCTGCAGGGCGAACTGGCCGGCAGCAAGCTGAGCTATGCCGTCGGTGTGTTCAACGGCACGGTCGATGGCCGTGATGCCGTGACGACCAATCCGGATGACGAGTTCGAAGTCGCCGGCCGCCTGTTCGTCGAACCGTTCAAGGACGGTGCGGGTTTCTGGTCCGGCCTCGGCTTCGGTATCGGCGGCAGCGTCGGCGACACCATCGGCACCGGCAACAACATCCTGCCGCGCTACCGCACGCCAGGCCAGGTGCAGTTCTTCAACTACCGCAGCGCGGTGGTCGCCGACGGCAAGCGCACGCGCTGGTCGCCGCAGGGTTACTTCTACCGCAACGGCTTCGGCCTGCTCGCGGAATACATCGCCTCGAAGCAGGAACTGCAGGTCGGCGCCGCGTCCGCAGAACTGGAAAACACCGCCTGGCAGGCGACCGCCAGCTACGTGCTGACGGGCGAGAATGCGAGCTACCGCGGCGTGGTCAAGCCGTCGAAACCCTTCAGTCCCGGCAAGGGCGGCTGGGGCGCGTGGGAACTGGTCGGACGCTACGGCGAACTGGAGATCGACGACGGCGCCTTCCCGCTGTTCGCCGATCCCGTGGTCTCCGCCCGCCGTGCCAAGGCGTGGACGCTCGGCGTCAACTGGTACCTCACCAGCAACCTGAAGCTGGTCGTCAATTACCTGGATACGCAATTCGAGGGCGGTGCCGCGGCAGGCGCGGACCGCGACGACGAAAAGGCCGTGTTCTCGCGACTGCAGGTCGCCTTCTGATTCCCGGAGACATCGCATGAAGACTTCCATCCGCCGCCACGCGCGCAACGCGCTGCTCGCCTTCGGCCTGACGCTGGCCGCCGCCGCGGGCGCCAAGGACACCAACCTGCTCAACGTGTCGTACGACCCGACGCGCGAGTTCTACCGCGAGTTCAACACGGCCTTTGCCGCCGACTGGCACAAGACCAAGGGCCAGAAGGTCAGCATCGAGACCTCGCACGGCGGGTCCGGCAAGCAGGCGCGGTCGGTCATCGACGGCCTCGAAGCCGACGTGGTGACGCTGGCGCTGGCCTACGACGTCGACTCCATCGCCCAGCGCGCCAAGTTGTTCCCGGCGAACTGGCGATCGCGGCTGCCGGAGAACAGCGCGCCGTACACCTCGACGATCGTGTTCCTGGTGCGCAAGGGCAATCCGAAGAAGATCCGCGACTGGCACGACCTGGTGAAGCCGGGCATTTCGGTGATCACGCCGAATCCGAAGACCTCCGGTGGCGCGCGCTGGAACTACCTGGCCGCGTGGGCCTACGGGTTGAAGATCTTCAAGGGCGACGAGGCGAAGACGCGCAACTTCGTGCGCGGGCTGTTCCGCAACGTGCCGGTGCTCGACACCGGCGCGCGCGGCGCGACCACCACGTTCGTCCAGCGCGGGATCGGCGACGTGCTGCTGGCGTGGGAGAACGAGGCCTTCCTGTCGATCGAGGAACTGGGCCCGGACAAGTTCGACATCGTCGTGCCGTCGCTGTCGATCCTCGCCGAACCGCCGGTGGCGCTGGTGGACCGCAACGTCGACAAGCACGGTACGCGCGAGGCGGCGCAGGCCTACCTGAAGTACCTGTATTCGCCGACCGGCCAGCGCCTGGCCGCCAAGCACTACTACCGTCCCCGCTATCCGCAGTACGCGGCGCCGGAAGACATCGCACGCTTCCCCAAGCTGGAACTGGTGACGATCGACGGCGTCTTCGGTTCCTGGGCGAAGGCGCAGGCCACGCACTTCGCCGACGGCGGCGTGTTCGACCAGATCCAGGCGAAGTAGCGTGGCGGCAGTACATCCCTGGCCGGGAAGGGCGCGCGCCAAGCGCGTCATTCCCGGTTTCGGCCTCAGCCTGGGCTATACGCTGGCCTGGCTGGGGCTGATCGTGTTGATCCCGCTGGTGGGCGTGTTCGCCAAGGCCAGCGGGCTGGGGCCGGCCGGCATCTGGGCGATCTGGACCGAGCCGCGCGTGCTGGCGGCGCTGCGCATCAGCTTCGGCACCGCACTGGCGGCGGCCGCGTTCAACGCGGTGATGGGCACGCTGGTCGCGTGGGTGTTCGTGCGCTACCGCTTCCCGGGCAAGCGCCTGTTCGACGCGATGATCGACCTGCCGTTCGCGCTGCCCACCGCCGTGGCCGGCATCGCACTGACGGCGCTGTACGGGCCGACCGGTTGGATCGGGCAATGGCTGGAGGCGGCCGGCATCAAGGTCGCGTACACGCCGCTCGGCATCACCGTGGCGCTGGTGTTCATCGGCCTGCCGTTCGTGGTGCGCGTGGTGCAGCCGGTACTGGCCGAAATCGAGACCGAACTGGAGGAAGCGGCGGCCACCCTTGGCGCGAGTCGTTGGCAGGCCGTGCGATACGTGGTGCTGCCCACGCTGTGGCCGGCCGTGCTGGCAGGTTTCGCGCTGGCGTTCGCCCGCGGCGTGGGCGAATACGGCTCCGTCATCTTCATCGCCGGCAACCTGCCGGGCGTGTCGGAGATCGCACCGCTGCTGATCACGATCAAGCTGGAGGAGTTCGACTACGAAGGTGCCACCGCGATCGCTGCGGCGATGCTGTTGCTGTCGTTCGCGCTGCTGCTGCTGATCAATACGCTGCAGGCGCGCCTGCAGCGCACTGGCAAGCGGGCGGGGGGCTGACATGGGCGACGCCATCTCCGCCGTCATCGCCATGCCTCCGGAGTCGTCGGCCGTGGAAGCGCCCGCACGTCCTGTCCGCCGCCAGGCCGCCACCACTGAACCCGTCTGGGTGCAGGTGCTGCTGGTGCTGGGCGCGCTCGGATTCCTGCTGTCGTTCCTGCTGCTGCCGCTCGCGCTGGTGTTCGTTGAGGCCTTGCGTGGCGGCTGGACCGCGTTCCTCGCGGCCGTCAGCGAAGCGGACGCGCTGGCGGCGGTGAAACTGACGTTGCTGGTGACCGGCATCGTCGTTCCGTTGAACCTGCTGTTCGGCCTGGCGGCGGCGTGGGCGGTCAGCAAGCACGAGTTTCGCGGCAAGCGCTGGCTGGTCACGCTGATCGACCTGCCATTCGCGGTGTCGCCGGTGGTGGCGGGCCTGATCTACGTGCTGATCTTCGGTGCGCAGGGCTGGGCGTATTCGCTGATCGACGAAGGCTGGCGGTTCACGCTGCCGCTGCTGGGCGAACTGCACCTGCAGCTGCCGAAGATCGTCTTCGCGCTGCCGGGCATCGTGCTGGCCACGATTTTCGTGACGTTTCCCTTCGTCGCGCGCGAGCTGATGCCGCTGATGGAGCAGCAGGGCACCGACGAGGAGCTCGCCGCGCTCAGCCTGGGGGCCAGCGGCTGGCAGACGTTCTGGCGGGTGACGCTGCCGAACATCCGTTGGGCGCTGCTGTACGGCGTGCTGCTGTGCAGTGCGCGTGCGCTGGGCGAGTTCGGGGCGGTCTCGGTCGTGTCGGGCCACATTCGTGGACGCACCAATACGCTGCCGCTGCACGTCGAGATCCTCTACAACGAATACGCGTACAGCGCCGCGTTCGCGGCGGCTTCGCTGCTGGCGCTGACGGCGCTGGTGACCCTCGGACTGAAGACCTGGCTGGAATGGCGCCACGGCGAAGCGCTGGCCGCCAACCACCGGCATTGAGAAGACGACCATCATGGGCATCAAGATCGAACACCTGGGCAAGCGATTCGGCGATTTCAAGGCGCTGGACGACGTGTCGCTGGACATCCGCCAGGGCGAACTGCTGGCACTGCTGGGGCCGTCGGGCTCCGGCAAGACCACGCTGCTGCGCGTGATCGCCGGCCTCGAACAGGCGGATGGCGGGCGCGTGCTGTTCGATGGCGAGGACGCGACCCGCCTCAGCGTGCAGGCACGGCGTGCAGGTTTCGTGTTCCAGCACTACGCCTTGTTCCGCCACCTGACGGTGGAGGAGAACGTCGCCTTCGGGCTGCGCGTGCGCAAGGGGCGCGATCGCGTGCCGGATGCGACCATCCGTGCGCGCGTCGCGGAGCTGCTGTCGCTCGTCCAGCTCGATGGATTCGGCGCACGCTATCCGGCGCAGCTGTCGGGCGGCCAGCGGCAACGCGTGGCGCTCGCCCGCGCGCTGGCGATCGAGCCGCGCGTGCTGCTGCTGGACGAACCGTTTGGTGCGCTCGACGCACAGGTACGCCGCGACCTGAGGCGCTGGCTGCGCGAACTGCACGATCGCACGGGACTGACCACCATCTTCGTCACCCACGACCAGGAAGAGGCGCTGGAACTCGCGGACCGCGTCGCCATCCTCAACCGTGGCCGCATCGAGCAACTCGGCAGCCCGGCCGAGGCCTACGATGTGCCGGCCTCGCCGTTCGTCTATTCGTTCGTGGGTGCGGTGAACCGGGTGCCCGGCCAGTGGCAGGCAGGGTCGCTCCAGGTCGGTGGGCTGCCGCTGCAGCCGCGTGGTCACGCGGGCGAGGGCGACGCCGAGGTCTACGTACGGCCCGAGGACCTGCATCTGGTGGAGGCGGAAGGCGCGCCTGCATGGCCGGCCACCATCGTCGGCGCGCAGCGCAGCGGTCCGCGCCTTCGCCTGCGTGCTCGTCTGGCGGACAGCGGCGTGGAGGTCGACGTGGACCTTCCCGCCCACAGCGAGGGGCCTGCGACCACTCCCGGCCAACCGGTGCGCTTGGCACCAAAACGGTTCGGATGGTTTCCCCGCGACGGTGCGCCGGCACCAGCATGAGGCGCCATAAGCCGCTGAATTGATTGAAAAAGAAACCAGTTGAAGGAGGTTTCATCCAGCACTTGACGGCACCGATTGGTGCGGCGCACTATCGGTTCGCAGTTAAAAAACCGTGAAGCTGTGGTTACGGTCCGCTACCGGATCACCGCCGCTGCCCCGTCCGCCAACCGATCAGGAGACTCCGGATGAAGCCCGTCAAACTCGCCACCGCCCTCGCCACCGCCCTGCTGCTGGCACTGCCGATGTCCGCCTTTGCGCAGGACGCCGAAGAAGAAGAGTCCCCCATCAGCTGGTCGCTGACCGCCACCTCCGATTACGTGTTCCGCGGCGTGTCGCAGAGCGACGAAGACCCCACCGCACAGGCTGGCATCACCTATACCTCCCCGATCGGCGTGTATGCCGGCGTCTGGGGATCGGGTGTCGATTTCGGCACCAACAAGCCGGACTTCGAAGTCGACTACTTCGTGGGCTACAACGTCGACCTGAGCGAGAAGGTCAACTTCGACGTGATGCTCAACCGCTACACCTATCCGGATGCGGCCGGTGGCAACTTCGCCGAGCTGATCACCAAGACCACCTTTTTCGACAACTACAGCGCCACGGTCGCCTATACGGACGATTTCTTCGGGCTGGACGAAGAGAGTTTCTATTACGCGCTCGGCGCGTCGTACGACCTGCCCCGGGATTTCTCCGTGGCGCTCAACGTAGGCCACACCACCATCAGCGAGAAGCTCGCGTACGACGATTACACCGACTACGGCGTCACCTTCAGCAAGTCGTTCGGTGCCGTGACGGCATCGCTGGGTTACGTGGGCACCGACAGCCACGGCGACACCAACTTCGGCAGCTGGGCCGATGATCGTGTGGTGTTCTCGCTCAGCGTCGGCAACTGATCGGCCCGTTCCCGCAGCAAAGAAAAAGGCGCCGAGAGGCGCCTTTTTCTTCACCGGGCCGGTGGCGTCAGTTCCAGCTCAACACCACCTTGCCAGCCTTGCCCTGTTCCATCAGGTCGAAACCCTTCTGGAAGTCGTCGATCGGCAGCTGGTGGGTCAGCACCTTGCCGAGCGGGAAGCCGCTCAGCACCAGCTGCGTCATCTTGTACCAGGTCTCGTACATCTTGCGGCCGTAGATGCCCTGCACGGTGAGGCCCTTGAAGATGATCTTGTCCCAGTCGCAGCCGGCGCCCTTCGGCATGATGCCGAGCATCGCGATCTTGCCACCGTGGTACATGCAGTCGAGCATGTCGTTGAACGCGCGCGGGTTGCCGCTCATTTCCAGGCCCACGTCGAAGCCTTCCATGTGCAGGTCGGCCATCACGTCCTTCAGCGAGGTGTTGGCGACGTTCACGACGCGCGTGGCGCCCATGTCGGCGGCCAGCTTCAGGCGGAAGTCGTTGACGTCGGTGACCACCACGTTGCGCGCGCCGATGTGCTTGCAGATGCCGGCGGCGATGATGCCGATCGGGCCGGCGCCAGTGATCAGCACGTCCTCGCCGACCACGTCGAATTCCAGCGCGCAGTGTGCCGCGTTGCCGTAGGGGTCGAAGAACGCAGCCAGTTCGGACGGGATCTGGTCGGGGATCGGCCACAGGTTGCTGGCCGGCATCACCATGTATTCGGCGAACGCGCCGTTGCGGTTCACGCCGATGCCGACGGTGTTCGGGCACAGGTGCTGGCGGCCGCCGCGGCAGTTGCGGCAATGGCCGCAGACGATGTGGCCCTCGGCCGACACGCGCTGGCCGACCTCGTAACCGGTCACCGCCGAGCCCAGCTGGGCGATGCGGCCGACGAACTCGTGGCCGATGGTCAGGCCGGGCGTGATCGTGCGCTGGCTCCACTCGTCCCACAGGTAGATGTGCAGGTCGGTGCCGCAGATGGCGGTCTTTTCCAGCTTGATCAGCACCTCGTTGGGACCCGGCTGCGGGACGGCCAGCTCCTCCATCCAGATGCCTTTGCCGGCCTCGCGCTTCACCAGCGCCTTCATCGTCTGTGCCATCGGGCGTCGATCCAGGGTCAAGAGGGCGCGGATTATACGCCCCGGCCCCACGGCCTCCTGTCGCGACGCCCCGCGATGGTCCGGGTGCAGCCGGGTAGGCCATAAGTCATGGTCGGCCGGGATGACGGGTTCATTACAATCGGAACTTTCCTGCCAGTCCCGGGGTTTCCATGCGTCCGAACCTGCTCGCCGCCGCCATCGCGGTTCCGTTGTCCCTGCTCGCCGCCCAGCTGTCCCATGCCGGCGAAGGCATGTGGGTGCCGCAGCAGCTGCCCGAAATCGCCGGACCGCTGAAGAAAGCCGGCCTCAAGCTGTCTCCACAGCAGTTGTCGGACCTGACCGGCAATCCGATGGGCGCCGTGGTCGCGCTGGGCGGCTGCACGGCCAGCTTCGTCTCGCCGACCGGGCTGGTCGTCACCAACCATCACTGCGCCTACGGCGCGATCCAGCTGAATTCGACCGCCGAGAACAACCTGATCAAGAACGGCTTCAATGCGCCGGCCACCACGGACGAAGTCAGTGCCGGTCCCAACGCACGCGTGTTCGTGCTGGACGAGATCACCGACGTGACCAAGGACGCGAAGGCCGCCATCGCGACCGCGGGCGACGATGCGCTGGCGCGGACCAAGGCACTGGAGGCGTTCGAGAAGCAGCTGATCGCCGAGTGCGAGGCCGATGCCGGGTTCCGCTGCCGCCTGTACAGCTTCTCCGGCGGCAACACCTACCGGCTGTTCAAGAACCTGGAGATCAAGGACGTGCGCCTGGCGTACGCACCCCCAGGCAGCGTGGGCAAGTACGGCGGCGACATCGACAACTGGATGTGGCCGCGCCACACCGGCGACTTCGCGTTCTACCGCGCCTACGTGGGCAAGGACGGCAAGCCGGCGGCGTACTCGAAGGACAACGTGCCGTACCGTCCCAAGCACTGGCTGAAGTTCGCCGACAAGCCGCTGGGCGAGGGCGACTTCGTGATGGTCGCCGGCTATCCGGGTTCGACCAACCGCTATGCCTTGGCGGCCGAGTTCGACAATACCGCCGCGTGGACGTACCCGACCATCGCGCGCCACTACAAGAACCAGATCGCGATGGTGCAGGAGGCCGGCAAGAAGAACGCCGATATTCAGGTGAAGTACGCCAACACCATGGCCGGCTGGAACAACACCAGCAAGAACTACGACGGCCAGCTGGAAGGCTTCAAGCGCATCGACGCCGCCGGCCAGAAGCAGCGCGAGGAGGCCGCCGTGCTGGCCTGGCTGAAGGGGCAGGGCGCCAAGGGCCAGGCGGCGCTGGACGCCCACGCCAAGCTGCTGGCGCTGCTCGAACAGAACAAGGCCACGCGCGAGCGCGACCTGACGCTGGCGATGTTCAACAACACGGCGATGGTGGGTTCGGCCACGCAGCTGTACCGCCTGGCGATCGAACGCGAAAAGCCGAACGCGGAGCGCGAATCCGGCTACCAGGAACGCGACCTGCCGGCCATCGAGGGCGGTCTGAAGCAGCTCGAGCGCCGCTATGTCGCCGCGATGGATCGCCAGCTGCAGGAATACTGGTTGAACGAGTACATCAAGCTGCCGGCCGACCAGCGTGTCGCGGCGGTGGACACCTGGCTGGGCGGCAATGATGCGGCGGCCGTGAAGCGCGCGCTCGACCGCCTGGCCGGCACGAAGCTCGGCAGCACGGAAGAGCGGCTGACGTGGTTCGCCGCCGACCGCAAGGCGTTCGAGGCCAGCAAGGATCCGGCGATCCAGTACGCCGTCGCGGTGATGCCCACGCTGCTGAAGCTCGAACAGGAGCGCAAGACGCGCGCCGGCGAGAACCTGGCAGCGCGCCCGGTCTACCTGCAGGCGTTGGCCGATTACAAGAAGAGCCAGGGCGAGTTCGTCTATCCGGACGCCAACCTGTCGCTGCGCATCACCTTCGGCAACGTCATGGGTTACGCGCCCAAGGACGGCGTGGAATACACCCCGTTCACCACCCTGGAAGGCGTGGTCGCCAAGGAGACCGGCGAAGATCCGTTCGACTCGCCGAAGGCGCTGCTCGACGCAGTGGCCGCCAAGCGTTACGGCGGCCTGGAAGACAATCGCCTGGGTTCGGTGCCGGTCAACTACCTGTCGAACCTGGACATCACGGGTGGCAATTCCGGTTCGCCGGTGCTCGACGCGCACGGCAAGCTGATCGGCCTGGCGTTCGACGGCAACTGGGAGTCGGTCAGCTCGAACTGGGTGTTCGATCCGAAGATGACCCGCATGATCGCCGTGGACGGCCGCTACCTGCGCTGGATCATGCAGGAGGTCTACCCGGCGCCGCAGCTGCTGAAGGAAATGGGCGTCGGCAAGTAACAGCTGCAACGGTCGCAAGAGACGGGACGGGAGCGGGTATCATCCGCTCCCGTCTTCGTTTCCGGCTCCAGGAAACCGGACCGACTCCCCCGAATGGACACATCGACGCATGCGCATCCTGCTTGCCCGCCATGGCGAAACGCCGTGGAACGCCGAAGGCCGCTACCAGGGCCAGATCGACATCCCGCTCTCGCCGGTCGGTGAAGGCCAGGCAACCGCGCTGGGCCAGCGGTTGAAGGACGTACGCATCGATCGTGCGGTGGCGTCGCCACTGGCGCGTGCGCAGCGCACCGCGCAGCTGGCGTTGGGCGACGCGCGCGCCGACATGCTGCTCACCGATCCCGAACTGCAGGAAATCGCCCACGGCGAGTGGGAAGGTTTGCTGGCCAGCGAGATCCAGGACAAGGATCCGGCGCGCCTGCTCGCGTGGCGCGAAGAGCCCGACACCGTGCTGATGCCGGGCGGCGAATCGCTGCGTCAGGTCCTCGACCGTTCCTGGCGCGGTCTTGCGCGCGCCGCCGAGGGGCTGGGTGACGACGACACGCTGTTGATCGTCGCGCACGACGCGGTCAACCGCGTCCTGCTGTGCCGCATCCTCGGCCTGCCGATCGCCAAGCTGTGGAGCTTCCGCCAGGCGCCGACCACGCTCAACCTGCTGGAAGGTCCGTCGGTGGACCAGCTTGAAGTCGTGCGTCTCAACGACTGCGCGCACCACACGCCGTTCTTCGGCGAAGCGAAGCATCGGGCGCTGTAGGGCTCCGGGGTTTACGGTCCACGAGGAATGACGATGAGGCGACTGACGATGCATCGTCTGCTCCTGCTGGGCGCCGTTCTGGCCGCCGCGTCGGCTGCGTGGGCCGCCGAAGACGTCCTCCCGCGTGTGATCGAATCGCCACCGCCGCAGTATCCTCCCGAGGAGTTCTATCTTGGCATCACCGGCACTGCCGTGCTGATCATGGACGTCGGCTTGGATGGCGCGGTTGAGCAGGTGTTCGTCGAGCAGAGTTCACGCAACCGCGCGCTCGACAAGGCGGCTATCGGAGCCGCCAGGACGTGGCGCTTTTCCGCTGCGGTCGTGAATGGCGTTCCAGCGCGAGGCAGGGTACGTATTCCCGTGTCGTTCGCGTGGGAGCACGGCGATGCCGAGGATGAAGCAGTGCGGGAGCGCGCGCTTACCTTGCCGTCGCGGCTGCAGGTGCCTGCATCGTCGGTGGACCTCGATGCCGATGGTACGGTGCCGGGATATGTCGAGGATCCGATTCCGCTTGAGGTCGGCAACGTGGCGGACGCCATCGCCATGCTGAAGGCGCGCGGTAGCCAACGCAGTACTGCGGGCATGTCGCCTGGCGTCGCCATCTATACGCTCGATGGCGAGAACGACAGGACACGTTGGCTCGTATACGAAGGCACGCACTACTACGCGCCAGCCCTGGTCCGCAAGCGCGTGGCGCACGATGGGCGCCATGCCTACCTGGTGACGCGTGTACTGTGCGAGGCGATAGAAGCCGACGTATGCGCGCGCCTCAACGGCAGCGTACAGCGCCCTTACCGGCAACGTGCCGTGCCGCTGGAGCCCGGACCCGGGCGATGAGGCACGCATCGCGCTGTTCCTCGGCGCAGTGCTGAGCGGAATACGTTGCGAAGCTTATCGCGTCACTCCAGGGGAAAGGAATGAAGATTGCCGTACAGGTGTGTCTGGGTCTGGTGCTGATGGTCGGACGGGTGGCGTGCGCGACCGCCGAGGCGTTGCCACCCCTGCCCGCGGAGTGCGCCGGCCGCGAAACCGTCGAGCCGCGCCCGCCGTCGATGCCCGAGGGCCTGAAGGAAGGCGACCGGGGCATCGTCACGCTGGTCATCGACCACGACGCATGCGGCATGGCGACCCGGGTGACGGTCGAAAAGAGTTCGGGGATTCCCGCGCTCGATGCCGCTGCCAGTGACGCGGCCCGTACCTGGCACTTCAGTCCTCCTGTGCGCGACGGCAAGGCGGTGGCGGGCAGGGTGCGTGTCCCAGTCGACTTCGATACCGATGCGACCTACTCGCGCTCGCCCTCGCGTTCGGCCGGCTTCGAGCGCGATCTGGAGCAATGGCGTCGCATGCAGGTGCCGGAGGTCCAGGCCGACGCGGATGCGACCGTACCGTCGTACTTGCCGGATCCCCAGGCCATGCCGGTGGCCAGTGTCGATGAAGCCGTCGCGCTGCTGTCGTCCAAGGGCGAGCAGATGCAGGCGCCGTCGAAGGGCGTCAGCGTCTATCGGCTCTACGATGGTCTCGATATCTCGACCTGGGAACTGCATCAGGCCGGTTCGGCGCTCGCGCCGTCGGTGATCCGGCGCAGGCTCGTCAGCGATGGCAAGAAGGCGTTCTGGGTCAGCAATGGGCTCTGCGGTTCGCAGGAGGCGTTGGTATGCGAGCGTTTCGACGCCGCGATGCGTATCGAAGGCAGGCAGCGCACCATCCCGCCGCCGCCTACACCGCCGGGCGAACACCGCTGATCCGGACCCGCCGTAGGGGATAATGCGTGCCATGCGCACCCTCGACGACTGGCTTTCCCACATCGAGCAGCAACATCCCAAGTCCATCGAGATGGGCCTGGATCGCGTGCGCGAGGTCGCGACGCGGCTGCCGCTGGGCAGGCCGGGCGGCCGCGTCATCACGGTCGGTGGCACCAACGGCAAGGGTTCGACCGTGGCCTTCATCGAGGCCATCGCACGCGCCGCGGGCTGGAAGGTCGGCGCCTACACCTCGCCGCACCTGCTGCGTTACAACGAGCGCGTGCGCATCGACGGCACAGACGCCGATGATGCTTCGCTGGTCGAAGCCTTCGAAGCCGTGGAGGCCGCGCGCGGCGACACGCTGCTGACCTATTTCGAGTTCGGCACGCTGGCCGCGCTGTGGTTGTTCCAGCGCAATGGCCTCGACCTCGCGGTGCTGGAGATCGGGCTGGGCGGGCGACTGGACGCGGTGAACATCGTCGATCCCGACGTCGCCGTCATCACCACCGTCGACATCGACCACACCGATTGGCTGGGCAACGACCGCGAAGCCATCGGGGCCGAGAAAGCCGGCATCGCCCGCGCGTGGAAGCCGCTGGTGCTGGGCGAAGTGGATTCGCCGTCCAGCGTGCTGCGCCATGCCTACGCGATCGGCGCGAACGCGTTGCGATTGGGCAGCGACTTCTTCCACGAGCCGATCGACAGCCAGCGCTGGCGCTGGCGCGAGGTCGGTGCCGAGCTGGAACTGCCGTCGCCGGCATTGACGGCGCCCTCGCAGCGCGCGAATGCGGCGACGGCGATCGCGGCATTGCGCGCCCTGCCTGACGATGCGCTGCCGGACCACGCCTTCGTCGAAGGCGTGGCCAAGGCGGCATTGCCCGGACGCCTGCAGCAATTCATGCGCGACGGCATCGAGGTCGTGCTGGATGTCGGCCACAACCCGCAAGCGGCGCGCGAACTGGCGGCCTGGCTGCAGGCTCGTCCGATCGCGGGCATGACCCGCGTCGTGTTCGCCGCACTCGCCGACAAGGATGTACGCGGCGTGGTGGATGCGTTCGCGGGGGCGCCCCTGCACTGGCTCCTGGCCGGACTGGCACTCGGTCCGCGCTCGCAGACCGCGGAACAGCTCGCAACTCGTCTGCAGGACGCCCTTGCGGAAACACCGGCTCTGCATGCCGCTGTACCGGATGCATTGCAGGCGGCGCTCGACGCTTCGGTGCCGGGAGATCGCGTGCTGGTGTTCGGCTCCTTCCACACCGCCGCCGATGCATTGAACGTGCTGCATTCAGGTCGATGACGGAAAGCGCGCCGGGGCGCGCCGTATAATCGCCGCGGCATT
The DNA here is from genome assembly GCF_056175725.1 of Pseudoxanthomonas sp. LjRoot206. Taxonomy (NCBI): domain Bacteria; kingdom Pseudomonadati; phylum Pseudomonadota; class Gammaproteobacteria; order Lysobacterales; family Lysobacteraceae; genus Pseudoxanthomonas; species Pseudoxanthomonas sp. LjRoot206. Next base: position 70,814 of record NZ_JBGFFI010000001.1, read on the forward strand.
CCCGCCGCAGCTGCCGTGGACCTGGATGGAAACTGCCCTGAAACAGCGCCTGATCGGCGCGGTCGTGCTGGTGGCGCTGGCCGTCATCTTCCTGCCCATGCTGGTGAAGGGCCCCGCGCCCGACAGCGGTGTATCCGACGTGCCGCTGGACGTGCCGCCCGCCGCCGACGGCGAATTCGAAACCCGCGAACTGCCGCTGGTGACGCCCGGCAACGCGCCCTCCACCGGTGCCGTGGGCCTGCAGGGCCAGGTCGCCGCGCCCGCCGCGGAGACGGCGCCGAACTCCGGCACGCTGCAACCCGCCACTACGGCCGGCGGCAACTTCGCCGTCAGTTTCGGTGCCTACGCCACGCAGGCCGATGCCGATGCCGTGCTGGCCCGCGTGAAGCAAGCCAAGCTCCCCGGTTTCGTCGAGCCGGCGACCATCAACGGCAAGCCGGCGTTCCGGGTGCGGGTCGGTCCGTACGCCGACCGTCCGCAGGCCGAAGCGGCGCGACTGGACGCGATCAAGATCCGCGGTGATGTCAATGCGCAGGTGGTGACGCTGGATGTGCCGGCCGAGACGCCGGTGGCCACGACGCCCGCGTCCGTCGCTACGGCGGCGCCTGCCGCAGCGGCGGTCACCACCCAGGCACTGCCGCCGGAACCGGCCAAGCCCGCGCCGAAGCCGGCTGCGACCGAATCCAAGCCCGTTGCCGCGACGGCGACCGAGACCAAGCCCGTTCCACCGCCCACCCCGAAGCCTGCCGCCCCGGCGCCCAAGCCGGCCGAGCCGGCGAAACCGGCCGCATCCGGCACTGGCTTCGCGGTGCAGCTGGGTGCGTTCTCGAATGCGGCCGATGCCAATGCCTTGCGCGACCGCGCACGTGGCGCTGGTTTCAGCGCGTTCGTCGAACAGGTCCGCACCGACAAGGGCACGCTCAGCCGCGTGCGGGTGGGTCCGGTCGCCAACCGTGCTGACGCCGACCGGCTGAAGACGCAGGTGGCGTCCAAGATCGGCGTCGACGGCATGGTGCGCCCGCACCCTTGATGCGGTTGCCCGAGCGCATGGCGGATAGCCACGGGCGCGCGAGGTGAGCGCGCTCGACCTGACCTTGCTGGCCATCGTCGGCGTGTCGACCCTGTTCGGGCTGATGCGCGGCTTCATCAGCGCGCTCGCCTCGATGGTCGCGTGGCTGATGTCCGGCTGGGTGGCCTTCCATTACGGCGGCGACGTCGCGCACTTGCTTGCCAGTGACGGACAACCCTCGGCCAGCGAGGTGCTGGGCGGTTATGTACTCAGCTTCGTCGGCGTGATGATCTTCGTCGGCCTGACCGGATGGGCGATCCGCCACCTCGTGAAATCGGTGGGCCTGTCGGGGCTGGATCGCGTGCTGGGGCTGGCGCTGGGGCTGCTGCGCGGCGCGCTCGTCGCCTGCATCGTGCTGTTGCTGGCGGCGTTCACCGACCTGCCGAGAGAACCTGAATGGAACAATTCGCCGGTCGTGCCGCTGTTGCTGCCGGGTGCGCAGTGGCTGTCGCAGTGGCTGCCGGAATGGACTGTGCAGGAACTGGACTTTGGCAATGGCTCCCCGGCGGGCGATAATGCGCGCCTGCAATCTCTGCCCCTGCCGCTGGACGACCCTGGCGCACCGCAGGAGCGCGTCCCCTCGTCCGCCTCACCCGCGTCGAAACCGGAGTAGATCCACCATGTGCGGCATCGTCGGAATCGTCGGCAACCAGAACGTCGCCGGCCAGCTTTATGACGGGCTGACCGTCCTCCAGCATCGCGGACAGGACGCCGCCGGCATCGCCACCGCCGACGGCACGCGCCTGCGCGTGCACAAGGACAATGGGCTGGTACGGGACGTGTTCAGCGCCAAGGCGATGAGTGTGCTGGAGGGTCGCGTGGGCATCGCCCACTGCCGCTATCCGACCGCGGGTTCGGAAGGCATGGACGAGGCGCAGCCGTTCTACGTCAATTCGCCGTACGGCATCGCGCTGGCGCACAACGGCAACCTGATCAACACTGAATCGCTGCGCCAGGACGTGTTCGCGCAGGACCGCCGCAACATCAACACCGACTCCGACAGCGAAGTGCTGCTGAACGTGTTCGCGCACGAGCTGGACCTGCAGCGCACGCTGACCCCGGAAGCGGCCATCCGCGCCGTCGCCGGCGTGCACCGTCGCGTCAAGGGCGGCTACGCCGTCGTCAGCGTGGTGCTGGGCCTGGGGCTGGTGGCGTTCCGCGACCCGCACGGCATCCGTCCGCTGGTGCTGGGCAAGCGCGAGCACGGCGAGGGCACCGAATACATCATCGCGTCGGAGTCCGCCGCGCTCGACATCCTAGGCTTCGTGCGCATGCGCGACGTGCAGCCGGGCGAGGCGATCGTGATCACCGCGCGCGGCGAGCTGTTCAGCGAGATCGTCGCCGATGCGCCCGAACATGCGCCCTGCATCTTCGAGTACGTCTACTTCGCGCGTCCTGACTCGATGATCGACAACGTGTCGGTGCACAAGGCGCGCATGCGCATGGGCGTAAAGCTGGGGGAGAAGATCCTGCGCCTGCGTCCCGACCACGACATCGACACCATCATCCCGATCCCGGACACCTCGCGCGACGCCGCGCTGGAGATCTCCAACGTGCTGGGCGTGAAGTACCGCGAGGGCTTCATCAAGAACCGCTACGTCGGCCGCACCTTCATCATGCCGGGGCAGGGCGAGCGGGTGAAGTCGGTGCGCCGCAAGCTCAACCCGATCAACCTGGAGTTCCGCAACCGCGTGGTGCTGCTGGTGGACGATTCCATCGTGCGCGGCACCACTTCGAAGCAGATCGTGCAGATGGCGCGCGATGCCGGCGCGCGAAAGGTCTACCTGGCCAGCGCCGCACCGCCGGTGCGCCATCCCAACATCTACGGCATCGACATGCCTGCGGCGGACGAGCTGGTCGCGCACAACCGCACCGTCGAGGACATCGAGCGTGAGCTGGGCTGCGATTGGCTGATCTACCAGGATCTCGAGGATCTGGAAGCTGCCGTGCGCGAGGGCAACCCGAACCTGGCGGAGTTCGATTCGTCGTGCTTCGACGGCAAGTACGTCACCGGCATCGAGCCGGGGTACTTCGAGCGCATCGAACAGGCGCGCTCGGACGAAGCCAAGCGCAAGCGCCGCGTCGGCTGACGCGGCACCGCGCGGCATGACCACGCTGTTCGAGGCCGCGCGCATCTGCCTGGATGCGGCGGACGTCGATGCGAAGGTCGCGCTGACGCAGCAGTACGCCGACGCGTTCGCACGCGGTGAACTCGCAATCCCTGCCGACGCGGCGCCTCCCGACCCGATCCGCGCGCCCGGGCGACCGCCCAGGCCGGTGCTGGTGCATCCGCGCGATCTGCCGCGCCGTGGCCTGGGCAGCGTGGCGGGCAGGGCGGCCTTCATCCATGCCATCGCGCACATCGAACTCAACGCCATCGACCTGGCCTGGGATGCGGTGTATCGCTTCCGCGACCTGCCGCACGCGTTCTACGCCGACTGGGTGGGCGTGGCGCACGACGAGTCGCGCCACTTCGTGCTGCTGCGTGATCGCCTGCGCGAGCTCGGCCACGACTACGGCGACTTCGACGCCCACAATGGCCTGTGGGAAATGACCGAGAAGACCGCGCATGATGGCCTGACGCGTATGGCGCTGGTGCCGCGGGTGCTGGAGGCGCGCGGTCTCGACGTGACGCCCGGCATGATCGTCAAACTGCACGACCTGGGTGACGACGCCACCGTGGCCATCCTCGACCTGATCCTGCGCGAGGAAGTCGCGCATGTCGCTGCCGGTTCGCGCTGGTACCGCTGGTACTGCACACAGCGCGGCATCGAGCCGCGTGCGCGCTTCCGCGAGCTGTTGAGGGAGTACGCCGGCGGCTACCTGCATGGACCGTTCAACATCGAGGCACGCCTGCTGGCCGGCTTCGATGAGGATGAGCTGGCGGCGCTGGAAGCGCCGTAGGGCCGCACTGTGGGCGCCTGCTTAGTAGGAGCGGGCCATGCCCGCGATGCTTTTCCATCCCGAGTGCAGAAAGCATCGCGCCCATGGGGCGCTCCTACAAGAGCGCTTCCAATGCCATTGCGTCGGGTTCCACGCGCAACACCGAACCCTGCTCGTACCAGTCCCCCAGCACGATGCGCCGGCAGGCGCGGGTTTCGACCGTGAGGTCGTGGATGGCCGGCCGATGCGTATGGCCATGGATGATCGTGTCGATGCCGAACTGCGCGAACGTCGCGTCCACGGCCGCCGGCGCCACGTCGGTCAGCGTTTCGAACTGCGCCTTGTCGCTCTGCTTCATCCCGCCCTGGTGCGCTGCACTGGCGGCCCGGGCCTGCGCCGCGAAGGCCAGGCGCGCCGCCAGCGGTTGGGAGAGGAACTGCGCCTGCCAGGCCGGATTCCGCGTCTGCGCCCGGAACGCCTGGTAGGCCGTATCGCCCGTGCACAACAGGTCGCCATGCATCAGCAGCACCGGCTTGCCGTACAGCATGACGACGGCCGGGTCGGGCAGGATACGCATGCCGGCGCGGCGGGCGAACGCCTCGCCCAGCAGGAAATCGCGGTTGCCGCGGATGAAGAACACCGGCACCCCTGCATCGGCCACCTCGCGGATCCGGGCGGCCACGTAGGCGCCGGTTTCGGACGGATCGTCGTCGCCCACCCAGGCCTCGAACAGGTCGCCGAGGATGTACAGCGCATCGGCCTGCGTGGCCTCCTGCTGCATGAACGCGCCGAACAGCTCGGTGACGGCGGGACGTTCGGCGTCCAGGTGCAGGTCGGAGATGAAGAGCGTGGTCATGGGGGAATTCTAAGCCTTCCCCTGTAGGAGGGGCTTTAGCCCCGACCACATGCCCGCCTTGCATGGCGCCAGAGTTCGTCACCCCAAGCGATCGCATCCGTGCGTGCGCCGTCGGCTGCCCGGCGGCAGCGATCGGGGCTGAAGCCCCTCCTACAGGGTAAAATTGCGAGATTCCGTATTTCGAGCTTCCCCATGGCCTGCCGCACCCGCTTCGCCCCCAGTCCCACCGGCTACCTGCACATCGGCGGCGCCCGCACGGCGCTGTACTGCTGGCTGGAGGCGCGTCATCGCGGCGGCGATTTCATCCTGCGCATCGAAGACACCGACCGCGAGCGCAGCACGCAGGCCGCCATCGACGCGATCCTCGAGGCGATGGACTGGCTGGGCCTGGATTATGACGAGGGCCCGGTCTACCAGACCCAGCGCATCGACCGTTACCGCGAGGTCGCCGAGCAACTGGTTGCCGCGGGCAAGGCCTACTACGCGTACGAGACGCGCGAGGAACTGGACGCCATGCGCGAGGCGGCGATGGCGAAGCAGGAGAAGCCGCGCTACAACGGGGCCGCGCGCGAGCAGAACCTGCCGCAGCGCGACGACCCGAACCGGGTGATCCGCTTCAAGAACCCCATCGATGGCGTCGTGGTCTTCGATGACCTGATCAAGGGCCGCATCGAGATCGCCAACAGCGAACTCGACGACATGGTGATCTTCCGGCCCGACGGCTACCCGACCTACAACTTCGCCGTCGTCGTCGACGACTGGGACATGGGCATCACCGAGGTGATCCGCGGCGACGACCACATCAACAACACGCCGCGCCAGATCAACATCTACGAAGCGCTGGGCGCGCCGGTGCCGAAGTTCGCGCACATGCCGATGATCCTGGACGAGGAGGGCGCCAAGCTCTCCAAGCGCACCGGCGCGGCCGACGTGATGCAGTACAAGGACGCCGGCTACTTGCCGCATGCGCTGATCAACTACCTCGCAAGGCTGGGCTGGTCGCACGGCGACCAGGAGCTGTTCTCGCGGCAGGAGCTGATCGACCTGTTCGACGTGAAGGACGTGAACTCCAAGGCCGCGCGCCTGGACATGGCCAAACTGGGCTGGGTGAACCAGCACTATCTGAAGACCGATGCGCCGGCCGCCATCGCGCCGCACCTCGTCTACCAGCTGGAGAAGCTGGGTGTCGATCTCGCCGCGGGTCCTGCGCCGGCCGATGTGGTGGTCGCGCTGCGCGATCGCGTGCAGACGCTGAAGGACATGGCCGAGAAGGCGGTGGTCTGGTACCAGCCGCTGACGGTTTATGACGATGCGGCGGTGGCCAAGCACCTGGTGGCCGCTGCCCAGGCGCCGTTGGCCAAGGCCCGCGAGTGTCTGGCAGCGCTGGCGGACTGGAGCGCGGACAGCGTGTCGGCGGCCCTGCACGAGGCCGCAGCGGCGCTGGAGCTCGGCATGGGCAAGGTGGCGCAGCCGCTGCGCGTGGCCATCACTGGCACCCAGGTCAGCCCCGACATTTCGCAGACGGTTTACCTGGCCGGCCGCGACGAGGCCTTGAAACGCATCGACGCGGCACTTATCAAGGTAAGTACGTCCGCCTGACTCCGGATCGCCCATGCCGAACGCCCACAGCTGCACCGACCCGCATCACCACGTCCACGACGCGCAGGCGTTCGTGTCGGCGGTGGAGCACGCGTGCCAGGAACGCGGCCTGCGGCTGACGCCGATCCGCGCGCGCGTGCTGCAGTTGATTGCCGAGGCCGGCAAGCCGGTCAAGGCGTACGAACTGCTGGAATGGGTGCGCGCCACCAAGGGCGTGGGTGCCGACGCGCCGCCGACCGTGTATCGCGCGCTGGATTTCCTGATGGCCAATGGCTTCGTGCACAAGCTCGAGTCGGTGAACGCCTTCGTCGCCTGCCATCACCCCAACAGCGCCCAGCACTCGGTGCCGTTCCTCATCTGCGACCGCTGCCACAGCGCGGTGGAACTGGAAGATCGCGACGTGGTCGCCGCCCTCGATGCACGCGCCAAGGCGCTGGGCTTCCAGCCGCAGGCGCAGACGCTGGAAGTGCACGGGCTGTGCGCGCGCTGCGCGGCGGCGTAACGAATCGCTTGTTGTAGGAGCGACGTCAGTCGCGACCGCTGCCAATGCTGATCCGGAAGCTATCATCGCGCTTGATCCTGCGGGTCAGAATCGGTAATTCTCGAAGTGTCTAGTAGCTGACGACGTGCGGTCGCTCCTACAGTCGCTCCCGCAAACACTCGATCATGCTGCCGCCGGCAATGCCTTCGGTGGGGTTTCCCTGATCGGCAGGTTGGCCACAGCCGCGATCAACGCCAGCGCCATGTCGGCGTACCACATCCAGCTGTAGTCGCCGAAACGCTCCAGCGCCAGTCCACCGAGCCAGGCACCGAAGAAGCCGCCGATCTGGTGCGACAGCAGCGTCAGGCCGAACAGCGTGCCCAGGTAGCGCGGCCCGAACAGCTTGCCGACCAGCCCGGCCGTCGGCGGCACCGTCGCCAGCCAGGTGAAGCCCAGTGCCGCGGCGAAGACGTAGAACGTCAACGGTGTCGGCGGCGACATCAGATAGAGCGCGATCATCACCGCGCGGCTGGCGTACATCACCGCGAGGATCCATTTCATCCGCATACGCTGGCCGAGTGCACCGGCGACCAGACTGCCGGCGACGTTGAACAGGCCGATCAACGCGATCGATACCCCCGAAACGCTCGGCGACAATCCGCATAGCGCGATTTCACCGGGCAGGTGCGTCACCAGGAAGGCGATGTGCACCCCGCAGGTGAAGAAGCCGAGGTGCAGCATCCAGTAGCTGCGGTCGCGCAAGGCGATGGCGATCTGTTGCTTGAGGCCGATATCGCTGATCGCGGTCGCCGTGGTTGCCGCCATTGTCGGCGCCACTTTCCTGCGCAGCGGGAAGGCCAGCGGAATCGCCAGCAGTGAAGCGACCGCCAGCGTATACATCGCGCTGGCCCAGCCCGCGAACGCAATCACGGCCTGCACGAGTGGGGCGAACACGAACTGGCCCAGCGAGCCGCCGGCATTGATGAAGCCCGCGGCGAACGAACGTTTCTCGGGTGCAAGCTGCTGCGCGGTGGCGCCGATCAGGATGGAGAAGCTGCCGGCGCCCGCGCCCGCGGCGGTCAACACGCCGAGCGTGAACATCAGGCCCCACGGCGATGTCAGGTGAGGCGTCAGGGCCAGGCCCAGGGCGAGCAGGACAGCGCCGAGCACGAGGATGCCGGTGGAACCACGCTTGTCGGCAATCGCCCCGAACACCGGCTGCACGGCGCCCCAGGTGAACTGGCCGATGGCCAGCGCGAAGCTGATCGCGGCGATGCCGATGCCGGTGTCCTGGTGGATCGGCGACACGAACAGGCCGGTGGTCTGGCGCGCGCCCATCGTGATCATCAGCGTCGCGGAGGCTGCAAGCAGCAGGCCCCAGTGCATGCGGGGTGCAGAGGTCGCAGCGCCGGTGTTCATGCCGCCTCTCCCAGGTGCCGCCGCAGAAGACCGTCGAGGCGGTCCAACTCGCCATGGAGTTGCTGGATGCCGGTTTCTCCCAGCATCGCGTCGATGACGGCCTGCGCACGCTGCCAACAAGGCGTCGCGGCGGCCAGGCGAGCGCGGCCCTCGTCCGTCAACGTGATCACCCGCTGGCGGGCATCTTGGCCGCGGACCGTTTCCAGCAGGCCGGCGTCCATCAACGGCGACAGGTTGCGGGTGAGCGTGGTGCGGTCCATGCCCAGTTCTTCCGCCAAGCCGCCCAGCACGCGGGGCTCGCGTTCGGTCCGGCGCAGGATCGAGTACTGGTTGAGGCTCAGACCGACGGCCGCGAGTTCGTGGTCGTAGACCTGCGTCACCCGGCGACTGGCGCGCCGCAGGCGGAAGCAGGTGCACAGGCTGGGCGTGACGAGGGCAGGAGAGGGCGTCATCGGGCAAGCGGGCAAGCAGGCAAGGGGCTGGGCAATTATGTGTATATGCACTTAAATCCTGTCAAGAAGGGCGGCTGCCATGCCGGCCAGCCGCCCCGGGGGAGGATCGTCAGCGGTGGATCAGAAGTACGCGCGGATGCCGAAGGCGACGCCGCGACCCGGCAGCGGCGCGTAGTCGCGCAGCAGCGAGGTGTGCGGGCGGGCTTCTTCGTCGGTCAGGTTGCTGCCGTCGAGGAAGACTTCCCAGCTCGATGCGGGGCGATCCCAGCGGTACGCCACGTGGGCATCGACCAGCGTGTAGCCGTCGCTCGGTTCCTCGTTCTGCGCCAGATCGTCCTGCTTGCTGTAGCGCACCGCGCCCAGCGACGCGCGCCAGCCGCCGAGCGACCAGCCGAGGTCGGCGCCCACGCGCATCGGCGAGATGCGCGGCAGGTAGCCACCCTGTGCGATGTCGACTTCATAGCCATGCGTGTGATCGCCATGCGGCACCTCGAAGGCGACCGTGCGCAGGCCGCTGCCGTCGAGCTTGGCGCGCACATAGTCGCCGTACAGGCGCAGGTCCCACGCGCCGGCGGTGGTGTCGGCGAGCTGGATCTTGGCTTCGGCCTCCGCGCCGGTGAACGTGGCGTCGTCCTGCGTCCACAGGCGGACCGGATAGCCTTCCTCTTCCACGCCGGTATCGGTCAGGTAGATGAAGTCCTTGAACTTGGTCTGGTACACGGCGAGCTTCAGGTCGACGCGATCGGTATGCCAGTGCGCGCCGATCTCCGCGCGCATGCCTTTTTCAGTATCCAGTGCTGCATCGCCGATCTCGATCGACTGCGTGGCCACGTGCGTGCCGCCGGCGAACAGCTCCTCGTTGGTCGGCGCGCGCTCGGAGCGGTCCAGGCCGAAGCGCAGGTCGAAGCCATCGCTCAGGCGCCAGATCGCGGCGGCCGACAGGTTGACCGAATCGAAATCGGTGGAGGCGCGATCATCGGGCTTCAGCTTGACCTGGTCGTAGCGGCCGCCCAGTTCCAGCTTCCACGGGCCGAAATCCTTCTGCTGCAGCACGAACAGGCCCAGCGTGTCGGTGACGGTGGAAGGCACGAACGCCTCCGCGCCCACCGCGCTGAAATCGGTGCTGCCGAACTGCAGGCCGAACGCGCCGCGCCAGCCGTTCCACGTCTTCTGCACCGCGTCCAGGCGCGCGTCGTAGCCTTCATTGGTGAAGCGCGTGCCGATCTCGTCGCCTTCCAGCTCGAGGTGCTCGTAGTCGTTCCAGGCGGCACGCAGGTTGACGCTTTCCAGGAACGACACCGGGTTGTAGATGCCGGCCTTCATGTCCAGGCGGTTCTGCACCATGTCGATGCGCACGGGGCCTTCCTCGTGCTCCTCGTGGTCGTGGTCTTCTTCGCCGTCATGGTCGTGATCGTGGTCTTCCTCGCCATGCACGTGCGCACCGGCCGGAATGCCGTAGTTGCTGCGATAGGTGCTGGCGGCCAGGCCGAAATAGCCGCGGTCGCCCAGATAGGTCGCACCGATGGCGCCGGCCTTGGTCCTGACCGAACTATTGGGCAGCGTCCCGGTCGGCTGGGGTGCTTCATCGTGTTCTTCGCCTTCCTCGTGGTCGTGCAGGATGGCGACGCCGGGAATGTCGTAGTCGTCCGTGTCGCGCACCAGGCCGTCGACATGCAGCACCCAGTTCCCGTTCACGCCATCGAGGCGAAACATGCCGGTGCGCTCGTCGTTGACCGTGTTGCCGCGGACTTCGGCTCGGCCGCTCAGCGGCTGGTCCGGAATCGACTCGGCGAGACGTCCATCCACCACGTTGACCGCGCCACCGATGGCGCCGCTGCCGAACAGCAGGGTGGCGGGGCCCTTCAGCACTTCGATCTGGTCGGCGAGGAAGGGTTCGATGCTGACGGCGTGGTCGGCGCTGACCGTGGAGGCATCCATCGAGCCGATGCCGCCCGACAGCACCTGCACGCGCGGACCTTCCTGGCCACGGATGATGGGGCGGCCGACGCCGGTGCCGAAATAGGTGGTCTGCACGCCCGGCAGCTTGGCGACGGTCTCGCCAAGGGTGCCGGCCTTGGCCTTGTCCAGGTCCTCGCCGTACAGCACGTCCACGGGCGTCGCCACGGATTCGGCATTGCCCTTCAGCGGCGAAGCGGTCACCACCACCGCATCCAGATCCTTGGGTGTCGATCCGGAGGCGTCGTCGGCCGATGCCAGCGGAGAGGCCAGCGCGAGGGCGAGTGCGACGGCAAGGGTCGAGGGGACGGGAGACAGGCGACGTGCGTTGGGCATGGGGTGGTGCACTCGTGAGGGTGAAGAATGATGTTATATTATACCAATAGTGACAATATAACCCTCCCAGAAGTCATACTGGTCCCCATGAAGTCCTCCTTCCGCTCCCTGCTCGACCGATTCGCTGCCGCCGGCTCACTGGTCTGCGCGCTCCATTGCGCCATCACGCCGCTGATGCTGGCCGTCATCCCGTCGCTGGGCCTGTCGATCTGGTTGGGTGACGGCTTCGAACGCGCCTTCGTGGTGTTTGTGACCGTGCTCGGTCTTTTCAGCTTGGTCTGGGGCTATCGCCGGCATCGCGCCTTCCGCGCGCTGGGGATGTTGCTGTTCGGCTTGGCAGCACTATGGGCGGGCGTGTTGTACGCGCCGCTACACGAATCGGTCGTGCCGCACGCCATCGTGATGACGGTCGGCGGCATGCTGGTGGGCCTCGCCCATCTGTTGAACCTGCGCCTGAACCACTGGCACGTCCACGACGCCAGCTGCGCGCATTGACCCGTCCCCGGGGCCCCGGAAGCGGCCGGGAAGGCCCTGCTGTGATAGGCTTTGCGGCCTCGCGCGCGGCCCCCGAACCGGTGGACGCCCGCGCAGCCGCCCAGACCCGGGCGGACTTTTCATCGAATCAGGAGAACAGAGATGGGCAAGGGTGATCGCAAGACGGCCAAGGGCAAGCGCTATTCGTCGAGCTACGGCAATGCGCGCAAGAGCACCGTCGCCAAGGCCGCCGTGGCTGCTACCGCCACCGCCAAGAAGGCCGTGGTGAAGGCGCCGGTCAAGAAGGCCGTCGCCAAGAAGGCCGTCGCCAAGGCGTAAGCCATCCGCGCCGGTTCGACCGGCAGCGAACACGAAACCCCGGCCCTGGCCGGGGTTTTCGTTTTTATCGGCCCGTCGTGATCGCGCGACCGCCGGCGTAGACGCCGGATACCAGGTTGCCGCCCAGCCAGTACGCCAGTTGCGCTGGCTGGCCGATGCGCCAGCGCACGAAGTCCGCACGCTGGCCCACCACCAAGCGTCCCCGGTCGCTTAGACCCAAAGCCTGCGCTGCATGCACGGTGGCGCCGCGCAGGGCTTCCTCCGGGGTCAGGCGGAAGTGGGTGCAGGCCAGCGACATTGCCAACCGCAGCGACTGCAGCGGTGAGGTGCCCGGATTGCAGTCGGTCGCCACCGCCATCGGCACGCCGTGCGCGCGGAACGCGTCGAGGGGCGGCAACGTCGTCTCGCGCAGCACATGGAACGCGCCGGGCAGCAGCACGGCCACGCTGCCGGCCTGCTTCATCGCGGCCACGCCGGCGTCCGAGGTGTATTCGACATGGTCGGCGGACAGGCCGCCGAAGCCGGCCACCAGCGCCGCGCCGCCGCCATCGCTGAGCTGGTCGGCATGCAGCTTCACCGGCAGCCCGAGGGCGCGGGCCGTTTCGAACACGCGCTGCGTTTGCGCTGCGCTGAATCCGATGCGCTCGCAGAACGCATCCACCGCATCCACCAGCCCTTCCGCGTGCAGGATCGGCAGCCATTCGCAGACGGCGCCGATGTAGTCGTCCGCTCGTCCCGCGTATTCCGGTGGCAGTGCGTGGGCGCCGAGGAACGTCGTACGCACCGTGATGCCGAGTGCCTCGCCGATCCTGCGCGCCACGCGCAGCATCTTGCGCTCGTTCTCCAGGTCCAGTCCGTAGCCCGACTTGATCTCCAGCGTGGTCACGCCGTCATCGCGCAATGCCCGGGCGCGCGGCAGCGACTGGGCAAGCAGGTCTTCCTCGTTGGCGGCGCGGGTGGCGCGCACGGTCGAGACGATGCCGCCGCCGGCGCGCGCGATGTCTTCGTAGCTCGCGCCTTGCAGGCGCTGCTCGAACTCGCCCGCGCGGTCGCCGCCGAACACGACGTGCGTATGGCAGTCGACAAGTCCCGGGGTTACCCAGTCGCCCGCTCCATCGACCACGTGGGTCGCCAGCGTTTCGGCTGCCGCAGGCAAGTCGTCCATGGGGCCGACGAAGACCAGCCGGCCTTCGTGCCACGCCAGTGCGCCCGCCTCGAACACGCCATATCCCGTGTCGCCCGCCAGCGTCACCAGCCGCGCGTTCACCAGCACGCCATCCCACTGCACCGTCATGCGATCAGTCGCCTCCGCCATCGCCGCCACCATCGGAATCGCCCTCGAAGCCATGGATGCTGCCGTTACCGCCGCCATCCTGGCCGCGTCTCGCGACCTTCAGGAAGACCATGGCCGCGAACAGCACCGCCACCGCGACCAGCAGGAAGATTTCCAGGATGTCCACGGTTGTGCCAGAGCGGGGAGCGACGCGGTAGCCTAACGCACCCCTGTCGCCGGCCGTAAGCACCGCCATGTCGAACCCCGATTCCATCGCAGGCCTGGCCTCCGCCGTCGACGGCGGTTGGCGCGTGCCGGGCATCGCCAACCTGCATTCGCATGCGTTCCAGCGCGCCATGGCTGGACTGGCGGAGCGGCAGACCCATCCGGAAGACAGCTTCTGGACCTGGCGCGAGATCATGTACCGCTTCGCCGCGCGCATGGATCCGGACAGCACGTATGCGGTAGCGACGCAGCTCTATGCGGAAATGCTGGAAGCCGGTTACACGACCGTCTGCGAGTTCCATTACGTCCACCACCAACCGGACGGCACGCCGTACGCCGATCGGGCTGCCATGTCGAAGGCCCTGATCGCCGCGGCGCGCGACACCGGCATCCGCGTGACGCTGTTGCCGGTGCTGTACATGACGGGTGGATTCGACGGGCGCGCGTTGTCGGCGCGGCAGCAGCGTTTTGGCCATGGCGTCGAGGATTTCCTCCGGCTGCTCGAGGATGTGCGGCCGCTGCAGGATGAAACGTTGCGCATCGGCTGCGCGTTCCACAGCCTGCGCGCCGTGCCGGAAGCGGCCATGCGGCAGGTCCTGGCCGGGCTACCTGCCGATGCGCCGGTGCATATCCACATCGCCGAGCAGGTGGGCGAAGTGCAGGACTGCCTGGCGGTGCGCAATGCGCGCCCGGTCGAATGGCTGCTGCGCGAGTTTCCCGTCGGCCGTCGCTGGACGCTGGTGCACGCCACCCACCTGACCGGCGAGGAAACGCAGGGCATCGCGTCGAGCGGAGCCACTGTCGCGATCTGTCCGACGACCGAAGCCAACCTCGGCGACGGCCTGTTCCCGTTGCGCGACTATCTTCAGGCGGGCGGGCGCTGGGGCATCGGTTCGGATTCGCATGTCTCGGTGTCTCCGGTGGAAGAGTTGCGCTGGCTGGAATACGGCCAGCGTCTGGTCACGCGCCATCGCAATATCGCGGTCACGACGCAGTCGCCGAGCGTCGGCGAAACCCTGCTGCGTGGCGTGCTGGACAGCGCGAAGGAGGCGACCGGCTTCCCGCACGCGGACGATGAGGTGTTGCTGGATGCGGCAGCGCCGCTGCTGGCCGGTGCGACGGCGGACGACGTCGTGGATCGCTGGCTGTTCGCGGGCAACCGGCCGCTGGTGAAGCAGGTGCGCGTGGCAGGGCGCGAGGTCGTCACCGAAGGTCGCCATGTAGATCGCGACAGCATCGCGCGCCGCTATGGCGAGACGCTCCGGCGGTTGCTGCGTGATTGAGTCGGGCTGGGGATGATGCGCGGGCGCCGCAGGTCATCGGCCGGATCGGGGGTTCCATCGCGGGCAGACCAGGTCCCATCCGATATGCGCATACGGGTCGAGCGCGCGCGGCAGCATGGCCCTCGTCCCTACAGGAGCTCCGCCATGCCCTACGCGCATACCCTTGCCCTGACGCTGGCGATCGCCAGCGGTTCCGCCCACGCGATGAACGACGCCGCCTTGGCCGACATGGTCGGCCAGCGCCTGACCGGCGATCGCACCGGCGCCTGCATGGCGGTGGCCGTGGTCGAGAACGGGACGGTGGCGCGGACGTTCCAGTGCGCGGATCCGAAGGATGCCGCCCGCATCGGGCCCGATACCGCATTCGAGATCGGTTCGGTCAGCAAGACGATGACCGCCGCGCTGCTGGCCGACCTGATCGGGCAGGGCAAGGGCTCGCTCGACGATCCGCTGTCCGCTTGGCTCCCGCCGGCCACGAAGCTGCCGGACTACCAGGGCAAGCCCATCCTGCTGCGCCATGTCGTCACCCACACCTCGGGCCTGCCGGCGTTGCCATCGCGCATGGGGGCGCCGGACATGGCGGATCCCTACGCCAAGCTGGACGAAGCTGCATTGCTCGCGTCCCTCGGCGACGTCACGCTCGGCGCTTCACCGGGCACGAAGTTCGAGTACTCCAATTTCGCCTCGATGGTGCTGTCGTACGCGGTCGCGCGCCGCGCCGGCACCGACATGGAAACGCTGCTGAAGCAACGCCTGTTCGCGCCGCTCGGCATGCGGCACGCCTACGTCACCGCCGTGCCGACAGGCGTGCGCGCCGCCACAGGACATACGCCGAATACGCGACCGACGTCGGCCTGGCATTTCCAGACCAACCTCGCCGGCGTAGGCGGCGTGCGCGCAACGCTCGACGACATGGTGCGCTACGTGCAGGGCCAGCTCGGTACGGAAACAAGTTCCATCTCGCCTGCGCTGCGGATGTCGCAGCAGAAGATTTCCGATGCACCGCCGATGGCGATGAACTGGATGCTGGTGCCGGTCGGCGGGCGCAACGTGCACGTCCATGAGGGCGGCACCGGTGGTTTCTCCTCGTTCGTATCGTTCGACCAGGCGAAGCGGCGCGGCGTGGTGATCCTCTCCGATACGACGTGGAACTCGATCGGCAGCCTCGGCTCGCTCGGCCTGCATCTGGTCGACGCCAGCTTCCCGCTCGGGGCGCCACGTCGGGAAGTGAAGCCAGACGTTGCCCTGCTCGATGCACTGGCGGGCGAGTACCAGCTCGCCGGCGGCATGAAGATGACCCTGCGCCGCAAAGACGATGGCCTGCAAGTCCAGGCGGCCGGGCAGGGCGCGCACGCCATGGGCTACGACAGCGCCGGCGACTTCTATCCGCGCGAATTCGATGCGGTGCTGCGTCCTCAGCGCAACGCCGCGGGCCAGTCCTTCATCTGGATGCAGATGGGCGGGGCGCTGCCCGCGACGCGCGTCGACAAGACGGCGGCGAAGCCGTCCTTCGCTGTCGATCCCGCTGCGCTGCGCGACTATGAAGGCGAGTACCCGCTGGTGCCCGGCTTCGGCTTGACGGTGAACGTGCAGGGCGACGCGCTGACGATCCAGGGCACGGGCCAGCCGGCATTGCCGGTGCAGGCGGTGGAGCGCGATGTCTTCGTCATGGATGCGGTGGGTGCGGAGATCCGTTTCGAACGCGATGCCGCCGGCAAGGTCGTCGCCCTGACGCTGAAGCAGGCCGGCCAGCAGTTGCGGGGCGAGAAGCAGTGAGCGCGAGGAACACCTATCCGCTGGGACAGAAGCTGCCCGCCGAAGTGCTGGTCGGCAGCAACGCGATCTGGAGTCGCTATCGCCAGTACCCGGTGTTCGGCCTGCGCTGGTGGGCCGGTCGCAGCCTGCTGTTCTGCAGCGCGATCGCGGTGGTGGCCGCGTTCATCGGCCTGGGCACCGGCATCGCGGTACGCGATCTGGGGGTCGCGCTGCAGGTGGTCGTCATCCAGTTCGTCGCCTTCAGCCTGATGGCGACGCTGGGCCCGGCGCTGGCCACCGCCGTGCGCCACCGCCGCTGGCCGGAATCGCGCGAGCGCAAGGCGGTGGTGGTGGCGGTGCTGGCCGGCATGGTGCTGAGCTTTTTCGTGGACCGGCTGGCGTCGTCGTACATCGAGCAGCTGATCCGCCCCGGCATGCTGGCCGCCGGCCTGCCGATGCCCAAGCAGGTGGTACCGCCGCAGCCGCTGCTGAAGGCGATCGGCGTGGCGATCAATGTCGCCGCGCTGGTGCTGATCTATGGGCTGTTCGGCGGCGGCCTGGCGCTGCGTGCCTACTTCAGCGAACGCCGTCGGTGGGACGACCACCATCACGCCCGCGAAGTGCAGGCGCTCGAGGGTCGCGTGCAGGCCGCCGATCTTCGCCTGGGCGTGCTGCAGGCGCAGGTGGAACCGCACTTCCTGTTCAACACGCTGGCGTCGGTGCGCGCACTGGTCCGTCAGGATCCCGCGCAGGCGGAAGCCACGCTGGACGCGCTGGTCGACTTCCTGCGCGCCACCATTCCCAAGCTACGCGACGACCGCGGCCTGCATGCGACGCTCGGCCAGCAGCTCGACCTGTGCGCGAGCTACCTGGCGCTGATGCAGGTACGCATGGGCGGACGGTTGACCTTTGCCGTCCAGGCCGACGACGCACTGCGTCCGCTGCCGTTTCCGCCCTCGCTGCTGATCACGCTCGTCGAGAACGCGATCAAGCACGGCATCGAACCGCGTCCGGGCGCTGGCCGCATCGAGGTGATCGCCGAACGGAATGGCGACCGCCTGCAGGTCCGTGTCATCGACGATGGCGCAGGCCTGCAGCCGGGGCTGAGCACCGGCGTTGGCCTGGCGAACGTGCGCGAGCAACTGGTGGCGCGCTACGGAGCGCTGGCATCGTTCTCGCTGGCGGCGTGCGAGGAAGGACGCGGTGTTTGCGCCGAGATCCGGGTACCGCTAGGGTCGCCGGCATGAATCCGGTCACCGCGTTGATCGCCGAAGACGAAGCGCCGCAACGGCGTGCGCTGCAGCAGCAGTTGCGCGCGGTATGGCCGGAGCTGGACATCGTGGCGGTCTGCGAAGACGGTGTATCCGCACTGGAAGCCGTCGCGCAGCACCGACCGCAGGTGGCCTTCCTCGATATCCGCATGCCGGGCGTCAGCGGGCTGGACGTGGCGCGCCAGGTCGTCGCGCAGGGTGGGCTGGTCGTCTTCACCACCGCCTACGAGGACTACGCGATCCGCGCGTTCGACGCCGGCGCCGCCGATTACCTGCTCAAGCCGGTGCAGGACGCGCGCCTGGAGCAGGCCGTGCTGCGCGTGCGCGAACGCCTCGCCGATGCGCATGCGCTGGACCTGCGTACGCTGATCGACGACCTGGAGGCGCGCCTGCGTCCGCAGGGCGACCGGCTGATCCGCTGGATCACCGCCAGCGTCGGCGACAGCGTGCGCATGATCGCCATCGACGACGTGCTGTTCTTCCAGGCGCAGGACAAGTACGTGCGCGTGGTCACCGCCAGCGACGAAGCGATCATCCGCATGCCGCTTAAGGAGTTGCTGGGCGGGCTGGATCCGGACGTGTTTTGGCAGGTGCATCGTGGCGTGCTGGTACGCGTGCAGGCGATCGATCGCGTACGCAAGGACGAACTCGGCCGCCACCAGCTCAGCGTCAGGGGTCGCAGCGAGGTGCTGCCGGTCAGCGCCGCATTCCAGCAGCGCTTCCGCGGCATGTAGCCGCCTTCAACCGAACAGGTCGTCCGCCTTCTTCAAGGCACCTTCGAGTTCCAGCAGGAACTGCTTGGTCGGCAAGCCGCCGCCGAACCCGGTCAGCGAGCCGTCCGCACCGATCACGCGATGGCAGGGCAGCACGATGGGCAGCGGGTTGCGTCCGTTCGCCGCGCCGACTGCGCGCATCGCGGTAGGTTTGCCGACACGCTGCGCCAGCTGCGCGTAGCTGATCGTCTCGCCATAGCCGATGCCCGCCAGTGTCATCCACACCGTGCGCTGGAAGTCCGTGCCGCGCGGTGCCAGCGGCAGGTCGAAGCCCTTCAGCCGGCCAGCGAAGTAGTCCTGCAGCTGGCTCGCTGCCGCGTCGATCACGGCGTGATCGCCTTCGCTCCATCCCTCGCGATCCGCCGGATGACGATTGCGCGGGAACTCGATCGCGTGCAGGCCGGCATCGGTCGCGGCGACGGTGAGCGTGCCGACGGGGCTGTCCAGGTGGCGGAAGAGGATCATGGTGGGAAAGCTCAATGTAGGAGCGACGTGAGTCGCGACCGCATGAATGAAATGTCCTTGCCGATGGCAGCATTCCGGTCGCGACTCACTTCGCTCCTACAACGGCCGGGGATTTGCTCGGCACCATACTCCCCTTCCACACATGGATCACCGCATAGGCGCGCCACGGGCGCCACGTCTCCGCGCGCGCGGTCAGCGCTTTCGCGGTCATGCGCACGCCGTCGGTGGGCACGGCCTTCTGCAGCACCAGGTCGTCGGCGGGAAACGCATCCGGATGGCCGAGCGCACGCAGCGCCATGTAGTGCGCGGTCCACGGGCCGATGCCGGGCAGCGCCACCCAGCGCGAAGTGAAGTCTTCCAGCGTCCGTTCGGGAAGGAAATCGACGCGGCCGTCCAGCAGGGCGCGCGACAGTCCGTGGATCGTGTCGGCGCGCGCGCGGGTCAGGCCGATCTCGGTCAGGTCGACATCGACCAGCCGCTCCGGTGTCGGGAACAGGTGCGTCAGTCCCTCCGAGGCCAGCGCCAGCGGCGTGCCATGCCGCTGTGCCAGCCGCGCGGTCAGCGTGCGGGCGGCCGCGACGCTGACCTGCTGGCCGATCACGGCGCGCACTGCGATCTCGAAGCCGTCCCAGCCGCTCGGCAGGCGCAGGCCGGGGCGTGCCTCCAGCAGCGGGCGCAGGCGCGCATCATGGCCCAGCGCCTGCGCGATGACGTGCGGATCCGCATCCACGTCGAACATGCGGCGCAGGCGCTGCACGATGCCCAGCAACTGCGCCGGCGCCGCGCCGTGCAGCTCCAGCCTGAGCGCATGCGCATCGCCGCCCCATGCGCTGACGCGCAGCCAGCCCGGCGCGTCGGCGGTGCCGATCACGCGCCGGTAACTGCGTTCGTCGACGACTTCCACGCCAGGCAACGCCCGCCCGCGCAGGAAATCCAGCATCGCCGCGAGATCGTAGGGCGGGCGATAGCCCAGCCGCAGCGTCACCCCGTCGTGTGCCGGCGGCACATCGCGCTTGCGCAGTTCGCGCGGCGCCATGCGGTACTCCTCGCGGAACGCAGTATTGAAGCGGGTCAGGCTGCCGAAGCCGGCGGCCAGCGCCACCTGGGTGATCGGCAACGTGGTCTCGGTCAGCAGTTGCTTGGCGAACAGCAGCCGGCGCGTGCCGTGCACTTCGTTCGGGGTCGCACCGAGCCGTTCGCTGAAGAGACGACGCAACTGCCGTTCGCCCAGCCCGACCTTGTCCGCCAGGTCCGCGAGCGGTGCATCCACCAGCGCGCCCTGGTCGATCATCTTCAGCGCACGCGCCACCACATCGTCGCCGCGCCGCCACGCGCCGTCACCCGGTGCGAGCTCCGGGCGGCAGCGCAGGCAGGGACGGAAGCCGGCCGCTTCCGCCGCCGCAGCATGGCGGTAGTAGACGATGTTGGACGGCTTCGGCGCGGGCGCGGGGCAGACCGGCCGGCAGTAAATGCGCGTGCTGGTGACGGCGGTGAAGAACAGGCCGTCGAAGCGCGCGTCGCGGCTCAGTCGCGCCTGTTCGCAGACGCGCGGATCGGGCAGGGCGGTGGTGTCGACGGCGGGCATGTGCGCAGGCTAGCACCGGCCCCGTGCACGGACTCGCCGTTTCCGGACATCAATGCGCGGGGGCCGTCCGCGGCGTCAGTATCGGCGTGAACCCATCCGCCGTCCCGTTGTTGCGCGCCGGCGTGAGGCCAAGCAGCTTCGCCAGCAGCGGATAGACATCGACGTTGTCGAATGCAGGCAGCGTGGTGCCGTGGCGGAAGCTCGGACCGGCGGCCACGAACACCGCGCGCATCGAGGGCAGCGCATTGTCGTAGCCGTGCGACCCCCGGTTCAGGCGATCGGTCGGTACCCGCGCCAGTTGCTCGGCGGGCAGTGCGTTCCAGCCCTCGTCGAACTGGCAGACGATCGCCGGCACGCGCGGATGCGTGCCGTAATGCCAGCGCGCCGGCAGGTCGTGCTTGCGCCAGCAGGTGTAGTGGTCGTGGCGACCGAGCAGGCGCTGCGCGGTGGACGCCTCGTGGCCCGCGCGCGGGTTGAAGCCGATCACCTGGCCGGTGCTCACCGCTTCGGCCTGTTCGATGGTGGCCATGTCCTCGATCGCGATGTACTGATCCGGACGTACCGGCGCCATACCGTGGTCGGAGACCACGACGATGTCGGTCGATGCGCGCAGGCCATGGGCGTCCAGTGCCTGCACGATGCGCCCGATGGCGGCGTCGACCTCACGGATCGCGGCCTGCGTCTCCGGCGCCTCCGGGCCCTGCTCGTGGCCGACGTTGTCGACGCGCTCGATGTACAGCGCCGCCAGGTGCGGGCGCGTGGCCGGCGGTTCCGTCATCCAGGCCGCGACCTGGTCGGCGCGCGCAGCGGAATTTATTTCCGGCGAGTACGGTACCCAGCGTGTGGGGCGCAGGCCCTCGATCGGCGCAGCGTTGCCCGGCCACGCCCAGACGGCGGTGCGCAGCCCGGCCTTGCCGGCGGTGTTCCAGATCGGTTCGCCCTGCCACCAGCGCGCATCGGCGCCGGCCGCCTTGTCGGCCACCTTGAAGCCGCCGACGGTCTCGTCGCGCATGCTGTTGTGGATGATCCCGTGGCGGTCAGGCCGCAGGCCGGTCACCAGGGTGAAGTGGTTGGGGAACGTCAGCACCGGGTAGGACGGATTCATCCACGCAGCGCGCACGCCCTCGCGCGCAAGCGCATCGAGGACGGGGGTGTTGCCGCGGCCGAGGGCGCTGGCCGGCAGGCCATCGACGGAGATCAGGACGACGCTGTGCGGGTCGACCGGCTTGGCGGGAGTGGGGCGGGTGGAAGGGATGGTGCAGCCGGCCATGCCCAGCAGGGCGGCCAGCACCGTCACCCTGACCAATGGCAGGCGCATGCGGTACGGACAGAAGCTGAAATCGCGTACAGCTTGGCAGACTCCGGGAACATCCGCATGACACGGTCTCTTCGACTTTCGTCCCTGTGCTGTCTGGCGCTCGTGGTCGCGCCCCTTCACGCGTCCGCGTCCGGACCGGCGCATGCGGCGGAATGCGCCGTCTGGCAGCGCGAGCTGAGCTTCGCCCGCTCGGTCGCCGAGCACGACGCCGCCGCCTTCGCCGAGCACCTGCATCCCGATGCCGCGTTCGGCGTCAGTGGTAAGCCTACGCACGGCCGCGATGCGATCACCCGCGAGTGGGCGGGCCTGATCGATGGCACCGCAGTGATCCTGCGCTGGTATCCCACCGTCGTCACCCTGGGCGGAGACGGCCGCACGGCCTATTCCAGTGGCCCGGCGCTGTACGAGGATCCGAAGACCGGGGCCACGCGGCTCGGGCGGTTCGGCTCGGTCTGGCAGCGTGGCGACGATGGTGTCTGGCGGGTGCTGTTCGACGACGGCATCCCGCCGCAGCCAGCCGATGCGGCCGCCGTGCAACGCTTCCGCGACGGCGAAGGCGCCGCCTGTCCCGCCGGCTGAGGCCGGCCTAAACGCGGGGCGTTGCCGGAGTGCCGCCCGCGGGCGGGAGGCGTATGGTGAAGTCACATTCAAGTCCGGGAGCCGCCCATGAACCGCCTTCCCCTGATGCTGGCCCTGGTGGTCTGCCTGGCCGCCGCGACCGCGCAGGCGCAGACCACCGCCGAACAGACCCCGACCGCCGCGCCTGCCCCTGCAGAACAAGCCCCGCAGGCGGCCACCGACGCGCAGACCCCTGCGGCAGCCGATGGCAAGAAGCGCCTGTCCGAGGAGACCTGCCTGCGCCACACCGGCAGCCGCATCACCCAGCGCGACGGCAAGCCGCGCTGCACCGGCCAGCCGGGTCGCGTCTACAGCAAGGACGACATCGACCGCACCGGCCACACCAATCTCGCCGACGCGCTGCGCGCGCTCGATCCGGCGATGAACTGACCGATGTCGGCTGAACCGCTTCCCGCGCGATACGCGGGAGGCGGTGCGACTCAGCACTCCCCGGAACGACCTGCGGCGTAGCGCAGCCCGCGTGCCAGTTGGGCGAGGGGGTTCTTGTCCGCGTAGACCTTCTCGTCGTGCCCCAGCCCCGTGTACCAGCTGCGGCCACCATCGAAGGCATGGCACCAGGTGATCGGGTGGTCCGCGCCCATCTGTCCGCCTTCGTATTCCTGCTCATCCACCGATGCAACGACGCGTACCTGCGCGCGCGGATTGGCGCGGTAGTTGTACAGCTCGTCGGTGATCGGCCAGCGTGCACCGGCGGGTTTGCCGTCGTGCTCGGGCTGCACATGCGTCGACTGCAGTCCCGGCGGATGGTTCTTGAAATAGGCACCGACCAGTCGTCCGTACCACGGCCAGTCGTACTCGGTATCCGCTGCCGCATGCACGCCGACGAAGCCGCCACCACCGCGCACGAAGCCTTCCATCGCTGCCTGCTGCGCGTCGTCCAGCACGTCGCCGGTGGTGCTGGCGAACACCACCACGCGGTAGCGCGCCAGGTTGCCGGCGGTGAAGGCCTGCGCATCCTCGGTGTGGTCGGCCACCATGCCGGCGTCGCTCGCCAGCGTCTTCAACGTCGCCACGGCGGTGGGAATGGCGTCGTGGCGGAAGCCTGCGGTCTTGGTGAAGACCAGCACCCGCTCCGGCGGGGCGGCGAATGTCGGCGAGATCAGCAGCAGGGCGGCAAGCAGCAGGGAGACGGCGGGGCGATGGGCGTTCATGGCCGGATTCTGCCACGCAGCCCATCACGCACTGCAGCATCGGCGCGGCTCGCGCCTCGAGGGCGCTCCCGCCGATAATGGCGCCAGACCTGCACCTGGAATCCGCGATGTCCGATCCCCGCCACGACCCGTCCCGCGTCATCCGCGCCCCGCGCGGCGCCACGCTCACCTGCAAGTCCTGGCTCAGCGAAGCGCCGTACCGGATGCTGCAGAACAACCTGGATGCGGAAGTGGCCGAGGATCCCACTTCGCTCGTCGTCTACGGCGGCATCGGCCGCGCCGCGCGCGACTGGGCCTGCTACGACGCCATCCTGAAATCGCTGCGCGACCTCGACGACAACGAGACGCTGCTGGTGCAGTCGGGCAAGCCGGTCGGCGTGTTCCCCACGCACGCCGATGCGCCGCGCGTGCTGATCGCCAACTCCAACCTGGTGCCGCACTGGGCCACGTGGGAGCACTTCAACGAACTCGACAAGAAGGGTCTGGCCATGTACGGCCAGATGACCGCCGGCTCGTGGATCTACATCGGCAGCCAGGGCATCGTGCAGGGCACCTACGAGACCTTCGTCGAGATGGGGCGCCAGCACTACGGCGGCGATCTGACCGGCAAGTGGATCCTCACCGCCGGTCTCGGGGGCATGGGCGGCGCGCAGCCGCTGGCCGCGGCGCTGGCCGGCGCGAGTTCGCTCAACATCGAATGCCGCCAGTCCAGCATCGACATGCGCCTGCGCACGCGCTACGTGGACGAGCAGGCCAGCGACCTCGACGACGCGCTTGCCCGCATCGCGAAATACACCGCGGCCGGCGAAGCGAAGTCCATCGCGCTGCTCGGCAATGCGGCGGAAATCCTGCCGGCGCTGGTGAAGCGCGGCGTGCGTCCGGATGCGGTCACCGACCAGACCAGCGCGCACGATCCGGTGCATGGCTACCTGCCGATCGGCTGGACGGTCGAGCAATGGCTGGCCGCGCAGAAGTCCGAACCCGAACGCGTGCGCGACGCTGCCAAGCAGGCGATGCGCGTGCATGTCGAAGCGATGCTGGCGTTCCAGCAGATGGGCGTGCCGACGTTCGACTACGGCAACAATATCCGCCAGATGGCATTCGACCAGGGCTTGCAGAATGCGTTCGATTTCCCCGGGTTCGTGCCGGCCTACGTACGCCCGCTGTTCTGCCGCGGCGTGGGTCCGTTCCGCTGGGTTGCGTTGAGCGGCGACTCGGAGGACATCTACAAGACCGATGCGAAGGTGAAGGAACTGATTCCCGATGACGCGCACCTGCACCGCTGGCTGGACATGGCGCGCGAACGCATCAGCTTCCAGGGTCTGCCGGCGCGCATCTGCTGGGTCGGCCTGGGCCTGCGCCACAAGCTCGGCCTGGCGTTCAACGAGATGGTGCGCAACGGCGAATTGAAGGCACCGGTGGTGATCGGCCGCGATCACCTGGACAGTGGCAGCGTGGCCTCGCCGAACCGCGAGACCGAAGCGATGAAGGACGGCAGCGATGCCGTGTCCGATTGGCCGCTGTTGAATGCGATGTTGAACGTCGCCGGCGGCGCCACCTGGGTGTCGCTGCACCACGGCGGCGGCGTGGGCATGGGCTACTCGCAGCACTCGGGCGTCGTCATCGTTTGCGACGGCAGCGAAGCCGCCGACCAGCGCATCGCCCGCGTGCTGTGGAACGATCCTGGCACCGGCGTCATGCGGCATGCGGATGCCGGCTACGACCTCGCCGTGCAGTGCGCGAAGGAGCAGGGGTTGAAGTTGCCGATGATCGGGCGCTGACGCATGCGCGCCCTCGTCCTGCTGCTCCTCGCGTTGTCCGCGGCGTCTGTCCTGGCGACGCCGGGTGACATGCAACGTGCGATCACCACGTCGGAACAGCGACTGGACGAAGGCGATTTTTCCGGTGCGCTGTCCGTTCTGAAACCCTACGAGGACAGCCAGGACGCATCCGCAGAATACGCGCTCGCGTTTGCCAACATGAAGGCGGCGATGGCCATCGGAAACGGCCGTGTCGATGCGGACGGGATCGGACGGGCCATCCACTACGCGGAACGGAGCGCGAGGCACGGCAATGCGGCGGCGTACAACCTGCTTTACCTCATCCATGTCAACGGCATCGGGGTGCCGGAAGATCTCGGGCGCGCGCTCGATTACATGATCAAGGGTGCGGAAGGAGGCGATGTCGGGGCCAAGCTCAACTACATGCACGCGTTGTACGCGGGCAGCGAGCTGGTGCCGCGCGACCGAGCAAAGGCGTGCCCGCTGGCCTTCGATCTGCTGGAAGAGGAGCAGGTGCGGGAGATTGCGGCGCACACGGTCGGGCTGATCCTGATGCGTGGTGAATGCGGCCGTGCCGTCGACGAAGCTGCCGCCGTGAAAATGTTCCGCAGAGCAGCGGACAAGGACTTGGCGGCTGCCCAGCACGATCTGGCACTGGCGCTGGAGCAGGGCGTCGGCGTGACCACCGATCCCGTGGAAGCGCTGGCCTGGTACGCCAAGGCCGCCGAGAACGGCAACGCGCGCGCCAACTGGCGCATGGGCCTCGCGTCGGTGAACGGCGAGGGTCGTCCGCGCGATGCCGCGCGTGCGGTCGCGCACTTCCAGCGTGCGGCCGAGGGCGGCGACGGCAGTGGCATGACCTCGCTGGCCGTCATGTACGCGACCGGCGACGGCGTACCACAGGACTATGCCAAGGCCTTGAGCCTGTACGAGGACGCGGCTCGCCACGACCAACCGCATGCGCTGCGGGGCATGGCGGTGATGTACCTGCTGGGGCAGGGCGTGGAAGCGGATCCTGTCCGTGCGCTGGTGCTCTACCTGCAGGCGGTCGCCCTCGGCAACCCCGGGGATCCGGCTCTGGACAGCGAGCTGCGGGCCAGCCTGACCCCGGCGCAGATCCGCGATGCGGAACGCCGTTTCGAGGCCTGGAACAACGAACGCGCTGCCAGGTAGCACGGACGTGTTCGGTGCTCTTTTCTGATGGCCGGCAACCAGCGACTCCCCGCGCGCCGTCAGTGCGGTACCCGACGGAGCTTCGAGACGTCGTAGCCCAGTGCCTCGATCTGCTTCACGCGCGCCTGATAGTCGGCTTCCGGAATCTTCGGCGTACGCGCCATCAGCCACACGTAGTCGCGCTTGCTGCGTCCCACGATCGTTTGCCGATAGTCGGCATCCACCCACGCGATCACGTATTCGGCCTGGATCGGCCAGACGAACTGCATGTCCCACACGGCGCCGCCACCGTCGGACTTGACCGTGCCAACCGGATGCATGGTCTTCTCCGGGCCATCCAGCGCTCCCTTGCGAAAGCGGAACGTGGTCTGGATGCGGCCATCCGGCAGCTTCGCGTAGGACTCCACCGCGTTGTAGGCCTCGCGCTCCGGAAACGACGGGATGTGGGCGATGACGTACCAGTCGCCCATGAAACGGTCCACGTCCACCGGTGCGGCGGTCGGGATGGAAGGCTTGACGTTGCCCGAGCGGCAGGCGGCGGTGGTCGCCACGACCAGGGCGAGCAGCACGAAGGGCAGGGTGCGCATCTCAGTGCTCCCTGGCCGGACGCTGGAAACGGTAGTGCGCCACCAGCCATTCCTGGCCGTCGCGGTAGCCGAACAGTTCGGCGCAGGCCATCCAGAACATGCGCCAGCGCTGGTTCCACAGCGCCGCGGCGTCGCCGTAGGCCTCGCGCAGCACCGCCATCACCGCGTCGCGGTTGGCGTCGTGCTGCGCCAGCCAGTGGTTGGCGGTGCGCTGGTAGTGGGTGCCGTCCAGCAGCCAGCGCTCCTGCAGCTTCAGGTGCTCCTGGAAGAACAGCAGCAGGTCGGCCGACGGCATCATCCCGCCGGTGAAGAAATGCCGGCCCATCCAGTTGTCCTCGCCCTGCGTCTCGAACGGATACATCAGATCGCGGTGGACGAAGATATGCACGAACAGCGCGCCGCCGGGGCGCAGCGCATCGTGGATGCGGCGCATCAGCGCAGCATGGTTGCTGACGTGCTCGAACATCTCGACCGACACGCACCGGTCGAAGGCCTGCGCTTCGAGCTGCAGCTGGTTCACGTCGCAGGTGATGATGCGGACGTTGCGCAGGCCACGTTCCGCACAGCGCGCCTCGATGAACTGTCGCTGCGAGTGCGAATTGGACACGCCGGTGATGCGCGCGTTCGGGTAGCGCTCGGCCATCCACAGCGTCAGCGAACCCCAGCCGCAGCCGAGTTCCAGGATGTCCTGGCCGTCGGCCAGCGCGGCGCGCTCGCCGTACAGCGCCAGCATCGCCTCTTCGGCCTGGTCCAGCGTCTCGTCGCCGGTCGGGTAATAGCAGCTGCTGTACTTCAGCCGTGCGCCCAGGCAGCGGCGGAAGAAGTCCGCCGGCAATTCGTAATGCTGCCGGTTGGCGGCATCGGTATGGACCGCAAGCGCGCCCTGCCGCAACGCACGCAGCCGGTGCGCCAGCAGCGCCGATTGGGCTTCCTGGCCGCCCTGGCGCTCGTCGCGCAGGCGCTGTGCGCAGAGCTGGCGGATGCCGTGGCGGATCAGTGCGTCGGGCAGCAGCCCACGTTCGGCCAGGCCAAGCAGGCCGGAAGCGGCGCGGTCGGCCGCCAGTTCGTCCACCATTGCGTTCATCGTGTCGCCTCCTTGGTGGCGGGTTTGGGAAACCAGGGGAACAGCATCGGCGTGGTGCGCTGGTACTCGCGGTACTCCTCGCCGCGCGTGCGCAGCGCCTGCGCTTCGGTATAGGGAATGCCGCTGATCCAGCGCAGGAACACGTACATCACCACCGGCCCGCACCAGGACAGCCACGCCCATGGCGAGCCGACCGCCAGCGCGATGTAGGCGAACCAGTGCAGCCACTCGAAGAAGTAGTTGGGATGGCGCGAGTAGCGCCACAGGCCGTCGCGGCAGGTCTTGCCGCGGTTGGCCGGATCGGCACGGAAGCGCGCAAGCTGGCGGTCGGCGATGGCTTCGCCGGCCACGCTGCCGACCCAGATCGCCACCGCCAGCGCGATCCACGGCCACGCGGTGTCCACCGGGCTGCGCGCGACGGCGGCGAAGGGCAGGGCGAACAGCACCACCAGCAGCGCTTGCGCCATGAAGAACAGGAAGAACTTGCCCTGGTGCCCCTGCCAGTGCTCGCGCAGGTAGCGGTAGCGGCCGTCTTCCGGCTCGCTGCGCACGCGGTGCCACAGGTGCAGCGCCAGTCGCGCGCCCCACAGGCCGCCGAGCAGGGCCATGACCGCGCGCGCCTGCCACGCGCCGTCGCCCAGCGCCGCCAGCAGCACCGCGCTGCCGCCGACGCAGGCCGACCACAGCACGTCGACGATGCCGGCGTTCTCGCGCCGCCGCTGCCACCACCAGCCCAGCGTCATCACCGCTGCGGCCAGCACCGCGACCAGACCGAGGGAATGCGGCGCGCTCACGCGACCTCCGGATGATGGGGACGGGCCATCAGCAGGTGCGACACGCCGATCGAGCGCTCGAGGAAGCCGCCTTCGCAATACGCCAGGTAGAACTCCCACAGGCGGATGAAGCGCTCGTCGAAGCCCTGCGCGCGAACGTCGTGCAGGCGCGTCAGGAAGCGGCGGCGCCACGCGCGCAGCGTGTACGCATAGGACAGGCCGAAGTCCTCCTGGTGCACCACCTGCAGATCGCTGGCGCGGGTCTTGGCCGCATACATGGCGTTGAGCGACGGAATGAAGCTGCCCGGGAAGACGAAGCGCTTGATGTAGTCCACCGAGTCGCGCGCCTGCACGTAGCGGTGATCCTCGATGGTGATCGCCTGCAGCAGCGCCTGGCCGCCGGGACGCAGCAGCGCGCCCAGCTTGCCGAAGAAGGTGTCCAGGTACTGCGCGCCGATCGCCTCGATCATCTCGATCGATACCAGCTTGTCGTACGTGCCCTGCAGGTCGCGGTAGTCCTGCAGCAGCAGGGTCACGCGGTCCTGCAGGCCGGCGCCGGCCACGCGCTGGCTGGCCAGCGCATGCTGCTCGCGCGAGATGGTGGTGGTGGTGACGTGGCAGCCGTAGTGACGGGCGGCATGCAGCGCGAAGCCGCCCCAGCCCGTACCGATCTCGATGACGCGATCGTCGGGGCCCAGTGCCAGCTTGCGGCATACCGCGTCGAGCTTGCGGAACGAGGCGGTGTCCAGGTCGTCGTCCGCCGAGGCGAACATCGCCGACGAGTACATCAGGTCCGGCGACAGGAACAGCGCGAAGAAGTCGTTGCCCAGGTCATAGTGCGCGGCGATGTTGCGGCGGCTGCCTTCGCGCGTATTGCGGCGCAGCGCGTGCCAGCGCCGCAGCGCCCAGCCGCCCAGGCGGGCAAGTCCGCTTTCCATGCCGTCCAACAGTGCGCGGTTGCGCACCAGCAGGCGCACCAGTGCGACCAGGTCGTCGCACCGCCAATGACCGGCGATGTAGGCCTCGCCGGCACCGACGCTGCCCTGCGCGGCGACGGCGCGATAGAACGCGGGCTCGTCTACCCACACGTGCACCGGGGGCAGCGCATCGCCGCTCGCATCACCGAATCGATGCTCGCCGAGCGCGTCGTGCACGACCAGCGTGCCGTGGTCGAGGGCGTCTAGGCGGGCGAGCAGTTGCGTGCGCAGCCAGCGGTCGATCGCACTGAATGCAACAGGAGGGGAAGCGTGGGCGATCTCGTTCATGGGGCTTCGCGGGAGAGGGAAGGGTGATCGTGGACCGGCGTGCGCTTCAGCCACAGGCGCAAGGCCTGCCAATGGATACCGCCGACGACCTGTGCGGTCATCAGCGGGTAGCGCCACAGCACGCGCGCCAGCGAAGCACCGTCCAGCGGGCGGCGCTGCAGCGTCAGCGTGGCGTCGAAGGCGCGCTGACCTTCGCGGTCCACCTGCATGTGCACGCGCAGGTCGTCATCGGGGGTGTTGAAACGCCAGCGGTAGGCGCAGTCCATCGGCAGGAACGGCGAGACGTGGAAGACCTTGTCGAAACCCCATTCCCAACCGTCGCCCCGGGGTGCGCCGTCGTGCACCGGCAGCACGTAGCTGTGGCGTTCGCGCCAGGGGGTGTTGGTGATCTCGGCGACCACCGCGTCGAGCGTGGCGCCGTCGGGCTGGAAGCAGTAGTAGAAGCTCACCGGGTTGAATGCCAGCCCGCCATACCGCAGGTGCGTCAGCAGGCGGATAGGGCCCGCCGGGCGCCGGCCCAGGTGGCGTGCCGCGCGCTCGCGCACCGCCTCGGAGAGCGGCATGTCGTGCGGGGCGAGGTAATCGCTGCGACGGAACTCGGCCAGGTTGCGCCGGTCCAGCGACCACAGCCAGCGGCGGTCGAACACGTGCTCCAGCTCGTCCAGGTCCAGGTAGAGCTGCGCCAGCCGGTAACGGAACGCATGCGGCCGGGGGGCATGCCGGCGGTGGCGCACCGAGCCTTCGTACACGGCGCTGGCGAGCGCCATGGTCATGCGGAGGCCAGCTCGAGTCCCAGATCGACGCCTTCGCCGCGATGCCGGGCGTGGAAGGCGTCGACCAGTTCGTGCGCGCTGCGGATCCCGTCCTCATGGAAACCCCAGCCCCAGTACGCGCCGGCGAACCAGGTACGGCGGCGCCCCTGGATTTCGGCCTTGCGGCGCTGCGCCGCCACCATCGCGTGGTCATGCACCGGATGCCGGTACTGCATGCGCCGCAGGATGCGCGAAGGATCGATGGCGTCGCTGCGGTTCAGCGTGACGACAAAGGGCTCGGGCGCGTCCACGCCCTGCAGCAGGTTCATGCAGTAGCTGACGGTGCATGGCGCGTCCGGATCGCGCGGCACGTGCGCGTTCCACGCCGCCCATGCTTTGCGCCGGCGCGGCAGCAGCGACGCGTCGGTATGCAGCACGGTGTCGTTGGTCTGGTAGCGCATCGCACCGAGGATCTCCCACTCGCGCGCGTCGGCATCGCCCTGCAACAGGGCGAGGGCGGTATCGCTGTGGCAGGCCAGCACGGCGTGGTCGTAGCGTTCGCGGCCGTGCTCGCTGACAACCTCGACGCTGCCCGCATCGCGGCGCACGGCGTAGACGGGGCAGGACAGGCGCTCCTGCACGCTCCAGCGCTCGCGCAACGCACGCACGTAGGTCGCCGAGCCGCCGCTGACCACGCGCCATGGATCGCGCCGGCCCAGCGTCAGCATGCGGTGGTTGGCCATGAACTGCACCAGGTAGCGCGCCGGGAAATCGAGGATTTCCTGCGGCGGCGACGACCACAGCGCGGAGGCCATCGGGATCAGGTGTTCATCGCGGAACGCCACCCCGTAACGACCGGCCTGCAGGTAGTCGCCCAGCGTCGGGCCCGGCCCGTGGTCGGCCAGCAGGGCGGGCGCTTCGCGGTAGAACCGCGCCAGGTCCCTCAGCATGCCGAGGAAGCGCGGCGACACCAGGTTGCGGCGCTGGCAGAACAGCGTGTCCAGCGTGGTCGCGTTGTACTCCAGGCCGGTACGCTCGCTGTGCACCGAGAAGCTCATCGTAGTCGCTTGCGAGGCCACGCCGAGTTCGTCGAACAGGCCGCACAGCAGCGGGTAGTGGTCCGGATTGAAGACGATGAAGCCGCTGTCGATGGCGTAGCGCCGGCCGGCCTGTTCGACGTCGTGCGTGTGCGTATGCCCACCGAGGTAGTCGTTGGCCTCGTACAGCACCACGTCGTGGTGGTGCGACAGCCACCAGGCCGAGGCCAGCCCGGCGATGCCCGATCCGATGACGGCGATGCGCATGCTCAGCGCCTCGCCTTCGCCAGCACCCAGGCCGGCACAGGCTTGAGGTCGCGCACCAGCCCCAGCATCGCCAGCAGGCGCAGGCCGTACCAGGTGAGATCGATTTCCCACCAGCGGAAGCCCTGGCGCGCGGTGCCCGGGAAGAAGTGGTGGTTGTTGTGCCAGCCCTCGCCGAAGGTCAGCAGCGCCAGCCACAGGTTGTTGCGGCTGTCGTCGCGCGTATCGAAGCGGCGCTTGCCGAAGCGGTGCGCCAGCGAGTTGATGGTGACGGTGGCATGGAACAGCACGACGGTGGAGACGAAGAAGCCCCACACCAGCAACTGCGGACCGCTGGTGCCGAGCGTAGGCGCGACGCGTTCCAGCACGGCGCCGAGGCCATACAGGCCAGCGGCGAGCAGCACCGGCACGACGGTGTCGTAGCGGTCCAGCCAGCGCAGCTCCGGATAGCGGGCGAGGTCGGGAATGCGCGACCAGTCGGTGCGGAAGCCCTCGCGCGTCAGGAACCAGCCGGCATGGCTCCGCCAGAAGCCGTGCACGTTGGGCGAGTGCGGATCGGCCGCCGTGTCGGCATGGCGGTGGTGGTTGCGGTGGTGCGCGGCCCACCACAGCGGCCCGCGCTGCACGCTGGCCGCGCCGATCAGCGCGAACACGAATTGCAGCACGCGCGAGGTGCGGAAGGTGCGGTGCGAGAAGTAGCGGTGGTAGAAGCCGGTGATGGCGAACATGCGCACCGCGTACAGCGCCAGCGCGACGATCAGCGCGATCGGCGACACGCCCACCCACAGCACCGCCACGCAGGCCAGGTGCATGCCGATGAAAGGCACCGCCCGCAGCCAGTCGATGCGGGCCGCCTGCGCGTCATCGTCCTGTGCGGCCTCCGTGTCGAACCAGCGTCGAACGGCGGCAAGGCCGCGACGCGCCGGCGGGGAGGAGGGGGAGTCGCTTGCCGGCATCACGGGGTTCTCGATTGCGTTGACTCATACTACGGACGAAGTCGTGCATTGGATGCGTGACGACCGGTCATCCCCTGCACGCGCGCACCAGCGGCGTTGCCAGCGCAGCCTGCAGCGCCTGCACCGTGGCCGGCGCCGCCGGCTGCGGAAACACGATGCGCACGTCCTGATGCTTGCCCTGACCGTCGCGGATCGTGGCGATGCCGGCGAACTCCAGCAGCCGCTGGTCGGCCGTGGCGTAGGTGAGCTGCATGGTCGGCGCGACGAAGCCGTACCACCGGTCCAGTTTCATCGACATGCGCTGGGCGGGAACGCCGTTCCAGCGCACCACGGGCCCCGGGTCCAGCTTCACCGGCACGAAGGCAAAGCGGCTGGGCAACAGGAATGGCTGGGTGACGTCGCGGCCCACACCCAACGCGTCCCAGTGCAGCCGCACGCTGGCGTCGAAACCGGCATCGATGACCGCGCCTGCCGGCACCGTCACCACCTGTTCCCGGGTCCGTGCACCGGACTTTTCCCTGACGTACACCACGCGTCCCCGCTCGCTGCTGCGGACGCCTTCCCGGTAACCGTCGCGGGCATCCTCGAAGTCGAAGTCCGGCGCCTGTGGGCCGGTGCGCTCCACCAGGGTCTTGCGCGCGAACGCACGGCCGTCCGGGCAGCGGTAGAGCACCAAGCGCCGGGCGGTGCCGTCCTGCCGGTAGCGCCAGTGCGACTCGCGATACACCACAGACGCGCTCTTGCGGCCGTAGGCGGTGGCTTCCTGGCGCAGGACGTCGACACTGGCGGACGCGGTGGGGCTGGCCAGCGCGGCGAAGGCCAGCAGCACCAACGGGAGAGGCGGAAGGTAGGTCATGGCGGAGTGGGTCGCGGGAAGCCGGAGGCGTCTACGTGCGCCGGCCGCGGCTGGATGCGATGCGGACCGGGCGGGACGGTGCATCCGAAGCGCGGTCATCTTCGTAGAGACCGCCATCACGAGCCGAACCAGGACCTGGCATACCATGCCCATCGACCTCACAAGGAGACCGTCGCCCCTGCGGGCGGCCCGGCCCGTGTCCACGCCCATCCCCCTCGCGCGCGATGCCCACGACTGGACCAGCGAAATGGTCGCGGTCGCCCGGCTGCGCGACCGCGGCAGCTTCATGCGCCTGTACGACCACTTCATGCCGCGCCTGTGCCTGTACCTGCGCGGCCTCGGCAGTCCGGAAGGCATCGCGGAGGAGCTGTCGCAGGAAGCGCTGCTGCGACTGTGGCAGCGCGCGTCGATGTACGACCCGCAGCAGGGGGCGGTGTCGACCTGGCTGTTCCGCATCGGCCGCAACCTGCATATCGACCGCGTGCGGCGCGAGCCGGGCTGGGTGCAGGTGCTGGAAGAGGCGCTCCCTGCCACCGACGAGGAACTGGCGCGCCCGTTCTCGTCCGCTGAGGACTACGCCGAACACGCCCACCTGCAGCGTCGCATCGAGGAACTGCCCGCCGTGCAGGCGCGCCTGATGCGCATGTCCTACTTCGAGGCCAAGAGCCACCAGGACATCGCCGACGAACTGCAGATGCCGCTGGGCACCGTGAAATCGCACCTGCGGCGCGCCTTCCTGCGCCTGCAGGGCCAAGTACGAGGTCAGCCGTGAATCCGCACCACCATCTCGATCCGTCCACCGTGGTCAGCTACGCGGCCGGCGCCCTCGCGGTGGAGGTGGCGGTGGTCGCCGCCACGCACCTGGAGACGTGCGCGCATTGCCGCGCGCGCGTGGACGAGGCCGAACGCATCGGCGGCCAGCTGATCGAGCACCAGCAGCCGGCGACCCTCGTGGCGACGGACCGGTTCGCCGGCCTGCGCGCCGCCATGCTGTCGCAGCTGGACGACGTGGCGCCGCCGGTCGCCGCCCTGTCGCCGCGCAGTGCGCCTTACGAAGACGACGACCGCCTGCCGACGCCGCTGCACCCGTACTTCGGCAGCTCCTACCGCGCGCTCAAGTGGCGCTGGATGGCGCCGGGCGTGCACTGCATCCGCGCGAGCGGCACCAAGGGCGGCACGCTGCTGATGCTGAAGATCGGTCCTGGCCGCAGCATGCCGGTGCACAGCCACGGCGGCACCGAACTGACCCAGATCCTGCGTGGCGCCTACCACGACGCGCTGGGCCAGTTCGCGCCCGGCGACGTCGCCGATCTCGACAGCGACGTCGAACACCAGCCGGTCACCGTGCCCGGCACTGCCTGCATCTGCGTGTCCGCACTGGACGCACCGCTGCGGTTCCCCGGCTGGCTGGCGCGTAAGCTGCAGCCGCTGTTCAAGCTCTGAGGCGCATCGCGCCCGTCGCGCGGCCCGGCGTCATGCCGCTCGCGCGTGCGTGGCGCCGTCGCATCCGTCAGAATCCGCGGAGGGGATCGGCTCGCCGTGCGGGCCTTTCGCATTGCCATCGGATGCGGAACAGACCAGGGATGCAGGCATGAGCGAGCAGTGGCGCAGGGCGATGCGGGTGGCGTTTGCGTGGGTGGCACTGGCGGGCGGGGTTGCGCAGGCCGTCGCGCAGGAATCGCCGCAGACCGTGCCTGTCGAGGTTTCGCGGGAGATCGAGCAGGCTGTCGAACTGTTGGATGCCTGGGGTGGCGCGGGCGAGGAGTTGTTACGGGCCCGGGCCATCGTCGATCGTGTACTGCGTACGCACCCTGACTACGCGCCTGCGTATCGTGCCGAGGCTGGGATCGTGATGGCCGAGGGATTCCGATACGGAAGCGTCTACGAGCCTGGAACGCTGGAAGCTGCGGCGCGATCCGTGGACCGGGCCATTTCGCTGGCGCCAGCGGACCCGAAGAACCATCTGCTGCGTGCCGAGGTCCATCGCCTGAGCAGGCAATGGGAGGAAGGTGAAGCCTCGCTTCGGAAGGCCGAGCAAGCCGGCGCCGAGCCGGCGTGGCTGGCGATCCGGCGCGGCAACCTGCTCGACGATCAGGATCGTCATGTCGAAGCCGTCGCCGAGTACCAGAAAGTGCTGGGGTCCAGACAGGCGACGAAAGCGGAACGCGCCGCGGCAGAAAACAAAATGCTGCCCCACTACAACCGCGCCGGCAGGCTCGACGACGCCGAGCGCGTCTACAAGACGCGGTTGGCCGACCATCCTGGCAGCGCGTGGCTTCGAGGCGATTACGCTAGTTGGCTGTTGTGCTGGCGCGAAGACGTCGACGCCGCGCTGCTACAGGTACGCCAGGCACGTAGCGTGATGGACTACGGCATCGCCCGTCGGACCGAAACCGCCGCACTTTACGACCGCTGGTCCGCGCATGTGCTGGCCGGTCGCCAGAGTCAGGCCGAGGAGGCGTGGCGGCAGTCGCAAGTCCTCGCTGACGGTGGTGCGTCCGATCCTGCGCTGGTGCTGAAGGACGTCTGCGGTGGGCCTGTCGTGCATCGCGCGTTACAGGCGATGCAGATGAGCGGCAAGGGTTTCCGTATCGGGCCCGCCGACGCCGTGATGCTGGCGGCGGACCGGGCACCGGAGGCCGTTCCCGGGATCTTCGTGATGCGCGTCCAGGCCAGCGGACGCAGTGGGAACGGCCTGTACCTGAACTCCGAAAAGGACTATCGCGATCAGCGCAACCTGTCGGTGCACCTGCTGCCCAAGGCGCAGGAGGAATTGCGTCGGCTCTACCGGCAGGAGCCCGATACCCTGTTCAACGGCATGGTGATCCAGGTGGTCGGCCATGCGCAGCGGGCCAAGATCGATTTCGTCGCCAATGGCAAGCCCACGGGCTCGTTCTACTACCAGACGCATGTCGTGGTCGGTTCCGCAGACAAGATCGACGTACTGGAGAACGTTCCCTCTCGCTGACGGGAAACTCTGTGGATCCGTCCCGCCTTCGACGCTTCCTCCCGGACCGCAGATGCGGTGTTGGTGTGAATCCATTCGTGGCGTAACGACGTAGAAGGGCTGTCGCCCGCCCTCCAGGCGTGGCCCGCCGGACATCACGTTCATGAATGCAGTTCTGGTCGCTTGGCATCCGCCGTTCCGCATGCCGGGATTCAGGGCGCTGGATATCGTGCTTTGTCCGCATGTCGGCATCGCATGGCCGATCGCGGCGATACGGTCTCACCGCGTGAGCAGGCGCCGGATAGGATGACGCCATGCAATTGAAGGACAAGCTCGCGATCCTCGCCGATGCGGCCAAGTACGACGCGTCGTGCGCGTCCAGCGGCGCGGGCAAGCGGCACTCGCTGGGCAAGGGCGGGATCGGCAGCACCGAGGGCATGGGCATCTGCCATTCGTACACGCCGGACGGGCGCTGCGTGTCGCTGCTGAAGATCCTGCTGACCAATTTCTGCATCTACGACTGCGCGTACTGCGTCAACCGCGTATCCAGCAACGTGCCGCGGGCCCGCTTCGCCACCGCCGAGGTCGTGCGGCTGACGCTGGAGTTCTACAAGCGCAACTACATCGAAGGGCTGTTCCTCTCCAGCGGCATCATCCGCAACGGCGACTACACGATGGAGCAGATGGTCGAGGTGGCGCGCAGCCTGCGCGAGGACCACCGTTTCGCCGGTTACATCCACCTGAAGACGATCCCGGAGGCCTCGCCGGAACTGCTCGCCGCCGCCGGCCGCTACGCCGACCGCCTGAGCATCAACGTCGAACTGCCGACCGAAGCGGGCCTCAAGCAGCTGGCGCCGCAGAAGCAGGCGCAGGGCATCCGCGACGCGATGGGCGAGCTGCACTGGCGCATCCAGGCGGCGAAGCCGAGCAAGCAGGAGGCGCAGCAATCGAAGCGGAAGCGCCCGCCGAAGTTCGCGCCGGCCGGGCAGAGCACGCAGATGATCGTCGGCGCCGATGCCGCCGACGACCGCGCCATCCTGCAGACCAGTGACGCGCTGTATGGCCAGTTCCGCATGCGGCGCGTCTACTATTCCGCCTTCAGCCCGATTCCCGACGCGTCCACGCAGCTGCCGCTGCGCGCGCCGCCGCTGCTGCGCGAACACCGCCTGTACCAGGCCGACTGGCTGCTGCGGTTCTACGGCTTCGACGTGAAGGAGATCGTCGACGACATCGGCACGCAGGGCGGCATGCTCGACCTGGACGTCGATCCCAAGCTGGCGTGGGCGCTGCGGCATGCCGAGCAGTTCCCGGTCGACCTCAATACCGCGCCGCGCGAGACCCTGCTGCGGGTGCCCGGGCTGGGCGCGCGCAACGTGCAGCGCATCATCGATTCGCGGCGTCAGGGCAAGCTGCGCGTCGCCGACCTGGCCCGCTTGCGCGCGCCGCTGCAGAAGGTGCTGCCGTTCGTGGTGCTGCTCGACCATCACCCGCGCCAGCGCCTGGACGATCCTGTGCGGCTGCGGCGGGAACTGGCGCCGGCGCCACGTCAAGCCGACCTGTTCGGCTGAGCACGCGATGTTCCGCGCCACCGTGATGCCTGCGTGGGACCTGGATGCGTGGCGCGTGCAGGCGCGCCATGCCTGGGAGGCGGAGCTGCCGCCGGAGGCGGTCGAGTGGCAGGCCGATGCGCAGGGCGCGTTGCTCGCGGCGGCCGCCGTCGTAGATCAGCCCGCGCGCCGGAAGGGCCTGTCGGTGCCGGCCGAGTTCATGGCGTTCGCGGCCTCCGTGCTGTGCCATCGCGACGTGGACCGGCATGCGTTGCTGTACCGCCTGCTGTGGCGGATCGGCAATGGCGAGCGCGCCCTGCTCGATCGTGCGACCGATCCCGACGTGCATCGCGCGACGCGCTGGGCGCAGGCGGTGCGCCGCGATACGCACAAGATGAAGGCCTTCGTGCGCTTCCGCCAGGTCGACGGCGAAGACAACGCCTACATCGCCTGGTTCGAACCCGATCACTACATCGTCGATCGGGTGGCGCCGTTCTTCATGCGCCGTTTCGCCGGCATGCGCTGGGCGATCCTCACGCCCTACCGCAGCGTGCAGTGGGATGGCGAACATTTGTGGGCAGGCGAGGGGGCGCAGCGGTCGGATGCGCCGGCCGACGATGCCGAGGATGCGCTGTGGCGGACCTACTACGCCAACATCTTCAATCCAGCGCGGCTCAATACGCGGATGATGCAGCAGGAGATGCCGCAGAAATACTGGAAGCACCTGCCGGAGACGCATCTTCTTCCGGACCTGATCCGCGAGGCGGGTCGTCGCGTGCGCGAGATGGATGAGCGCGAGGCGCAGGCACCGCGGCGGCGGATTCCGGAGCACAAGCCGCCGTCGCGGTGACGGCGGCCGCGATCCCGCGCTCAGCCAAGACCGGGCAGCGGCGCGTCGGGATGCACCAGGCCGGCGCTGCGCAGCTCGCGCCAGAAATCCACCGGCACCACTTCCTGCAAGGCCGCACGATCCTCGGCGATGCGGCCGGGCCGGCTGGCGCCGGGAATCACTGCGGCCACCGCAGGATTCGCGAGGGCGAACTGCAGGCCTGCGGCCTTCATGCTGATGCCGTGGCGATCGGCGAGCGCCTTGATGCGGGCGACCTTGTCGAGTATCTCCGGCGTGGCCGGGGCGTATTCGAAGTTCGGGCCGCCGACCAGTGCGCCGGAGCTGTACGGACCGCCGACCACGATGCCCAGGTCGCGCTCGGCGACCTTCGGCATCACGCGTTGCAGCGCACGTGCATGATCGAGCAAGGTATAGCGGCCGGCCAGCAGAAAGCCGTCCGGACGCGGCCCTTCCAGCTCCAGCAGCAGCTCGATCGGCTCGACCCGGTTCACGCCCAGCCCCCAGGCCTGGATGACGCCTTCGTCGCGAAGTTTGTCCAGCGCCCTGAACGCGCCCGTGCGCGCCTGCTCGAACATCGACAGCCAGGCGTCGCCGTAGAAGTCCTGCGCCACGTCGTGCACCCAAGCGATCTCGATGCGGTCCGTCTTCAGCCGTTTCAGGCTGTCGTCGATGGAGCGCAGCGTGGCGTCGTAGGAATAGTCGTTGACGATGCGGTTGGGGCGGCCGTGCTTGAACACCTCGCCCTTCTCGCCAAGATCGCGTGCGCTGACGTCCTCCACTTCGTCCAGGATCAGCCGGCCGACCTTGGTGCTGATGACGTACTCGTCGCGCGGCTTTTCGGCCAGCGCTTCGCCCATGCGCAGCTCGGCCAGGCCGGCGCCATAGAAGGGCGCGTTGTCGAAATAGCGGATGCCGTCGTGCCAGGCGGCGTCGACGGTGGCGCGCGCTTCCGCTTCCGGAATGTCGCGGAACATGTTGCCGAGCGGCGCGGTGCCGAAGCCGAGTTTGCCGGGAAGCAGGTCGTGGAGGGACATGGTGGACTCCTGAAGGATGGGGTGCGGAGAGAGGGGGAGAAGCGCGGCGATCAGGCCGCAGCGGCCTGCGGCGGTGTGAACTGCGTATAGCCTTCCGCGCCACCGCCGAAGTAGCCGGCTGTCGGCGCGTCGAACAGCGGGACGTCGTCGCGCAGCCGTTCGACCAGATCGGGATTGCCGATGAAGGCCTTGCCGAAGGCGATCATGTCGGCGTGGCCGTTGGAGGTGGCCTCGAGCGCGCGCCGGCGGTCGTAGCCGTTGTTGGCGAGGTAGGCGCCGCCGAACGCCGATCGCAGCGCGTCGACATCGAAGTCGTCCGCGCCATTGCCGGCGTGCAGCTGGCCTTCGACCACGTGCAGGTAGGCCAGGCCCATGTCGCCGAGGCGGCGCGCGACGTAGAGGTGCGTCTCCATCGTGCGGCTGTCCAGCGGGGTGTCGCCCACGGCGGTGGACAGCGGCGACAGACGCAGGCCGACGCGCTCGGCGCCCCAGACCTCGGCTACGGCCGCGGTCACTTCCAGCAGCAGGCGGGCGCGGTTCTCGATCGAACCACCGTAGCGGTCGTCGCGGTGGTTGGTGCTGTCGCGCAGGAACTGCTCCAGCAGATAGCCATTGGCGGCGTGCACTTCCACGCCATCGAAGCCAGCATCCTTCGCGCGCTTCGCCGCACTACGGTAGTCCTGGACGATGCCGGCGATCTCGTCGGTGGTCAGGGCGCGCGGCATCGACGGCGGCACGTGGCCGGCTTCGGTGAACACGCTGCCGCCGGCCTGGATCGCGGACGGCGCCACCGGCGCCGCGCCATCGGCCTGCAGGCTGCTGTGCGACATGCGGCCCACGTGCCACAGCTGCACCACGATACGGCCGCCTGCGGCGTGCACGGCGTCGGTGACCGGTTTCCACGCGGCGACGTGCGCGTCCGTGTACAGGCCGGGCGTGTAGGCGTAGCCGCGGCCCTGGCGGGAGACGTTGGTGGCTTCGGTGATGATCAGGCCGGCCGACGCACGTTGGCCGTAGTAGTCGACGGCCAGCGGCGTCTGTACGCCGTCCATGCCGGCGCGCGAACGGGTGAGCGGCGCCATGGCGATGCGGTTGCGGACCTCGATGGAGCCGAGGCGGGTGGGGGAGAACAGGACGTCGGTGGACATGCGGCGGCTCCAGCGTGGGGTGGGAGCGAGGCGCCTTCGGGTGAGGGCCTCGCCGGGATGGACGCAGCATGCGCGCCGGCTAGGCATTCATCCAATTTATCTGTTGAATTCCAGATATAAGAAATCCAATATGACTGGATGCGCTACGACCTCAACCTGTTGCCCGTTTTCCTGGCGCTGATGGACGAGCGTAACGTCACCCGCGCGGCCGAGCGGCTGGGCATCACCCAGCCGGCCCTGTCCAATGCGCTCGCGCGGCTGCGCGACATGCTGCAGGACCCGTTGTTCATCCGCGAACGCTACGGCATGCAGCCCACACAGAAGGCGATGGAGCTGGCGCCGGGCATCGCCGCGGCGCTGTCGCAGGTCGATGCGCTGGTCCTGGGCCAGCGGCAGTTCGACCCGGCGAAGGAGGAGCGACTGTTCACGCTGGCGCCGAACAGCTACTTCGAGTTCGTGCTGGTGCCGGCCATCGCGGCGCGGCTGCGCGAGCGCGCCCCGGGCATCCGGCTGCGGCTGGTCCCGTTCGGCACCGACCTCGCTGAGACGGGCGCCATCTCGGGCGAGACCGCGATGGTGCTGGGCCGGTTCGTCGAGCCGCCGGACAATCTGGTGGTGCAGCACCTGGCCGACGATGGTTTGGCCTGCGTCGTGCGCGCCGACCATCCCGTCGTTAACAAGCGCCTGTCCAGGGTGCAGTACGAGCAGTTGCGGCACGTCAACGTGGTGCCGCCGGGCAAGCTGCGCGCCGGCGTGTTCCAGGCGCTGGAGAAGCAGGGGCTGCGGCGCGACGTCGTCGTCTCGGTGACGCACTTCCTGTCGATTCCCGAGCTGGTGGCGGCCACCGATTACTGCGCCACGCTGCCGAAACTGATCTGCGCGCGGCTGGCGCGCGATCCGCGGCTGAAGGTGCTGCGTGCACCGGTGGACCTGGGGACGTTCCCGCTGGAGATGGCGTGGCATGTGCGCTACCGCCACGATCCGGCGCACCAGTGGCTGCGCGCGCTGGTCGCGGAGGTGGCGAAGGACGTCGCCCGAGGGGCGACGCCTGGCTGATGCGGACGCCGGTGCCCGCACGGGACACCGGCTCCGGTCTACTGCGCTATCAGAACTTCCAGCCCACGCGGGCGTAGTAGAAGCCGCCGTTGAAGCCGTACGGCGAATGCACCGGATACGCCGCACCGGCGACCGCCGCACCCCACGGATTGTCGTCCGGGGTTTCGTCGAACAGGTTCTGCGCACCGACGTTGACGTACAGGCCCGACGGGAACGTCCAGCCCACCTCGGCGTCGACGATCACCTTGCTGTCTTCGTAGATCGGCAGGCCGCCGTCTTCGACCAGGATGGCGCCGCTGTCCAAGTGGTCCTCGTACCACGAGCCGTAGTAGCTGAGGCGCAGGTTGGCGTGGAAAACCTCGCGCTGGTGGTTGATGCTGAAGTAGCCCTTGGTCTTCGGCAGCGATTCCTCGATCTTGTAGACACGGGCTTCGTTGATGAAGTTGGCGTCGTAGCGGTCCACCTCGCTCTTGTTCCAGTTCGCCGCCAGCGAGTACGTCGTCTTGCCGCCGAAATGCTCGGTCTCGACGCTGGTCACCACGTCGACGCCGGTGGTGGTGGTGTCGAAGGCGTTGCCGAAGTAGGTCACCGAGTTGAGCGAGGCCGCCTCCGGATTGCCCGAGGCCACCAGCGCCGCGCGCTCCGCGTCGGTCAGTTCGAAGCTGGTGCTCAGCGCGATGCGGTCTTCCACTTCGATGTGGTAGCCGTCCACGGTGACCAGCCAGTCGCCGCTGTTCCATACCAGGCCCAGCGACGCGCTCTTGGATTCTTCCGGCGTGAGCGCGCGGGACCCCTTCAGCTGGGCGATGGGATTGGTCGGCGGCAGCGTGGCGATGTCGATCAGCGCGCTGCCTTCGAAGGCGGTGGTGATCTGGCTGACGTTGGCCTGGCCCGGCGTGGGCGCGCGGAAGCCGGTGTTGACGGCGCCACGCAGGGCGAACGTATCGCTGACGTCGAAGCGCGCGGTCAGCTTGCCGTTGGTGGTGCTGCCGAAATCGTCGAAATCCTCGCGACGCACCGCAGCGGCCAGCATGAACTGCTCGGTGAACTGCGCCTCCATGTCCAGGTAGACCGCCCAGTTCCGGCGATCCCATTCGCCGGCCGTGCGCGGGCTGAAGCCGTTGAAACCGTTCGAACCCAGCGCGAAGCCCTGCTGGGTCAGCGGGCCGATGGCGGTCGACGGGCCGTCGCCGGATTTGACCTCGAAGCTTTCCTCGCGCCACTCCGCACCGGCCGACAAACGCACCGGCTGCACGGTGAAGCTGGTTTCGAAGTCGGTGCCGACGTCGAAGTTCACGCCCTTCTCGGTCTGCGTATTGCCGCCGGGATGGAAGCGCAGGCCATCGGGCTGCGCCGCGCCGAGCGAGGCATTGACCGTGTTGTAGATGGTGAAGTCGATGTCGTTGCGGCCGTAGGTCACGCTGGCATCCCAGTGCCACGCATTGCCCCAGGTGCCCTTGACGCCGCCGACCACCGACACGTCCTCCAGCGAGCCGCCGAAGCGCGGCGTGAAGCCGCCCGGCAGCGACGACAGGAAGGTGAAGCAGTTGGAAGGCAACGCCGCCACCGCTGCGCTGACCGTGCTGTACGGGATCAGGTTGCCCGCGCCGTCGCGCAGCGCGATGGTCGGGCAGGTGCCGACGCCGGTGGTATTGCCGATCAGCAGCGTGTCGCCGCCGTCGTTGGAATACACACCCGAACGCGCCGTCGGGTCGCGGAAATAGAAACCACCGTCGACGTCGCGCTGCGCGTAGTTGCCGAACAGGTAGACATCGACGCTGTCGCCGCTGATGCCGAGGTTGGCGACGAACTTGATGTCGTCGTTCACTTCCGGCGAGCCCCAGATCTGCGCCGGTTCCGGCACGCCCGGATAGCCGGCGGC
Organism: Pseudoxanthomonas sp. LjRoot206; assembly: GCF_056175725.1. Taxonomy (NCBI): domain Bacteria; kingdom Pseudomonadati; phylum Pseudomonadota; class Gammaproteobacteria; order Lysobacterales; family Lysobacteraceae; genus Pseudoxanthomonas; species Pseudoxanthomonas sp. LjRoot206. Next base: position 115,408 of record NZ_JBGFFI010000001.1, read on the forward strand.
GATGGCGGCCGCCGCGTCGTCGCGCTGCACGCTGCGCGAGGTCGCGTCCGCATTGCGCCATTCCGCGGTCAGTGTCGCGTAGCCACGCGAGGTCAGCGGCAGGCCGATCTGCGCGGTGTACTGGGTGGTGAAGCCGTCGCCTTCGTAGTACTGGCCGGCGAAGGCCTCGAACGCGCCGCCTTCGCTGATCTTCTTCAGGCCGAAGTTGATGACGCCGGCGATGGCGTCGGAACCGTATTGCGCCGCCGCGCCGTCGCGCAGCACTTCCACCTGTTCCAGCGCCATCGACGGGAACACCGACAGGTCGGGACCCTGCGAGCCATCGGACAGGCCGTGGCCGAGGAAGGTGATGACGGCCGAGCGGTGGAAGCGCTTGCCGTTGACCAGCACCAGCGTGTTGTCCGGCGGCAGGCCGCGCAGGTTGGCGGGACGCACCAGGCTGGCGGCGTCGTCGATCGGGATGGTGCTGACGTTGAACGACGGCACCAGCACGCGCAGCTGGTCGAGCGCGTCGGTGGCGCCCTGGTTGCGGAATTCCTCGGCGCTGATGATGTCGATCGGCACGGCCGACGTGGACACGGTACGCGGTTGCCCGCGGCTGCCGAGCACGGACACGGTGTCGAGCGTCGTGGCCTCTTCACTGGTTTGCGCGGTGGCCGGTGCGGCGGCCGGTTCCGCGGTCTGCGCGAGAACGGTACTGCTGCCGGCCAGGGTGGCGGCGACCAGGGCCCATCTCACTGCGGACGCCAGCGGCGTCCTGGAAACACGTGCGTACGGCTTCTCTCTCTTGCCCATGCGTTGCGCCCCTAAATAGTGCGTCGGAAGTGGTGGGTCTCTCTCGTGTGCGGGCCGCAATGAATAGCGTGGCGTCCCAAGCACATCGGTAACCGGCGTAACACTGCCGTGCAACAGCGTCGCGTTACCGCGACCACCTTAGGCGTCGGCGAAGTTCGTGAAGTGAGGCGGCGATCACAGGGTGACGCGCGATGACACGAAGGTAATCTTCGTTATGTCCTGAATACCGCTGTTTCCATACGGTTTTTACGGCACGCACTGGCGTGGTGCGCGATGCGCCAGCATCGTGCGAGCGCTGCGAAACGCATGAACACAGTTGTATGCAAACGTGTGCAGTGATCGTGTCCGCAATGGCGCACGCGAGTGCAAGGCATGAAGCCGCCATGCGTGCTCGTGCCGACGGCTTCGGCCGGAAGCCCGGGGCGGAGGTTCCGCCCCGGCATGCCTGACGATCAGGCGCGCAGTTCGACCACGGGCGTGAAGCCACCATAGACCATGCGCTGGCCGTCGAACGGCATCGGCGTGTCGCCCTGGCTGGCGGGATCCATGCGCGGGTCTTCCATCACCTTCTTGGTGCCGGCATCGCGTGACGCCTTGTCGGGCCATTCGATCCACGAGAAGGCGACGTTCTCGCTTTCCTTGGCCTGCACCGCGCGGAAGAAGTCGGTCTGCGTGCCGTGCGGTACGTCGTCGCCCCAGGCCTCGATGATGCGGGCGGCGCCGTACTCCATGAAAATCGCGTCGAAGGTGGCAGCGAACTCGGTGAACGCCTCCTTGCCGTCCGCGGGCGCTGCGAGGATGAAGCCGTCCACGTACGACGACGGCGCGCCTTCCGGCCCCAGCGTCACCGTGGGGACGAAGCCACCGTAGATCAGGCGCTTGCCGTCGAACGGCATCGGATTGTTCTCGGGCGACATGCGCGGATCGTCCATCATCTTCTTCATGCCGGCGTCGCGCGTGGCCTTGTCGGGCCACTCGATCCACGAGAACACCACGCTTTCGTCCGCCTTCGCCTGCACGGTCCTGCGGAAGTCGGTGACCTTGCCGTCGGGCACGTCGTCTTCCCAGCACTCGACCACGCGGGTGGCGCCCTGTTCGATGAACACGGGATCGCCCATGTTCGCGTGGTCGATGAACGTCTGCTTGTTGGCGGTGGGCACGGCGGCCACGAAACCATCGATGTACGGCATGGAAACCTCCGGGGGATGCGGCGCCGGGATGGCGCCTTCGTGGATGCGACGAACCGCGTTGGCGGAATTCGACAGCCGCATCGACGGAATGCGGACCTTGCGCCGCCCGGTGTTAATGCGGCGTCCTGCCGAAGGTCGGCGGCCGGGATTGCTACGATGCCGGACGGGACGATGGCGAGGGCTACCGATGCATCGAGGCTGGGGCTTGTGGGTCGTGCTGGTCTGTTGCGGCGCGGCAGGCATCGCGCACGCGCGCGATGGCGTGGCGGGTGAAAAGCGCGTGCACGGCCTGCCGGTCTGGTCGACCGACCAGGCGCGCCAGGACCGCTATGTCGCGGCCCATGGGCTGCGTGGATTCGCCGGCGGCTACGCCGAGGACGGTCTCGAGTTCTGGGCGTTCCCGCTGCAGATCGTGTCGGGATACCACCTCGAATTCCTTGCCGACGGGCGCGCCGTGCGCGGGCTGGACGTGCTGGAAGGCGTGGACGTGGATCCGCTGGGCGTCACCCGGCGCTACCGGGGCGACGGATTCCGCGTCGTCGAACGCATCCAAGCGCACGGGCGATTGCCCGGTGCCGGCGTGTCGCTGCGCGTCGAGGGACACGACGACGTGCGCGTACGCGTGCACCTGCGGCCCTCGCTCAACCTGATGTGGCCGGCGGGCATCGGCGGGCAGGAGTTCGGCTGGGATGCGCAGGCGCGCGGCTTCCTGCTCAACGAGCCCAGCGGACGGTTCCGCGCGATGGTCGCATCGCCGCAGGCCGGCGAGCACACATTGCCGAACAACGACCGTCGCGGCAGCGAGTTCGGTCGTCCGGTCTTCATGGAACTGACGCCGGTGCAGTGCGGCACCGCGCGCTGCGCGACGCTGGCCATGGCGGGTCAGAGCGAAACCGGTGAGGAGGTCCACGCCACCGCGGGCGCGCTGCTGCAGGCGGCGTCCGCGGACGCGGCCGACGATGCCGCGCGCTTCGCGCTGCAGGACTGGGTCCGCATCACCACGCCGGATGCCGACGTCAACCGCGCGCTGCAGTGGGCGCAGATCGCAGTTGAACAGGCCTGGACCTGCAATGCGCGCCTCGGCTGCGGCATGGTGGCCGGCTATGGTCCCTCGCATGGTGCGCGGCGCCCACAGTACGCCTGGTACTTCGCCGGCGACGGACTGCTGACCACGCGCTCGCTGATCCACCAGGGCCGCTACGAGCGCGCCGCCGAACAGCTCGCCTTCATCCTGCGCTACCAGCATCCGGACAACGGCATGATCTGGCACGAGATGTCGCAGAGCGCCGGCTTCCTCGACTGGGCGCGCGACTACCACTACATGTACGTGCACGTGGACATCGCGTTCGACCTGATCGCCACGGCGGCGGAGTACCTGCGCGCCAGCGGCGACACCGCCTTCCTCGAGCGCCACTGGTCGGCCCTCGACAAGGCCTACCGTTACTGCCTGTCCACGCTGGATGCACGCGACGGCCTGCCGCGCGTGCCGGCCGAGATGATGAGCGCCAACGAGCAGGACGACCTCGGCGACGAACTGACCCTGTCCGCGGCCTGGGTGGAGGCCTCGCATGCGATGGCCTCGCTGGCCGCGTTGCATGGCGACCACGCGCTCGCGACGTCCGCCACCGATGCCAGCACGCGCGCACGCGCCAGCCTGCGCGCCCGTTACCGCGATACCGCCGGGCAGCGCTGGATCAGCGGCTTCAGCCGCCAGGGACATCCGGGCGAAAGCACCTCGGCCGCCGACATGGCGGCGATCACGTCCGGTGCGGCCACGCAGGACGAGGCGCGCGCCACGCTCGCGCGCCTGTCGAGCGAGGACTACCTGACCGCGTGGGGATTGCGCAGCACGCCCGCCTCCGCGTCCGACTACGATCCGCAGGCCTACGCCAAGGGCAGCGTGTGGGGGCTGGGCACCGCGTCCGCGGCCGGCGCGTTGTGGGGCGTCGGCGAAGACGCGCTCGCCAACCGGTTGTGGCTGAGCCTGGTGCCGTGGGCCGAACACGATTCGCTCGGCCACATGCACGAAGTGATGGCGGGTGATGCGTTCCTGCCGCAGCGCGAATCGGTACCGGAGCAGACGTGGTCGTCGGCCTCGTTCCTGTCGGCGGCGCTGGAAGGCCTGCTCGGCCTGGATGTGGACGCGGCCAGGCGCGAACTGCACTTCGTGCCGCAACCGCCGGCGCACTGGACGTCGCTGAAGGTGGAACGCTTGCGCATCGGCGCGGACCAGGTGGACCTGACGTGGCGCCGCGCCGCGCAGGGCGACGCACTGGAGATCGACAACCGTGGCGCACCGTTCCGCCTGCGCTGGGCGCGCGGCGTCGGCACAGGCGACGCGGCGGTGGAGCGCGAGATCCCGGCCGGCAGGACCCGGCTGAGCCTGCCGTAACCGGCGCACCCTACCGCTGCATGCAGCGTCGGTAGCGCTCGTCCACGCGCGTGGCGAACCAGGCCGTGGTGAGTTCGCGGGTGATCTTCGGGCTCTCGAGCGTGATGCCGGGAATCACCGCGCGCGGCAACGGCGTGCCCGCGCGCGCGTCGGCCAGGGCGTAGACGCGCGCATACAGGTCGGTATCGCCGAAGTCGAGGCGGTTGCCGCGCTCCAGTGCGCTGCGGATCGCGCGGTCGTCCATGCGCAGGTCGGCCGCGAGCGAGCGCACCGCGCGTTCGGTCTGGCCCGGTTTGTCCAGCGGTGCGCCGGGATTCAGCAGGTCGCCATCGAGGGCGAGCGTCGTGCGCGTCGCGGTGGCGACGGCGCGCTGGAAGGCGGCGTTGCGGCTGGCGTACCAGCCGGCATTGTAGTCAGCGAAACGATGCACCTTGCGCGTGTACGGCGTCTCGTAGCCGAGCAGGTGGGCGATGCCGAAGTACAGGCCGCCGCGGCGCGTGAACACCTCGCCCCGCACGCCGTCGGGCATCGGGTAGGGATAGCCCGCCGTCTTCGATTCGGCGAAGGGAATCCCCACCTGCATCGGCCCGCCGGTCTGCACCGGGTTGTAATCGGCGAACAGGCGCTTGCCCAGCGGCACGCTGCCGATCATGTCCTCGTAGATCCCGCTGAGGTCGCGCTCGGTGCGCACCGTGCCCAGGCGTTCCGCGTACGTGCGCCCATCCGGCGAACGCAGCGCGAGGGCGGCGTCCACCATGAATTTCGGCACGTGCATGCCCGCGGCGCGACGGTCGATCTCGCCGCGCGCGATCTTGGGCAGGTTCGCCACCGCGGGGTTGGCGACGTAGCCGGATTCCTGTTCGGTGATGGCCAGCACCGCGCAAATGTTCTCGCTGTTGGGCTCGATGCGCTGCGCCGCGAATGCGGCCTCGATGTCCGCGGCCCAGCCTGCGCGGTCGGTCACGTGCGTGGGCAGGCGCCGCACGATCTCGCTGCGCGTATCCGTCGGTGGCCGCGTCGGTGCGGGCGGTGCGGATGCGCAGCCGGCGAGCAGGGCGATCATCACCAGGCCGGCGACCAGGCTGCCACGCTGCATGGCGATCCTCACGGCGTGCGCGCCAGCAGGGCCTGCATCTTCAGGTAGGCGCCATTGCTCCAGCCGAAGCCGATGACGTTCTCGCTGTAGCCGGCGGTGACCTTCACCTCGGCATCGCCGCTGGCCATGTTGTATTTCTCGCGGATGGTGCCGTCGTGGGCGAGGCTGCGGTCGATGGTGGCGGTGAACTTGCGGGCGATGCGGGCTGCGTCCTCGTCGAAGCCGTAGGCGTCCAGGCCGGCCACGGCCAGCCAGTTCGTCGGCGCCCAGCCGAACGGCGCATCCCACTGCGCACCGCTGTCGTCCAGGCTCATCGCCAGGCCGCCCTTGAGTTCGAACGCGGCGACATGGCGCTGGAGCGCACGCGCCTGTTCCGGCGACGCGGCGCCCGCCCACAGCGGATAGAACGTGGTGATGTACGGCACGCGCGCCGACGTGCCGGCAACGACATCGTAGTCGCGGTACTGGCCGGCCTGCGCGTCCCACAGGTAGCGGTCCATCGCGGCCTTGCGCTCAGCGGCGGTGCGGGCGAAGTCGTGTGCATCCCTGCGCTGGTCCAGCCGCTCGGCAAGGTCCTGCAGCGTGGTCTCGTAGCGGTACAGCAGGCTGTTGAGGCAGACCGGCGCGTAGTGATGGGTGGAGCCGGCGAACGGGCCGAAGTGGAAGTTCACGTCGAACCCGGATTCGCGCATCGCGCGATCACCGAGGTAGAAGTCCCTGGTCAGGCGATGGCCCTGCGCCCAGGCCTGCGCGCAGACCTTGGAGGCGGCCACATCGCAGCTGGTCTCGCGCAGGAGCGCGGCCTCGGCGGCGTCGGGATGCTCGGAGGCCTGCACCAGGTAGCCGGGGTCGCGGTCGGGATGCGCCAGCAGCCACGCGATCACCCCGCGCAGGTAGTCGGCATCGCGCATTTCCAGCACCGGTCCCTGGCCGTAGTCGAAGTAGCGCGCCAGTCCGGTATCGCCGGCACGATGCTCGGGCCGCAACCAGACCGCATGGTCGCGCACGGCCAGCGGATAGGCCTTGGCGAGCCAGGCGCTGGCCTCCGCCGGGGTGTCGAAGCTGGTCGGTTCATCCAGCACCGCGCGCACCATCTCGCCGAGGAACGGCGGTTGCGAGCGGGTGAGGTAGTAGGTGCGGTTGGCATTGAGCACGCCGCCGTAGTGCTCCACCTCGAACAGCATGTTGTCCACCATGTCGCGCGCCAGGCGGGCGCGGCCGTCGGCCAGCAGGCCGAGCACGATGAAGTAGCTGTCCCAGCCGTACATCTCGTTGAAGAAACCGCCGGGCACCACGTACGGGCGGGGCAGGTACAGCAGGCCCTGCCGCGCCAGCGCGGTCGGGTCCAGGCTGCCGATGTGCTCTACGCGTGCGGGCAGGTGGCGGACTTCGACGTTGCAGCGCTTGCCGATCGCTTCGACGCGCGGGTCGTGCAGGTCGGCCGGCAGGTACAGCACCGGACGGTCGTGGATCTTCTCGTCGCCGAACGAGGAGCAGTCCTCCATTGAGCGCGTCAGCGTCGTCCATGCCTCGGTGATGTAGGCACGCGTGCGTTCCGGATCCGGTTCGGCGGCGAGCGAGGGCAGTGCGGCCATCGTCAACACGGCGAGGGCGAGGGGGCGCAACGAACGGTGCATGCACGGTCTCCTGCGGGGCGCGCGGCTAGTATGTGCGAAGCCGGCCGGCCGTGCTCCCGCGTGCTACCACCCTGAGATGACGCCATGCCCCTCGACAATCCGTTCTGGTCCGCGCTGACCACCTTGCATCGCGGCATCGCGCAGGTGGACGGAAGCGGGCAGCTCGCCCGCTATCCGGCGGACTATGCACCGTTCCTCGGCATCGCTTCGCGCGAGGTGCGCATGGAGGAGGCGTTGCCGTCACTGGTGGCGGCCGACGAAGCGGTCTATCTGCTCGGCATCGCGCCCGACCGCGTGCCGGCGGGCTGGGCGCTGCACGCGTTCCAGCCGCTGGCGCAGATGGTCTGCGATGCACCGTTGTCCGTGCCCGACGGGCCGGAGATCGTCCCGTTGGACGCCGCGCAGCGCGACGACGTGCTTGCACTGACGGCGCTGGTGTACCCGCATTACTTCCGCGCCCGCACGATGGAGCTCGGCCGCTACTTCGGCATCTACGAAGGCGAAAGGCTGGCGGCGATGATCGGCGAACGCCTCGGCAGCGACGACAGCCGCGAAATGAGCGCGATCTGCACGCATCCGGATTTCAATGGCCGCGGTTACGCGCGCCAGCTCACCACCTGGCTGACCAACGAGACGCTGGCGCGCGGCGTGCGGCCGTTCCTGCATGTCAGCCACGAGAATCCGCGCGCGAAGACGCTCTACGAGCAGCTCGGCTACCGGGTGCGTCGCGATATCGGGTTCTGGTCGCTGAAGCGCGAACAACCGTAAACGCGCACGCCGCTGCGGTGCAGCTTCGTGAAGCGGATTTGACGCACGCCATTGGCGACGCGGCTAAGGTCGCCGCTGGCTTCCCTGGAGCGCGTGCATGCTCGAGATACTGACCAGCCCGCCACACGTCGCCGCGTACCGCTTCACCGACGAACTGACCCGCGCGGACTACGACACTTGCATCGCCGATCTCGAATCCCGGCTGGCGCGCTACACGCGCATCGCCGTGGTCAGCGACATCAGCGACCTGCACGGCCTGTCGCTGGAGGTGATCGGCAAGGACCTGCGCTACGCATTGTCGAAGCGCGGCGAATACGACCGCTTCGCGCGCGCCGCCGTGGTCAGTGACAAGCGCTGGCTGGTGTCGGTCACGTCGATGGCCGACCGGATCCTGCCCCAGACCGACGTTCGCACGTTCGCGCCGGAGGAGCGCGCCATTGCGTTGGCGTGGGCGGCGGAACTGGTGCCGGAGATGCCGGCGCCCTGATTGCTCAGGGGGAGACTCCTCAGTGGAGCAGCGCCCCACTGAGCGCCGCGAGCGTCATGCCGAGGCCCAGGAAGGCCAGGCGGTGCAGCAGCGAAAAAGGGGCGGGCGCGCGGTGCATGGTGCAATCCAATCCTGAGCGGCGCGAACGCGCCGTGAAGCCCCTGTGCCTGTTGAACGCGGCGACCGCGGATGACCGGACAGCGGGCGTCAGGCCGGAATGGCGCAGCCGTTCAGGTCGCAGCCTGCGCTTGCCCCAGTCCCGGACTGCGTCTCTTCGGAGGCTGCGATGGCCTGGGCCTCGTGCACCAGCGCCGCGATCTGCGCGCCCAGCACCAGGTCGCTGACCTGGCCGACGTGCTGGTGGCGGATCCGGCCCTGTGCGTCGATCAATACCAGCGTCGGCGTGCCGCACATCGCATAGGCGTGCATCGTCTGCGGGATCGGTCCGGGCGTGCCAGCGCGATCGACACCGACGGGAAAGCCGATGCGGTACTCATGCAGGAAGGCTTCAAGTGCGACCGGCGTCATCGCGGCGTGGTGCTCGAACACGGTGTGCAGGCCGATGACGGCGACCTGGTCTGCGGGGAAGGTCGCGTGCAAGCGGGAGGCCTGCGGCAAGCCGTGCGAGACGCAGCCAGGGCAGAGCATCTGGAAGGCTTCCAGCACGATGACCTTGCCGCGCAGCGATTCGAGGGCGATGGCATGGGGTGTGTTGAACCAGCGGTCCACCTGCAACGGTGGCGCCGGGCGATCGATGGCGTTCATGGGGATATCTCGTGGGTTCGCGACCGGCCCGGTGCAGGCCGGCGCGAGGGAGGGGAATTACTTGTTCGGCTTGCCCGGCAGGCCGAGGTTGCCGGAGGCGACCTTGAACACGTCCACCACGCACAGCAGCGGTGCATGCACGCTGGCGTTGACGCGCAGGCCGGCGGTGACACCGTCGAAGCTGCCGGCGGTGACCACGCCGATGTCGTCGAACGGCACCTTCACTTCCACCGTCTCGGCATTGAGCGTCGGGCTCCAGCCGGGGCTGTCGATCAGGATCGGGAAGCCCGGCCAGGTCTTCGGCAGGCGCGGCTTGCTGCCTTCCGGAATGTCGATCACGGCCAGCGCGCCGGGGCCGCAGGCCTCGTTCGGCTTCAGCACGACCCAGTGGCTGTGCCAGAGGTTGCCGTCGTTGTCGAGCTTGCCGTCGCCGTTCTCGTCGTACAGCGGGGTGTCGTCGAAGTCCGGATGCGCAGTGACCGCCATCGCCAGGATGCCGGCGCCCTTCTCGAACCCGACCTCGTACGGATCGATGGTGGTCGGCCACACGTAGGAGAACACGTCGCTGCCGGCCAGCTTGCCGGTCGCGGCCGGCGTGCTCTTGCCGGCCTTGCCGGACACGGCCATGTGGAAGGTGGCGATGTTCTTCTCGGTGGTGATCTTGGTGTGCACGATGTCGAAATCGGCGGTGACGGCCTGGTTGGCGGCGGACGCGATGCCGCCGGTGTGGGCCTTGCCGTCGTGGGCGTGCGCGCCGCCGATGGCCAGCGCGAGTGCGGCGGCCAACGCGAAACGTCGGATGGTGTTCTGGCGCATAATCGAATTCCTCTTGCTTGCTCTCGTAGGGTGGGTGGGAGGTACCGGGCGGCGTCCGATTGCAGTCGGGCGCCGCCCATCTTTTTCCGCCTAGGGCGGAGTCGGTTGCCGGAAGCGCAGGACGCTTCCCTCGCGTTGATCGCCGTCGGCGGGTTGCTGCTCCGCGCAGTCCACGCGCAGTTCCGCATCGCCGAACGCCTTGTCCAGGAACGCGCAGACATGCGGCGCGTCGCGTCGGCCCGAGGCGAACGGGCGGAAGCACGCGCAGCCCAGGCAGGTGCGCAGGCCCGTGGCCAGGCCTTGTTCCTGCGCCTCGTTGACCAGCAGCTGGGTCACGCGCAGCAGCGCGCCCAGATCGGCTTCGCCCAGCGCTTCCACCAGCGAGCCCATGCCCTGGTCGGGGCGTTGCAGCTGCGTGGCCATGCGCGAGCCGGCCGACGTCAGCTTCACGCGCGCGGCGCGGGCGTCGTCGGGATCGGGCGTGCGTCGGATCCATTGCTTGCCTTCCAGCGCCTTCAGCGAATCGCTGAGGCTCGCCGCCGACACGCCCAGGCGCTCGGCGATCTGGCGTGCACGCAGGCCGTCCTGCACACCCTGCAGCATGCGCAGCACGGCGGCCTGGGTCGGCGGCAGCGAGGGCGTGCCATCCTGCCGCCACGACTGCGCGCGCACCAGCGAGGCGAGCTGCTCGAGTCCGCGGGTGGCCTGCCTGCGCTGGAAGGGGGTATCGATCATGGCCAATAAGTTAGGAGTCCTAACTATATAAGTCAATGACCGTCCGTCGGCAGGGGCGAGGGCAGCGTGCAGGGTCACCATCGCATCATCGGCAGCGGTGAGAGCGGGTGTCGCCGGAGGCGCCGCAGGGTGAGCTGCAGCAGGCGGCGATGGAAGCCGGCATCGGGGAACGTCGTCCGCACCTCGCGCACGACGTCGCGGGGCAGGCCGAAGCGCACCACGCCGTTGCTGATATCGATCCAGTCCGCGCGTCGGAACGTCTCCACGCTTGCATGCGTCGCCGCTGGCATCCGGCGGATCCGGTGGTGGTGATCGATCATGGCGTCCACGTCCGTCCGCCATTCGGGCCGGCCGATCGCATGCAGGTGGTCCCGCGCCAGGGCCCGAGAAGGTGGTAGATAGTCGAACGTCTTGGAGGTCCAGATGCCGAGGTCGTGGAAGGCGACGGCGATGCTCAGCTTCTCCAGCATCTCCGCATCGCCGGGCAACAGCTGCCAGTAGAAGTTAGCCACCCGGTAGGCATGGTGGCGATACCCCACGGCGTCGTCTCCCAGCTGCGCGGCATGCGCGTCGAGCAGCGCATCCAGCGTCGGCAGCGCGGTCAGCATCGCCGCCTGCGCAGGATCAGGTCGCAGGACGCAGCTGGATGCGGCCGCGGCGCAGCACGCGTACCTGCAGCGCCATGCCGGCCAAGAACACCAGGAAGGTCGCGCCCACCAGCTTCTGCAGCAGCGGATCCTGCGGGCCCGACACCAGCGGCGCGCCGATCGGCACTCGCGTCAGCGTTTCGGTGAAGCCGGGAATGAAGTGGAAGTACACCGTCAGCGTGAACGCCAGCGACGACGCGACGTGCCGCCACGAGCCCAGCACCGCGTTGCGCCCCAGCAGCACCGCGATGGCGAGCACGACCAGCGTCAGCACGGTCAGGCCGTGCGCTTCGCTGAGCTTGCCGGTGCGCATCAGGAAGAAGCTGGTCAGGCAGGTGGCGACGGTGAACCATATATAGGTCTTTCCCAACGCCGTCGCATAGCGGATGTCGTGGTAGCGCAGCAGCGTGTACAGGCCGCCGAACAGCGAGACCAGGCTGATGGCGGTGTGGAACCAGCCGAACGGGGTGATGTTGAGCATGGGAATTCCTCAGTGATCGAGCGGCGGCGGATCGGGGAGATCGAATTGCATGAGGTTCCAGCGGGTGACGTCCTCCTCCCATTCGTCGCCGGCGGCGGGCGTGAGCGGCAGGGCGAGGTTGGCGACGATCATGCGGCGGCCCTGCACCGCGGTCGCGGCAGGAAACAGCAGGCCGCGCGGCGCGCCATCGGTCGCCACGCCGAGGAAATCGCCGGCGCGGTGGCGCACGCGGCCGCGCTCGTCCAGCGCCACGATGGTGTCGATCTGGTTCGCCGCCACCCACAGCAGGCCGTGGTGGAGCAGCAGGCCGTCGGCGCCGTACACGCCGTCGGCGAGCACGTCGATGGCGCCATCCGGCATGCGCTTGCGCAGCACCCGGCCGTCGCCGGCGTTGTTGAGGTAGAGGATGGATTCGTCCGCGTTGAACGCCAGTCCGTTTGCGCCGAAGGGCAAAGCACCGGTAGTCGCCAGCAGCGGATCGCGAGCGAACATCTCGACCTTGCACGGGTGGCACGTCGTGGCGTCGGCGATGCGGTAGACCGCGCCCTGGAAGGAATCCGACACGTAGAGGTCGCCCGCGCGGTCGAAGACCAGCCCGTTGATCGCGGGGAATCCCTGCGACCCGTAGGCGATCACGTCCTGGCTGCCATCGGGATTCGCGACATGCCGTGGCGGTGGCGTCGTCGGCGCGAGCGCAGTGAACGTCACCACGTCCTCGACCCGCGTATCGGCACTGAAGCGTGCATCGAGCCGCTGCAGCTTCGATGCGCCGAAGTTGAGCACGTACAGGTCGCCCTTGAAGAGTGCGATGCCGGTGAGCGGTGTCGCGCCGAAGCTGCGCTGTGCCAGCAGGCGTCCGTCGGCCGAGAACCGCAGCAGTTGGTTGTTGCGTAACGACGCCGGCTCCCGCGCGTCGAAGGTGCCCACATAGACTTCGCCGCTGGCGGGATCGGTGGCCAGGCTTTCCGGATGGCGCACGTTGTCGGGCAGCACGGCGAACGGTGCCACCGGCAGGCGCGCCATCTCTGTGGCATGCGCGGATGTGCCTGCGAACAGGCCTGCCAGGCACAGCAGCGGGAGGAGGCGACCAGGCATGCGGGAGTCCACGGCGAGGCAGCCTGCACGCTCGCATGGCGGTCGCGTCTGGTGCTTGTACCGGCGTGCGGTCGCGGTGGCCCGCAACGGCGAACGCCAGCACGGGGCCGGCGTTCGTCCTGTCGCGGAGCGTGACGGATCAGCGGTTGTCGAGGCTCCAGCCGCCGGCGCCGCGTGCGGCCAGGGTGATGAAGCCGCCGGCGATGGCGATGTTCTTGAGGAACATGATCTGCTGGATCTGGTCGCCGAGGTTGCTGTGGAACAGCACGGCGCTGGCGATGGAGAACGCGGCGAGCAGGCTGGCGACGATGCGCGTGCGGTAGCCGGCGACAATGGCCAGGCCACCCACCACTTCCAGTGCGATGACCAGCGGCAACAGGGCACCGGGGACGCCGACCGACTCCATGTAGCCGGCGGTACCGGCGTAGGCGGCCAGCTTGCCGAGGCCGGAGATGACGAACAGCGAGGCGATCAGGGTGCGGCCGGCCAGGTTGGCGGCGCCGTGGAGGGCAGGGGTACGGGTGAGCGGGGCGGTAACGGTGGACATGGTGGACTCCGGGGAATGAGGTGGGTGCAGCGGGAACGGAGCGCAGGTTAGGCCGTCGCCATGCATCCCGGAAGCCTATATATTTCGATGAAATCCATCGTCTGGAGCGATACATGCTCGACGCCGTCACGCTCGACCAGCTGCGCACCTTCATCGCGGCGGCGGAGCAGGGCAGTTTCTCCGCGGCCGGACGCAAGCTGCGCCGCGCGCAGTCGGTGGTCAGCCAGACGCTGGCCAACCTGGAGCTGCAGCTCGGCGTCACCCTGTTCGACCGCAGCGCCCGCTATCCGCAACTCACCGATGCCGGCCGCGCGCTGCTGGTGGAAGCGCGCGCGGTCGCCGAGCACATGGACACCTTCAAGGCCCGCGCGCGCAGCGTCGCCGAAGGCCTCGAGCCTGAACTGTCGGTGGTGGTGGACGTGATGTTCCCGATGCAGGCGCTGACGCGCGCCGCCGCCCACAGCGGCACCGCTTTCCCGCACACGCCGTTGCGGCTGTACGTGGAAGTGCTGGGCGGTGTCGTCCAGCCGGTGCTGGACGGCACCTGCCGGATCGGCGTGGTCGGTTCGTTGCCCGACCTGCCCGACGAACTCGAGGTGGAACCGCTGCAGCCGGTGCCCTTCGTCACTGTCGTTTCGCCCGCGCATGCCATGGCCGGCGTGCGCGGCACCGTGCCGACGAAGACGCTGGTGAAGCACGTGCAGCTGGTGCTCACCGACCGCACGCCGCTGACCGCCGGGCGCGATTTCGCCGTGCAGTCGCCGCTGACCTGGCGGCTGGCGGATCTCGGCGCCAAGCATGCCTTCCTGCGCGCCGGCCTCGGCTGGGGCCATATGCCGCTGCCGATGGTCGAAGAGGATATCGCTGCAGGCCGACTGAAACGGCTGCGCATCGCCGACGCCGATCCGCGTTACGCGCAGATGCCGATGCGCGCGGTGTGGCGCAAGGATGCGCCGCCCGGGCCGGCGGGTCGCGCCTTCCTGGCACAGTTGCGCGACGGACGCGAGTAGTCCGCAGGCGCATTCATGCGCGTGAAAATGCGACGACATCGCTGAAGGCATTCGACGAGCTGTCAACGCCTGCGCACGCGGGGCGTTGGAACCTCTGTCGTTCCCACGGAGCCGCCCATGACCCGACGTGAAGCCGTCAGCGCCGCCAACCGGTTCGGACTCGGTGCGCGCCCGGGCACGCTCGACCGCATCGACGATCCACGTGGCTGGTTGCAGTCGCAACTGGGCGCGCCGCCTGCGATCGCGCCTACGGCATTGCCGTCGAGCGCCGACTATCTCGCTGCGGAGTACGACTACCTGCGCCAGCGTCGCGAGGCGCGCCAGGCGGACAAGCCCGGCGACGCGGTCATGGGATTCCGCGAGCGCTTCGGCAGGCAGCAGCAGGCGGAACTCGGCTGGCGCTATCGCCAGGCGGTGGTGACCGAACAGGATTTCGTCGAACGGCTGGTGCGGTTCTGGTCGAACCATTTCGCCGTTTCCGTCGACAAGCGCACGGCCACGCTCTACGCGGCGCCGATGGAGCGCGAAGCGATCCGTCCCCAGGTGACCGGCGATTTCGCCGACCTGCTGTTGGCGGTCGAGCGGCATCCGGCGATGCTGCGCTACCTCGACAACGTGCGCTCGGTCGGCGAGCAGTCGCGGCTGGCCGAGCGGCAGCGGCGGCGCGCGCAGGACGACGCGGCGCCGCGCGCCGGCCTCAACGAGAACCTCGCGCGCGAGATCCTGGAACTGCACACGCTTGGCGTCGACGGTGGCTACGCGCAGGACGACGTGCGCGAACTCGCCCGCGCCATCACCGGCTGGAGCGTGCCGGCGGCGCGCGGACGCCAGGCCGGCGATGGCACTGCGAGTTTCCAGTTCCGTCCCAATGCGCATGAGGCCGGCACGCGCCAGGTGCTCGGTCGCCGCTACGCCGCCGACGGCGAAGCGCAGGGCCGCGCGATCCTGCGCGACCTCGCGGTGCATCCGGCGACCGCGCGCCACGTCTGCGGCAAGCTGGCGCGGCATTTCATCAGCGACACGCCACCGCCGGCGGTGATCGAGCGCATGGCCGCCGCGTGGCAACGGCACGGCGGTGCCTTGCGGCCGGTGTACGCCGCGCTGATCGACAGCGACGAGGCGTGGTCCGCCGATGCGCGTAAACTGAAGACGCCGGACGACTTCGTCGTGTCGACGCTGCGCAGCACCGGCACGACGACGGTCGCGCAGCCGCGCGTGCTGGCCGGTCTGCTGGGGCGGCTCGGGCAGCCGCCGTTCACGCCGCGCTCGCCGGAAGGCTTCGCCGATGCGGCCGCCGACTGGAGCGGCGCCGATGCCGTGTGGAAGCGCATCCAGGCCGCGCAGTCGCTGGCGGAAACCGCCGCAGGCGACGATCCCGATCCGCTGCGTACCGCCACGGTCGTGTTCGGCGATGCGCCCGATGCCGACACGCTGACCGCGCTGCGGCGGGCGGAATCGCCACGCGAAGGGCTCGCGCTGCTGTTCGCCAGTCCCGCCTTCCAGTGGAGGACCTGACCATGCCGATCACCCGACGCCACTTCCTCGCCGCCGGTGCGGCCGCCACCACGCTCAGCCTGTGGCCGCGTTTCGCGCAGGCGAGCGGACGCAGCGATACACGCCTGCTGGTCGTGCTGCTGCGCGGTGGACTGGACGGCCTGCATGCGGTCGTCCCCACCGGCGATCCGCAGCACGCGAGCTTGCGCGGTCGCTTGGCCGTAGCCGACGCGCGGCGGCTGGATGCGGATTTCGCCCTGCATCCGGCGCTGGCCTTCAGCCATGAGCTGTACGCGCGTCGCGAATGGATGCCCGTGCTCGCGGTGGCGCCGCCCTACCGGCAGCGCTCGCATTTCGAAGCGCAGGACAACCTGGAGAGCGGCACGGCCGCCACCGGCGGTGCGACCGGCGGCTGGCTCAACCGTTGCGTGGCCGCGCTGCCGTCATCGCGCGCGCTGTCGGTCAGCACGGTGATGCCGCTGATCCTGCGTGGTCCGGCCGACGCGACGACCTGGTCGCCGCCCTTGCCCGACGACGTCAACCCGATCCTGCTGCAGCGCCTGCAGACGCTGTACGCCGCCGATGCCACGCTGGCGCATCCGTTCGAACAGGCGGTCGCCGCGCAGGGCATGCAGGCGGGCGGCAACGTCGCGCGCCTGCCGCAGGCGATGGCCGCGGCGGCGCGCTTCATGGCGGCGAACGACGGGCCGCGCGTCGGCTTCGTCGAGAACACCGGCTGGGACACGCACGCGCAGCAGGGGCCGGTGCTGGCACGCAAGCTGGCCGAACTCGACCAGGGCCTGCGCCAGTTCCACGACGGCATCGGCGAGGCGTGGTCGCGCACGGTGGTGGTGGTGGCCACGGAGTTCGGCCGTACCGCGGCGGTGAACGGCACCGGCGGCACCGACCATGGCACCGGCACGCTGGCGATGCTGGCCGGTGGCGCCATCGCCGGTGGACGCGTCGCGGGCGAGTGGCCCGGCCTGTCGCCGGCGCAGCTCAACGAAGGTCGCGACCTGCGCGCGACCACCGACCTGCGCAGCGTGTTCAAGGGCGTGGTCGGCGATCACCTCGGCATCGCCCGCGTGACGCTGGATGCACGGGTGTTCCCGGACAGCGGCAGTACGGCCGCGATCAAAGGCCTGCTGCGCGGCTGAGCGTCAGCCCGCGGCGTGGCGCAGTTCGCCGCGCGCCAGCGTGGTGGCTTCGTCGACTTCCATCGGGCGGCCGAAGAAGTAGCCCTGCATCTCGTCGCAGCCCATCTGCTGCAGCGCGTGCATCTGTTCGGACGTCTCCACGCCTTCGGCGACCGTGCGCATGCCCATCTCGTGCGCCAGCACGAGGATGGTGCGGGCGATGGCGCGGTCGGTGCTTTCCGTCGCGATGCCGTCGACGAAGCTGCGGTCGATCTTGAGGATGTCCAGCGGCAACCGCTGCAGGTAGGCCATGCTGGAGTAGCCGGTGCCGAAATCATCCAGCGCCAGCTTCACGCCCAGCGCGTGCAGGGTCTGCAGCATCTGCTGCGCGGCGCCCATGTCTTCCACCAGCACGCTTTCGGTCAGTTCCAGCGTCAGCGCGTCGGCCGGCAGCTCGTGGCGCTGCAGGCAGTCGGCGATCCACGGCGCCAGCGTGGGCTGGCCGAGCTGGCTGGGGGACAGGTTCACCGCCATGCCCAGCGTGCGCAGCCCCATCGTGCGCCAGCGCGCCAGCTGCTGGCAGGCCTGCTCCAGCACGAAGTGGCCGATGTCCTCCATCAGGCCGGCGCTTTCCGCCAGCGGGATGAACACCGACGGCGGCACTTCGCCCCAGGCCGGATGGCGCCAGCGCGCCAGCGCTTCGAAGCCGATCAACTGCGAGGTATCGCCGGCGACGACGGGCTGGTAGGCGAGCCGCAGCTGGCCGCGCGCGACCGCTTCGCGCAGCGCGGTGACGCGGCTCAGGCGATCGTTGGCTTCCTGCTGCGCGCTGGCCGACGGCAGGCGCACCTGGTTGCGGCCGGCGCGCTTGGCCAGGTGGCGCGCGTCGTCGGCGCTGCGCAGCAGGGTCTGCAGGTCGGCGCCGTGCTCCGGCGCATGCGCCAGGCCGATGCTGGCGGTGACGGTGAACGAGGGATGCGTCGAGTACAGCGCGATCGGCTGGCCCACCGCGCGGCGGATGTCCTCGGCAAAGCGGGTGAGCCGGTCGATGTCGACGTCGGCGAAATGCGCCAGGAAGCCTTCGCCGCCATAGCGGTACACGCTGCCCTGTCCGTCGCAGGCCGCGAGGATGCGCTGGCCCATGCGCCGCAGCACTTCGTCGCCGCCGTCGTGGCCGAACGAATCGTTGACCATGCCGAAGCCGTCCAGGTCGACGATCGCCAGCGCATGGCCGTGCGCCGACGGCGCCGCGATCCGTTCGGTGATCAGGTTGGCCTGCGCCGAGAACCGCGGCAAACCGGTCGCGCTGTCCATCGCGGCGGCGTCGTTGAGCCGGCGCTGCGCATCCAGCCGGCGCTCGGTTTCCAGCAACAGAGAGCGCGCGGTCTCCGCCGCTTCCGACGAGCGTCGCCGCGAGATGTCGAGCAGGAACAGCACGAACGCGATCAGCAGGCCGCTGCTGAGGCCGCCGACCACCAGGGCGCGCGGCAGCGTGAACGAGGTCAGCGACGGCGGCGCCCACAGTTCCAGCTGCACGTCGTGGCCCGGCAGCGAAACGCGTTCCACCGAAAGCGGCGCGCCCTGCGGCTGCCCCTGTTCCAGCGCCGGCATGCCCACGGCGGTGGCGCGCACCGGCCGGTCCGACAGCACTGCCTTGCTCAGCGTGCGGATGAAATCGTCCAGCGCGATGAAGCCCTGCGTGCGGCGTCCCGCGGTGTCGACGGTGAGCCACCAGCCACCGGCGACCGGTAGCAGGTGACCCGCGTCGGCCACGGGCACGGGTGGCGAGGGCGCGACCGGCGCTTCGAAGCCGGGCTGCACCCAGCGGAACTCGCGGCCGTCGTCGCCCACGCTGCGCACCACGCGGAAGCCGGCGAAGGCACCGACCATGTCGTCGACATAGTGGTCGAACAGGTCTTCGGCGGATTCGGGCACCGCCGCGCTCAACGCCGCGGACAGCTGGCGCAGCGCACCGCGGCGCAGCTCGATGCCCCGCAGGAAGGTCGGCGTGGTGGAGGCGGCCTGCGTCTTCATCACGTTGCGCGCCATCGCATCGCGGTCGCCCGACGCCGCGCCCCAGTACAGCCCGCCCAGCATCAGTGCCGCCGCCATCGGCAGCACGCCGAACATGCGCTCGCGCAGCGAGTTCTCGCCGGCCACCGCCAGCGCCAGGCCCAATGCCACCAGCTGCGCCGACGCGGTCAGCGAGATCTGGTAGATCGACATGCCTTCGCGGTGGTAGGGCAGCTGGATCAGCAGGCCCAGCGTCGCCATGCCGGCGACCGAGGCCATCGCGATGCCGAGGCCGCGGGTGATGCCCCAGCGCACGCTTTCCCATCGCTGCAGCGACTGCGGCAGCAGGGCCACTGCCAGCCACGCGGTCAGTACGCCGTAGTCGGTATAGCCGCCGATCAGTGGCGTGGTGGGGCGCGGCAACCAGCCGATCCGGTGCAGCAGCGCGTTGGCGGGCGTGGTGATGCCGCCCAGCGTTTGCAGCAGGGTGAACAGCAGCGGCGCGATGACCAGGGCCAGCACGATCCAGGCGGCCCGCTCGTGATCGCGCTGGCGCAGCAGCAAGGCCAGCGCCACCAGCGCGACGCACAGCGTCGAGATCGGTCGCATCGGCGGGAAGTCCACGCCCATCCTGCCGATCAGGCTGCCGGGCGCGTGCCAGCCGACCAGGGCAATCACCGCGAACGCCAGCACGAAGGCGACCAGCTCGGTGCTGGTGTCCAGCGCGCGCCCGTCGCGCAGCGTGGGCGTGTAGACCAGCAGGAACATCGCCAGCGCCGACAGCGACAGCGCCCAGCCGATCTCGGGAACGAGGTCGCCGGCCTGCAGCGCGCCCAGCAGGGGCTGCACGGCCAGCAGCAACAGCGCGGCGGCGAACACGCGCATGACGAACTCCGGCCAGAACCCGCGCCAGACCCGCATCCAGGCGATGACCGTCGCCGCGGCGAGCACCAGGCAGGTGCCCAGCGCATGGAACTGCCACAGGTGCATCAGGAACAGTGCGCTCAGCAGGCCGGCCACTGCCAGGCGCACCGGCCGCTGCGCGCTGCGCCAGGTGGCGATGGCCACCAGCACGCCGACCACGGGCACGCTGTCGTCGAGGAAATGGTCGCTGCCGACATCCACCAGGGTGAGCGTGGCGGCCAGCAGCCAGGCGAACGCGGCCGCAAAGCGCTGCGCCCACTGGACGGGCCGCCAAAGGTCCTGGTGTATTGCCAATGCATTCCCCTGCGGAGCCGACACTCCGTAGCACTGTGATACCCAAATCACCCGAAAGCCGCAAGCACGTCCTCAGCCGTTCAGGGAGCGCAGCGTCCCGCGCCTGGGCAGAACGTCAGCGGCATGACGAAATGCGTGTACCCGTGCCGTGTCAGCAGGAACGCGATGCACCGTCGCTTCGCACAGGTCTGTGAACCGCGTCAAGGTTCGGGTTGGTGTGCCGGGTCGCGAGACCGACGTAGTCTCCCGGATCGATCAACCGTGCTCGCGATGTCCACGCCACGCAGGCCCCGCGTCGGCTGCGCTAGAGTGCCCGGCACCGTCCACGGGGAAACGCCGTCATGCCGATCGAACTGAAGATGCTGGCCTGGTCCGTCGCACTGGGCCTGGCGCACGTGCTGCTGGGGGCCGCGCTGACCACCCACCAGCGTGGGTTGAAGTGGAACGTCGGCGCGCGCGATGCCGCCTTGCCGCCGTTGACCGGCGTGGCGGCGCGCATGGACCGCGCATTGCGCAACTTCCTGGAGACGTTCCCGTTCTTCGCCGCCGCCGCACTCGCCGTGGCCGTGCTGGAGCGCGGCGATGCCACCACCGCGCTGGGTGCGCAGTGCTATTTTTGGGCACGGCTCGCCTACGTGCCGGTGTATGCGGCGGGCATTCCCTACCTGCGCACGGTGATCTGGGCAGTGTCGCTGTGGGGGCTGCTACAGCTGCTGTGGGCCCTGCTGTGACAGCGGCGCGCGCCCCGGGTTCATCGCACGGTGGGACCCCGCGCTGGATTTCACCCTAGACTAGGCCGACCCCCTCCATGCCCGGCCGCTGCGGCCTGGCGTCGTGCCGTGATCGACCGGATGCTGTCCCGCACCTCCTATTTCGCCCCCGCTGCGCTGCTGATCGCCGTCCTGCTGGCCGCCTGTGGCCCGGTCGCTCCGGAAGGAGCGTCCGATGCCGTGGCCGAAGCCTCACCCGCCACCACGACGGATACGCCGGCCAAGCAGGCCGAGCGCGGCGACGGGGCGGTGTCGAGCGGGCCGCTCGTGGGCGTGCCGCCGGCCGCGCCGGCAGAAAGCGCCCCGTCCGAGGGCATGCCGACCGACTGGCCGGCGTCGAAAGTGAGCTCCGGCCAGGCCTGGGTCAGCTGCCAGGCCGAATACAACACCGACGAGGGCGATGGCGCGGCGCTGGAATCGCTGGCCTTCTTCAGCGTGGTCGACGCGCTGTCGCCGTGCCAGAAGGGCGGCGTGCTGCGCCTGCGCTACCAGGGCAAGATCGCCGCCGACTTCACCGACCTGGTGGCGCGCGTGGCCGACATCGCCGGTCGCATGGGCATCCACAAGCGCATCCTCGACCTCGATTCCGCCGGCGGCCAGGTCGAGGACGCGATCAAGGCGGGCGACGTCATCGGTGCCGGCGGCTGGACCATCTGGGTGCGCGAAGGCTCGGTCTGCCACAGCGCCTGCGTATTCGTGCTGGGCGCGGGCGACAACCGGATGATCTCCGGCAAGGTGGGCGTGCACCGCATCATCCGCATGAGTTCCACCGCGACCACGCGCGCCGAACTCAACGAGGAACTGCGCGGCGTCTACGACCGGGTGAAGGACTACCTGTCGCGCAACGGCGTGGCCGTCGCGGTGGCCGACCTGATGATGACCGTGCCCAACCGCCGCCTGCGCCTGCTCAGCAAGGACGAACTGCAGGAATACGGCCTGGACGGTACCAATGCCGCGCAGGACGACCTCGACCGCCTGCAGCTGATGCGCCGCTGCGGCGATGACTTCGTCATGCGCCGCGATGCCTTCATGCGCAGCTTCGACAGCAAGTGCAAGCGCGCGGACGCGGGCCTGGACGACATGCAGGCCTGCGGCCTGGCGCTGCGCACGGAGTTCGGCTTCCCGGATACCACATGCCCGGCCGACAGCCCGCTGTCCGAGTTCGACCGCATGGCCGATAGCGACGACGCCCCCGTGGTGCTGCCCGACAGCGCCGGCGCGGTACCGTAACGCGAGCGCATCGCGTCGTCCCGAACGGGACCTGCCGTACGCAGCGCGACGCTTTCCGTGTGACAAGGGCGGTTCCGAGCGTGGCGAGAGCGGCTTTGCGCCGCATGCGAGCGGTGGCGAGCGTGGAGAGCGGCTTCCCGCCGCTCCGGAGCGGGTTGAAGTGAACCCGGAGCGGCGTGCATCCCTCTCCAAAGCGGTTTCGAGTGTGAGCAGAGCCGCTTTCCGCCGACCGGAAGGCGCCTGGAGGGTGGAGAGAGCGGCGCCCAGCGTCATCGATGACGCTCGTAGTGTGAGGAAACTGACGTTTACCGTCGGGCAATGCGGCTTCGAGCGTGGAGAGAGACGCTTTTTCCCGCTATGGAGCGGCCTGGCGTTTGGCGGGAGCGGCTTTTTCCCGCTCGGGAGAGGGTTTTTCCCGCTCCCGGGTGGCGCGACGTGGATCGCGCGTCGCGGCGTCGGCCTCAGCCGTGGGCGGCGGCGACCCGGATCTCGACGTCGTCGATCGTGACGACCTGGCCGGCGCGGATCTTCGCGGTCTTGCGCAGTTCCACCGCACCGTCCACCGATACGTCGCCGCTGGCCACGATCGCCTTGCCCTGGCCGCCGCTGTCGGCGATGCCGACCAGCTTCAGCAACTGGTTGAGTTCCACGAAGTCGTGGTGCGGATCAAGGTCGAAGTCGATGCGTGGCATGCGCGCAGTGTAGGCCAGGGCCAGCGTCATTCCTTTTCGAAATGCGCGATCTGCTCCAGCAGCGTGCGGCTGCGGCGGACCCCGACGCTTTCCTCCCACGTCGCTTCGGCGCGCGGGCGGCGGTGGCGGTGCCAGTACACGGCGGCGACCGTGGCGACGAAGCCGGCGACACTGATGAAGAAGCTCCAGGTGATCCAGGCCGGCGTGCCCGCGTCCGGATCGACCGGGCCGAGGCCGGCGAAGCCGACGATGACCAGCAGCCACATGATCCACCACGGCGCGCCGCAGATCATCGCGTTGAGGCCGTAGAAGCGCTGCAGCAGGCCGAAGCGTTTCTGGATCTTCAGCACCGGCGCGGTGTAGTCCATCGTGCCGATCAGGCTCATGGTGATGAAGGCCATGACCATGGTGACCACGCCGAACGCATGCAGGGCGATGCCGCTGGCGAACAGGCCGGGCACGTCGGGGTTGCGGCCCCAGCACGCCACGCCCAGCACCAGCAGGCCGGCGCCCAGCAGCGCCTGCAATGCCTGCGCCCAGAACAGCGGGCGCACGGTGCGCTTCACCGTATCCAGCTTGCGGTCGCGCAGCAGTTCCCACTGGATCGTTTCCTGCCGTTCCAGCCGTTCGCCTAGCGTGCGCCAGGCGGATTTCAGTTCATCCGGTTCCATCGTGTGTGCTCCCGTCGTGGAGGGGGTGGGTCAGAGTTCGTCGCGCAGCCGCTGCTTCAGCCGGCCGATCTTGGTGGCGACGTTGGTTTCGCTCAGGCCGAGCACGTCGGCCATCTCGCGGTAGCTGTGGTCTTCCAGGTAGAGCAGCAGCAGGGCGCGGTCGAGCGGCGGCTGCGCCTGGATGAAGCGGTACAGCAGGTCGACCTGCTGGCGGCTTTCGTGGTCGTGCGCCCGCGGGTCGGCCACGTCGTGGTGGTCCTCGTGCCAGGCCTCCGGCTGCACGCCGCGGGTGCGGCTGCGGACGTGCGAGATGGCCACGTTCAGCGCGATCCGGTACATCCAGGTGGAGAACGTCCGGGCCGGGTCGTAGTCCGGCCAGGCGCGCCACAGCTGGGTGGCGATCTCCTGCACCAGGTCGTCGCGGTCGTCGGGGTGCCAGGCGTAGCTGCCGGCCACCTTCATCAGCACGCCGCGGTGCCGCTGCAGCAGCTGCGGGAAGTCCGTGGCGGCGTCCATGTCGGTCAGGCGGTTCATGATCGTGATCGTTTCCATCCCGGCACCCGGTGGATTGTGCGGTCTGGAAAGTGATTCGCCGGGGCGGCGGAAAAATCACGGCCGGGACGCCCGGTTCGTGCTGCAGCGCGACAGGAGGCCCCCGAAGGCGCACAATACGCGGCTCGGCGTGCGGCTCCGCGACGCCACCGGAGTGTCCGCATGTCTACCGAATCCCCTTCGCCCGCCCCCCTGATGTTCGCCGATCTCGGCCTGCCCGCGCCCGTCATGGCGGCGGTCACCGAGGTGGGCTACGAGACCCCGTCGCCGATCCAGGCGGCCACCATCCCCGCCATGCTGGCCGGCCGCGACGTGCTGGGCACGGCGCAGACCGGTACCGGCAAGACCGCCGCGTTCGCGCTGCCGGTGCTGGCGAACATCAAGCCCAACGCCACCAGCCCGCAGGCGCTGGTGCTGGCGCCGACGCGCGAGCTGGCGATCCAGGTGGCCGAGGCGTTCCAGAAGTACGCCGGCAAGATCCCCGGCTTCCACGTGCTGCCGATCTACGGCGGCCAGAGCTATTACCCGCAGCTGCAGGCGCTGAAGCGCGGCGTGCACGTCGTGGTCGGCACGCCCGGCCGCGTGATCGACCATCTCGAGCGCGGCTCGCTGGACCTGTCCGGCCTGACCACGCTGGTGCTGGACGAAGCCGACGAAATGCTGCGCATGGGCTTCATCGACGACGTCGAGACCGTGCTGAAGAAGACGCCGGAGACGCGCCAGGTGGCGCTGTTCTCGGCGACGATGCCGCCGGCCATCCGCCGCATCGCGCAGACCTACCTGAAGGAACCGGTCGAGGTGAACATCGCCTCGAAAACCACCACCTCGGCCAACATCCGCCAGCGCTATTGGTGGGTCAGCGGCATGCACAAGCTGGATGCGTTGACCCGCATCCTGGAAGTGGAACCGTTCGACGGCATGATCGTGTTCGCCCGCACCAAGGCGGCCACCGAGGAACTCGCCGACAAGCTGCAGGCGCGCGGCCTGGCCGCCGCCGCCATCAACGGCGACATGCAGCAGGCGGCGCGCGAGAAGACCATCCAGCAGCTCAAGGACGGCAAGCTCGACATCCTCGTCGCCACCGACGTGGCCGCGCGCGGCCTGGACGTGGAGCGCATCAGCCACGTGCTGAACTACGACATCCCGTACGACACCGAAAGCTACGTGCACCGCATCGGCCGTACCGGCCGAGCCGGCCGCGCCGGCGACGCGATCCTGTTCGTCACCCCGCGCGAGAAGGGCATGCTGCGCTCGATCGAGCGCGCCACCCGCCAGCCGATCGAAGAGATGCAGCTGCCCAGCGTGGAAGCGGTCAACGACCGCCGCGTGGAGAAGTTCCTGGCGCGCATCACCGACACGCTGGCGTCCGGCAAGGCCGGCGAGTTCCGCGCGCTGATCGAACGCTACGAGCGCGAGCAGAACGTGCCGGCGGTGGACATCGCTGCCGCGCTGGCGCAGCTGGTGCAGGGCGACACGCCGCTGCTGCTGTCGCAGGAGCGCACGCCACGCGAACAGCGCCCGGTGCGCAGCGAGACCTACGGCAACGCGCCACGCCGCGAGCGCGACGAGCGTCCGCGCCGCGACGACAGCCAGGGCGAGCGCCCGGCGCGCAGCTTCGACAAGCCGGAACGCTCGAAGATCGAACGCCCCGACACCGATCGCCCGCGCGCCGACAAGGCGCCGCGCAGTGCGCCGGAGGTGGGCATGGAGACGTACCGCATCGAAGTGGGCCACGCGCACGGCGTGAAGCCGGCCAACATCGTCGGCGCGATCGCCAACGAGGCGGGGCTGGAGAGCCGCTACATCGGCCGCATCGACATCCAGCACGACCACACCACGCTGGACCTGCCCGAAGGCATGCCGCGCGAAGTGCTGATGCACCTGAAGAAGGTCTGGGTGTCGGGCCAGCAGCTCCGTATCCACAAGCCGGGCGAGGGCGGTGGTGCCGGTGCGGGCGCCGCGCCGCCGCGCAAGTTCGGCGGACCGGGCAAGGGCAAGCCGCGCGGCGACAAGCCGTTCGGCACCGGCAAGCCGCACCGCAAGGGGCCGCCGCGCGACTGAGGGCGATGGGCAGGGAGGAGGGAAGCCCCGGGCGACGAATGACCTCCCACGCGTCGCCTCGGCGAACGTTCAGTGAGTACCTGCGCGGATGTCTCGGCCGTGGCACGGATGTTGCATTCCCTGGACGCAAGCCAGCGCACCGGACCTCGGGAGCGGCGACGTAGCGGAGTGTCTGTGACGGGGAGCAGGGGGCGGATTGGCGGAATCGCGGGGTGGCTATGGCTGCTCGTGGCCCTGTCGTGCCCGGCGCTGGCGGCTCCGCAGGCGGGCCGCGACTACCTGGTCACCGGCATGCCCACGTCCGAACAGGCCCCGCAGCGTCACTGTACGCCCGCGATGCAGGCGCAACTGACCGAACGTGTCGAGCTACCCGCGCCGCCGGAGGGCTGGTCCGGTGCGCCGCAGGCGGTCAACGTCTTCAACATCTTCGCCGGCGAGGTGCGCGTGCACCACGGCGACCGCGAGATCTGCGGGCGCATGCACGACGCGCGCACGCGCGACTCGCGCTTCCGCGCCGGCGTCGGCATGGTGGTGGTGCCGCCGGCAGGCAACCGCGAACCCATCCAGGTCGCGTGGGAAAAGCCGCTCAAGCCCGGCTGGATCCCGACCATCCGCATCGGCGCGCCCAGCCCGGTGCAGCAGTTCGACACCGCGCGCCTGCTGGTGCGCACCGCCTGCGTGGCGATCGCCATCGCGCTGGCGTTCATGGCGCTGATGGGCTTCCTGACCACGCGCGACCGCGTCTTCCTCGGCTACACGCTGCTGTGCGCCCTGAGCGTGCTCGGGCAGTCGGTGTTGAGCGGGCTGAGCGGCTATCCCGAACCCTGGCTGCCCGTCGATGGACAGGAAACCCGCTGGCTGGTGGCGTTCTCCTGCGTCGGCCTGCCGATCCTGCTGTACGTGATGTGGCTGCTGGTCGGCGGTGCGCGCATCTGGCCGCGCACGCAGCGCTGGCTGCCGTGGTTCACTGCCTGCCTCTGCGCGCTGGCCGTGGCGGCAGCGTGGCTGCCGACCACGGGCCTGTCGCAACTGGCCACCGCGATGGATGCCGGTTTCCTGGTCGGCTGCGCGGTGGTGTTCGCGCTGGGGCTGGGCCTGCTGCCCCACCATCGCGCCGACGCCGTGCCGGCGATCACCGCGGTGTCACCGTTCCTGGCGATGGCGGCGATGGACCTGGCCGACAGCGGCCTGCTGATCGAATATCGCGTCGAAGCGATCCAGCTGTCGATCACCTGGTTCCTGACCGTCAGCGCCTACGTGCTGAACCTGCGCCTGGGACAGCTGCGCCGCCAGCGCGACGAGATGCGCGCGCTGGCCGACACCGACGGTCTGACCGGCCTGCCGAACCGTCGTGCCGGCCTGAAGCGACTGGAGCAGCACATGCGCGATGCGCGCACCGGTGAGGGTGCGCTGGCGGTGGGCTTCCTGGACATCGACCTGTTCAAGCGCATCAACGACCTGCACGGGCACGAGGTCGGCGACCAGGTGCTGGTCGCGGTCGCCGCCACGCTGACCGCGGCGGTGCGCGATCCGGCGGACGTGATCCGCATGGGCGGCGAGGAATTCCTGGTGCTGCTGCCGGGTATCGGCGGTGCGACCGCGCGTGCGCGGCTGGAGGCCATGCGCCACCAGGTGAGCGCGGCGGGCGCCGGGCTCGGCATCGACGGCCTGGCCGTCACCGCCAGCATCGGCCTGGCCACGCTGGCACCGGAGGACGCCGATCCCGCCTCGCTGCTGCGGCGGGCGGACGGTGCCATGTACCGCGCCAAGCACGCCGGGCGCGACCGCGTGGTCGACGCCGAGGCCGCCGTCGACGTCGAACCCTGACACGGCACGACCACTGGTCGGCGGACGGCGTCCGTACCCGCGCTGTCCCCTCAAGCCGGAGGCGGCCGGGCCGATGAACGACAGCGGGAAGGCGTGGACGCCGGCCTGCAGTCGAATCGACAGGAGCGGCATGTGCACAACGGGGTGACCAGCGCAGGGGGCGGACCCGGCCGTCGGGACGACGACCGCGGGCTGCACCGGCTGCCTGCGCGCGTGGCGGCGCTGATCCTGCTGTCCGCGCTGGGCGCGCTGCTGACCGCCGCCGTGCTGGAGACGCAGGCGGGCGCGACCGCCTACATCATCGGCGAGAGCCACTGGTCCAAGGCGCAGCAACGCGCCGTGCACAGCCTGTACCGCTACGCGAGCCACGCGCAGCCCGCCGACCTGGCCGACGCCCGCGCCGCGCTGCGCATTCCCCTCGGCGACCGCGACGGCCGGCGTGCGCTGGAGCGCGATCCGGTCGACCTCGCGGCGGCGCGCGCCGGCTTCCTGCAGGGCGACAACGCACCGGACGACATCGGGCGGCTGATCTGGATGTACCGCGTGCTGGCCGACGCGCCCTACTTCCGCGACTCGGTGCGCCTGTGGCGCGAAGCCGAGGTCGAACTGCAACAGCTCGTCGTGCTCGCCGACGACCTGGAAGCGGGGCAGGCGCGCGGCGCGCTCGACTCCGACAGCATCGAGGCCTACCAGCGCCAGCTGATGGCGATCGATGCCCGCGTGCGCCCGAAAGAGCTGGCGTTCTCGCGCTCGCTGGCCGACGGCGCCAACTTCATGCGGCGCGTGCTGCTGGGGCTCAGTGCGCTGGTGTTCGTCGTGCTGTGCGCCTACGCGCTGTACGTGGTGCGCAGCACGCTGCGCCGCGTGCGCGAGACCGAAAGCGAATTCCGCATGGCCTTCCACCAGTCGGTGGTCGGCATGCTCAAGCTGGACCGCGAGGGCCGGTTCACCCAGGCCAACGAAGCCTTGGCGCAGATCCTGGCGCGGCCGTTGCAGGAGCTGCGCACGCTGCGCCTGGCGGACGTGCTGCACGCGGACGACCTGCCACGCGATGCGGACGGCGGTATCGACTGGGAGCGCCTGTGCGACGCGGGCGAGCGCCGGTTCGTGCGTCCCGACGGTGAGGCGCGCTGGGTGCGCTGGACCGCTTCGCCGGTCGACGCGCGAGCAGGTCGCGGCGCCCACGTATTCGTGCTGGCGGAGGACGTGTCGGACGCGCACGAGCTGGCCTGCGAGATCGCGCACCAGGCCAGCCACGACGAACTGACCGGGCTGATCAACCGGCGCGAAATCGCGCGCCGGCTGGGCTGCGCGCTCGGCCAGGCGAAGGGCCGGCACACGCTGTGCTACATCGACCTGGACCAGTTCAAGCTGGTCAACGACACCTGCGGCCACGAAGCGGGCGACCGCTTCCTTTGCCAGTTCGCCGGCACCGTGTCCTCTCAGCTGCGCCGCGACGACTGGCTGGGGCGGCTGGGCGGCGACGAGTTCGCCATCCTGCTGCACGACACCACGCTGGACGAGGCCGAAGCGGCGATGGCGCGCATCCACGCCGCGCTCGCGGACACCAGCTTCGTGTGGGCGGGGCGAAGCTTCGGCCTGAACTGCAGCATCGGCGTGGCCGAGATCAACGACGAGGCGGTGGACGTGGACTGGCTGCTGCGGGCGGCGGACGCGGCGTGCTACGTGGCGAAGGAAGAAGGCCGCAACCGCATCCGCTGCTACCGCGACTCTGATCCCAGCCTGTCGCGGCGACGCCACGAACTGGAGTGGGTGGCGCATACGCAGCTGGCCCTCGCCGAACAGCGCCTGCTGCTGTACGCGCAGCGGATCGTCGCGCTGGACGGCAGCGACCGCCTGCAGTACGAAGTGCTGGTGCGCCTGCGCGACCGCGACGGCCGGGTGCACGCGCCCGGCGCATTCCTGCCGGCGATGGAGCGCTATGGGCAGGGCATGGCGGTGGACGCCTACGTGGTGGACGCGCTGTTCCGCCACTTCGCCCGGCATCCGGACCACCTGGCCAGCCTGGAGCTGTGCCATGTGAACGTGTCGGCGCAGTCGATCGCCGAGCCGGCCTTCCTGGACCACGTCACCGCGCTGCTGGACCGGCATCCGCAGGCCGCGCGCAGCCTGTGCTTCGAGATCACCGAAACTGCGGTGATCGCCAATCTGGACGATGCCTGCCGCTTCATAGAAGCGGTGCGCGCTCGTGGCTGCCGCATCGCGCTGGACGACTTCGGCAGTGGACTCTCCTCGTTCGCTTACCTCAAGCGGCTGGCGGTGGACATCCTCAAGATCGACGGCGCCTTCATCCGCGACCTGTCGCAGGGCG
Source organism: Pseudoxanthomonas sp. LjRoot206 (assembly GCF_056175725.1). NCBI lineage: Bacteria > Pseudomonadati > Pseudomonadota > Gammaproteobacteria > Lysobacterales > Lysobacteraceae > Pseudoxanthomonas > Pseudoxanthomonas sp. LjRoot206. The sequence continues at coordinate 145,865 of NZ_JBGFFI010000001.1, forward strand.
ACGCCGACCTGGCGCTGGTGCGTTCGATGAGCCAGATGGGCCAGGCGCTGGGCAAGGTCACCATCGCCGAATGGGTGGAGTGCGAATCGGTGATGGCGCAGCTGCGCGAGGTCGGCATCGGCTACGTGCAGGGCTATGCGGTGCACGTGCCCTGTCCGCTGCCCGAGCTGACCGAGGCCTGGGCCGGCACCGGCGCAGCGTGCGCCGAGCCTGCCTGACGCCCACGCCGGGCGGCCGATCCCGGATAATGGCGGCATGACCATCCGCCTCAACAAGCACATCGCCGAGACCGGCTTCTGTTCCCGCCGCGAGGCCGATCGGCTGATCGCCGAGCGCCGCGTCACCGTCAACGGCATCGCCGCCGGCATGGGCGCGGTGGTGGGCGAGGGCGACGACGTGCGCGTCGACGGCCAGTCGATCAGGCAGCGCGCCGCCAAGGCCGGCAAGCGCAAGCACGTGTACATCGTGCTGAACAAGCCGGTCGGCGTGACCTGCACCACCGAGTCGTCGGTGAAGGACAACATCGTCGACTTCATCGGCCACGAGCAGCGCATCTTTCCGATCGGCCGCCTCGACAAGGATTCGGAAGGGTTGATCCTGCTGACCAGCAACGGCGACATCGTCAACCAGATCCTGCGCGCGGAGAACCGCCACGAGAAGGAATACCTGGTGGCGGTGAACAAGCCGGTGACCGACGAGTTCCTGCGTGGCATGGCGCGCGGCGTGCGCGTGCACGGGCAGATGACGCTGCCGTGCCGCACCAGCCGCATCGCCAAGTTCGGTTTCCGCATCACCCTGACCCAGGGCCTGAACCGGCAGATCCGCCTGATGGCCGCCGCGTTCGACTACCGCGTCACCCAGCTGCGGCGCGTGCGCATCGACAACGTCAAGCTCGGCGACCTGAAGGCAGGGCGCTGGCGCAACCTGACCGACCCGGAACTGCGCGGCCTGCTGCCGCAGCAGGAAAGCTGGTGACGCGATAGCGTGACGGCGTTCGCGGTTGCGCGGATTTGCTGCCGGAGGAACGCGGGCATACTGCCGCCGTCCCGACTCCAGAACCATGGCATGAGCCGACCGCCCAAGCCGGACAACGAAGAAGCCCGCCTGGCAGCGCTGCGCAGCTTCGACATCCTCGACAGCGAGCCCGAGCGCGCGTTCGACGACCTGGTGCGCATCGCCGCCGGCATCTGCGGCGTCCCGATGGCCGCGGTCACCCTGATCGACCGCGACCGCCAGTGGTTCAAGGCGCAGGTCGGCATCGAAAGTCCGGACCCGTCGCTCGAGACCTCGTTCTGCGCGCATACGGTGCTGGATCCGTCTGCCGCCACCGTGGTGCCCGACGCCACCCTCGACCATCGTTTCGCGACCAATCCGCTGGTGGCCACCGCCAACGGCATCCGCTTCTACGCCGGTGCGCCGCTGGTGACGCAGGACGGCTTCGCCCTGGGCGCGCTGTGCGTGGTGGACGACCAGCCGCATGAACTCGCGCCGTTCCAGCGGGAAGCGCTGGATGCGCTGTCGCGGCAGATCGTGCAGCTGCTGGAACTGCGCCGCGTGAGCAAGCAGCTGCGCCACCAGTTGCACGAGCGCGCGTGGTACGAGCAGCAGATGCAGCGGTACCAGGACCAGTTGGAATTGCAGAACGCCGACCTGTCCGAACAGACGAAGACCGATCCGCTGACCGGACTGCCCAATCGCCGCGCCTTCACCGCCGCGCTCGACGCGGCCCTGAAAAAAGCGGCCCACGGCGGCGAGCCGCTCGCGGTGGCGGTGCTCGACGTGGACCACTTCAAGACCGTCAACGATCTCCACGGGCACGACGAGGGCGACCGCGTGCTGGTCGCGCTGGCGGACATGCTGAAGTCGCAGGCGGCCGGCCGTGGCCTGGCGGCACGCCATGGCGGCGAGGAGTTCGTCATCCTGATGCCGGGCGTCACGCTGGAAGAGGCGCGGCTGCAGTGCGAATTCATGCGCCAGGCCGTCGGGCTGCTGCCGATCGGCCTGCCGGTATCGGTCAGCATCGGGCTGGCGGCGCGCGGGCGGGAGGACACCGCGGAGACCCTGTTCCGCCGCGCCGACCAGGCCCTGTACGAGGCCAAGCGTGGCGGCCGCGACCGCGTGGTGTCCGCCGCCGCCTGATTTGATCGGGATCAATGCGGACCGCGACCGGCCGACGCATCGTCACGGGGTCGGCGGCGCACGGTGCGCCGCCCTTCACGCGGAGCACGATGATGAAGATCCTGTTGGCCGTGGATGGAAGCGAGGTCGGCTTGGCCGCCGTCCGGCACGTGGTCGAATTCTGCAAGGCGTTGGCGGAGATGCCCGACGTGATCCTGCTCTATGTCGATCCCCCATTGCTGCGCTCGGTGGCGCTGGAGCTGGGCAGCGACGGCGTGGATCGCTACCACGATGAAAACGGCGCCTATGCGATGAAGAAGGCGCGCAGCGCGCTCAAACGCGCGCAGCTGCCGTTCGTGCAGAAGATCGTGGTCGGCGAACCCGCCGAGAGCATCGTCAAGCAGGCGAAGGCGTCGAAGGCCGACATGATCGTCGTCGGTACGCATGGCCGTGGCGCGCTCAAGCAGCTGTTCGTTGGCTCGGTCGCCTTGAAGGTCATCGCACTGAGCCCGGTGCCGGTGCTGGTCGCGCGCTGAAGCGGATGCGGCTCAATCGCCGCGCGTGCGCCACAGCGCCGGCCATTCGCCGGGCGCGCCGCCTCGGCAGCGGTCGAGCAGGTGGTAGCGCTGCAACCGGAAATCGCGGCCGTCGTACGTCCACGAGGCGCTCTCGCCGCAGTCGGCGATGCCGCGCCCCTTCGCCATGTGCGAGAGGTGGCCGGCACTGAAATCGACGTTGGTGAAGGCGTCCACCATCCGGCGCTCGCCCTCGATCCGCACGGGCAACGGCAGGCGCAGTCGAACCGGCGTGCCGCTGCCGTCGCGGCGCGCACGGAACAGCAGGCTGGACGACTGGTAGGCGCCGCGCCAGCACTCCAGCATCACCAGCGCCTCGTCACCGTCGAGCGCGCCTGCGGCATCGAACGCCTCCGCCGGATCGATGAAGCAGTCCTCGCGCGTCACCTCGGGCGCCGCCTGCAGGCGGACGCGCGCGATCAGCGCCTGCGCCTGGTCCTCGCCCAGCGGCGGAGCGGGCACCGGCGGCACCGGTGCCGGCAACAGGGGCGCCGCAGGCACGCGTGCGGCCGGCAGCGAACCGCGCCGGCGCAGCGCGGTGACCGTGTCCAGCCGTTCCTGGGTTTCGTCGATCAGCAGCAACGCCGCCGACAGGCCGGACAGCGAGGCGGTGGGCGCGTCGTCGCCGGTGCCGGCCTGCAGGTGCGCCCCGTTGCGGATGGCATCGAGGAAGGCGCGGACCTGGGCGCCATCGCGGCCTATCGTCCAGGTGCCCCCGCCGGGCTGCACCAGCGCGGCGGCCGCGAACCGCGCACCGTCCAGGCGCAGGTCGAGCGGATCCACCGGCGCGTCGGATTCCAGCGTCAGGACGGGTTCGGCCGTCGGCCCGCCTTCCAGCACCAATCGAAGCACCAGCTGCGGATAGGCGTCCTGCATGCCTATCGCCTCGCACCGCGCACCGTTGTCGCACGCCACCACCCAGTCGCCGAACGTGCGGTACACCGGCGTGGCCGCGGCGCACGCCAGTGGCAGCGCGAGCAGGAGGAGAGCGGTCGGGAACAGGCAGCGGCGTGGTTTCATTCGACGACGTTCTTCGCCTCGGAGGTGCCCAGCATCTCCGGATGCTCGATGCGCTTCGGACGCTGCACCAGCGGATGCAGGAACACGGCGGCGAGGATGATGCCGACGCCCAGGTAGAACAGCGGCGTCAGTTCGCGCTGTTCGCCCAGCAGCACGATGGCCAGCACGATGGCGTAGACCGGCTCCAGGTTGGTCACCAGCTGCACGCCGTATGCGCTCAGATGCTTCAGCGCCACCAGCGACAGCGCGAACGGCAGCAGCGTGCAGGCCAGCGACAGCACCACCAGCAGCACCGCGTCTTCCAGGCCCGGCAACACGAACAGGTCACCGGCGAAGGCGGGGAACAGCATCGGCATCAGCGGCGCGAGCAGGGTCAGCAGGATCGTGCCCGCGCCCAGTTCCAGCCCGGTGATGGTCAGCGGTTCGCCATGGTCGATCAGGCGCTTGTTGAGCGGGCCGAACACCGCCACCAGCAGCGCCGACAGCGCGCCGACCAGCACGCCCAGCCGCATGCCGTCGGGAATGCCGCCGACCACCAGCGCCACGCCGGGCAGTACCGCGACGCCGAACAGCAGCTCGCGCCAGGAGAACGGCCGCCGGGTCAGCCACGGCTCGATCACCGAGGTGAAGGCGGGCGCCAGCGCGATGCAGGTCACCGCCACCGACGCGTTGGAGAGTTTGATGGCGCCGTAGAAGGTCAGCCAGTGCAGCGCGACGATCACGCCGATGCCGCAGTAGGCCAGCACCAGCTTCGGCGACATCGCGCGCAGTCCGCGCCACACGCGCGGCAGGAAGGCGAGGGCGACCACCACGAGCAGCATGCGCCACCACACCAGCGGCAGGGCGGACAGGCTGATCAGCTTGCCCAGGATCGGAGTGAAGCCCCACAGCAGCACGCACAGGTGGATCTGCAGCTGGGCCTTGGCGGTCGGTGTCATCGGCATGGCGCGTATTGTCGCTGAAGCACCCGGGACTGGCGATCAGGTCATCGCGACCATGCTTCCCCCTGTAGGAGCAACGTGAGTCGCGACTGTTCCCTTGCCGGGCGATGGAGCCTATCGCCAGTGGCACTGGGCGTGCTCTGCGTTACCGGCGATGGCAGGTCTACGGTCGCGACTTACGTCGCTCCTACAGAAAACAGGGCGGCGCTGGACGCCTGTCGCCGGCCATGCGATGGTCGCGCGCCACGGTCGTATCCATCCTCAGGACCACCGAATGAGCGCTGTCGAACCGCCGCATCCGCCGCAACGCCCGTTCGCGCGGCGCGATGCCAAGACCCTGGGCCTGTCGGCGCTCGGCGGGGCGCTGGAGTTCTACGACTTCGTCGTGTTCGTGTTTTTCGCCAAGACGCTGGGCGCGCTGTTCTTTCCGCCGGGCACCGCGCCGTGGCTGGCGCAGCTGCAGGTGTACGGCATCTTCGCCGCGGGCTACGTGGCGCGCCCGCTGGGCGGCATCGTGATGGCGCACTTCGGCGACCGGCTGGGGCGCAAGCGCATGTTCACCCTCAGCGTCTTCATGATGTCCGTGCCCACACTGCTGATCGGTTTGCTGCCGACGCATGCGCAGGTAGGCGTGCTGGCGCCGCTGCTGTTGCTGGCGATGCGGCTGGTGCAGGGCATCGCCGTGGGCGGCGAGGTGCCGGGCGCGTGGGTGTTCGTTGCCGAGCACGTGCCGCGTCGACGCGTCGGCATCGCCTGCGCCACGCTGACCGCGGGGCTGACGGCCGGCATCCTGATCGGCTCGCTGCTGGCGGCGTGGATCAACACGACCTACACGCCCGCCGAGGTGCAGGCCTGGGTCTGGCGCGTGCCGTTCGTGCTCGGCGGCGTGTTCGGCTTCATCGCCGTGTGGCTGCGTCGCTGGCTGGAGGAGACGCCGGTGTTCGTGGAGATGCGCGAGCGCAAGCAGCTGGCGCGCCAGCTCCCGGTGAAGCAGGTGCTGGCCGCGCACCGTCCGGCCGTGCTGCTGTCGATGCTGGCGTCGTGGCAGCTGACGGCGGCCATCGTGGTGATCGTGCTGCTGACGCCGACGCTGGTGCAGACCAGCTTTGGCATCGACGCCGCCACTGCATTCCACGGCAACAGCGTGGCGACGCTGGCGCTGATCGCCGGCTGTTTGGTCGCAGGCTGGGCGGTGGACCGCGTCGGCGTAGGCCGCGCGCTGTTGGCCGGTTCGCTGGGGCTGGGCGTGTCTGCGTACGCGCTGTACGGCGCGCTGGTGTCGGGCCACCACGACCAGTTCGTCGCGTGGTACGCACTGGCCGGCTTCTGCTGCGGCGTGACCGGGGTGACGCCGTCGTTGATGGTGGCGGTGTTCCCGCCGGAGGTACGCTTCTCGGGCCTCTCGTTCTCGTACAACGTCGCGTACGCGGTGTTCGGCGGACTGACGCCGCCGATGATCGCGTGGCTGTCGACGTCGTGGGGCGCGATGGCGCCCGCGCACTATGTGGCCTTCACCTGCCTGGTGGGGGTGGGCGTGGCGGTCTTCGTGCTGTTGAAGCGGCCGCTGCGGTACTGACCGGCGAGGTCAGCCGCCCAGGCGGCGGATCAGTTCCATCGCCGCGGCCGGATTGCGTTCCTTGGCGCTGCTGATGAAGTAGACGAACACGTCGCGCCGCGGCAACACCGGTGCGGCTTCACCCACGTGCGGCAGCGCGGCGATGTCCTCGCCGCGCGACCAGGCGCGGGCACGCTCGGTCCACAGGTCCAGTTCCTTCGGCGGATAGCCGGTCTCGATCGGCTGCGACCGCATCAAGCGCGCGTAGACGAAGTCGGCGGTGAGGTCGGCGAAGGACGGATAGTCCGTCGAGTCGGTGAAGACCGTGGCGACCTGGTGGCGGCGTGCCATCTCGATGAGGTCCGCATCGACGGCAGCCGGATCGCGGACTTCCAATGCGTGCCGCAGCGGCCGTCCCTCGACCTCGCGCGGCAGCAGGGTGAGGAAGGCATCGAGTTCCTCGGCGTCGACGCGACGGCCCGCTTCGAACTGCCAGACCAGCGGCCCGAGTCGCGCGCCGAGTTCGGCGATGCCGCCGACGAAGTCCTCCACCTGCGCCTGCGTCGATGCCAGCGAGCGCGACTGCATGATGCGCTTGGGCGCCTTGGCCGAGAACACGAAACCGTCCGGGGTCTGTTCGCGCCAGCTGGCGTAGGTCGCCGGCTTCTGCGTGCCGTAGTAGGTGCCGTTGATCTCGATGGCGGTCAGCTGGCGGCTGGCGAATTCCAGCTCGCGCCGCTGCACCAGGCCGGCCGGGTAGAAGTTGCTGCGCCAAGGCGCGAAGGTCCAGCCGCCGATGCCGACGCGGATGCCGTCGGTCGCGGTGGGTGGTGCGGAAGCGAAGAGGTCGGCCATGCGTGCCAGCATAGCCCGGCGCGTGTCGCGCCCGCGTTACCATCGGACCATCCCACGCCGGAGACTCCGCATGACCTGGACCACGCCTGACCTCTGCGACCAGTTCCCCGACGTGCACGTGGCCGAGCCGGTGTTCCGCAGCTTCGGCGGACAGGCGCGCTTCGCCGGACCGGCGGTGACGGTGAACTGCCTCGACGACAACTCGCGCGTGCGCGAACTGGCGGCGACGCCGGGCGAGGGCCGGGTGATCGTGGTCGATGGCGGCGGCTCGCTGCGGCGCGCGCTGCTCGGCGACATGATCGCGGCGAATGCGGTGAAGCACGGCTGGGCCGGCTTCCTGATCTTCGGCTGCGTGCGCGACGTGGAGATCCTGGCGACGCTGCCGCTGGGCGTGCTGGCGCTGGCCGCGCATCCGATGAAGACGGACCGCCGCGACCTGGGCGAGATCGATGTGCCGGTGGCGTTCGCCGGCGTGGCGGTCACGCCGGGCGACTGGATCTATGCCGACGCGAATGGGGTGCTCGTGGCGAAAGCCCGGCTTTTGTAGGAGCGGGCCATGCCCGCGATGCTTTTGGATCGATGAAGCAAGAGCATCGCGGGCATGGCCCGCTCCTACAAAGTGGTCTTACCGCTGACCTTATTTAATCGGTTCGTCCAGCATCAGCTGGCGCACGAAGCGCACCGGCGGCGCGCCGTAGGACAGTACCTGGTCGTGGTAGGCCTTCAGGTTGAACTGCGCGCCTTGCTTGGCCTCGGCGGCTTTGCGCAGGTCGAAGTGCTCCTGCACGCCGACGAAGTAGGTGGGCAGCTGCGCCGAGGTCAGCTGCGCGCGGGTCCACTTGCCGGCGGCTTCGCGCTCCTGCTGGAAGGTCTGGCGCACCATCAGGTCCATCGCCTGTTCGCGCGTCCAGCCGTCCACCTGCACGCCCTGGTCGAGGATCGCGTTGGCGATCGTGCGCAGGTAGAACTTCATCTGCACCAGGTGGAACAGCGGATCGTTGTCCAGGTAACCGGCGTCGGACATCATCTTCTCGGTGTAGACCGCCCAGCCTTCGGCGAACATGCCCGAGCGCAGCACGGCGCGCAGCGTCGACGGGAACTTGGCCGAGTGCCAGCCTTCCAGGTAGTGGCCCGGCGTGCCCTCGTGGATGCTCAACAGGTGGATCATCCGGCTGTTGTATTCGCGCAGGAAGGAATCGACCTGCGTCTGGTCCCAGCCTTCCGGGATCGGCGACACGGCGTAGAACGTCTTCAGGTGCTTGTCGAGCGGGCCCGGCGAATCGCAGTACGCCACCGCCACGCCACGCTGGAATTCCGGCATCTCGATGATTTCCACCGGCGCGTCGGGCAGGGTGACCAGGTCGTGCTTGCGCACGAACTCCGTCGCCTGCGCCAGCGCCGCTTCCGCATCCGGCACCACCTTGTCGCGCGCCGGACGCTCGGCGTAGGCCAGCTCCAGCGCGGCTTCGATCGCCTTCTGCTGCTCGTCGGCGGTCGGCGTTTCCGGCAGCGCCGGCGCGCCCGGCTTGTCCTTGAGCACCGTGCGTGCGATCCCGTACATCTCCTCGCGCACGCGCTTGAGTTCGCCTTCGGCGCGCTGCTTGATGTCGGCGCGCGACAACGACGACAGCAGGGCGAACTGCAGCTTCTGGTCGTACAGCGTCTGGCCGATGCGGAAGTCGCCCTTCGCGTTCGGCACCAGCGTCTTGTCCAGCCACGCCTGGTGTTCGGCGACGGCGTTCTTCAGGCCGTCGATGGCGGCCTGCGCCTGCTGGCGGTGGGCGTCCGGCAGGTCCTTGAGGTTCGGGGTGATGAAGGTGTCGACGATGCTGAGGATGCCGGCGTTCTGCTTGGCGACGGTCTCGGCGTGCACCTTCGGCACGCGCGCGGGGTCGAGGTTTTCGCGCGCCTGCGCCAGCAGCGCGGGGATCTTCTGCATGCGCGCGGTCGCGGACTTCAGGCGTTCCGGCAGGGGCGCGAACTCGCGCGCCATCAGCCCGTAGATCGCGCCGCCGGCGACGTTGTTGTAGACCTGCGGATCCCAGGCCCAGCTCTGCAGCGTGTCCGCGGTCCAGATGTCGTACTGCAGCTGGTTGCGCAGGATCGCGGCGTCCACCTGGTTCTCGCGCGACAGCGCGGCGACGTCGGTCGCATCCAGTTCGCCGAGGATCTTCTTGCTGAACTCGAGGCTCTTCTGGCGGCCGGCGGCGCTCAGGTCGTCCAGTTCGCCGTCGTACTTGTGTTCGCCGATCTGGGTGGCGCTGACCGGCGACAGCTGCAGCCAGCCTTCCAGGGCGCGCTTGGACAGGTCGGCGAAGGCCGCATCGGCCTGGGCGGTATCGGTGGCCGCGGCCGGGGTGGCGGCATCGGCGGCGACGGTGGGGGCTTCGCTCTTCTGGCAGGCGGACAGCGAGGCCAGCAGGGCGGCGGCGAGCAGGGTGGTACGCATGGGAGCCTCGGACTGCGGCAGGAGAAGGCGACAAGGATAGCGGCTCCTGCACATCCGGGCCCGTGCCGTTGGCTTATCCTCCCGACTCCATCCGGGGAGCACGGAACATGTCGCATGCAGGCAGTTGTCATTGCGGACGCATCGCCTTCGATGTCGAGGGTGACATCACGGAGGTCGTGGACTGCAACTGCTCGATGTGCCGCCGACGCGGCGCCCTGCTGTGGTTCGGTCCCCGCGACGCGCTGACGCTGAAGACGCCGGACGGCGACCTGTCCACCTACACGTTCAACCAGCATCACATCCGCCACCACTTCTGCGCCGTCTGCGGCATCGCGCCATTCGGTGAAGCGGCGCATCCGAAGACCGGCGTGCAGATGGCCGCGGTCAACGTGCGTTGCCTGCCGGACGTGGACCTGTCGACGCTGAAGGTGGCGCCCTTCGACGGCGCGAGCCTCTAACCGGTCGCGGCCTGCGTCGGCGTTGTCGCGCGGCCGAGGAAATCGTCCGGCATCGGTGGCAGCGGCGTGCGTTCGTCGCGCGCCTCTTCCTTCAGCCAGTCGATGAACACCTGCGCGGCGGCACTCGGCGGCCGATGCGCCGGATGCACGGCGTAGTAGGCGAAGCGGGCTTTCAGCGCGGGGCCGGGCAGCCGCACCAGTTCGTAGCGTTGCAGGTAGGGCTGCGCCACATGGCGACGCGCCAGCGCCGCTCCCACCCCGTAGACCGCAGCACGCATCGCATCGGTGCTGTCGTTGAAGCTGTGCATCGGCGGCAGCCGCAGGCCGCGTACGCCGGCTGCGCGGAACCAGTCGCGCCAGCCCTGCAGCGCCAGGTCGGTGACCAGCGGCAACTGCGCGATCTCGCGCGGCTCCTGCACGCCATCGAGTCCGGGCAGGGCGGGCGAGGCGACCGGGAACAGTTCGTCGTCCATCAGGTGATGGGCGGTCAGCCCGGTCCATTGCCCGGGGCCATGGCGGATGCCGAGCTCGGGGCCGTCGTCGTCGAAGCGCGTCAGCGCGATGCCGGTGTCCACGTGCAGGCGCACGTGCGGATGGCGCGCGCAGAAGCGCGGCAGCAGCCAGCAGTACGCCAGCGAGTGCAACGTGGTGATGCGCAGGGTCGCCGTCTTGCCGGCCAGCCGCAGGTGCGAGGCGACCGCATCGATGTCGCCGAGCGCCGCGTTGGCCGCATCGGCGAGTTGCCGGCCTTCGGCAGTGAGTTTCACCCCGCGCGCATGGCGCTGGAACAGCACCACACCGAGCAGACCTTCCAGTTTGCGCACGTGGTGGCTGACCGCGCTGGCGGTGAGGTGCAGTTCGTCGGCCGCATGGGCGAAGTTCTGGTGGCGCGCGGCGGCGGCGAACACACCGAGGGCGGGCAACAGGGCAGGGCGCAGGCTCATGGTCGCTCCAGGCACAAGCGAGATTTGTGGCTTGCCCGCATGCTACGCGCTTGTGGGCGCCCACGGGTGATCCAGAATGGCCACAGGCACGAACGAGGGCTGCCGCGATGGCACAGGGAGACAGCATGGCCATGACCCCACCGCAGGCGGTCGAGCGCGACTGGCGCACCCCGCTGGAGCTGCTGGTGCTAGGCGCGATCTGGGGCAGCTCGTTCCTCTTCATGCGCATCGCGGCCAATCCGTTCGGTCCGTTCGCCCTGGTGGAGGTGCGGCTCGCATTGGGTGCGCTGGTCCTGCTGCCGTTCCTGTGGCGCGAGCGCGCGCATTTCCGCGCCTCCATGTGGCCGAAGCTCGCGATCATCGGCGCGATCAATTCGGCGATTCCCTTCCTGCTGTTCGCCTGGGCCGCACAGCGCTCACCCGCGGCGATCGGCGCGATCTGCAATGCGATGACGGTGTTGTTCGCCGCGATGGTCGGCTTTCTGTTCTTCGGCCAGAAGATCGGCCTGCGCCGCTCGCTTGCCCTGCTCGTCGGCTTCATCGGCGTGGTGGTGCTGGCGACCAGCAAGGCCGGCGGCCTGAGTGTCGGCGGTGCCGTCATCGCGGGCTCGACCGCGGCGCTGCTCTACGGTGTCGGCGTGAATCTGGTGCGCAAGCATCTGGCCGGCATTCCGCCGGCCGCCGCTGCCGCCGCCACGTTGAGCTGCGCCGCGCTGCTGGTGCTGCCGTTCGCGGCGACGCATTGGCCCGCGCATGCGATCGGCGCGGGGCCGTGGGCCGCCGCCATCACCATCGGCGTGCTCTGCACCGGCTACGCCTTCCTGCTGTATTACCGCCTGATCCACCGCATCGGACCCGCGCGCGCAGCGACGGTGACCTACCTGGTGCCGCTGTTCGGTGCGGGCTTCGCCTGGCTATTCCTCAACGAACCGGTGACACCCGCGATGCTGGCGGCCGGCGCGCTGATCCTGGGCAGCGTGGCGGTGAGCCAGCGCGCGGCCTGAGCCGCCTTCAGGCGAACAGGCCCTGCGTCAGCGACAGCGGCGCATGCCGTTGCGCCACGCTCTCCACGGCGTTGCGCAGCATGGCGGGTGCGACGTAGGCGTGGTGCACGCCATTGATCGCGGCCATGTAAGCGCGCCCGAAGGTGTTGCGGCACTGCACGCGCGTCCCCAGCGTCACCTCGACACCTGTTTCGGTGACGTGGACGCCGACACAGGAACGGAAGGTCAGGTGGCGATCATCGGCCCCCAGGATCACCTGCGCCCGCTTGCCGTCCGCATCGATCTTCTGCGCGATGACCGGATACCGCCCGAGGAACAGCGGGCCCTCGGCTGTCGACAGCAGCGACGACACCGGGCAGCCGAGCGGCGAGGTGCGCAGCCGCAGCGGGCGGACCAGCACGTTGCGTAGCCGCATGAGCTGGGTCACACCGGCCGGGCGGTACTGCAGGAATCCCTCCAGCACATCGGCCAGCAGGTCCTGCGCGGTCGCGGTCGCCATGCCCTGCAGGCGCAGGCTGAAGGTGTCCTGGTGATGGAAGCCGGGCAACTGTTCGAGCAGCAGTGAGCCTTCCGGAGGCGAAGGCAATGACGCCACCGACGAGGCGCGGCCCTGGACGAAGCCGACCTCGCCGCACCAGCCGGCCAGGCGCGCGCGCAGACGCCCGGCGGTCGCCCGCAGCGTGGTACAGGCGCGCTGCTGCCAACTGCCCGGTGGTGCATGCAGGGCCAGGCGCACGGTGGGGACCCGCTGCAGGTGTGCCGGATGATCGGTCATCCATGTGCGCACGTCGTCCGGCAGCGTTTCGGTCAGGGTGGGGATGTTCGCGTCGCCCGCGAGCACCTGATCGCGCACGACACCCTCCGACAGGCCGCCGAGTTCATCGGTGTGGCAGGACAGGGCGAACAGGACCGGATGCGGGCTGCCCGCCTGCAACGGCGCGAACTGGTGCCAGGTGCCACTGCCGAAGCGCACGCTGAAAAGCGCGTCTGCCGGCAGGTCGACGTGGTGGAGGGCGGCGGCGAAATGCGCCGGATCGCGCGCGAGTTGTTCGTCCGATGCGGTCGAGAAGCGCAGGCGCGCGCCGCCACTGCCGGTCACCGCCGTGAAAGCGCGGTGTCCCGCATGACGATGGAAGGGATGGCCGTTCGGACCGACCGTGAAGGTGTACAGCGCGCTGCGTTCGCCGGCGTCGAAATCCGGTGCGGCAATGCGGACCGACGGTTCATCCAGCGCATCCACGAAGCCCGGATGCTCGCGCTGCAGGACGCCTGCGCCGGCATGGAGGCGATCGCCCGATCCCGGTCCCAGTTGCGCGAGCAGCACCACTTCCACGGGGAGCCCGCCGGAGTACGACTGGATGCGGGCGGTCGGAAAACCGGGGACGACATCGGCATGGCCAGGCATCGGATGCTCTCCTGAAGGCACTCAGCGGGTCTTGGGTGTTTTGGCCAGCGCGCGTGCCTTGGCTTCGCGCTTCAACGGACCGGCGGTCGGGCAGACCTCGAAGGCGAACCCGGTCAGCGTGTTGACCAGGTTGTCGGGCGCCAGCCGGTAGAAGACGAACTGCCCGCGCTTGTCGCTGGTGACCAGGCCGGCCACCTCCAGCACCGACAGATGCCGCGAGATCGCGGGTGCGCTCATGTCGAAACGTGCGGCGATCTCGCCGGCGGTGAGTTCCTGTGCGGACAGGTAGGCGAGGATTTCGCGCCGCGGGCGGGACGCGAGGGCGTCGAAGATGCGGTCGACCGTCATGTGCAATTAGATAATTAACGTATTTGCTAAATATCTAAGTGCAGGCCGTCCGTGTCAAGCGCCGCCGGCCGGCGCGCTGATCCTGGGCAGCGTGGCGGTGAGCCAGCGCGCGGCGTGAGCGTGGGAATTGCCCACCTGTAGGAGCGACGTGAGTCGCGACCGCACGGCTTCGCAGTCAGGCAACGTCGATCAGACGCGCCTCGATCATCCGTCAGAATCACCGTGCACTGGATCGGGCGGAGATCGTGCGGTCGCGACTCACGTCGCTCCTACAGAAAGCAGTCAATGCCTCAGCGCTTGGCCTCGCGCACCGGCAGCGGCACGTTGCACAGGTCGATGTGGCCGGCGGTGCGCACGTACCAGTCGTCGCGGCGGTTGCGGCGGGCTTCGGTTGCGGCGGCGAAGGTCTTCGAGTCCGTGCGCAGTACCTGCAGCGGCACGCGTTCGTTCTCCGGCACGTCGCGGGCCAGGCGCACAGCGGCGATCGGCGTGCGCTGTTCGGCCTTCTCGTAGAAGCCCATCGGCTCCGGGCCGCGCGGGATCGCGCTGAGCAGCTCCATGCCCTTTACCACGCGTCCCACCAGGGTGATGTTGCGGTCGAGCTGGCGCGGCGACTGCCCGGTGACGACATACAGCTCGCTGCCGTTGCTGCTGTCGGGCGGACCGCCGCGACCGGCGCCGAGCGCGCCGTAGCAGTGCGTCAGCCAGGCTTCGCCTGCTTTCGGGTCGCGCGCGGCGGGGAAGCCGTCGACGAAACCCACCTGCGGCGCCCAGCCGTCCACGTCCGGCAGGCGGGTGAATGTCAGTCCGGCGGACGTGCGCGCGAATTCGGCCGGCAGCTTGGTCTTCGCCGTGCCCAGCGATTTCGCCTTGGCGGTGTCTTCCGCGTCGGCATCGCCGAACTGCACGACGAAGTTGTCGTGCGAGCGGTAGATGCCGAGTCCGTTCCAGAAGCCTTCGTGCGCCAGCGTGCGGATGTTGGCCACGTGTTCGGGCGCGAACGCGGGCGCCAGTTCGATCACCACGCGGCCGCCGGGCACGTCCATGTACAGCGTGTTGGCCGGATCCAGCGTGCGCCAGTCGGCATCGGGCGAGGCGTCGAGGATCTCCTTCGACGTCAGCGGCTTCGGCGGTTCGGCCGCGTGGAGCGCGGGCAGGACGAGCAGGCAGGCGAGCAGCAACGGCAGACGGCGCATGGGCATTCCAGGGCACGGGATGCCCCGATTGTAGTGCGCCCGGCCTGCATGTATCCGCCTCCCTGGAGACGGAGCCTGGAAATCAGGTCTTGTAGTTCTTCGCGCGGTTGATGCCGAGCGCGATCAGTGTGCCCAGCGCACCGGACAGCAAGTAGGCGCCCAGCCAGGCCAGGCCGAAGTTGGCGCACAGGCCCAACGCGACCAGCGGGGCGAAGCCGGCGCCGATCAGCCAGGCCAAATCGGAGGTCAGCGCCGCGCCCGTGTAGCGGTAGCGGCGGCCGAAGTTGGCGGTGACCGCGCCTGCGGCCTGGCCGTACGACAGGCCGAGCAGGGCGAAGCCGATCAGGATGAAGGCGCCCTGGCCAACCGGGCCGCCTTCCATCAGCGTCGGCGCGAAGCCGCTGAACATCGCGATGCCCACCGCCAGACCGCCCAGCGTGCGTGCACGGCCCACGCGGTCGGCGATCAGGCCCGAGACCACGATCGCACCGGCGGCGATGAACGCACCGAGGATCTGCACCAGCAGGAAGCCGACCACGGACTGCTGCGAGTACAGCAGGATCCACGACAGCGGGAAGATGGTGACGATGTGGAAGAGCGCATAGCTGGCGAGCGCAGCGAACGCGCCGATCACCACGTGGCGGCCCTTGGCCTGGAACAGCTCGCGGATCGGCGTGGGTTCCAGTTCCAGCTCGCCCATCTTGTCCTGGTACTCGTCCGCCACCACGATGCGCAGGCGCGCGAACAGCGCCACCACGTTGATGGCGAAGGCGACGAAGAACGGATAGCGCCAGCCCCAGGTCAGCAGGTCGGCTTCTTCCAGGTTGGCGTAGAGGAAGGCGAACACGCCGGCGGCGACGATGAACCCGACCGGCGCGCCCAGCTGGCCCAGCATCGCGTACCAGCCGCGACGTTCTTTCGGCGCATTGAGTGCGAGCAGCGACGGCAGGCCGTCCCACGACCCGCCCAGCGCCAGACCCTGCAGCACGCGCAGGAACGCCAGCAATCCGATCGAGGCGGCGCCCAGCGAGCCGTAGCCCGGCAGGAAGGCGATGCCGGCGGTGGCGGTGCCCAGCAGGAACAGCGACACGGTCAGCTTGAGGCCGCGGCCCCAGCGCGACTGGATCTTCATGAACAGCATGGTGCCGAACGGCCGCGCGACGAACGCCAGCGCGAACAGCGCGAACGACCACAGCGTGCCTTCCAGGCGATCCACGAACGGGAAGAACACCGACGGGAAGATCAGCGCCGAGGCGATGCCGAAGACGAAGAAGTCGAAGTATTCGGACGCGCGCCCGATCACCACGCCGACGGCGATCTCGCCCGGGGCGACATCGGCATGCGCCTTGGTGCCGTGGTCGTGGGTGGAAGTCGTGGGGCTGATGGACGCCATGGGAACGGGGCTGCCGGGTCGGACCAGGGGAAAGGTACGCCCATAGGGTCGCAGACCGCACCCGCCGTCGCGATAGGACAAAACGTCCAATACTCCGCGCCGGGCCGGCCGACTACATTGATCCGGATCAATCCGTAAGCCCCACGCCCATGTCCCTCATGCGCAGAGCCCTGCAGGCCGCCGTGGCGATGTCCGCCGCCGCCGTGCTGTCGGGGTGCAACCTGCAGGTCCTCAATCCCGCCGGCGACATCGCCGCCCGCCAGGGCAACCTGATCCTGGTGGCGACGGCGCTGATGCTGATCGTGATCATCCCGGTGATCGCGCTGACGTTCTGGTTCGCCTGGCGTTACCGCGCCTCGAACACGCAGGCCACCTACAAGCCCGACTGGGACCATTCCACGCAGCTGGAACTGGTCATCTGGGGCGTGCCGCTGCTGATCATCATCGCGCTGGGCGCGGTCACCTGGATCGGCACGCACCTGCTGGATCCGTACCGTCCGCTGGGCCGCATCGACGCGGGACGTCCGGTGCCGGCCGAGGTCAAGCCGCTGGAAGTGCAGGTCGTCGCGCTGGACTGGAAGTGGCTGTTCGTCTATCCCGAATATGGTGTCGCCTCGGTCAACCAGATGGCCGCGCCGGTGGATCGCCCGATCACCTTCCGCCTGACCTCGTCGTCGACGATGAACGCGTTCTACGTGCCGGCGCTGGCGGGCATGATCTACACGATGCCGGCGATGGAGACCAAGCTCCACGCGGTGATGAACAATGCAGGCGACTACGAGGGCTTCTCGTCGCACTACAGCGGCGAAGGCTTCTCGCACATGCGCTTCCGTTTTCACGCGCTGTCCGATGAAGGCTTCGAGCGCTGGATCGCCGAAGCTCGCGCCGGTGGCCAGGCGCTGACCCGCGCCGAGTACCTGCAGCTCGAAGTGCCCAGTTCGCGCGAGCCATCGCGCCTTTACGCGTCCGTCGACGCGGGGCTGTTCGATGCCGTGGTCAATCGCTGCGTCGACACCGACCGCCTGTGCATGGACCAGATGATGGCCTACGACGCGATGGGCGGCCGCGGGCTGGACAGCACCGATCCGCTGCAGCGTCCGCGTCGCGGCAACCTCGCCAGCGGCCCGTTCGTTCGCGCCGACCTGTGTACGGTCGAGACCGCGCAGGCCGCCGCCCGCATCTCGCCCATTCCCACCGCTGGCGGCCTGAAAGCGCCCTGACGCGCTTCGCCGCCACACCCCTGGATACACCGGATTCGCCCGATGGCTTTTGATACCAGCACCGTCACGCATTCCCCGATCACCGGTCGCCTGGCCTGGGATGCGATTCCCATGCTGCACGACCCGATCATCGCTGCGACCTTCATAGGCACCTGCCTCGGTGGCCTCGCGCTGGTCGCGGTGATCACCAAGTACAAGCTGTGGGGCTGGCTGTGGCGCGAATGGTTCACCAGCATCGACCACAAGAAGATCGGCATCATGTACATGGTGCTGGGCCTGGTGATGCTGCTGCGCGGCTTCGCCGACGCCATCATGATGCGCCTGCACCAGGCGATGGCCTTCGGCGACAACATGGGCTACCTGCCGCCGCACCACTACGACCAGATCTTCACCGCCCACGGCGTGATCATGATCTTCTTCGTGGCCATGCCGCTGGTCACCGGCCTGATGAACTACCTGGTGCCGCTGCAGATCGGCGCGCGCGACGTGGCATTCCCGTTCCTCAACAACTTCAGCTTCTGGATGACGACCGCCGGCGCGGTGCTGGTCATGCTGTCGCTGTTCCTCGGCGAGTTCTCGACGTCGGGGTGGCTGGCGCTGTCCAACCTGGGCAACCAGGATCCCGGGGTGGGACTGGACTACTACATCTGGGCGCTGCAGATCGCCGGCGTCGGAACACTGTTATCAGGCGTCAACCTGCTGGTGACCATCCTCAAGATGCGCGCGCCCGGCATGGGCCTGATGAAGATGCCGGTGTTCACCTGGACGGCGCTGTGCACCAACGTGCTGATCGTGGTGTCGTTCCCCGTGCTGACGGCGGTGCTGGTGCTGATGACGCTGGACCGCTACGTCGGCACCAACTTCTTCACCACCGACCTTGGCGGCAACGCCATGCTGTACGTCAACCTGATCTGGATCTGGGGCCATCCGGAGGTCTACATCCTGATCCTGCCGCTGTTCGGCGTGTTCTCCGAGATCGTGTCCACGTATTCCGGCAAGCGCCTGTTCGGCTACTCGTCAATGGTCTATGCGACGGTCTGCATCACCGTGCTGTCCTACCTGGTGTGGCTGCACCACTTCTTCACCATGGGCTCGGGCGCCAGCGTCAACTCGTTCTTCGGCATCACCACCATGATCATCTCGATCCCGACGGGCGCGAAGATCTTCAACTGGCTGTTCACCATGTACCGCGGCCGCATCCGCTTCGAGGTGCCGATGCTGTGGACGATGGGCTTCATGGTCACCTTCGTGATCGGCGGCATGACCGGCGTGCTGCTGGCGGTGCCGCCGGCGGACTTCGTGCTGCACAACTCGCTGTTCCTGGTCGCCCACTTCCACAACGTCATCATCGGCGGCGTGGTGTTCGGCCTGTTCGCGGCGATGACGCACTGGTTCCCGAAGGCCTTCGGCTTCAAGCTCGACGACTTCTGGGGCAAGGTCTCGTTCTGGTTCTGGCTGGCCGGCTACTGGTTCGCGTTCACGCCGCTGTACGTGCTGGGCCTGATGGGCGTGACGCGCCGCATGAGCCACTTCGACGATCCGTCGCTGCAGATCTGGTTCCAGATCGCCGCCTTCGGCGCGGTGCTGGTGGCCATCGGCATCGCCGCGTTCCTCTACTGCATCTACATCAGCTTCCGCCGCCGCGAGCAAATGCGCGACCACACCGGCGACCCGTGGGGTGGCCGCACGCTGGAATGGTCCACGTCGTCGCCGCCGCCGGACTACAATTTCGCGTTCACGCCGGTCGTGCACGACACGGATGCGTGGACGGACATGAAGCAACGCGGTTTCCAGCGTCCGCGCGACGGATTCAAGGCGATCCACATGCCGCGCAACACCGGCGCCGGCGTCATCCTGTCGGCACTGAGCACGGTCTGCGGCTTCGCGCTGATCTGGCATGTCTGGTGGCTGGCGGGCGTGGCGCTGCTGGCGACGATCGTCTATGCCATCTGGCACAGCTTTGACCGCGACCGCGATTACTACATCCCGGCCGACGAGATCGCCCGCACCGAAACGGCGCGTACCGCACAGCTGGAGCGCGCCCTGTTGAACCAAGGCCTCGCGGATCACGCCCATGTCTGAGTCCATCGCCCTCAATCGACCCGACGGCTCGCCGGTGTTCCTGGACACCGAGGGCAGGCACCATCCAGAGAACGGCACGCTGCTGGGCTTCTGGATCTACCTGCTCAGCGACCTGATGATCTTCGGCAGCCTGTTCGCCACGTTCGGCGTGTTCTCCGGCAGCTACGCCGCCGGCCCGTCCGGCCGCGACCTGTTCTTCCCCAACCTGCACCTGATCGCGATCAATACCGCGATCCTGCTGGTGTCGTCGATCACCTACGGCTTCGCCATGCTGGCGATGTTCAAGCGCAACACCCGCGCGACCATCGGCTGGCTGCTGGTGACCGGTGCACTGGGCCTGGCGTTCCTGTCGATCGAGATCTACGAGTTCCACCACCTGATCCATCTCGGTGCGGGCCCGCAGCGCAGCGCGTTCCTGTCGGCGTTCTTCACGCTGGTCGGCACGCACGGCCTGCACGTGCTGTTCGGCGTGGTCTGGCTGGTCGTGCTGTGTTTCCAGGTGCGCAAGTGGGGCCTGAATCGGACGACCACACGCCGCATCGCCTGCCTGTCGATGTTCTGGCACTTCCTGGACGTCGTCTGGATCGGCGTCTTCACCTTCGTCTACCTGATGGGCGTGCAGTGATGAGCAATCCTTCCTCAGATTCGCACCACGACGACGATTTCCTCGAGGACGGCATTCCGCACGCCAACCTCAGGGAGTACGCGACGGGCTTCGTGCTGTCGGTCATCCTGACCGCGATCCCGTTCTGGCTGGTCATGGCCAAGGTGTTGCCCACGCCCACCATCACCACGCTGGTGATCCTGGCGTTCGCCATGGTCCAGGTCGTCGTGCACATGGTCTACTTCCTGCACATGAACCCGAAGTCGGAAGGCGGCTGGAACCTGTTCGCGCTGATCTTCACCGCGGTGCTGCTGGTGATCGTGCTGAGCGGTACCTTGTGGGTCATGCACAACATGAATACCAACATGATGCCGGGCACGCACGACATGCACCGGATGCAGGAAGCGGTACAGAGCCTGCCGTGACTGGATCGGCACCCGCGGCAACGGCTCCGCCACGCGCATCGCGCAGGCGGTGGCTGGTCGCGTTCGCCGGCTTGCTGGTCGTCGCCTTTGCAGGCTTCATCGCGCTCGGCGTCTGGCAACTGCAGCGGATGGCGTGGAAACACGAGCTGATCGCCCGCGTCGAGGCGCGCATCCATGCGGTGCCGGTGACCGCGCCATCGCGCGCGCACTGGGCTTCCGTGACCGACGCGAACGACAGCTACCGCCGGGTGACCGTCGCCGGTCGTTTCGTGGGCGAGGACACGCGCACGCAGGCCGTCACCGAACTCGGCGGCGGATTCTGGCTGCTGCAACCCTTGCAGGCCGATGACGGCGACCAGGTGCTGGTGAACCGTGGTTTCGTGCCTATCGGCGGCACGGCATCGCCCGCGCCGGAGGGCAGGGTGGTCGTGCAAGGCCTGTTGCGCATGACCGAACCGGAAGGCGGCTTCCTGCGCCGCAACGATCCTGCCGCCGGGCGCTGGTACTCGCGCGACGTCGCCGCCATCGCACGGGCGCAAGGCCTGCAGGCAGCGCAGGTCGCGCCGTTCTTCATCGATGCCGACCGCGATCGCGCATCGCAGGAGTGGCCGCGCGGCGGCATGACGGTGGTCAAGTTCCGCGATTCGCACCTCTCGTATGCGCTGACCTGGTTCGGCATGGCGCTGCTGACGCTGGTGGCGGGCGGCTATCTGGTCGCGTCGGAGCGTCGATTGCGCCATGATCGGCGCCCCGGCCGCCCTTCGACCCCGCATGTACTTCCGCCAGGCTGATCCTGCAGAAGACGCCGACCGCGCCGCCGCGCGTCTGGACGGCTCCCGCGACCGCGCCGGCCTGCGCAACCTGCAGCAGCTGATCCAGCTGCGCTGGATCGCGGTGGT
Source organism: Pseudoxanthomonas sp. LjRoot206 (assembly GCF_056175725.1). Lineage (NCBI taxonomy): Bacteria > Pseudomonadati > Pseudomonadota > Gammaproteobacteria > Lysobacterales > Lysobacteraceae > Pseudoxanthomonas > Pseudoxanthomonas sp. LjRoot206. The sequence continues at coordinate 167,356 of NZ_JBGFFI010000001.1, forward strand.
GGGGCAGGTGGCGACGATCCTCGTGGTGCAGTACGGGATCGGCATCGCGCTTCCCTTGGCACCCATGTTCGCCGTCCTGGTTGCGCTGGTGCTGTTCAACCTGGCCAGCCTGGCCTGGTGCCGGCGCCGTGCGCAGGTCTCGCATGCCGCTCTTCTGGTGGGTCTGCTGGTGGACGTGGTCTCGCTGACCATCCAGCTGTATCTGTCCGGCGGCATCGCCAACCCGTTCGTATTCCTGTTCCTGCTGCAGGTGGTGATCGGCACCGTGCTGCTGCGTTCGCCAGGCAGCTGGGTGATCGCCGCCGCGGCGGCGCTGTGCGTGGTCGGACTGGCGGCAGTGCCGGCACCGCTGAAGCTGGCGGTGGAGCCGGCACGCGGGCTGGCCGACCATTACGTGCAGGGACTGCTGGTGTGCTTCCTGCTGATCGCCGGCCTGCTGGTCGTGTTCATCACCCGCATCGGCGGCATCCTGCGCGAGCGCGACGCGCGCCTGGCCGAGTTGCGCCAGCGGGCGGTGGAGGAAGAGCACATCGTCCGCATGGGCCTGCTGGCGTCGGGCGCGGCGCATGAACTCGGCACGCCGCTGTCCACGCTGTCGGTGATCCTGGGCGACTGGCAGCACCTGCCGACGATGGCCTCCGACGGCGAGCTGCACAACGACGTGCTGGAAATGCAGGCGCAGGTGGCGCGCTGCAAATCGATCGTCACCAACATCCTGCTCGCCGCAGGCGGGCCTCGCGCCGAGGCGCCGACCGAGACCACGCTGCACGCCATGCTCGACGAGCTGGCGAACGAGTGGCGCGAGGCGCGCAATCCGCCATCCTTCCGTTACAGCAACCGCTGCGACGTGGACCCGGACATCGTCTCGGACGTCGGCCTGCGGCAGATGGTCTTCAACGTGCTGGACAATGCGCTGGAATCGTCGCCGCAGTGGGTGGCGATGGAGGCGCGCTGCGACGGCGACACGCTGGTGATCGAGATCAGCGACGCCGGCACGGGCTTCGTGCCGGATGTCCTGCAGCGTCTGGGCACGCCCTACAACACCAGCAAGGGCCGGCCGGGCGGCGGCTTGGGCCTGTTCCTGTCGGTGAATGTCGCGCGCACGCTGGGTGGTAGCCTGAGGGCGAAGAACCGGCCGCAGGGCGGCGCCGTGGTCACGCTGGCGCTGCCGCTGTCGGCGATCGCCATCGAGGAGGACAGCGATGATGATGAGCAAGAGTGATCGCCGCCTGCTGATCGTCGAGGACGATGCCGCGTTCGCGCGCACGCTGGTCCGATCGTTCGAACGCCGCGGCTACCAGGTGCGCCACCTCGCCGGCGAGGAAGGCATGCCGGCATTGCTGCAGGACTTCGCACCGACGCATGCGGTGGTCGACCTCAAGCTCGCCGGTGGCGCGTCCGGCCTGTCCAGCGTGAAGCACCTGCATGCCTTCGATGCGGAGATGGTCATCATCGTGCTGACCGGCTACGCCAGCATCGCCACCGCCGTGGAGGCGATCAAGCTGGGTGCCCGCCACTACCTGGCCAAGCCGTCCAACACCGACGACATCGAGGCCGCCTTCCAGCGCGCAGGTGGCGACACCGACGTGGAGCTCACCGAGCGCACCACGTCGATCAAGACGCTGGAGTGGGAGCACATCCACGAGGCGCTGGCCGCCAGCGACTTCAACATCTCCGAGGCCGCCCGCCGGCTGGGCCTGCACCGGCGCACGCTGGCGCGCAAGCTCGAGAAGCGACGGGTCAAGTAGCGGTCCGCGGGCGCGTGCCCGCATCCACGCGTCACGGCATCGCGTACCGGTGTCACGTCCCCCTGGTACGACGCGATGCGTCCCGAATCGAAACGCCTGATCCTCAACCTGCTGGGAAACCAGATCGTCTGGTTCATCGCCGTCATCGCTGCCGGACGCGGCCTCGCGTGGCCCGGCGTGCTGGCCGCCGCCGTGTTCGTCTGCCTGCACCTGTCGAGCGTCGCTCGGCGCGGGGACGAAGTCCGGCTGGTGATGCTGGCGCTGTTGTGCGGACTGGTGGTCGACGGCGTAGCGTCGGCGCAGGGCTGGGTGGTCTACCGCGCCGCGACCTTCGATGGCCTGATGGCGCCGCCATGGATCCTGGCGTTGTGGGCATCGCTGGCGGTCACGCTCAACACCGGCATGCGGGCGCTGCAACCCCATCTATGGGCGGGCGCGTTGCTCGGCGGCATCGGCGGCCCGCTGGCCTATCTCGCGGCGGCGCGGGGATGGCAGGCTGCGGAATTCGTCATGCCTGCGTGGCGGGGATGGATGTGGCTCGCGACCGCGTGGGCACTGGCCCTGCCGATGCTGCTGTGGGCGGCGCGGTGGTTGGCGACGCGCACCCCGATGCGATGAGGGTGCGTGCGCCAGCGCCCCTGCCGGTCGGGCGGATGACTACTGGCACATTCGCTATATCAAAGTTCGCAATAGCATCGTCTCCAACCTAGCGGGGGTCCCGCGGAGTGGGAAGCGATGAACGAACCCGACATCCACCTGAAGAAGTTCCAGAAAGAGCTCAGCGCCGGCACCGTGTCGTTGGCGCTGCTGGCGGTGCTGGCCCGTGCCGGCGAGCCGCTGTACGGCTACCTGATCGCCAAGCAGCTGGAGCGCGTCGGCGACGGCGTGCTCAGCGGCAAGCAGAGCGCGCTGTACCCGGTGCTGCGCAACCTGGAGGGCGGGGGGCTGCTGGACAGCTTCGTTGAGCCCTCTGTCGCCGGGCCACCGCGCCGTTACTACCGCATCACCGAGCCAGGCCGGCAGACCCTGCAGTCCTGGGCCGCCGCCTGGCGCGCCACCCGCGATTCCGTCGATTCCGTGCTTGAGGGGATTCCTGCATGAACACCACCACCGCCCCGGGCAGCCGCCTGCCCACCACCATCCCCGAGTACCTGGACCAGCTGCGTGCGGCCCTGGCCGGCGCCGACAAGGCCATGATCCAGGACGCCGTCTACGACGCGGAGGAATACTTGCGCTCGGAGCTGGCGGAAAACCCCGGCAAGTCCGAAGCCGAGGTGATCGCCTCGGTCGCCGGCAGCTACGGCGCGCCTGACGAGGTCGCCGACATCTACCGCGAAACCGAGGTCACCGTGGCGAAGGCACTGCGTCCGCCGGTGCCGCGGAAGCGCACGTCGATACTGGGCCGGTTCTTCGGTGTCGCCGCGGATCCTCGCACCTATGGCGCACTCTTCTACATGCTGCTGTCGGTCGTCACGGGTACGTTCTACTTCACCTGGGTCGTCACCGGCGCCAGCCTGTCGATCGGCCTGCTGATCCTGATCATCGGCATCCCGCTGCTGCTGCTGTTCCTGATGTCGGTGCGACTGCTGTCGCTGGTGGAAGGTCGCGTGGTCGAGGTGCTGCTCGGCGAGCGCATGCCGCGTCGCCCGCTGTACACGCAACGCGACAAGCCCTGGATGACGCGCCTGAAGGAACTGTTCACCGACGGCCGCACGTGGACGGCGGCGCTGTACCTGCTGCTGATGCATCCGCTGGGTATCCTGTACTTCTCGGTTGCCATCACCTTGCTGGCGCTGTCGCTGGGACTGATCGCAGCGCCGGTGGCTTTCTTCCTGCCGTCCGGTTACGTCTTCAGCTTCGGCGACTGGAACCTGGTGACGGAAGCGCCCTTGCTGCTGCCGCTGTTCTCCGTCATCGGCTTCGTCCTGCTGTTCGCCACGCTGCATCTGGCGCGCGTCGTCGGCCTGTTCCACGGCTGGCTGGCCAAGCACCTGCTGGTGCGTACGCCGGTGGTGTGAACCCGTAGGCCCAGGAACGAAGAAAGCCGCCCTCGGGCGGCTTTCTCTTTTGGACTGACGCGATGTCAGTCGGCGTACTTGGCGATGAAGTCGCGTACCTGCGGATACACCTGCTCGCGCCAGCGACGACCGCTGAAGATGCCGTAGTGGCCGGCACCCTCGACGGTCAGGTGCTTGTGGTGGGCCTTCGCGATGCCGGTGCACAGGTCGTGCGCCGCCGCAGTCTGGCCTTGGCCGGAAATGTCATCGAGCTCGCCCTCGATGCTCATCAGCGCGGTTTTCTTGATCGCGGCCGGCTTCACCAGTTCGCCGTTGACCTTCCATTGGCCGCGCGGCAGCAGGAACTCCTGGAACACGGTACGGATGGTGTCCAGGTAGTACTCGGCCGGCATATCGAGCACGGCGTTGTACTCGTCGTAGAACTTGCGGTGCGATTCGGCGTCCTGCTGGTCGCCCTTCACCAGGTCGGCGTAGAAATCCCAGTGCGACATGAAGTGGCGGCTGGGATTCATCGCGATGAAGCCGGCGTGCTGCAGGAAGCCGGGATACACGCGGCGGCCTTCGCCGGGGTAGGGCGTCGGCACCGAATGGATGACGTTGTTCTCGAACCACGACAGCGGATTGCGCGTGGCGAGGCTGTTGACCTCGGTAGGGCTGCGGCGCGCATCGATCGGGCCGCCCATCATCACCAGCGAACGCGGCGTCGTTTCGCCACGCGCGGCCATCAGCGACACGGCGGCCAGCACCGGTACGGTCGGCTGGCAGACGCTGATCACGTGCAGGTTGTCGGCGCCAATGTGGCGGATGAACTCCTCCACGTAGGCGACGTAGTCGTCGAGGCTGAAGGCGCCTTCGGATTCCGGCACCATGCGTGCATCGACCCAGTCGGTCACGTAGACCTTGTGGTCGCGCAGCAGCGTGCGCACGGTGTCGCGCAGCAGGGTGGCATGGTGGCCGGACAGCGGGGCCACCACCAGCACGGTGGGGTCGTCCTTCAACGCGGTGATGGTGCCGGCGTTGTCCGTGTAGCGCTTGAAGCGGAGCAGGCGGCAGAACGGCTTCCTGACGATCTCCTGCTCGACCACCGGCACGGTGCGGCCTTCGACTTCGACCTCGTGGATCTCCCACGCCGGCTTCTCGTAATCCTTGCCGATGCGGTAGATCAGTTCGTTGCTGGCGGCGATGCGCTCGGCACCCGGGACGTTGGACAGCCAACTGGTCGGGGCGGAGAAGATGCGGGCGTTCGCTTCGGCCATATAGGCCAGCGGCGCCATCCATGCGCGTCCGAGTTCGTGCAGTTGGTACAGGGTCATGGCGGTCCGGAATCCCACTTTTGGTGCGCGGTGCTGCGCCGCAGCATACCCCAAAGGCAGGGCCGCCGCGCGTGGCCTGTTCAGGTTATCGGCCGATAATCCGCCGCCTCCAGTACCGCCACGTCGCCCGCCAAGCGCGGCCCCAGCCAGCAATGGTTGCCGATGGACTGGAAGCCCTCGCCGTTGAAGGCCTGCCGGTACCAGGCGGCCTTGCGCGGCTGGAAGCCGTCATGATCGCCCTCGAACTCGTCTTCCTTGGCGAAAGTCTCCAGGAACGCCACGCCGCCACACAATTCGGCCAGGCCGGGCAGTCCGCGTTTCAGTTCGCGTGTCGGCACGTAGTGCAGCACGTCGGAACACACCAGCAGGTCGGCCGGCTCGCAGGGGCGCAGGTACTGGAAGTCCTCGAAGCGCGCGTAGTGCAGGTTGCGCGTGCGCCCGAACCGCCTGACGGCGTACTCGCTGGCGTCGAAGCCGAGGTAATGCAGCTTCGGCCGCAGCTTCAGCAACGGCGCGCGCCATGCGCCCTCGCCGCAGCCGATGTCGAGCACGGTACGGATAGGACGCTCCAGGTGGTACTCGGCTACCGCGACGGCCAGCGCGATCTTGCGCGCGAGGCGCGGCGCACCGCCGATGTCGCCGTCGCGGTACCAGCGCTGGAAATAGTCGGCGTCGTACTGCTTGGTCATTGGGCTGCGCAGAAATAGGGAGGCAGGAGGCGGTTGCTCGTCATCCCAGCGCACGCTGGGATCCATTATGCCGCTGCTCTCCTCGATTGTCAGAGCAGCGTCGAAATCAAAGTGGGTTCCAGCTTACGCTGGAACGACGGAACCTTGGCATTCCTGCTGTTGGACAGTCCTTGCGACGGTAGCGGAGAATCCCGCATCACCATTCGAACGGCGGAGCGGGCCAGCGTGGACACAGCCAGCCTTTACCTGTGGGTCAAGACCTTCCATCTCGTCTTCGTCATCGCCTGGATGGCGACGGTGTTCTACCTGCCGCGCATCCTGGTCAACCTGGCCGAGACGACCGTGCAGGCCGACGTGCAGGCGCGCCTGTTGCTGATGGGTCGCCGGCTCTACGGCTTCGGCCACAGCATGTTCGGCATCGCGGTGGTCCTGGGCGGGGTGCTCTGGTTTTACTTCGGTATCAGCGGCGGCTGGCTGCACGCCAAGCTGACGCTGGTCGCGCTGATCCTGGCGCACTTCATCGTGACCGGGCGCTGGTTGAAGGGGGTGGCGAAGGGCAAGTCGCTGCCGTCGCCGACGGCATTGAAGTGGTTCAACGAACTGCCGCTGTTCGCCTTGATCGCGATCGTGTGGCTGGTGTTGGCGAAGCCGTTCTGACGAGCGGTCTTTCAGGCGGCGGAATCCAGGTGCACTGCGATCTGGCGCCAGATGTATCACGTCTTCTTCGGCCGCCTCGGCCAAGGCACCAGCTGAGTCAGTCTCCCCGCTCTATGCAGGAGCGCCCCATGGGCGCGATGCTCTTCCTCGACAGCGGGAAAAGCATCGCGGGCATGGCGCGCTCCTACAGGGGAATTCCTGACCCCGCGGGGTCACTTCTTCTCGAAGTCCGCCGGCTTCGGCAGCTCCACCGGCACGCCATTCGCATCGCACGTGCCTGCAGCGCACAGGCGCGTGCGCAACGCTGGCGTGGCCTGCACGATGAAGTGGTAGATCGTGTTCTGCTCGACGGTGCCGCGCACCGCGTCGCTGCCGGGGCCGACGGCCCAGATGCCGACGTCCTCGCCGCCGTGCGATTCCGACTTCAGCGGCACCAGCGCTTCCTGCAGGTAGTCGGGGTGCTCGGTGTCGACGTGGCTCAGGTCGGGGCGACCTTCCGAGGGCTCGACGCTGCTCGGTGCGTGCAGGAAGTGTTTCGGGCCGGCGGGCTGGCGGTTGCTGGCGCCGGTGTAGCCCGGGCCGTTGGCGTAGCTCAGCGTGGTGAAGGTCTGGCCGTTCTGGTCGCGGGCGAGGTCGCCGGGCGTGTCGTCTTCGCCGCCCTGGCCGCGCACCTTGCCGAGAATCGGGTTGCCGCGCACCGGGTAGCCGACGAAGTTGAGCGTATGCGAATGGTCGGCGGTGACCACGATCAGCGTGTCGTCGCGCGAGGTCGCATCCACCGCGGCCTGCACCGCATCCGACATCGCGACGGTCTCGTCGAGCGCGCGATACGCGTTGCCGTAGTGGTTGGCGTGGTCGATGCGCGCGCCTTCCACCAGCAGCACGAAGCCGTCGCGGTTGCGCGACAGGGTACGGATGGCGATGCGGGTCAGGTCGGCCAGCGACGGCTCGCCCTGCGCATCCTTGCGGCGGTCGTGTTCGAACTGCATGTGGTCGTACTCGAACAGGCCCAGCAGTTGCGGTGCGTTGCCCACGGTTTCGAGCTGCTGGGTATTGGTGACGTAGGCGCCCTGCGGATGCGCCTGCTTCCATTCGTCCACGAGGTTGCGGCCGTCCAGGCGCTGGCCGACCTTGTCGTCCTCTTCGGGGTCGCGCACGTCGACCGGCAGGAATTCGCCGCGGCCGCCCCCCAGCGCGACGGTGGGGCCTTTACCGAAGCGGGACGCGGCCAGCAGCTGTTGCGCGATGTCCTTGCAGCCCGCTGCGACGGCTTCCGGCGGCAGATCACTGTCGTTCTCCCAGTCGCGGTGCGAGACGTGCGCGTACGTCGCCGCCGGCGTCGCATGGGTGATACGTGCGGTGGTGACGATGCCGGTGGACAGGCCGGCGCTGTCCGCCAGCGCCAGCCAGCTGAGCAGGTCCTTGCTGCCGTCCGGTGTGCATTCGCCCTTGCGGCCTGCGGAGACGCCGATGGCGCCCATATGCGATTTCACGCCGCTGGCGATGGCAGTCATGGTGCCGGCGGAGTCCGGCGTCTGCGAATCGGTGTTGTAGGTCTTGCTGAAGGCGGTATGCGGGAAGCGCTCCCAGCTCAGCAGGTTCTCCTCGCCGGGCGTGCCCTTGCGCTGGCCCTCGAAGATGCGTGCCGCGGCCACGGTGGTCAGGCTCATGCCGTCGCCGAGGAAGACGATGACGTTCTTTGCGCGACCCTGCATCGCGCCGTTCGCCGCGGCCTTCGCCGCACCATTCCGATACCACCACTGCGGCGTCTCGCCCTGCGGGTGCGCGACGGTCGGGACATCGACGTGGACTGCGCTGTCGCGGGCCGTGGCGGAAGGCGAGGTGCTGGCGCAGCCGGTCAGCGAGACAACCAGCAGCGTGATCAGGAACGGGGGAAGCCGGTGCATCGAGTGTCCTTGTTGGGGCGGGTGTTGCTCATCTTCATGACGCCAGGGTGGGCGCCGTCCTCAGTCGTGCCGGATCACAGACGCTCTTCAAGCACCAACGACGATCGAGGCGCGTAATTATGCCGTCCAGGCAGTGTCCTGTTCATGACACCCGGCATTCCGCGTGCAGGGTCGCCGGCGGGAAGGCCTTGGGCTAAGGTGTCGCGTCCACTGGTGTGAGTCGTCCGGATGAAGCTGGTCTCGGCCTGGTTGAAGATCCCGTTCTGGCAGCGCGTCGTCGCCGGCTTCGTGCTGGGTGCACTGGCGGGCTGGCTGATGGGGCCGGCGTCGGGCGTCTGGCTCAAGCCGCTCGGCGATCTCTACGTCACGCTGATCAAGATGATCGCGGTGCCGCTGGTGTTCTTCGCGGTGATCAATGCCGTGTCCAGCCTGCACGGACAGAAATCGGTCGCCGCGCTCGGCGGACGCACCTTCCTCTGGTTCGCCACCACCGCGGCGCTGGCCGTGTGCGTGGGCCTGGCGGTGGGCTGGATCGTGCAGCCCGGCAAGGGCCTCACCGGCCTGATGATGGCGCCGGACTACCAGGTGCGCGAGGTGCCCACGCCGGTGCAGGTGCTGCTGGACATCGTGCCGGCCAACCCGTTCAAGGCGCTGACCGACGGCAAGATCCTGCAGGTCATCTTTTTCGCCGGCCTGCTCGGCTTCGCGCTGGTCAAGCTCGGCGAGCGCAGCGCCGGGCTGCGCAAGCTGGCCGGCGAAGCCAGCGACACCATGGTGCAGGTCACGCGCTTCGTGCTGGAGATGACCCCGATTGGCACGTTCGGCCTGATCGGCTCGCTGGTCGGCACCTACGGGTTCGAGAAGCTGCTGCCGCTGGGCAGCTACATCGGTGCGCTTTATGTCGCCTGTGCCATCCATATCGTGGTGGTCTACGGCAGCCTCCTGCTCGCGCATGGGCTGAACCCGTGGAAGTTCTTCCGCGGCGCGGCGCCCGGCATGCAGGTGGCGTTCGTCAGTTCGTCCAGCTTCGCTTCGATGCCGGTGGCGCTGCGCAGCGTCACCCACAACCTGGGCGTGGACAAGGATTACGCCGCCTTCGCCGTGCCGCTTGGCGCCAGCATCAAGATGGACGGTTGCGGCGCGATCTATCCGGCGCTGACGTCGATCTTCGTGGCCCAGTACTTCGGGCTGGACCTGTCGATGAACCAGTACTTCGTCATCCTGTTGGCGTCGGTGCTGGGCAGCTTCGGCACGGCCGGCGTGCCGGGTACGGCGACGGTGATGGTCACCCTGGTGTTGAGCGCGGCGAACCTGCCGCTGGAAGGCATCGGTCTGCTGGTGGCGATCGACCGCATCCTCGACATGATGCGCACGATGACGAACGTCACCGGCCAGATGCTGGTGCCGGTGCTGGTGGCGAAGGAAACCGGATTGCTGGATCGCGAGATCTACGAACGCGCGTCCACCAACGTAGGCCTCGCGGACGACACCACGCAGACGCCATGAGCGGCGGCGGAACGATCGCACTGGTCGAGTCGTTCCCGGATGCGGCGACCTATCGGCGACTCCGCGTCGAGACCGGCCTGTCGCCCAAGTCGCATGAGGCTGCCGAGCGTGGCCTGGCGAACACGCTGTACGGCGTCAGCCTGGTCAAGGCCGACGAGGTGATCGGCATGGGCCGGGTGGTCGGCGACAACGGCACCGTGTTCGTCGTCGTGGACATCGCCGTGCAGCGCGACCATCAAGGGCAGGGACTGGGCAAGCGCATCATGGCGGCGCTGGATGCGTGGCTGCGCGCCAACGCGCCGCCGTCGGCCTACGTGATGCTGGTTGCCGACGGCGAGGCGAAGCATCTCTACGCGCAGTTCGGCTTCGCCGACACCGCGCCCGCCTCCATCAGCATGGCCTACGTGGCGCGCGGACCCGCGGCGAGCGGTTAGGCGCTGGCCTCGCGCGTGCCGCGCGACACCCACCAGGCGAATATCGCCGCGGTGACGAACATCAGCAGGCTGTAGACCGCGGCCGGCACCGAGACGGTCGGGTTCTGCAGCACGTTGAGCGCGATGAAGATCGCCAGCGTGCCGTTGTGGATGCCGATCTCCATCGCGATGGCGATGGCCTGCTTCTTCGGCAGACGCAACGCCAGCGGCGCGGTGTAGCCGAAGCCCATGCTGGCGAGGTTGAACAGCAGGCAGGCCAGGCCGACGATGGCGAAGTAACTGGTCAGCGTCCTCCATTCCTGCGCGACCGCGGCCACCACCAGCAGGGCGAGCACCAGCACGGAGAGCAGGCGGATCGGTTTCTCGGCCCTCGCCGCGAAGCCTGGGGCCTTCGCGCGCAGCAGCATGCCGATGGCCACCGGCAGCAGGATGATCGCGGCGACCTCGACCACTTTCTTGGTCGGCGGCGGCACGTACTGGCCGGCGCCGAGGAAGTACTCCAGCGACAGGTTGAGGATCACCGGCAGCGTCAGCAGGCACAGCAGGCTGTTGATCGCGGTGAGCGTGATGTTCAGCGCCACGTCGCCCCGGGCGAGATGGCTGTAGATGTTGGCGGTGGCGCCGCCGGGCGACGCCGCCAGCAGCATCAGGCCGACCGCCAGTTCAGCGGGCAGGCCGAAACCGAGCGCCAGGCCGAACGCGACCCAGGGCAGCACCAGCGTCTGCAGCGCCAGTCCGATCAACACGGCGCGCGGATAGCGGGCGACGCGGCGGAAATCCTCGAGCGTCAGCCCCAGGCCGAGCCCGAGCATGATGATGCCCAGGGCCAGCGGCAACAGCAGATTGGTCAACAGTGAAGCCTGCATCGCGTACGACTCCCCTTCGGCGCAACGGACAGGTGATGCGCGATGATCGACGCGCATCCGGAGAATGGCCGTAACGCGTCGCCCGACGCAAGCTGCGGCGCACCGCGATCAGCGCAAAACAAGAAGGCCGCACGAGGCGGCCTTCCTGGTAGACGCAATCGGGTGCGGCGTACTACATCGCGACGCGGCGGGCGCTCAGGTAGCGGTTGGCCCAGTAGCCGGTGATCAGGCTGTCCACGCGCACGTCCTTGCCGCTGCTCGGCGAATGCAGGAAACGGCCTTCGCCGACGTAGATGCCGACGTGGTTGATGCGACCCTTCAGGCCGAAGAACACCAGGTCGCCCTGGCGCAGTTCCTCGCGCGCGCCGACCAGTTCGGCGTCCGCCTTGCTGGCCATGTCGCGGGAGACGCGTGGCAGTTCGATGCCCAGCGCGGTGCGGAAGACGTAGCCGACCAGGCCGCTGCAGTCGAAGCCGCTGTCGGGCGAGGTGCCGCCCCAGCGGTAGGGCGTGCCCATCAGGGCGAGCGCGCGCTGAAGAACCGCTTGGACCTTGCCGCCCTGCTGTTCCTGGGCGACCACGCCCTCCTTGCTCAGGTCGTAGGCAGCCAGCAGCTTGCTGATGTCACCGGCGACCATCGCGGAACGATCCACCAGCGGCAGCGTGTCGCTGGCGGCCAGGCGCGGGAGCAGGGCGGACAGCGTGGCGGTGGCGGCTTCGGCCGCCTTTTCCTTGACGCTGGTGATGACGGGCTTGCTGGCCGGCGCCGGCGGGACGGTCACGACATCGGCGGAGGCCGGGGTTGACGCGGCGTCGACGTCGGCGGGCGCAGTCTGTGCCTGCACAACGGACGCCATGGCGCACAGGCCAAGGCTAATGAGGAGTCGGGTAACCCTCCGCGGCAGGCGGTGGGTGGCGGCTGGCTGGCCTGGCGGCAGGTCGTCGGTCGTCACGCGCGAGAAGGGTTTAACAAGTCAGGGGCGATAATGCCGGCTGATCGGCCTGATTTGGTTCATAAATCGTTATTAATTCGTTAAGTGTGAACGCTCGCCGTCACAGACCTGACCGATTCCTAACGAAGGACGCGTTTCGCCCCGCTGTAGTGGTCCCGCCAGTAGGGGCCGTCCAGGTGATCCAGGCGGACCGTGCCGCCGGTACTCGGGGCGTGGACGAACCGGCCTTCCCCGACATAGATGCCCACGTGGGTGACGTTGCCCTTGCTGCCGAAGAACACCAGGTCGGCCGGCGCCAGGCGGCGGGTCTCGATCTTCGGGCCCTGCACCTGCGCGAGTTCGCGCGACGTGCGGGGCAGACGCAGGTCCAGCATGTCCCGGTACACATAGGTGACCAGGCCGCTGCAGTCGAAGCCGGATTCCGGTGTATTGCCGCCGTAGCGGTAGGGCGTGCCGACCAGGCCGATCGCGCGCATCAGTACCGAGGTGGCGGCGGCCGGGTCGTCGGCCTCGACAACAGGCCAGGCGCGCTGGCTGGCGGGAGGCGGCGGCGGAGACTTGCGGGCCTGCGGTTTCGAGCTGCCGCAGCCGGCGAGCGCCAGCAAGCAGGTGCAGAGCAATGCCGCAGCCCATGGCGCAAGTGGCGCGGGCAGGGACAAGCCGGGATAATGTCGGGCCTTCATCGCGGCGCATCTTCGCCGCATTCCCTTGCGGCCGACAAGCCGCTCCCGTCCTGCCGGCCGGCAGGCCCCGTCCAGAGTCCCGCATGAAAATCGCAAAAGACAGCGTCGTCCGTTTCCACTACACCGTGTCCGAAGCCGGCCAGGAGCCGATCGAAAGCTCGAAGGACCGTGAGCCGCTGGCGATTCTGGTCGGCCACGGCAACATCATCCCCGGCCTGGAAAACGCCATGCAGGACCGCGAAGCCGGCGAGAGCTTCGGCGTGGACGTGGCGGCGGCCGATGCCTACGGCGAGCGCCGCGACGGCCTCAGCCAGCGCGTGCCGAAGAAGCACTTCGGCAACCAGCGCCTGATCCCGGGCCAGCAGGTCGTGCTGCAGACCAACTTCGGTCCGCGCGCGGTGACCATCCAGAAGGTCGGCATGAGCGTGGTGGATGTGGACCTCAACCACCCGATGGCCGGCAAGGACCTGCACTTCGATGTCGAGATCGTGGACGTGCGCGAAGCCAGTGCCGAGGAACTCGAGCACGGCCACGTGCACGGCGACGGTGGTCACCACCACTGAGTCGCGCGACGTCGCGTGATCCGGACGGCCCGCGCAAGCGGGCCGTTTTCTTTTCGCAGGCCGGAAGCGGCATCGCGCATGGTCTAATCGGTGCGACCAATCAGGGGAAGGGAATGACGGCAACGATCACGGAGAACCTGGCGCCCATCGCGGCGACCGAGCGCATCGAGGCGATGGACGTGCTGCGCGGCTTCGCGCTACTGGGCATCCTGCTGATGAACCTGGAAGGTTTCGTAGGACCGGTGATGGCGTCCGCCACCGGCCTGGATCCCGCGCTGACCGGGATGGACCGCACGGTCGACCTGCTGATCTACGTGCTGGTGCAGGGCAAGTTCTATACGCTGTTTTCGCTGCTGTTCGGCATGGGCTTCGCCGTCATGTCGCAGCGCGCCGAGCAGGCGGGTCGGCCGTTCGCCGGCGTGTACTGGCGGCGGGGCCTGGTGCTGCTGACGATCGGCATTGTCCATGCGCTTTTCATCTGGGCTGGCGACATCCTGATGATGTACGCGCTGTGCTCATTCCTGCTGCTCGCGTTCCGCCCGCTGCCGACGCGCTGGTTCGCGTGGCTCGGCCTGGGCGCCTACGTCATGCCGATCGGCTTCATGTTCCTCATGGGCGCCATGGGCTCGCTGCTGGGTGGCACCGAAGGCTGGGACAAGGCCATGGGCGAGATCGGCAAGCAGATGCAGGTGCTGATCGACAGCGAACGCACCGCGTACGGTAGCGGCAGCTACGCCGATGCCACCTGGCAGCGGCTGAAGAGTACGGGTATGGCGCTCAGCAACATCACCATGTTCGGCTTCATCGCGTTCGGCCTGTTCCTGCTGGGGGCATGGTTCGTACGCAGCGGCGCGATCTCGCGACCGAAGGAGTTCCCAGGGCTGTACGCGACCCTGCGCTGGGTGGCGTGGCCGGTGGGCCTGCTGGCCATGCTGGGGTCGGTGGCGCTGGAGCCGACGATGGACTTCTCGACCTTCAACCTGCGGGTGTCGGCCGCCTTCACCCTGCAGATGCTGGCCAACCTGCTGATGTGTCTGGGCTACATCGCCTGGGTCATGCGGGCGCTGGCGTCCCCGTTGTGGCAGCGACCGTTGGGCTTGTTGGCGCCGGCCGGACGCATGGCGCTGACCAACTACCTGATGCAGTCGCTGGTGTGCACGTGGATCTTCTACGGTTACGGCCTCGGCTACTTCGAACAGCTGCCGCGTGCGTGGCATCCGGTGTTCGCGCTGGCGTTGTTCGGCCTGCAGGTGCTCGTCAGCCACCTGTGGCTGTCGCGGTTCCGGTTCGGCCCGATGGAGTGGGTGTGGCGGTCGGCCACGTACCTGAAACCGCAGCCATTGAAGATTCGAGCCGGCTGATTGCGACTAGACTGTGGGGGTGAAATCCCCCCACGACGACGTCCTCATCATCGGCGGCGGCGCCATCGGCCTGGCGACCGCCCTGGCACTGCTCGACGCCGGTCGTGGCGTGCGCATCCTCGATGCCGCGACGGTGGGCGGCGGCGCCTCGCATGGCAACTGCGGCACCATCACGCCCAGCCACGCGCCACCGCTGGCGGCACCCGGGGTGGTCGCACAGGCGCTGCGCTGGATGTTCACCCCGGACGCGCCGCTCTATCTCAAGCCGCGCATCGATCCCGCGCTGTGGCATTGGCTGTTGCGCTTCGCCGCGCGCTGCAATCTGCGCGACTGGCGAGAAAGCACGCAGGCGCGCGCGGCGCTGCTCAACGATGCGCGCGCGCGGCTGGCCGACTGGGTCGGTCGCTATCGCCTCGCGTGCGAATTCGAGGAGGAAGGCCTCGATTACGTGTTCCGCGACGACCGCAAGTTCCAGCAGTACGTGGACGAGGCTGCCGTGCTGGCGGAGTTCGGCGTCGCCACCCAGGTGTTCGACGGGGCTACCTACGAACACGAAGAACCCGCGATGCTGCCTGGCGTCAGGGGCGCGATCCGCTTTCCAGGCGATGGATGCCTGCGCCCCGACCGCTACGTGGCGGAACTGGCCCGCGTGGTGCGCGCGCGTGGCGGCGTCATCGAAGAGCACTGTCGCGTCGACCGGCTGGAGACCACGACGGCAGGCGTGCGTCTGACGACGCCGCAGGGCCGGCGCGATGGACGCGACGCGGTGATCGCGCTCGGCGCCTGGACGCCCGCGTTCGCCCGCACCCTGGGTCTGAAGGCACCGATCCAGCCGGGCAAGGGCTACTCGATCACCTATTCGCGTCCCGCGCGCGTGCCGCGGCATCCGATGGTGTTGAAGGATCGCTCCGTCTGCGTGACGGTCTGGGACAGTGGCTTCCGCCTCGGCAGCACGATGGAGTTTTCCGGGCACGACGCAGCGCTCAACGAGACCCGGTTGGCGGCGCTGGAACGCGGCGCGCGCGAGTTCCTGCGCGAACCGGTCGGCGCCGAGGTGCATGAGCGCTGGTGCGGCTGGCGTCCGATGACCTGGGACGACCTGCCGCTGCTGGGTCGCGCGCCGGGGTACGAGCATGTCTGGATGGCCGCCGGCCACGGCATGCTCGGCATCAGCATGAGCACGGCGACCGGGCAGTTGATGGCCGACCTGATGACGGGCCGCACCCCGGCCTTCGATCCTTCACCGTACCGACCGGAGCGATTCGCATGAAACCGCAGGCCTTCGACCTGATCGTGATCGGTGGCGGCTCCGGCGGGCTGGCCGGCGCGTTCCGCGCCGCGTCCCATGGCGCCAGGGTCGCGCTGCTGGAGCCGAAGGAACTCGGCGGCACCTGCGTCAACGTCGGCTGCGTGCCGAAGAAGGCGATGTGGCTGGCCGCGGAGTTGTCGCAGAAGATCGCGCTCGCATCGTCGCTCGGGTTCGATACCGTCGCGCCGACGCTGGACTGGAAGGAGTTCATCGTCCATCGCCAGCGCTACATCGCCGGCATCCATGCCAGCTACATGAAGCGGCTCGACGGCAGCGGCGTCGTACTGATGCCATGCCGTGGCCGCCTGCTGGATACCAACACGGTGGTCAACGCCGATGGCGTGCAACTCAGCGCGGAGCATCTGCTGATCGCGACCGGCGGCCACCCGGTGCGCCCGGCCATCCCGGGTGCCGAGCTGGGCAAGGTATCGGACGATTTCTTCAGCCTGTGCGCTGCGCCGCCGCGCGTGGCGGTCATCGGCGGTGGTTACGTGGCCGTCGAGCTGGCGGGCGTGTTGCAGGCGCTGGGCAGCCAGGTGGAGGTGTTCGTGCGCGGGCCGCGACTGCTGGATGGCTTCGATACGCAGATCACCGACGAACTGGCCGCCGACATGCGCCAGCATGGCGTGCGCCTGCAGTTCGGGCATGCCGTGGCGGCGCTGGAGCGCGCGCCCGACAATGGCGTGGTGCTGTTGGCCGAAGACGGTACGCGCACGGCGCGGTTCGACGAGGTGATCTTCGCGACGGGTCGTCGTGCGGCCACGCGCGACATGGGGTTGGAGGCGGTCGGCGTGGCGCTCGACGCCAAGGGCTTCGTGCAGGTCAACGAATACCAGGACACGAACGTCGCCGGCATCCACGCCGTCGGCGACGTCACCGGGCAGGCCGCCTTGACGCCGGTCGCGATCGCAGCGGCACGCAGGTTGATGGATCGCGTGTTCGGCGGACAGCCCGATGCACGCCTGGATTACACGCAGATTCCGACCGTGGTGTTCTCGCATCCGCCGGTCGGGCAGGTGGGCCTGACCGAAACCGAGGCGCGGGAGCGGCACGGCGACGACGTCACGGTGCTGACCACGCGCTTCCGTCCGATGCTGCATGCGCTGGCCGACTCGCCGCAGCGCAGCCTGTTCAAGCTGGTGCTGGTGGGGGCGGACAAGCGCGTCGTTGGCGTGCACCTGCTGGGCGAAGGCGCGGACGAGATGCTGCAGGGCTTCGCGGTGGCGCTGAAGAAGGGCATCACCCTGGCCGACCTGCACGATACCGTCGCCATCCATCCCACCAGTGCCGAGGAAGTCGTGCTGATGCGGTGAGCCGGGCCCGCCGGGCGCGGCGATACAATGGCGGCATGGACACCTTCACCCTGCATCGCGGCACCGCGCCGCTGTTCATCAGCCTGCCGCACAACGGCACGGCGCTTCCCGACGACATCGCCGAGCGGCTGACGCCGGAGGCGCGACGGGTGCCCGATACCGACTGGCACGTGGCCGACCTCTACGCGTTCGCACGCGAACTGGGTGCGTCGATCATCGCGCCGGCGTATTCGCGCTATGTGGTCGATCTGAACAGGCCCGAAGACGACGTCTCGCTGTACCCGGGCCAGAACACCACCGGCCTGTGCCCGACCGTGCGTTTCAGTGGCGACCCCGTGTACCTGCCGGACCGGCAGCCCTCGCCCGAGGAGGTCGCGACGCGGGTCGATGCGTACTGGCGTCCCTACCACCAGGCGTTGCAGCAGGAACTCGCACGCATCCGCGATGCGCATGGCCGGGCGGTGCTGTGGGAAGGACACTCCATCCGCAGCGAGGTGCCGTTCCTGTTCGAAGGCCGCCTGCCGGATTTCAACCTGGGCACGGCCGCGGGCACGAGCTGCTCGCCCGCCCTGCAGTTGGCGCTGGAGACCGAGCTGGCGTCGCAGCTGGAGTACAGCTTCGTGGTCAACGGGCGCTTCCGTGGCGGCTACATCACCCGCCATTACGCCGACGTCGCCAACGGCATCCAGACCGTGCAGCTGGAACTGGCGCAGCTGAACTACATGGACGAAGACACGTTCGCCTACCTGCCCGAGCGTGCGGCGCGCACGCAGGCGCTGATCCGCCGCCTGCTGGAGCGTACGCTGGCGTGAGGCCGTCGCGATGACACAGCCGAAGGCGGAGGACGAGCTGGCGCAACCGCTCGACGTGGCGCCCGCCGAAGCAGTGGAGGCGCCGCATCCGCGGCCGGGTCTTCACGCGGTCAGTCGCTCCGGCCTGATGCTCGCGGCGCTCGGCGCCATCGCGTTCTCCGGCAAGGCGATCATCGTCAAGCTGGGGTATCGCTACGGTGCGGATGCGGTGACGCTGCTCGCGCTGCGGATGCTGGTGGCGTTCCCGTTCTTCCTGCTGATGGGCGCCTGGGCGGCACGTCGCAGCGCACCGCTGTCGGGCGGGGACCGCCTGAAGATCGTGCTGCTCGGCTTCCTCGGCTACTACCTGGCGAGCTTCCTAGATTTCGCCGGCCTGGCCTACATCACCGCGACGCTGGAACGATTGATCCTGTACCTAACTCCGACGCTGGTGGCGTTGATCGGCTGGCTGGCGTTCGGCAAGCGGATCTCGCGGCGGCAGGCCCTGGCGCTGCTGGTCAGTTACGCGGGCGTGGCGCTGGCGTTCGGGCACGACCTGCAGGTCGGCGGCTCGAACATCATGCTCGGTGGCGCGCTGGTGTTCGGCAGCGCGCTCGCCTACGCGTTGTACCTTGTAGGCAGTGGTGAACTGGTCGCGCGCGTCGGCGCGGTGCGGCTGACGGCCTATGCCAGCAGCGTGGCCAGCGTGCTGTGCCTGGTGCAGTTCGTCGTGCTGCGTCCGATGCAGGCGATGGTGCTGCCGTGGGAGGTGTACGCGCTGTCGCTGCTCAACGGCACGCTGTGCACGGTACTGCCCGTGCTGGCGGTGATGATGGCCGTGGCGCGCATCGGCTCCGCGCTGGCCGCGCAGGTCGGCATGATCGGTCCGGTCTCCACCATCGTGCTCAGCCTGCTGTTGCTGGGTGAACCGATGGGTCCCTGGCAGGTCGCCGGCACCGTGCTGGTGATGGCGGGCGTGTTCGTGGTCTCGCAGCAGAAGACCGTCGCGCGCTGATTCCGTCCGTCAGGCGGCCATGGTCGCGTCGGCAAGCCAGTGCACGACGTGCGATAGCGCGTCGGCGTGGTTGTCGCCCGTCCGCCGGCGTTCGTGGTACCGCGCCAGTTGCCCGTGCGCGCTGGTGCCTTCCTTCAGGATCCGCCATACCCGCTCGACCTGCAGTCTGCAGTCCAGCGCACGGGCGTCATCGTCCAGCGCTTCCACTGTGTTCTCCAGCATTTCCCGCACCGACACCAGGCGGCGACTGCCCAGATCGATCAGGCCGGCATCGAAGCCGTAACGCTGTGCCCGCCACAGGTTCTCCGCGACGATCGCCTGGTCGCCCGCCTGCAGGTCGGCATGCAGCGCGGGCCTTCGTTCCAGGTACCGCACCATGCAGCGGTAGATCTGCGCGATGGCCAGTGCATCGCACAGGTCCGTACATGCATCGGTGATGCGCAGCTCCAGCGTGGGGAACGCGAGCGACGGTCGCAGCGCCCACCACAGGAAGCTTGCGTCCTTGATTGCCCGGCAGTCGACCATGCGCTGCACGTAGTGCTCGTATTCGACGTGGTTGCGGAACAGGGGCGGCAGCCCGGTGCGCGGGATTTCCTGGTAGGCCGTCTGCCGATAGCCCATCAGGCCGGTGGCATGTCCCATCCAGAAGGGCGAGGAGGTGCTGAGCGCCAGCAACAGCGGCAGGAAGGGTTGCATGCGCGCCATCAAGGCGACGCGCTGCGCGGGATCCGCCGGCTCAACATGCACGTGCAGGCCGCAGAGCAGGTTGCGCTGCCCGAGCATCTGCAGTTCGCCCATCACCTCGTCGTAATGGGGCTTGTCCGTGCTGCGCTGTCCGCGCCACTGCGCCGACGGATGCGTGCCGGCCGAGAGGATGCCGAGCCCATGCCGGTGCGCGATCTCGCCGACGGTGCGACGCAGCGTGCGCAGGTCCGCTTCGGCGGCGCGGGTATCGTCGTGTATAACGGTCTGCACTTCGACCTGCGTCTGCAGCATCTCGCTGCCGAAACGTTCGCCCAGCGTTTCGCGGCACTCGGCGAAGAAGCGCCGCGGCATATGCCGCAGGCGCCGGCCGTTGCGGCGGATCAGGAAATACTCTTCTTCCAGTCCGAAGGTATACGGGTGTGTGTCGCGGTCGGCTGCCATGCCCCGCTTATCGCACCGGGGCGGTGAACGGCGTGTTCAACCGTGCGGCCCGGGTGCCGTTACCCGGACCGCCGGACGCGTCTCAACGGCCTCTCGCAAGACGTGCCTCGATCACGCCTCCAGGGACGCCAGATCGCCCTTCGCTTCCAGCCACGACTTGCGGTCCGACGCGCGTTTCTTCGCCAGCAGCATGTCCATCAGGCCGCGCGTCTGCAGGTCGTCGTCCACAGTCAGCTGCACCAGGCGGCGCGTGTCCGGATGGATGGTGGACTCGCGCAGCTGAGACGGGTTCATTTCGCCCAAGCCCTTGAAGCGGGTGACGTTGACCTGGCCACGGATCTTCTCGCGCTCGATCTTCTCCAGCAGCAGGCGCTTCTCTTCCTCGTCCAGCGCGTAGAACACCTGCTTGCCCACGTCCACGCGGAACAGCGGCGGCATGGCGACGAATACGTGGCCGGCATGCACCAGCGCGGGGAAATGGCGCAGGAACAGCGCGGTCAGCAGCGTGGCGATGTGCAGGCCATCGGAGTCCGCGTCGGCGAGGATCACCACCTTGCCGTAGCGCAGGCCGGAGATGTCGTCCTTGCCCGGATCGCAGCCGATCGCGATGGCGAGGTTGTGGACTTCATCGGAGGCGAGCACCGAGGTGCTGGCGACTTCCCACGTGTTGAGGATCTTGCCGCGCAACGGCAGGATCGCCTGGAAATCCTTGTCGCGCGCCTGCTTGGCCGAGCCGCCGGCCGAATCGCCTTCCACCAGGAACAGTTCGGTGCGCGACAGGTCCTGGCTGATGCAGTCGGCGAGCTTGCCGGGCAGGGCGGGTCCCTGGGTGACTTTCTTGCGGACGACCTGCTTTTCGGTCTTCAGGCGGGCGCTGGCGCGCTCGATGGCGATCTGCGCGATCTTCTCGCCCAGGTCGACGTGCTGGTTCAGCCACAGGCTGAAGGCGTCGTGCGCCGCGCCCTCGATGAAGCCGGCGGCCTGGCGCGAGGACAGGCGTTCCTTGGTCTGGCCGCTGAACTGCGGATCGGTCATCTTCAGCGACAGCACGAAGGTCACGCGGTCCCACACGTCTTCCGGCGCGAGCTTCACGCCGCGCGGCAGCAGGTTGCGGAAATCGCAGAACTCACGCAACGCATCGGTCAGGCCGCTGCGCAGGCCGTTCACGTGCGTGCCGTGCTGGGCGGTCGGGATCAGGTTGACGTAGCTTTCCTGCACCAGCTCGCCTTCCGGCACCCAGGCCACGGCCCAGTCGACGATCTCGCTATCCTTCTTCAGCTGGCCAGCGAACAGCTCCGGCGGCAGCAGCTCGCGACCGGCCATCTCGCCGCGCAGGTAATCGCGCAGGCCGTCCTCGTAGTGCCAGCTGTCGCGTTCGCCGGTGGCTTCGTCGAACAGGGTGACGTTCAAGCCCGGGCACAGCACGGCCTTGGCGCGCAGCAGGTGCCTGAGTGCACGCACGTTGAACTTCGGGGTGTCGAAATACTTCGGGTCGGCCCAGAAGCGCACGCGCGTACCGGTGTTCTTCTTGCCGACGCTGCCGACCACTTCCAGCGGCGTGGCGCGGTCGCCATTGCGGAAGGTGATGCGGTGTTCGCTGCCTTCGCGCTTGATGTGGACTTCCACCAGCGTGGACAGCGCGTTGACCACGCTGACGCCCACGCCATGCAGGCCGCCGGAGAAGGTGTAGTTCTTGTTGCTGAACTTGCCGCCCGCATGCAGGCGCGTGAGGATCAGTTCCACGCCCGGAATCTTCTCCTCCGGGTGGATGTCGACCGGCATGCCGCGCCCGTCATCGCTGACTTCGCAGCTGCCATCCTTGTGCAGGGTGACTTCGATGCTGCCGGCATGGCCGGCCAGCGCTTCGTCCACGGCGTTGTCGATGACTTCCTGCGCCAGGTGGTTGGGACGCGCGGTGTCGGTATACATGCCCGGCCGGCGCTTGACGGGGTCAAGGCCGGAAAGGACTTCGATGTCGGCGGCGTTGTAACGACTGCTCATGGGTCTTCACGTTCTCGATACGGCGCGACGCCAGCGGCGCCGCAGAATGACGAAGGGCGGGAACAGTCGGCCACGGGGCCGTCGCAGGGCGCGCGACGCGCCTGCGTCCTGTCCGGACTTTCGGACCGGGCGGCAGTGTGCGGCCAGCACGGCTTTTTTTCCATGTTCAGTCGGGGGCCGGGCAGCGGACGCTAGGCTTGCGCCGCGGACATGGACGCCCTTGGGAACGCCAGCCGGCGCCCCCAGATTCCCGCCATCCACGAGGAGCATTGCCATGAAGTCCCGCAACCTGTTGCTGCTGTCCGTCGCTGCCATCGGCGCGCTGTTCGCGGTCCAGGCGTTTGCCCAGTCCCGTACCGGTACGGATGCCGACAAGCCGAAGCAGGACCAGTCCCAGACCAGTGATCCGTCCGATCCGGAAGCCAAGGCGCGTCGTCGCGCGGCCAACGAAGCCGCCGCCAAGCAGCGCAAGGCCGCCGAAGGCCAGCAGAAGAAGGCTGGCGACGAGGAAGAAGAGCGCAAGCCCTGATCCTCGCTGTCGTGCCATGACCCTTGCGGTGCAAGGGTTTCAGGCGCGCAAATGACGTACCGACACCCCGCTCCGGCGGGGTGTCGCGCTTCCGGGCGACACGCGTTGCCTGTAGACTATGGCTTTCCGGAGCCCCGCCCATGACTCCCCTGATTTTCGTTACCGGCGGCGTTGTGTCCTCGCTAGGCAAGGGCATCGCCGCCGCTTCGCTTGCGTCCATTCTCGAAGCACGTGGCCTGAAGGTCACGATGATGAAGCTGGACCCCTACATCAACGTCGACCCGGGCACCATGAGCCCGTTCCAGCACGGCGAGGTGTACGTCACCGACGACGGCGCCGAGACCGACCTGGATCTGGGCCACTACGAGCGCTTCGTGCGCACCCGCCTGAGCCGCAAGAATTCGGTCACCACTGGCCGAATCTACGAGAACGTGATCCGCAAGGAACGCCGTGGCGACTACCTGGGCGCGACCGTCCAGGTCATTCCGCACATCACCGACGAGATCCGCCGCTGCATCGACGAAGCCACCGAAGGCTTCGACGTGGCGCTGGTGGAGATCGGCGGTACCGTCGGCGACATCGAATCGTTGCCGTTCCTGGAAGCGATCCGCCAGATCCGCACCGAACGCGGTCCGGAGAAGGCGCTGTTCATGCACCTGACGCTGGTGCCGTACGTCGCCGCTGCAGGCGAGCTGAAGACCAAGCCCACCCAGCACTCGGTGAAGGAGCTGCGTTCGATCGGTATCCAGCCCGACGTGCTGCTGTGCCGTTCCGAGCAGCCGATTCCGGATTCCGAGCGTCGCAAGATCTCGCTGTTCACCAACGTCCCCGAGCGCGCCGTGATCAGCGTGCCGGACGTGGACGTGCTGTACCGCATCCCGATGGGCCTGCACGGCCAGGGCCTGGACGAGATCGTGCTGCGCCAGTTCCGCATCGAGAACGCGCAGTCGGCCGACCTGTCCGAGTGGGAAGCCGCCGTCGATGCCACGCTCAATCCGCTGGATGAAGTGACCATCGCGGTCGTCGGCAAGTACGTCGACCACCAGGACGCCTACAAGTCCGTCGGCGAGGCGCTCAAGCATGGCGGCCTGCGCCAGCGCACGCGCGTCAACCTGAAGTGGATCGAGGCGCAGGAGCTTGAAGGTACGGACATGGCCCTGCTGCAGGGCGTGGACGGCATCCTGGTGCCGGGTGGCTTCGGCGACCGTGGCTTCGAGGGCAAGGTGCTGACTTCGCGCTTCGCCCGCGAACAGAAACTGCCGTACTTCGGCATCTGCTACGGCATGCAGGCAGCGGTCGTCGATTACGCGCGCCATGTCGCCGGCATGGCCGATGCCAACAGCACCGAGAACGACAAGCAGTCGCCGCATCCGGTGATCGGCCTGATCACCGAATGGCGTACCGCGGCGGGCGATGTCGAGAAGCGCGACGAACGCTCCGACCTCGGCGGCACCATGCGCCTGGGCCTGCAGGAGCAGCGCCTGAAGCCGGGCACGCTGGCGCGCGACCTGTACGGCAAGGACGTGGTGGCCGAGCGTCATCGCCATCGCTATGAGTTCAACAACCGCTACCGCACGCAGCTGGAAGACGCCGGCCTGGTGATCGCCGCCAAGTCCATGGACGACCTGCTGGTGGAAATGGTGGAGCTGCCGCGCAGCGTGCATCCGTGGTTCCTGGCCTGCCAGGCGCACCCGGAATTCCTGTCCACCCCGCGCGACGGCCATCCGCTGTTCGTCGGCTTTATCCGCGCCGCGCGCGAGAAGAAGGCCGGCGGCAAGCTGCTGAAGGAAGCGCGGGCGTAAATGCTTGTTCCTTCTCCCGCCGGGAGAAGGTGCCACGAAGGGGCGGGTGAGAGTGAGGCGGAGTGAAGATGTTCCAGCCTTCCTGATTCCGCCGTACCCTCACCCCAACCCCTCTCCCGGTGGGAGAGGGGCTCTGACCAAAGGTGAAGCAATGAAACTCTGTGGATTCGACGTCGGGCTGGACCAGCCCCTGTTCCTGATCGCCGGCCCGTGCGTGATCGAGTCGATGCAGTTGCAGATCGATGTCGCTGGTCGCCTCAAGGAGATCACCGGCAAGCTGGGGATGAACTTCATCTTCAAGTCCAGCTTCGACAAGGCCAACCGCACCTCCGGCACCAGCTTCCGCGGCCCCGGCATGGAAGAAGGCCTGAAGGTGCTCGACGCAGTGAAAAAGCAGGTCGGCGTGCCGGTGCTGACCGACGTGCACGAGTACACGCCGATGGACGAAGTCGCCGCCGTCGTCGACGTGCTGCAGACGCCGGCCTTCCTCGTGCGCCAGACCGACTTCATCAAGAAGGTCTGTTCGGCCGGCAAGCCGGTCAACATCAAGAAGGGCCAGTTCCTGTCGCCGTGGGACATGAGGCCCGTCGTCGACAAGGCCAAGTCCACCGGCAACCAGGACATCATGGTCTGCGAGCGCGGCGCGTCGTTCGGCTACAACAACCTGGTCAGCGACATGCGCTCGCTGAGCGTCATGCGCGACACCGGGTGCCCGGTGGTGTTCGATGCCACGCACTCGGTGCAGTTGCCGGGCGGGCAGGGCAGCAGTTCGGGCGGCCAGCGCGAATTCGTGCCGGTGCTGGCGCGCGCGGCGGTCGCCGTCGGCGTGGCCGGTCTGTTCGCCGAGACCCATCCGGATCCTTCGAAGGCACTGTCCGATGGCCCGAATGCGTGGCCACTGGACAAGATGGAAGCGCTGCTGGAAACATTGCTGGCGCTGGACTCGATCACCAAAAAGAACGGGTTCCTGGAGAGCTCGGTCTGATGCTTCATGCAGTTCGTCTAGCGATGGGTGCAGTACTTTGGGCCTCGTTTTCGGGCCTCGCACTCGCTGACGACTCACAGTACGCTCCTCTCGAGAGTAGTGATGCCTTCTACAAGGCTGCGACCGGTTACATGGTGCTCTCAAAATGTATCAACGGTTACCTCGCGGATCCAGGCACCCAGAACTCCGCGTCTGCACGGGTAGCCCGTGCCGTCGTGAGTCAAGGTAAGGAGAAGGAATTGCTGTCCCGTACGAAAGCACTACTCCCTGCGGGGGACACGGTGATTCGTATACTGGATGCCGAAATTTCGTCTCCTGATAGTGAGCAGACAAAAGTACAGATCGCGTTACTAGCGTTGGCTACGCTCTCTCAGCGCGAGGATTGGAATCGCACTCGTCAGCTCGCCGCGCTCAGCATTGCCCGGTACTACATGTCCTTCGCTACCGAAGGTGAGTGCAGTCCGTCCCCCGAGCTCGTTGAATTCATCCAAAAGGTAGATTCATGGTCATAAAGCAGATTCACGCCCGCGAAATCCTCGATTCCCGCGGTAATCCGACCCTCGAATCCGAGGTCACGCTGGAAGACGGTTCCTTCGGTCGCGCCATGGTGCCGTCCGGCGCCTCGACCGGCACCAAGGAAGCGGTCGAACTGCGCGACGGCGACAAGACCCGCTACCTGGGCAAGGGCGTGCGCAAGGCGGTGGAGAACGTCAACACCACGATCGCGACCGCGCTGAAGGGCTTCGATGCGGCCGACCAGGAAGGCCTGGACCGTCGCCTGATCGACCTGGACGGCACCGAGAACAAGGGCCGCCTCGGCGCGAACGCGCTGCTCGGCGTGTCGATGGCCAACGCCCACGCGGTGGCCGCATCGAAGAAGATCCCGCTGTGGCAGCACCTGGCCAACGGCAACGACGTCAGCCTGCCGGTGCCGATGATGAACATCATCAACGGCGGTGCGCATGCCGACAACAACGTGGACTTCCAGGAGTTCATGGTGCTGCCGGTCGGCTTCGATTCGTTCGCCGAGTCGCTGCGCGCCGGTACCGAGATCTTCCACTCGCTGAAGTCGGTGCTGAAGGGCCATGGCCTGAGCACCGCTGTCGGCGACGAGGGCGGCTTCGCTCCCGATTTCCGCAGCAACGTCGAGGCGCTGGACACCATCCTGGAAGCCATCGGCAAGGCCGGCTACACCGCCGGTGAAGACGTGCTGCTGGGCCTGGACGTGGCCTCCAGCGAGTTCTTCGACAATGGCAAGTACCACCTGGTCGGCGAGAACAAGCGCCTGACCAGCGAGCAGTTCGTCGACTTCCTGGCCGACTGGGCCGCGCAGTACCCGATCATCACCATCGAGGACGGCCTGGCCGAGGACGACTGGGCCGGCTGGAAGCTGTTGACCGACCGCATCGGCGGCAAGGTGCAGCTGGTGGGCGACGACCTGTTCGTCACCAACCCGAAGATCTTCAAGGAAGGCATCGAGTCCGGCACCGCCAACGCGATCCTGATCAAGGTCAACCAGATCGGCACGCTGACCGAGACGCTGGAAGCCATCGCCATGGCCGCCAAGGCGAACTACGCGGCCGTCGTGTCGCACCGTTCGGGCGAAACCGAGGACACCACCATCGCCGACATCGCGGTGGCCACCACGGCGACGCAGATCAAGACCGGCTCGCTGTGCCGCAGCGACCGCGTGGCCAAGTACAACCAGCTGCTGCGCATCGAAGAAGCACTCGGCAGCAAGGCGCGGTACGCCGGCCGCAACGCCTTCGTGTCGCTGAAGAAGTAATCCATGCGCAAGGCGCCCTGGCTCCTGCTGGTGCTCGTACTGCTGCTGGGATGGCTGCAGTACAAGTTCTGGTTCGGCGTCGGCAGTTCGGGCCAGGTCGTCGCACTGGAACAGCAGGTCGAGCTGCAGAAGCGCGAGAACGCCGGCCTGCAGGAGCGCAACGACGCCCTGGCCGCCGAAGTCGAAGACCTCAAGTCCGGTGAATCGGCGGTCGAGGAACGCGCGCGCAGCGAGCTGGGCATGATCAAGCCGGGCGAGAAGTTCTACCGCGTCGTCGAACCGGTCCCGCCATCGCCCGAAGCCACGGCGGGCGGCGATGCCGACGGCGCGGAGCCGACGCCCTGATGGCCCGTATCTGGGCCGTCGTGCCTGCGGCCGGGCGGGGCACCCGCTTCGGCGGTGAACTTCCCAAGCAGTACCTCGTCGTGGACGGCGTGCCGCTGATCGCGCACACGCTGACGGCGCTGTTCGCGCACGACGCCGTGGAAGGCGCGGTGGTGCCGGTCTCCGAGAACGATCCCGACTGGCCGCGCTGGACCGAATTCGCCGGCAAGCCGGTGCACGCCTGCGTCGGCGGTGCCAGCCGTGCCGCTTCCGTGCTGGCCGGCCTGCGCGCATTGCCCGACGACGTGCGCGCGGACGACTTCGTGCTGGTGCACGATGCCGCGCGCCCGAACCTGTCGTTGGCCGACCTGTCGCAGCTGCTCGAGCGCGGCCGTAACGATCCGGTGGGCGCGATCCTCGCGGCGCCCGTGCGCGACACCCTGAAGCGCGCCGGCGACGATGGCGGTATCGATGGCACCGAACCGCGCGAGCGCCTGTGGCGTGCCTTCACCCCGCAACTGTTCCGGCGCCTGCAGCTGACCCGTGCGCTTGAGGCCGCCACGGCCGACGGCGTTGAGGTTACCGATGAGGCGATGGCGATGGAACGCCTCGGCCTGCGCCCACTGTTGGTGGAAGGCTCCGAAAGCAACTTCAAGATCACCACACCGGCGGACCTGGCCAGGTTCGCCTACGAACGGGCGCAGCGCGACCGCTGACGCGCCACCGGAAACGACATGTCCGACCCATTGAACATCCGCATCGGCCAGGGCTTCGATGTGCACGCCTTCGGCGACGGCGACCACGTCATGCTGGGCGGCGTGCGCGTGCCGCATGATCGCGGCGTGCTGGCGCACAGCGATGGCGACGTGGTGCTGCATGCGCTCTGCGACGCCATGCTCGGCGCGCTGGCGCTGGGCGACATCGGCCGGCACTTCCCGCCCTCGGACGATCGTTGGAAGGACGCCGACAGCCGTGCCTTCGTCCGTCATTGCGATGCGCTGATCGGTGAGCGCGGCTGGCGCGTCGGCAATGTCGATGTCACCGTGATCTGCGAGCGACCGAAAGTCGGGCCGCATGTCGATGCGATGCGCGCCTGCGTAGCGAAGGACCTGCGCCTCGACATCGACGCGGTCAGCATCAAGGCTACCACGACCGAGAAGCTGGGCTTCACCGGGCGTGGCGAAGGCATCGCGGCGCAGGCCGTGGTACTGCTGGTGCGCGCATGAGCGAGGCGTTGCCTCGCGCGTTCGGCGCGCCGGTGCTTAACGCGCGCATGCGCAGTGCGCCGGAGGATTTCGTTGTCGAGGAACTGCCCGGTTTCGAACCGTCCGGCGAAGGCGAGCACCTGCTGCTGACCGTCGAGAAGCGCGGCATGAACACGGCGTTCGCGGCCAGGCGCATCGCCGCGTGGGCGGGGATCGCCGAGATGGGCGTGGGTTACGCCGGCCTCAAGGATCGTCATGCGGTCACCCGGCAGCGCTTCAGCGTGCATCTGCCGCGCAAGGTGGCACCGGACCTGGCGACGCTGGCAACCGATGACCTGAAGGTGCTGGAATCGACCTGGCATGCGCGCAAGTTGCCGCGCGGCGCGCTCGCCGGCAATCGGTTCGAATTGATACTGCGCGACGTGTCCGGTGACGTTGCCGACATCGAGGCGCGGCTGCGCGAGATCGCGGCGCACGGACTGCCGAACTGGTTCGGCGAGCAGCGCTTCGGCCGCGACGGTGGCAACGTACCGGCGGCGCTGGCGATGTTCGCGGGACGGCGGGTCAGGCGCGAACAGCGCTCGATCCTGATATCGGCAGCGCGTTCCGAACTGTTCAACCGCGTACTGGCGGCGCGGCTGGCGGACGGCAGCTGGAACCGGGGCATGGAGGGCGAGGTCTGGATGCTGGCGGGCAGCCGCAGCGTGTTCGGGCCCGAGCCGTGGAACGAACAGCTGGCGCAGCGGCTGGGGGATTTCGACATCCATCCGACCGGGCCCTTGTGGGGCGCTGGAGAGCCGCGCACGCAGGCGGACGCGCGCGACGTCGAGATGCGCGCGTTGCAGGGTGATGACGCGCAGAAACTGCGGGAGGGCCTGGAGCAGGAAGGATTGCGGCAGGAACGCCGCGCGCTGCGCCTGCGGCCTGATGGCTTGTCGTGGTCCTGGGTGTCGGCCGATGCGCTGCGCCTGAGCTTCGCGTTGCCGCCGGGAAGCTATGCCACCGCCGTGCTGCACGAACTGGGCTCGGTCGCCGATGCATCCCATGGCGATGACCGTCCGTCGGAACGCGATTAACGGCACTGGAAGCGTCCGACCGCAGGCGTATAAGCGGGATAAGGCACGCTAGGCGGTAGTCGAAAGGCGTCGGCGGGGCCGGACCATCTTCCCCAGTGTCGGAGGGATCGCCATGAACACCATGCTTCGCCTTGCCGTCGTCGTGTCCACCTGCGGCCTGCTGGCCGCCTGCGCCAGTTCCGGCGGCACCGCCTCCGCGCCGCCGCCGACACAGCAGCAACTGACCGCCGAGCAGCAGTACATCGCCTACGTGGAGCGGATCGCCAAGCGGCGCGGCATCCACCTGACATGGGTGAATCCGCCCCGGATCGAGGAAAAGGCGACCAGCCAGCAGTAAGCGTGGCGGAAACCTGGGGCGCGGCGCTCAATCGCGCCTGCTCAACGGTGCGCCAGCAGCACCAGCACCGCGCCGGTGCCGCCCTGCGTGGGTGGTGCCGAGTGGAAGGCCATCACGTCTGATCGCTGCCGCAGCAGCCGGTCGACCAGGTTCTTCAGCACCGGCGCATCGACTTCCGAACGCTGCCCCTTGCCGTGGATCACCCGCACGCACCCGTGGTCATGCGCATGCGCATCCGCCAGGAACCGGCGCAGCAGTCCTTCCGCCTGCAAGGCGGTGGCCCCATGCAGGTCCAGTTCGTCCTGCACCGAGAACTGACCCCGCTTCAGGCGCTGGAAGGCACGCGGCGACAGTGCTTCGCGGCGGTAGCTCAGGACATCGCCGGCCGCATGCAGGTCGAGCGCGTCCAGGCCACGCTGGAACTCGCTGCGTGCGTCGTGCTCGTCGCGTTCGGCCATGCGCGCCGCAGGTCGCGGTGGCGCCTTGCGCGGCGGCGCGGGCGCTTCCTGCAGCCTGCGAACCTCGCCGATCGCATCGCGGAACAGCGCGGCATCATCGTCATCGGGCGGCGTGGAACGGGACATGCCACCAGCGTAGCGGCATCGCGACGTGACGCAAGCGCGGGAAGCCTCGGCGCGGTTCCGGTATCATGGGGCCGTTCCCGAGGAAACCCATGCGCGTACTGGTCAGCAACGACGACGGCGTCGACGCCCCCGGCATCCGAATCCTGGCAGAGGGCCTGCGCAGCGCGGGCCACGAAGTGTATGTGGTCGCGCCCGACCGCGACCGCTCCGGTGCCAGCAACTCGCTGACGCTCGACTTGCCGATCCGGCTGAAGCGCATCGACCACTACACCTGCAGCATCGCCGGCACGCCGACCGACTGCGTGCACCTGGCGTTGACCGGCATGCTGGAGTTCGAGCCGGACATCGTGGTGTCGGGCATCAACAACACGGCGAACCTGGGTGACGATGTCATCTATTCCGGCACCGTGTCGGCAGCGATGGAAGGCCGCTTCCTGGGCCTGCCGGCGGTGGCGATGTCGCTGGTCACCAAGAACCACGACGCCAGACATTACGAAACCGCGGCGCGCGCCGCCGTGGAGATCGTGGCGCGCCTGAAATCCGATCCGCTGCCTGCCGACACCATCCTCAACGTCAACGTGCCCGACCTGGCATGGGGCGACGTGCGTGGCTTCGAAGTCACGCGCCTGGGCAACCGCCACCGCTCCGAGCCCTGCGTGCCGCAGCCGGATCCGCGCGGCCACACCGTCTACTGGATCGGTCCCGCGGGACGCGAGCAGGATGCAGGACCGGGCACCGACTTCCATGCGGTGCGTACCGGGCACATCTCGATCACGCCGATCCACGTCGACCTGACGCGCTACCAGGCGCTGGAGAAGGTGGCGGGCTGGGTCGGCGGCCTGACCGCCGCGCTCGAGGGCTCGGCATGACGCCACGGTTGCGGTTGCAGCCCGAAGCGGTGGGCATGGGCATGACTTCGCAGCGCGTACGCGACCGCCTGGTCGAGCGGCTGCGCGAGGCGGGCATCGCCGACGAGCGCGTGCTTAACGCGATCCGCACGCTGCCGCGCCATCTGTTCGTCGACGAAGCACTCGCCACGCGCGCGTACGAAGACACCGCGCTGCCGATCGGGCACAGCCAGACCATCTCGCAGCCGTGGGTGGTGGCGCGGATGACCGAGGTGCTGCTGGAGACGGAGCCGAAGAAGGTGCTGGAAATCGGCACGGGCTCGGGTTACCAAGCGGCCGTGCTGGCCGTGCTGGGACTGGAGGTCTACACCGTCGAGCGCATCGGCGACCTGCTGCGGCAGGCACGCAAGCGGCTGCGCCAGCTCGGCATGAACGTGCGCAGCAAGCACGACGACGGCCGTATCGGCTGGGCCGAACACGGCCCCTACGACGCCATCATCGTGACCGCCGCCGCGCCGGCGCTGGTGCCGGTGCTGGTCGAACAGCTCGCCGTCGGTGGGCAACTCGTCGCGCCGGTCGGTGGCAGCGGTTCGCAGTCGCTGGTGCGGCTGGTGAAGTGCGCCGACGGCAGCGTCGAGGAAACGACGCTGGCGCCGGTGGTGTTCGTGCCGCTGCTGTCCGGCACCCTGGATTGAACCACGTGAAGCATTCTCCGCACGACAACGGACTTCCCGACAGCGCCGCATCGCTCGGCGAGCAGGTTGCCGGCATCATCGAGCGACTGCCACCCGACAAGCTCAGCCTGGGCGAACTGCTGGACGTCTTCAGCGATGAAGGCCTGCTGCTGCTGACCATCCTGCTGACGCTGGTGTTCCTGATCCCGGTGTCGATCCCCGGCGTGAGCACCGTGTTCGGCGCGGCCATCCTGCTGGTCGGCATCAGCCGCCTGTTCGATCGCCCGCTGTGGTTGCCGAAGCGCATCAAGGACAAGGCCCTGCCGGCCGATCGCCTGCGTCCGGGGCTGACGTCGGGGCTGGTCTGGGTGCGCCGGATGGAGAAGATCAGCCGCCCGCACCGGCTGCGTTTTTTCGTCGACGGGCCAGGGCAGGGCGTCATCAACAACCTCGCCTTCATCCTGGCGGCGCTGCTGCTGATGGCGCCTTTCGGATTCGTGCCATTCAGCAATACCCTGCCAGCCTTGGCGCTGCTGCTGTATGCCATCGGATTCATCCAGCGCGACGGGGGCGCGATCCTGCTGGGCCATCTGGCCAACATCGGCACGATCGTCTACTTCAGCGTGCTGATCGGCGGTGGCGGCGTGGCTGCCCGCGAACTGTTCCAGCGATTGACCGGCTGAGCCGTGCGGCTCCAGCCCTGAGAGGAAACGACCGAACGCATGACCACGACGCTTCGCTCCGGCCATCGCATCACGCGCGCCCTTCTTATCGGCATCGCCATGGCCGTGCTCGGCGCCTGCTCTACCACGGTGGTGCGCGAACCCTCCGGATCGTCGCCTGCGCGGCAGACATCGCAGGGCAAGCCCGGCGCGACGGTGCGCGTACAGCGCGGCGACACGCTGTACGGCATCGCGTTCCGCAATGGCGTGGACGTCAACGACTTGGCCCGCTGGAACAACCTGGCGGCGCCGTACACCATCTATCCCGGGCAGTCGCTCAAGCTGTTCCCCGGCAGCGGCGGCAGCCGTCCTGCGACGACGGCGACCACCACCGCGCCCAGCAGGCCGGCGACGAGCACGACGACACGCCCGACGCCACCGCCCGCAACCGTCACCCGGCCCGTGGCGACGCCTGCGCCGGCGAGCAGCGGTTTCTCCTGGCGCTGGCCGGCTGACGGTCACCTGATCGGCCGCTTCGTCGCCGGTGATGCCACCAAGCAGGGCGTCGATATCGCCGGGACCGGCGGCCAGGCCGTGCGTGCGGCCGCGGACGGCGTGGTGGTGTATTCCGGCGCCGGCCTCGTGGGCTACGGCGAGCTGATCATCGTCAAGCACAGCGAAGCCTGGCTGTCTGCGTACGGCCACAACCGCAAGCGACTGGTCAATGAAGGTCAGAGTGTCAAGGCCGGCCAGCAGATCGCGGAAATGGGCAGCAGCGGCGCCTCGCGCGAAATGCTGCACTTCGAGATCCGCCACAACGGCAAGCCGGTGGATCCGCTGCAGTACCTGCCGGCGCGCTGAGGCCATGACGCAGCCCTCCGCGATGTGGCGCACATCGGCCATCGTGGCCGTGGCGCTGGTCATGGCGCTGCTAATGGCCGCCTGCCAACGCCCACGCAGCGCGCCCGTCGCGTCGACGATCGATGTCGTCACCCTCAACCTCTGGCATGACAAGCAGGACTGGCCGCATCGGCAGGACATGATCGTGGCCGAGCTGAAAGCGCTGGCGCCCGACGTCATCGTGCTGCAGGAAGTGCTGCAGGACACCGCATTGCCGAACCAGGCACAGGTGCTGGCCACGCGCCTGGGCTATCGGTACCGCTTCTTCTCGGCCGACGCGCCGGACCAGGCCCGGCGTTATGGCAACGCCATCCTGGTCAGGGGCGCCATCGAGCAGTCGCGGGAGATGAAGCTGGCGCCGCTGGACGACTACCGCACGGCAGGCTGGGTGCGGACCACGATCGATGGGCATCCATTGAACGTCTACGCCACCCATCTGCACTACAAACCCGAGGGCGGCGCGATCCGCCGTCAGCAGATAACGGGACTGCTGGCGCTGATGGACGAGACCGCGGGCGACGCGGCGTCCGTCATCGGTGGCGATTTCAATACCCGCTCCGATACGCCGGAACTGGCGCCGTTGCGCACGCGCTTCGTGGAAGCCTACGAACAGGCCCACACCGGCGAGAACGCCAACACCCCGGCCCATACCACGCTCAATTCGCACCTGGGCCATCCGCCGATCCGGATCGACCATGTGTTCGCCCAGCGCGATGTCTTCCGCGTTGTCGCTGCGAGCATCATCCTGGATCAGGCCGACGCCAGCGGCGCCTGGCCCTCCGACCACTACGGCGTCCGGGTGCGGCTGGCGCGCGTCTCCGACTGATCGGTGGCACGCACGCACAGCGAGGTGCCGCGGCGATAGTCGGTGCCCCAGGTGCGATGCCCGGCCGTGTCGATGTGGATCTTTGTCGGCGAGTAGAAGCCCAGCCCCATCCTCAGCGCAGGCCCCTGCCGGCGCCAGAAGTCGCACAGCGCGGCCACGTGGCCGTCGTGGGACAGGTCGAAATCCAGCGCATTGTTGAGGACATGGCGGCTGCGGCTGCTTCCGCCAGAGCACTGGTTCACGTCGGGCGAGCGATAGCCCGAGCGCACGTTCGCGCCCGTGACGATGCCCATCGCCTGCAGCTGCGCCACGACGCGCAGCGTTGGCACGATCGCCGTGACGCGGTCCTGTGGCGGCAGCAGGAATTCGGGAGCGTCGCAGGCCCGCCAGCGCCGGCTCGAGCGCAGCAGGGCATGCATCGGCACGACATCCCCGACGCCGGCATCGGTCAGCATGCGCTGGTAGTCGGCCAGGCCGTTCGCGTCGGCACGCTGTCGCCACTGCTCGTAGCGCTGTGCGGCGTCCGGCGACGGGCCGGTGCATGCGGTGGCGGAGAGCGCGGCGAGCAGCAGGAACAGGCGCCGCATCGTCGCGATGGGGTCAGCGCGGTGCCAGCAGGAATCCGGCCACGACCTTGCGCGACTCGCTGGCCAGCACGTTGTAGGTGCGGGCAGCGGCGGCGTTGGTCATGACTTCCAGGCCCACGCCCTGGCGCAGGCAGGCGGCCATGACGGCGGCAGGCGGGAAGACCTGGCGTTCGCCGGTCCCCAGCAGGATCACTTCCGGCTGCAGGGCGAGCAGCGGCGCCAGGTCGTCCGGCGTCAGCGCGGCGCTGTCGCGCACCGGCCAATCCTCGACGAGCTGCTGCGGCGACAGGATGAAGCTGGATGCCAGCGTGCGGTCGTTCACCCGGGCGGCGTGGCCGTCGGCGGAGCGCAGGCTGAAGGCGTAATCGGGCAGTTCGTGGTTCAGCTGCATGGCGGCTGGCGCGCCTGGCTCAGCCGCGCGGCAGCACGATGTGCCGGCGTTCCTTGCTCGGGCGATACAGCACGGCGGTATGGCCGATGCGCTGGACCAGGGCGGCGTCGGCCTGGGCGGCCAGGTCGTCGATCATGGCATCGCGCGCGTCCCGGTCTTCGCCGGTGACCTTGACCTTGACCAGTTCGTGCTGCTCCAGCACGGCGTCCAGTTCGGCGATGAAGGCCGGCGTGACGCCCTTGTTGCCGATCTGCAGCAGCGCCTTCAGGTCGTGGGCCTGGCCGCGCAGGAAGCGGGTCTGGGCAGCGGTCAGGGCTACGGGCATGCGGCACGGTACGGGTCGAAAAGGGGGATCAGGGTATCATGACGACCCCCACGAACGGCTCCGGCGGCTCCCGTCGCAGCGTGCCCGGAGACCTTGCCGACATGGCCACCCGCAGCAAGAGCAGCCAGCGCTGGCTCAAGGAACACTTCTCCGATCCCTACGTGAAGAAGGCCCAGGCCGAGGGCCTCCGGTCCCGTGCCGCCTACAAGCTGGAAGAACTGCTGGAGCGCGACCGCCTGCTCAAGCCGGGCATGGTCGTCGTCGATCTGGGCGCCGCGCCGGGCGGCTGGTCGCAGTTCGTCCGCCAGGCGCTGGGCGACAGCGGCCGCGTGGTGGCGATGGATATCCTCGACATGCCGCCGCTGGCCGGGGTGGACTTCCTTCATGGGGATTTCAGGGAGGACAGCGTCCTATCGCAACTGGAAGCCATGCTGGACGGTGCACCGGTGGACCTTGTGCTGTCCGATATGGCCCCCAATAAGAGTGGTGTGGATGCGGTGGACCAGCCGCGGATGATGCATCTGGCGGAGTTGGCGATGGAGTTCGCCGACGCCCACCTGAAGCCGGGCGGGGCGTTCCTGATCAAGCTGTTCCAGGGGGCGGGCTCCGACGACTACATCCGCGAGCTTCGCCGCCGCTATGACAAGGTGGCGATCCGCAAGCCGGACGCGTCCCGCAAGCGCTCGCCCGAGGTGTACGCCCTGGGACAGGGCAAGCGGGCCCAGATCAAGTAAGGTGGCCTAACGTGCGTATGAGCAATAAGGAACAGCGGAGCCGATGCGGATGAACGACCTGACCAAGAATCTGCTGCTGTGGGTAGTCGTCGCCGTCGTGCTGATGGTCGTCTTCCAGAGCTTCTCGCCGAAGGGCGGCGCCAGCGCTCCGGGCGGCCCGATCACCTATTCCGAGTTCCTGCAGGAAGTCGAATCCGGTCGCGTGGCGTCGGTGAAGTTCACCAACGAAAGCAATCTCGCCACCAACGCGATCGACTTCAAGCGCAAGGACAGCTCGTCCGGCACCGTCTACGGTCCGCAGGACGACAAGCTGATCGACACACTGCTGGACAAGAACGTCGCCATCGACCGCGAGCAGCCCGCCAGCGGCATCAGCCTGACGGCCATCCTGCTGAACTTCCTGCCGGTCCTGCTGATCATCGGCTTCTGGATCTTCATCATGCGGCAGATGCAGGGCGGCGGCGGCGGCGCGAAGGGCGCGATGTCCTTCGGCAAGTCGCGCGCCAAGCTGCAGGGCGAGGACCAGGTGAAGGTCACCTTCGCCGACGTCGCCGGCTGCGACGAGGCGAAGGAGGAAGTCGGCGAGCTGGTCGAATTCCTGCGCGACCCCGGCAAGTTCCAGAAGCTCGGCGGCAAGATCCCGCGCGGCGTGCTGATGGTCGGCCAGCCCGGCACCGGCAAGACGCTGCTGGCCAAGGCCATCGCCGGCGAAGCCAAGGTGCCGTTCTTCAGCATCTCCGGTTCCGACTTCGTCGAGATGTTCGTCGGCGTCGGCGCCAGCCGCGTGCGCGACATGTTCGAGCAGGCCAAGAAGCACGCGCCCTGCATCATCTTCATCGACGAGATCGACGCCGTCGGCCGCCATCGTGGTGCCGGCCTGGGCGGCGGTCACGACGAGCGCGAGCAGACCCTCAACCAGCTGCTGGTCGAGATGGACGGCTTCGAGGGCGGCGAAGGCGTCATCGTGATCGCCGCGACCAACCGTCCCGACGTGCTGGACCCGGCGCTGCTGCGTCCGGGCCGCTTCGACCGCCAGGTCGTCGTGGGCCTGCCCGACGTGAAGGGCCGCGAGCAGATCCTGCGCGTGCACATGCGCAAGCTCCCGCTGGCCGACGACGTCGAGCCGATGGTCATCGCACGTGGTACGCCGGGTTTCAGCGGCGCGGACCTGGCCAATCTCTGCAACGAGGCGGCGCTGTTCGCCGCACGCGAGAACGCGAAGGAAGTCCGCATGGACCACTTCGACCGCGCCCGCGACAAGATCCTGATGGGCGCCGAGCGCCGTTCGATGGCGATGAGCGAGGACGA
Source organism: Pseudoxanthomonas sp. LjRoot206 (assembly GCF_056175725.1). NCBI lineage: Bacteria > Pseudomonadati > Pseudomonadota > Gammaproteobacteria > Lysobacterales > Lysobacteraceae > Pseudoxanthomonas > Pseudoxanthomonas sp. LjRoot206. Next base: position 205,511 of record NZ_JBGFFI010000001.1, read on the forward strand.
GAAGACGCTCACCGCCTACCACGAGGCCGGCCACGCCATCGTCGGCCGCCTGGTGCCCGAGCACGACCCGGTCTACAAGGTCACCATCATCCCGCGTGGCCGCGCGCTGGGCGTGACGATGTACCTGCCGGAAGGCGACAAGTACTCGCTGAACCGCGTGGCGATCGAATCGCAGCTGTGCTCGCTGTACGGCGGTCGCGTTGCGGAAGAACTGATCTTTGGTGCCGACAAGGTCACCACCGGCGCGTCCAACGACATCGAGCGTGCCACCAAGATGGCCCGCAACATGGTCACCAAGTGGGGCCTGAGCGACGAGATGGGCCCGATCGCCTATGGCGAGGAAGAGGATGAGGTCTTCCTCGGCCGCTCGGTGACGCAGCACAAGAACGTCTCCAACGAGACCGCGCGCAAGATCGACGAAGTCGTGCGCATCATCCTGGACCGCGCCTATGGCCGGACCAAGACGATCCTGACGGAGAACATGGACAAGCTGCACACCATGTCGCAGTTGCTGCTGCAGTACGAAACCATCGATGCGCCGCAGATCGACGCCATCATGGAAGGCCGCGAGCCGCCGCCGCCGATGGGCTGGGGCAAGAACGGCAAGGACGACGACAAGCCCGAGTCGCGCCCGCTGCCCCCGATCGGGGGACCGGCCGCGCAGACCTGAGACGCGTTGCCAGCGTGATGACGAAAGGCCAGACTGATGTCTGGCCTTTTTCTTTGCGTGGGATTCCATGGCAGGCGACGACAAGCGTCCGAAACATCCGATGCTGCCGGTCGGCATCGGAGCAGGCATCGCGATCGGTGTCGCGATCGGGTCGGCGATGGACAACATCGGCGCGGGTATCGCCATCGGCCTGGCGCTTGGCGTCGCGTTCGGGGTCGGCTCGGGCGCGTTCTCCCGCGGCGACGACCAGGAAGGGAAGAAGTGATGTTCGATACCACGCCCGTGCTGGACTGCGCCGGTCGCATCCTCAAGCTCGATCGCCCGCAGGTCATGGGCATCGTCAACGTCACGCCGGATTCGTTCTCCGATGGCGGCGCGCACGACACCACCGAGGCCGCCGTCGCGCATGCGCTGGCGCTGGTGGAGGAAGGCGCCGACCTGCTCGACATCGGCGGCGAATCGACGCGACCGGGCGCCGACGAGGTATCGCTGGAAGAGGAACTGCGCCGCGTGTTGCCGGTGATCGAGCGACTCGCCGCACGCGTGCAGGTGCCGATCAGCATCGACACCTCCAAGCCCGAGGTGATGCGCGCGGCCGTGCAGGCGGGCGCGGGCATGATCAACGACGTGTACGCGCTGCGTCGCGAGGGCGCGCTCGATGCGGCTGCCACGCTGGGCGTGCCGGTGGTGCTGATGCACATGCAGGGCGAGCCGCGCTCGATGCAGGCCGCGCCGGACTATGACGATGTCGTCGGCGACGTGCATCGCTTCCTCGCCGAGCGCATCTTCGCGGCCGAGATGGCGGGCATTCCGAAGAAGCGGCTCGTCATCGATCCGGGCTTCGGTTTCGGCAAGGACACCACGCACAACCTGCAGCTGCTGGCGCAACTCGAACGCTTCGTCGAACTCGGCGTGCCGGTGCTGGCCGGCCTGTCGCGCAAGCGCAGCATCGGCCAGCTCACCGGACGCGATGTGCCCGCGGAGCGCATCTTCGGTTCCGTGGCGGCGCACCTGATCGCGGCGCAACGCGGTGCCATGATCGTGCGGGTGCATGACGTGGCCGCCACCGTGGATGCGCTGAAGGTCTGGAACGCCGTCGCCGCGATCCCGACCCCCCGCAAGGCCGCCGCCACGCCGGCGATCCGCTGGCCTGACGACGACTGAGTCGCCGGCGCCGGCATCCGGTCCGTTGGCCCGGGAGTCGACCGCGGGAAGCCGCGCCATGCGCATCGCCATCCTGCTGTTGCTGCTGCCGCTTGCGGCATGCGATCCCGCACCGCCGCCGTCGACGGCGGCCGCTGTGGCCATCGCACCGGCACCTCCGCCGGGTGATCCCGTCGAAGGCCTGCGCGTCGCCACGCGGGTGGGCTGCAACGGCTGCCACGGCGCCGATGGCGGCGGCAAGGTGTTCCAGGAGAATCCCGAACTCGGCCGCATCGTCGCGCCCAACCTGACCCGGCGACGCGCGCTGTACGACGATGACACGCTGACGGCGCTGTTGCGCGAAGGGCGCACGCACGACGGGCACGTGCCGTGGGGCATGCCGATCAAGATGTTCCAGCACCTCAGTGACCGCGAAGTGCGCGACATCACCGCATGGTTGCGCGCACTGCCGGCCGTCGAGAGCCCTGCGTTGCCGGAAGGCAAGTGGTCCGATGGCCTGGTGAAGGCGACCGAAGACGGCACGCATCCGTGGCTGCCCGACATGCAGCCCGATGCCGGCAACCGTCCGCCTGCGACGCCACCCACGCCGCCGCTCGCACTGGGGCGTCACCTGGCGATGACGACGTGTACCGAATGCCATGCCTGGGACCTCAACGGCTGGGAAGGCGATCCCGCGCCGTCGCTCATCGTCGCCAAGGCCTACACGCTGGAGCAGTTCACCCGGTTGATGCGGACCGGCGAAGTTGCCGCGGGCGGACAATCGAAGACCGGCATGATGAGCGGCGTCGCGGCGTACCGCTACAAGGTACTGACCGACGACGAAATCGCGGCGCTGAAGTTGTTCCTCGATTCGCGCTGACGCAATGCCTGCGGTGACGTGGGCGGATGCGACAATGCCGGCATGCCGCTCGACGCACGCCCTTCCGCCATCGCCATCATGGGCCCGACCGCCTCGGGCAAGACGGCGTTCGCGCTGGACGTGGCCGAACGTCTCGGCGGCGAGATCGTCAGCGTCGATTCGGCGCTGGTCTACCGCGGTCTCGACATCGGTGCGGCCAAGCCCACGGCGGAGGAACAGGCGCGCGTGCCGCATCACCTGCTGGATGTGCGCGACCCGTGGCAGACGTATTCCGCGGCCGAGTTCGCGCAGGACGCGCGGCGCGCAATGGACGACATCACCGCGCGCGGTCGGTTGCCGATCCTGGCCGGCGGGACGGGGCTGTATTTCCAGGCCTTGCTCGAAGGCCTGGCCGCGATGCCGGCGGCCGACGCCGCGGTGCGCGCCGACATCAGTGCGCAGGCGCAGGCGCGCGGCTGGCCGGCGCTGCATGCGGAGCTGGCGCAGGTCGATCCCGCTGCCGCCGCCCGCATCCATGCCACCGATCCCCAGCGCATCCAGCGCGCGCTGGAGGTGTACCGCCTGACCGGCAGGCCGATCAGCCAGTGGCAACAGGACGCCCGCGGTGCGCGCCTGCCGTTCCGCGTGCTGAAGCTGGTGCTGGCGCCGAGTGATCGCGCCGTCCTGCACGACCGCATCGCGCTGCGCTTCGACCTGATGCTGCAGCAGGGCTTCCTGGAAGAAGTCCGCCGCCTGCGTGCATTGCCTGCCATGCAGGCCGTGGCGGCACCGCTCGACCTGCCGGCGGTGCGCGCCGTGGGTTATCGCCAGGCCTGGGAATACCTGGACGGGCAGGGCAGCGCCGCCGACTTCCGCGACCGTGCCATCGCCGCCACGCGCCAGCTCGCCAAGCGCCAGCTGACCTGGCTGCGCGGCGGGCTCGATGCGCGCTGGTTCGATCCGGCCACGGATCGTGCCCGACTGGATGCGGCGCTGGCCCTGTTCCTGCCGACTTCGTGAGCCTTACGTGCCGGAGTGACCGGAAGTGGGACCTGCTGCCTGACTCGGCAACGCCCCCGCGGGCCGATGTTGTGTAACATCGGGGCTTCCGGGCGGCAGGGGAGCAGTTCGCCGGCCCGGTACGGCAGCACATACCTAACTATAAGAACGCAAGGCGGGAGTACGTCATGTCCAAGGGGCAATCCCTGCAGGATCCTTTCCTGAATGCACTGCGGCGCGAGCGCGTCCCGGTGTCGGTCTACCTGGTCAACGGCATCAAGCTGCAGGGCACCATCGAATCCTTCGACCAGTTCGTGGTCCTGCTGCGCAACACGGTCAGCCAGATGGTCTACAAGCACGCCATCTCCACCGTGGTGCCGGCGCGCAACGTGCGCGTGGGTCCGGGCGGCGGCTACGTGCAGCAGGGTGACGAGGACGCGGAAGGCGGCGACGACGAAACCGCGTGATAATGCGTGCCTCGCTTGAAGAGGCACGACCCCATTGTTTGAAAGATCCCGCAAGGGCGAGCATGCGTTGCTGATCCAGCCGCATGCCGGCGGCCGTCCGGACGACGGCATCACCGAAGAGTTCAGCGACCTGGCGCGCTCGGCCGGCGCGACCATCGCCGCGCTGCTGACCGCCCGCATCGACCGCCCCAATCCCTCCACGCTGATCGGCAGCGGCAAGCTGGAGGAAGTGAAGGCGGCGGCCGATGCCACCGGCGCCGACCTGATCCTGGTCAATTTCCCGCTGTCGCCGGGCCAGGAACGCAACCTGGAAAAACTCCTGCAGCGCCGCGTGCTGGACCGCACCGGGCTGATCCTCGACATCTTCGCCCAACGTGCGCGCAGCCACGAAGGCAAGCTGCAAGTGGAACTGGCGCAACTGCGCCACATGGCCACGCGTCTGGTGCGCGGCTGGACCCACTTGGAGCGCCAGCGCGGCGGCTCGATCGGCCTGCGCGGCCCCGGCGAAACCCAGCTGGAAACCGACCGCCGCCTGCTGCAGAAACGCGTCGAGCAACTGCAGAAGCGGCTCGAGAAAGTCGAAGTGCAGCGCACCCAGATGCGCCGCGCCCGCGTGCGCAGCGAACTGCCGCGCGTGGCCCTGGTCGGCTACACCAACGCCGGCAAGTCCACGCTGTTCAACGTGCTGACCGGCGCCGAGGCCTACGCGGCCGACCAGCTGTTCGCCACGCTGGACCCGACCGTGCGCCGCATCGACCTGCCCGGCGGCGCGGTGGTGCTGGCCGACACCGTCGGCTTCGTGCGCGACCTGCCGCACGAACTGGTCGCCGCGTTCCGTTCCACCCTGAGCGAAGCGCGCGAGGCCGACCTGCTGCTGCACGTCATCGATGCCGCCGATCCGCACCGCGAGGAACGCATCGCCCAGGTCGACGAAGTGCTGCAGGAAATCGGTGCCGGCGACCTGCCGCAGATGCTGGTGTTCAACAAGATAGACCGCATCGAAGGCGCGGCGCCGCGTCACGACCAGCCCGATCTCGGCGTCGACGAAGGCGATGCGCCCAGCGCCGGCATGGGCCGCGAGCGCGTGTGGCTGTCGGCGCGCGACGGCATCGGCATCGACCTGCTGAAGGGCGCGCTGGCGCAGCGGCTGGGCTTCCAGCGCGTGCGCGGCGAACTGGTCCTGCCGGCGAATTCCGCGCGCCTGCGCTCGCGCCTGCACGCGCTCGGCGCGGTGCTGGCGGAGGACTTCGACGAGAACGGCTGGCGCGTCACCGTCGACCTCGCCCTGGCCGATGCCCAGCGCCTGGCCTCGCAGGCCGGCGGGCATCCGCTGGAAGCCCTGCTGCCGCAGGCGGAGCGGGAAGACTGGCAGTAGAGGCGCCGCCTGCTGTCTGTAGGAGCGACGTCAGTCGCGACCGGGGCGTGTCATCACCACGATCAACGACCTGCCCGCCAAGCTGCGCGGTCGCGACTGACGTCGCTTCTACAGGAGGGCGGCGCCCATGACCTCCCGGCCTTGCCTCCCGGCCGGGCCGCCCCTATCTAGTAGAATCGAAACCTGCGCCGGCCCCGGCCGCGCGAATCTTTCAGAATGGAGTGGGCATGGCCTGGAACACCCCTGGCAGCGGCAGCGGCGGATCTGGCAACAACGGCAACCGGAACAACAACTGGAAGCCGCGCAACCCGCAGGGAAGCGGCGGCATCGGTGACGTGGTCGAACGCCTGCGCGGCCTGTTCGGCGGTGTCGGCGGCGGTGGCAATCCGCTGCGCTGGGTCCTGCTGGGCATCGGCCTGCTGGCCCTGTTCTCCAGCTTCCAGCTGATCGGCGAACAGGACCGCGGCGTCGTGCTGCGCTTCGGCCAGTACGCGCGCACCATGCAGCCGGGCCCGAACTTCAAGTTCCCCTGGCCGATCGAAAGCGTCACCAAGGTCAACGCCACCGGCGTGCGCACCTTCAGCAACAGCCTGCCGGTGCTGACCCGCGACGAGAACATCATCACCGTGTCGTTCAACGTGCAGTACCGCGTCGGCGATCCCAAGCTGTTCCTGTTCGGCACCACGGACGCCACCCGCGTGCTCGAGCAGACCGCGCAGAGCGCGGTGCGCGAAGTGATCGGCCGCTCCAACCTCGACGCCGCACTGAATGCGCGTGGCCCGCTGTCCGCCGCCGCCAGCACCGCGCTGCAGGGCTCGCTGGAGGCCTACCGCACCGGCCTGGTCGTCACCGAACTGAGCCTGCAGGACGCGCGTCCGCCGGAACAGGTCAAGCCGGCCTTCGACGAAGTCAACAGCGCCCAGCAGGAAAACGAGCGCGTGGTCAGCCAGGCCCGCGCCGAAGCGGCCAAGATCGTGCCCGAGGCGCGCGGCCAGGCGCAGGGCGTGCGCACCGCGGCGGAGGGTTACAAGACCGCCGCCATCGCCAAGGCCACCGGTGACGCCACCCGCTTCAGCCTGCTGCTGGACGAGTACCGCAACGCGCCGGAAGTCACCCGCAAGCGCCTGTGGCTGGATACCGTCCAGCAGGTGCTGGCCGGCAACCGCAAGATCGTCGGCAGCGACGGCCGCCAGGTGCTCTACGTGCCGATGGGCAATGCCCCGGCGCCGACCCAGCCGCCGGCCGGCGTCATCCCCACCGAGGTGCTGCCGCAGGTGGAGAGCATCCCGTCCAGCGCCAGAAGCTCCGTGCGCACCCCCCGCCGCGAGGAGGCGCAGCCATGAGGAATTCCCTGATCGTCGGTATCGTCGTGGCCGTGCTGCTGGGCCTGATGGGCTCGGTGTACGTGGTGCGCGAAGGGCAGGTGGGCCTGGTGCTCAACCTGGGCCGCGTGGTGCGCAGCGAGATCGGCCCCGGCCTGCACTTCAAGCTGCCGCTGGTCGAAACCGCGCGCGTGTTCGACCGCCGCTTCACCGCCAACGAGTTCCCGCCGGAGCGTTCGCTGACCTCCGAGCGCAAGGACGTCAGCGTCGACTTCATCGCCATCGGCTTCATCGTCAACGCGGCGGATTTCTACCGCGCCACCGGCGGCAACCCGGAGACGGCGACCGACCGCCTGGCGCCGATCATCAAGGAATCGCTGCGCAACGAGATCAACTCGCGCACGCTGACCCAGCTGGTGTCCGGCAACCGCAACGAGCTGATCGAGAAGCAGCTGCCGGGCATCAACGCCGGCGCGAAGACCCTGGGCATGCAGATCGTCGACATCCGCTTCAAGCAGATCGACCTGCCCACCGACAGCGAAGTCATCGGACAGGTCTACGACCGCATGAGCGCCGAGCGCAAGCAGGTGGCCAGTGCGCTGCGCGCACAGGGCGCCGAACAGGCGCGGATCGTGATGGCGCAGGCCAACCGCGACGTCGCGGTGCTGCTGGCCGAGGCCGAGCGCGATGCGCAGAAGCTGCGCGGTGAAGGCGATGCCGAAGCCGCCCGCATCTACGGCGAGGCCGCCGGTCGCGACGCCTCGTTCTACGCCTTCCAGCGCAGCCTCGAGGCCTATCGGGCCTCGTTCAAGGACGGGCAGGGTGTGATCGTGCTGGACAAGGACGATCCCTTCCTCCAGTACATGCGCAGCGACCGCTGAGTGTCCTCCGCGCCGGCCGCCCACGAGGCGGCCGGCGCCGTTTCAGCCCTCCGTCTTCATTGCCTCGCCATCGCCGGCGAGCCAGGAATCACGCCCATGTCCGAACTCTGGTCCGCCCTCTGCCTGGTCGCCATCCTCGAAGGCCTGGTGCTGTTCGCCGTGCCGGCCAGCTGGAAGCGCGCCGTCGTGCAACTGCTGCGGATGTCCGACGGCCAGGTGCGCGCGGTGGGCGGGTTCATCCTGATCTTCGGACTGACGTTTCTATGGGCGTTGAAGCGCTGAGTACCGCGCGTATCAAGCGGTGTGCCTGAGCGCGCCGTCGGCCTGTTGTCCGATCCTTTGGTGTCTTTCCGGTAGCGGACGGGAAAGCGCCCCTCATCCGCCCTCCGGGCACCTTCTCCCCGCTCCGCAGGGAGAAGGGAAGAGCGACGGCCGGCTTTCTTTGCAGGGAGAAGCGAAGGGCAGCGGCCGGCTTTTCCTTCTCCCCGTGCCAACGGGGAGAAGGTGCCCGGAGGGCGGATGAGGGGCGCTTTCCTATCCGCCACGACAATCCTTATTGATGAGAGCCGGCGCTGGCTTCTCCTTCTCCCCGCGTGCGGGGACAAGGTGCCGAAGGCGGATGAGGGGCGAGCGCGATGGTGATGGCGGCCAGCACCGCATCCGTCTCGCGCAACACCAGGTCGTTCCAGAATCGCAGAACCCCGAAGCCTTCGCGCCGCAGCCGAGCCGTACGCACCGCGTCGTATGCGACGCCATCGAGGTGCTGGCTCCCGTCGAGTTCGATCACCAGTCCAGCCTCCAGGCAGACGAAGTCCGCAAAGTAAGGTCCGATCCTGTGCTGTCGACGGAATTTCCATCCCAGCAGGCGACGGTTCCTCAGCTGCCGCCAGAGTGTCCGTTCGGCGTCGGTCTGCTCGCGACGCAGGCGGTGCTCGCGTTCGTGGTCCAGGGTGCTGCGCATGGAGGGTCTCCGAGGGAATGGAGACAGCGTCGGTGGCGATTGGCGTCGATGGGATCGGGAAAGGGCGTGGACGCGGATAGGAAAGCGCCCCTCATCCGCCCTCCGGGCACCTTCTCTCCGCTTCGCAGCGAGAAGGGAAGCGCAGGCATGGGCTTCTCCTTCCCCTCGTGCCGACGGGGGAGAAGGTGCCGAAGGTGGATCAGGGGCCGCTCTTCACCCCATTTCTGAACACCCAACGCGCCACGCCCTCCAGGGTAGCCCCCGTCCCCGGAAACCCGGATAATGCACAAAAGCCGGACGGGCTCCCTGCGTGGGAAGACCGCCGGCTTTTTCCGTGTCTGGGCCCGGCGTGGCGGGCGGCTCCCCGATGGAGCCTGCCGGCGGCAACGGCGCCATGGACCAGCGCGACCCCTTCCGGCGGCCCCGATGGCCGCCAACAATCGAGGAGTTACCCGTCATGGGTCAGTCAGTCGTCGTTCTCGGCGCCCAGTGGGGCGATGAAGGCAAGGGCAAGATCGTCGATCTGCTCACCGAGGAAATCGGTGCCGTCGTCCGCTTCCAGGGCGGCCACAATGCCGGCCACACGCTGGTCATCGGTGGCAAGAAGACCGTTCTTCACCTGATTCCCTCCGGCATCCTGCGACCCGACGCGCTGTGCCTGATCGGCAACGGCGTGGTGCTGTCGCCGGCCGCGCTGATGAAGGAAATCGCCGAGCTGGAAACCGCCGGCGTGGAAGTGCGTTCGCGCCTGAAGATCTCGCCGGCCACGCCGCTGATCATGCCGTACCACATCGCCCTCGATCAGGCCCGCGAAAAGGCCGCCGGCGGCAAGGCCATCGGCACCACCGGCCGCGGCATCGGCCCGGCGTACGAAGACAAGGTGGCGCGCCGCGGCATCCGCGTCGCCGACCTGCACTACCCCAAGCAGCTGGAAGAACTGCTGCGCACCGCGCTGGACTACCACAACTTCGTGCTGACCAAGTACCTGGGCGTCGACGCCGTCGACTTCCAGAAGACCTACGACGAAGCGCTCGCCTTCGGCGACTACGTGCAGCCGATGAAGTCCGACGTGGCCGGCATCCTGCACGACCTGCGCAAGCAGGGTAAGCGCGTGCTGTTCGAAGGCGCGCAGGGCGCGCTGCTCGACATCGACCACGGCACCTATCCCTACGTCACCAGCTCCAACACCACGGTCGGCGGCGCGTACGCCGGCACCGGCGTGGGCGCGGACGCGATCGACTACGTGCTGGGCATCTGCAAGGCCTACGCCACGCGCGTCGGCGGCGGCCCGTTCCCGACCGAACTGGACGACGCGATCGGCCAGGGCATCCGCGACCGCGGCCAGGAATACGGCGCCTCCACCGGCCGTCCGCGCCGCTGCGGCTGGATGGACATCGTCGCGCTGAAGCGTGCCGTCGCCATCAACGGCATCTCCGGCCTGTGCATCACCAAGCTCGACGTGCTGGACGGCATGGAGAAGCTGAAGGTCTGCATCGCGTACGAGTACCGCGGCAAGCGCACCGAATACGCGCCGCTGGATGCGGGCGGCTGGGAAGAATGCACGCCGGTGTACCTGGAATTCCCGGGCTGGGACGAGAACACCCACGGCGTCACCGAGTGGGACAAGCTGCCGCCGGCCGCACGCGCCTACCTGCGCGCGCTGGAGGAACTCTCGGGCTGCCCGCTCGCCATCGTCAGCACCGGTCCGGACCGCGAGCACACCATGGTGCTGCAGGATCCGTTCGCATAACCGAACGGACGTTCAGCCAGGGCTGTCCTGTTATCGCAGGACAGCCCGACAGAGTGAGGTGTGCAGGGATTGCACGCCGCACCGAAAGGAAGCCCCGCGAGCGCGGGGCTTTTTTGTGCGGCAGCGACTGGCCGGAGATCCCGCGCCACCGCCCAGGACCGTCGTCCCATCCCTTCGATTGCGCTGCGTCGGCCCTCCGTGCCGACGGCACGTGCGCGCCCAGCTTCCGCGGAGTAGTACGCCATGCACGCCCAACACGATCCGGCCCACGATATCCCCGACCTGGACGTCGACGGCACCGAGTCGCCTGTCGACCTCATCGATCGCCGCGACGACGCGGCCGCAGACGATCCGGTCGCCTTGCGCTCCGGCCTGTCGCGTGCCCAGCTCGGCACGCTGGAGACGATGGAGAGCTTCCACTGGCGGCTGGCGTTCGTGCGCTGGCCGGTGTTCAAGGCCCCTATCCCGGTGTTGTTCAACCGCGACGGCACCCGCTACGTGGTGATCCGCGAGGACGGCAGCATCGATGAACGGCCCACGCTGCAGCTGCGTTCGTGATCGCGCATCGCCTGTCCGCAGGGCGCCATCCGTTCCGGCATGCGCCTTGCATGGGTCATCACGACGCTCAATGACGGCCGCGACTTGCCGTTATCGCTGACAGGTGTCGACCGTAATCGCTGGAGTTTCCCCATGTACCGCAACGCCGCCCGTGCCGCCGTCATCACTGGACCTTGGACCGCCCCCGCGCCGGGCAGCCGTCCGGTCGCATCCGAGCGCCGCAAGCCCGCGCCGGCACAGGATCCCGACGCGATGCGCGCAGGCCTGACGCCCGCCCAGCTGACCACGCTGGAAGCGATGGAGATCTTCCGCTGGCGGCTGGCCTTCGTGCGCCGTCCGCTGTTCCAGGCGCCGATTCCCGTGCTGTTCGACAGCGGCGACACGCGCTACGTCGTCATCGAGGAAGACGGCACCCTCAACGAGCAGCCCACGCTGAAGCTGCGCGTCTGACACGCCGGCGGCGTCGACATCGCTGAACCCCGACTGGCTTTCGAAAAGCCGTCCTCACGTTGTGTTCCTGCCGGCCGATACAGGGTGTAGCCCTGCGCGCGCGGCATGCGCGCGTGTTCTTCCACGCCATCAGGAGACCCCCACCGGATGTCGGATCCGCAACGCCCCCGTGACCTCCCCGAGCCGGACACCGCCGGCACCGCACCCCGAACGCCCGAGCGCCGCAAGGGCGCCCCGACCATGGAAGAGGCCGCGCTGCTGGCCGGCCTGACGCCCGCGCAGCAGGCCACCGTGCAGACCATGGAAGCCTTCCACTGGCGGCTGAAGTTCGTGCGCCGCCCGTTGTTCAAGACCCCCATCCCCGTGCTGTTCAACCGCGAAGGCGATCGCTACGTGGTGGTCAACGAAGACGGCACGATCGATGAGAACCCGACGCTGAAACTCCGCGACTGAGTCTCCGCTTCGCGCGCCGGCGACGTCGGCTCCGCGCGACATTCCCACGACATCCCCCCGCCATCATCCGCCCCGCACACGCCGTCCTGCGTGTGCCGTGGCGCGTCGATGCGCGTTGCGGAACCGGAGTCAGAGGAATGCCTTCCCCATGAAGCGCGGTCGCATCGCTGTTGTCCTGGCCGTCATCGGCGTCGTCGCCGTGGCTTCGCTCATCGTCGTCGCCGGCGGCGACGACACGGCCGACCCCACCGCCACGCCGGTGCCGGTGCTGTCGGTGAGCATGACCACACCGCAGGTGGCCACGCTGCCCGTGCAGGTGCCGGCGACCGGCAACGTCGTCGCCTGGCAGGAGGCCAGCGTCGGTGCCGAAGCGGACGGCCTGCGCCTGACCGAGGTGCGGGTGAACGTCGGCGACGTGGTGCGGCGCGGCCAGATCCTCGCCACGTTCGACGCCGGCCTGGTCGATGCCGACCTCGCCGAGGCGCGCGCCGCGGTGGCGCTGGCCGCCGCCGAGTCGGCCGACGCGCAGGCCAATGCCGAACGCGCGCGCCAGCTGGACGGCACCGGGGCGATGTCGGCGCAGCAGATCAGCCAGTACCTCGCCGCCGCCGACGCGGCGCGGGCGCGCCTCGACGGCGCCCGCGCGACCGAACAGCGCCATCGCCTGCGCCGTGCGCATACGCGCGTGCTCGCGTCCAGCGACGGCATCATCACCGCGCGCAGCGCCACCGTCGGCGCGGTGGTGCCGGCCGGGCAGGAGCTGTTCCGCCTGATCAAGGACGGCCGGCTGGAATGGCGCGCGACGGTCGCCGTCGCCGACCTCGACCTGCTGTCGGCGGGCCAGGCCGTGCAGCTGCAGCTGCCGGGGCACGCGCCGGTGCGCGGCGCGCTGCGCATGGTCGCGCCGGACATCAACACGCAGACCCACAGCGGCCTGGTCTACGTCGACCTGCCGCGCTCCGATGCGATCCGTGCCGGCGCCTTCGTCACCGGCCACATCGACGTCGACGAAGCCGCCACGCTGACGCTGCCGCAGGCCGCGGTGCTGCTGCGCGATGGCTTCCACTACGTCATGCAGGTCGGGCCGGCCTCGGACGTCGTCGCGAAGAAGGTCCGCGTCGGCCGCCGCGTCGGCGACCGCATCGAGATCACCGCCGGCCTCGCTGCCACCGATGCGGTGATCGCGGCCGGCCTCGGCTTCCTCGGCGAGGGCGACACCGTGCGCGTGGTCGAGGTGCCGCGCGGCGCGGCGGCCGGGCCCGCGCGCAGCCATGCCGAAGCGCTGGCGCGGAGCGCGCCGTGAACCTCAACGTCTCCACCTGGTCGATCCACAACCCGGTCGCCACCACGCTGCTGTTCATCCTGCTGACACTGGCCGGCATCGGCGGTTTCCTGGCGATGAAGGTGCAGAACTTCCCCGACATCGACTTCCCGGTCATCACGGTGACGGCCGCGCTGCCCGGCGCCTCGCCCGCGCAGCTGGAGAATGATGTCGCGCGCCGGATCGAGGATTCGCTGGCCAACGTGCAGGGCCTGAAGCACATCGTCACCACGCTGACCGACGGTACCGCCACGATCACCGCCGAGTTCCAGGTCGGCAAGCCGGTGCAGGAGGCGATGGACGACGTGCGCGATGCCGTTTCCGCCACCCGCGCCATGCTGCCGGCCGACCTGGAAGACCCGATCATCCGCAAGCGCGAGCTCGCCTCCGCGCCGGTGCTGACCTACACCGTGTCCTCGGCGACGCGCGACGACGAAGCGCTGTCGTGGTTCGTCGACAGCCAGGTCAGCAAGAAGCTGCTGGCGGTGCCCGGCGTCGGCGCGGTGTCGCGCGTCGGCGGCGTCGACCGCGAGGTGCGAGTCGATCTCGATCCGGTGCGCCTGCTGGCCTTCAACGCCACCGCCGCCGACCTGTCGCGGCAGCTGCGCGAACTGCAGCAGGAAGCCTCCGGCGGCCGCGTCGATGTCGGCGGCCGCGAACAGTCCGTGCGCACCATCGCCACGGTCGAGACGGCGCGGGACATCGCGCGCCTGGATGTGTCCCTGAGCGACGGCCGCCGGTTGCGCGTGGACCAGGTGGCCGACGTCACCGATACCGTCGCCGAGCCGCGCTCGCTGGCGCTGATGGATGGGCGGCCGGTGGTGGCGTTCGACGTGCTGCGTTCGCGCGGTGCCGGCGAACTCGACGTGGCCGAGGCCTCGCGCGCGGTGATCGACGAGCTGCGCACCGCGCATCCGGAAATCGTCTTCGCCGAGGCGGTGGACCACGTGACGCCCATCGCCGAGAACTACCACGGCTCGATGATGCTGCTGTACGAGGGCGCGGCGCTGGCGGTGCTGGTGGTGTTCTGCTTCCTGCGCGACGGCCGCGCCACGCTGATCGCCGCGGTGGCGCTGCCGCTGTCGGCCATCCCGACCTTCGCGGTGATGCACCTGATGGGCTTCAGCCTCAATACGGTGTCGCTGCTGTCGCTGTCGCTGGTGGTCGGCGTGCTGGTGGACGACGCCATCGTCGAGATCGAGAACATCGAGCGCCACCTGCTGATGGGCAAGACGCCGATGCGCGCAGCGACCGAAGCGGCCGACGAGATCGGGCTGGCGGTGGTGGCCACCACGTTCACCCTGATCGCGGTGTTCCTGCCCACCTCGCTGATGGGCGGCGAGGTGGGCATGTACTTCGTGCAGTTCGGCTGGACCGCGGCGGTGGCGGTGTTCTTCTCGCTGGTGGTCGCGCGCATGCTGACGCCGACGATGGCGGCCTATCTGTTGAAGGCGCCGAAGAAAGTGCACGCGCCGCCGCGCTGGCTGGCGCGCTACCTGGATCTGGTCGGTGTCTGCCTGCGCCATCGCGCGGCGACGGCGGCGGCGGCCGCGTTGCTGGTGGTGTCGGGACTCGGCGTGGCCGCGCTGTTGCCGGGCGAATTCATCCCCGCCGACGACGGCAACCAGGCGCAGGTGACGCTGACCCTGCCGCCGGGCAGCACGCTGCAGGACACGCGCGCACTGGCCGAACGCGCGCGCGACTTCATCGCCGCGCACGCCGAGGTGGTCTCGGTCTACACCGCTATCGGCGCGAGCAGCGGCGGCGGCGAACCCGGCGAGGACGCGCAGCCCGGCACCGTCACCCGCGCCACGCTCACCGCCAACCTGGCGCCGCGCGGCGAGCGCGACCTCACGCGGCAGCAGATCGAAGCCCGCCTGCGCGAGGATCTGCTCGACCTGCCGGGCGCGCGCATCCGCGTCGGCGGTGGCGACGACGAGGGCTACGAACTGGTGCTGACCTCGGAGGACGGCGCCGCACTCGCACGCCATGCCGCGGTGGTCGAACGCGAACTGCGCGGCATTGCCGGCGTCGGCGCGGTGACCTCGTCGGCCAGCCTGGTGCGGCCGGAGCTGGTGGTGCGGCCCGACTTCGCGCGTGCCGCCGACTTGGGCGTAACCTCGGCGGCCATCGCCGAGACGCTGCGCATCGCCACCGCCGGCGACTACCGCCAGGACCTGGCCAAGTTGAACCTCAGCGAGCGGCAGGTGCCGGTGGTGGTGCGGCTGGCCGACCGCGGCCGCGACGACCTCGACACGCTGCGCCGCCTGCCGGTGCCCGGCGCGCGCGGCCCGGTGCCGCTGGAAAGCGTCGCCGACCTGCAGCTGCTGACCGGCCCCTCGGAACTTACGCGCTACGACCGCATGCGCAACGTCGAGTTCGCCGTCGAACTCAACGGACAACCGCTGGGCGATGTCGAAGCCGCCGCCGACGCGCTGCCCAGCCTGCGCAACCTGCCGCGCGGCGTGGCCCACGCCGCCACCGGCGAAGCCGAGGTCATGGGCGAACTGGTGGTCGGTTTCGCCGTCGCGATGCTGGCCGGCATCTTCTGCGTCTACGCCGTGCTGGTGCTGCTGCTGAAGGACTTCGCGCAGCCGCTGACCGTGCTGGTGGCGCTGGTGCTGGCGATTCCCGGCGCGTTCCTGGCGCTGTTCCTCACCGGCGCCTCGCTGTCGATGCCGTCGATGATCGGGCTGATCATGCTGATGGGCATCACCACCAAGAACTCCATCCTGCTGGTGGACTACATCGTCATCGCGCGCCGCGACCACGGCATGGAGCTGCGCGACGCCATCGTCGACGCCTGCCGCAAGCGCGCGCGGCCGATCGTGATGACCACGCTGGCGATGGGCGCCGGCATGCTGCCGGTCGCGCTCGGCATTGGCGCGGATCCGAGTTTCCGCGCGCCGATGGCGATCGTCGTCATCGGCGGACTGATCACCTCCACCGTGCTGTGCCTGCTGGTGGTGCCGGTGGTCTACAGCCTGGTCGACGACGCCATCGACCGCGTGCGCACGGTCATCGGCGCGCGCCGGCATCCGCAGACGCCGGCGGTGGAGACAGGCGTGTGAATGCGATGCACGGGATACGCATCGGTGCAGGTCCTTTTTGCGCGGCGGGGGTCAGGCAAGCGCCCCCGTCCGCGCCTTTTTTCCTGCGGGATATCCCATGAACGTCAGCACGCTCGCGCTGGCCGCGGTCGCCCTCTATGCGGCCGCGTCCATCGCCTACGTCTACCGTTGGCGCGGCCGGCGGCGCTATGCCGGTGTCGGCGACTACCTGCGCAAGAGCTGGCCGGTGTTCGCGCCGTTCAACTGCCTGCTGTACCTGGCCACGCACCGTTTCGCACGGCGGCCGGTGATCGACAGCCGCTACCTCGACGGTATCTCCATCCTGCGCGCGCACTGGCCGCGCATCCGCAGCGAGGCGCTGGCGCTGTACGCCAGCGGCGCGCTGGAAGCGACCAGCCAGCCCGGCTCGGCCGGCTACCACGACCTCGGTTTCCGCACGTTCTACAAGCGCGGCTGGCAGAAGTTCTACCTCAGCTGGTACGGCACGCCGCACGCGTCGGCGCAGCGCTTGTGCCCGGAAACGCTGTGGCTGCTGGCGCAGGTGCCGGGCATCCGCGCGGCGATGTTCTCGGTGCTGCCGCCGGGCGCGGAACTGACGCTGCACTCGGATCCGCTGGCGTGTTCGTTGCGCTACCACCTGGGCCTGGTCACGCCGAACGACGATGCCTGCTTCATCGACGTCGACGGACAGGCGCTGTCGTGGCGCGACGGCCAGGACTTCGTGTTCGACGAGACCTATCCGCACTACGCGCGCAACGACACCGACACGCTGCGGCTGATCCTGATGTGCGACGTCGAGCGGCCGATGAACCCGTTCGGCCGCGCGTTCAACCGGCTGTACTCGCAGCTGGCGCGCGCGCTGGCCGTGCCCAATACCGACGAGGACCGGCGCGGCGCGCTGACCGCACTGTTCGCCGCCGTCGCACCGCTTCGCACCCGCGCGGTCGTGCTGAAATCGCAGCGCCGCGGCATGTACGTGCTGCTGAAGTATTCGTTGAACACGATGCTCCTGCTGCTCGCCTTCCTGCCTGTTTACGCCGTGCTACAGTGGATCGAGCGCGCGGGCCTGGCGGCGTTGTACTGATGCCCGCGCGATCTTCTGCTCCCTGTTCCCGCCTGTCCGCGCGTTCCGAGGCGCACGTCCCATGAGCCGCGATTCCCTGTCGATCCTGATCATCGAGGACAACGCGCAGCTCGCGGCCAACCTCTACGATTACCTGGAGAACTGCGGGCATACGCTCGATGCCGCGCCCGACGGTCTGTCCGGCCTGCACCTGGCCTCGTCGAAGGACTACGACGCCATCGTGCTCGACTGGAACCTGCCGCGCCTGGACGGCCTGACCGTGCTGCGCCGCCTGCGTGGCGAGGCGAAGAAGAAGGTGCCGGTGATCATGCTGACCGCGCGCGACCAGCTGGACGACAAGATCGACGGCTTCGAATCCGGCCTCGACGATTACCTGGTCAAGCCGGTGGCGCTGCCGGAGATCGAAGTGCGGCTGCGCGCGCTGGTCGCGCGCCTGCGCCAGTCGTCCGCCCCGGACGACGTGCTGAGTGTCGGCGACCTGACCTTCCACATGGGCACGATGGAGATCCAGCGCGGCGGGCGCCGCATCGTGCTGACCCGCACCGGCCGGCGCCTGCTGGAGCTGCTGATGCGCGAAAGCCCGCAGGTGGTCTCGCGGGCGAAGCTGGAACGTGCGGCGTGGGGCGACGAGGTGCCCGGCACCGACCTGCTGCGCTCGCACATGTACGTGCTGCGGCGTGCGCTGGAACAGGCGCCGGAGACCACGCTGCTGCACACCGTGCCCGGCACCGGCTACCGGTTGTGCGTCGTTGACTAGGTTCTTATCCCGCATCCTCAAGCCGCGCGGCGTGCACGGCGGCATCACCGTCGCGCTGGTCGTGTTCGGCCTGATCATGGCGGCCTCGCTGGCGTTCCAGAACTTCAGCAGCCAGGGCCTGATCGAGCATCCCTACTGGGGCGACCTGCTGCGCTCGATCTCGGCCGACCACGCGGCGCGCGTGCGGGCGGGCGAGGCGGACACGCTGCCGCAGACCGGGCTGGTGCGGTCGTGGTACCTCGCGCCGGGGCAGGCGACCACGTCGGCGCCGTCGTACCTGGCCGAGCTGCCGTCCGGGTTCTATTCCACCGAAAATGGTTTTCGCAATTTCGCCGAGCTGGAGAACGTCCAGGGCCGCGGCAGTTTCCACGCCGCCGTGGTCGACCTGCCGCCGGGGCGACTGATCACCCGGGTGGACATCAACGCGATCGAGGACCAGCAGAACCGCACCTCCTGGTGGAGCGTGCTATGGGCCTTGTCGTACGCGTTGATGATCTGGGCGGTCGTCGCGTGGTTGCACGCCAACCTGGTCCGCCCGGTGCGCGACCTGGCCGACCGCATGCAGGCCATCGACCCGCGCGACAGTGCCGCGCGCCTGCCGACGACCTACCTGCGCGAGGAGATCCAGGTCATCGCGCAGGCCAGCAACGTGCATCTGGAGCGGGTGGGGCAGTTCATCGAACGCGAGCGCAGCCTGCTCGACCAGGCCAGCCACGAGTTCCGCACGCCCATCGCGGTGATCGCCGGTGCGGTCGACGTACTCAAGCAGATGTCGCTGCCGGACATGTCGCAGCCGGCGCTGGCGCGCATCGAGCACGCGGTGGAAGGCCTGTCGGAGACCATGGTCGCGCTGCTGTACCTGGCGCGCGAACCGGAGGCCGGCAGCGAGCCGGCCGAGGTCACCGCGCTGCACGAATGCCTGCCGCGCATCGTCCAGGACCATGAGCACCTGCTGGCGGGGCGGGTGGCGCAGTTGCGGGTCGGTGAGTTGCCGCCCACCTACCTGGCCGCGCCGGAGGCGATGGTGCGCATTGCGGTCAGCAACCTGATCCGCAACGCCATCGAGCACACCGAGGCGGGCTATGTGGACGTGACGCTGTCGCACGGCGTCATCGCGGTGGTCGATTCCGGCAGCGGTTTCAATCCGGTGGAGGCCGCGCGCCGGTATCGCGAGAGCCTGCGCAGCGCGACGCCGACGCGCGGGCAGGGGCTGGGCCTGTTCCTGATCGGCCGCATCTGCGAGCGCTTCGGCTGGCGCCTCGCCATCGACGCCGGCACCGTCTCCGGCACCCGCGCGCACCTGGACGTATCGGCGAGCGTCATCCCGCTCTAGAGCTGCGCTGAGTTTTCCGCCCTTGCCCGTCATCCCCGCGCAGGCGGGGACCCAGTGACTTCACGCTTTACGAAAGCCAAGGCGCTAGCAGCGAAGCGCTGGCGACGCTTTTGCCCGTCATCCCCGCGCAGGCGGGAAGCGCTTCTCAACAGCCGAATGGCGGGTCACCCAGTGACTGAACGCCGTACGAAAGCCAAGGCACTGGCTTCCCGCCTGCGCGGGAATGACGGCTCCTGCCCGGACTTGCGCGTTCCCGGTCGGCGACAGGATCCGTTCAGCGCTCCGCCGCCACGTACGACAAAGCAGCGACATCGCTTCGCCACTCTGCAGGGGACGGCCGCCGACGCGCGTGATGACACGCGACACCGCGGACGCGAATCCCACCCCTGACGAGGTCCTGCCTGCCATGAACAAGCTTCTTCTTTCCCTGTTGCTCTCCAGCCTGTCGTTCACCGCGTTCGCGCAGGCGGACGATGACGAGGGCGGTCCCGGGGGTCCGCCGCGCTGGAGCGTGGGCCTGGGCGCGATGATCAAGAACGGCCAGTACGCGGGCGAGGGCTCGGACGTGATGCCGATCCCGCTGGTGTCGTACAACGGCGAGCGGTTCTATTTCCAGGGCATCACCGCGGGCTGGAAGTTCATCGACAACGATGCGTTCGAGCTGGCCGCGATCGGCAAGTTCCGCTTCGACGGGTTCGACGTGAAGGACCTGGGCCGGGTGGAGCTGGCGCGCAACGGCATCGACTACCGTCTGCTGGAAGACCGCGACAAGGGGTTCGACGTGGGCATGTCGGCGAAGTGGAAGGGGCGCGGGGGTGAGCTGGAGGTCGAGTTGCTGGCCGACGCCACGGGCACCAGCGAGGGCCAGGAGCTGTCGGTGCAGTACGGGTATGGGTTCCAGGTCGGCAAGGGCCAGTTGACGCCGAACATCGGCGTGACCTGGCAGTCGGACGATCTGGCCAATTACTACTACGGCACGCTGAAGGAGGAGGTGGCGCGCGGGGTGGTGAACTACCAGCCGGACTCGGTGACGGTGCCGCACATCGGCTTCAGCTACTTCCGCCCGATCGGCGAGAAGTGGTCGATCATGAGCTTCGCCAAGTACAGCCACCTGCCGGATGAACTCTCCGACAGCCCCCTGCTGGAGCGGGATACCGACAGCACCGCCTCGATATTCATCGGGCTGTCGCGGGGGTTCTGAGGCGCGACACCCGCAGCCCCAGCGGGCGATCCCCGCGTTCCCTTCTCCCCGTGCAACGGGGAGAGGGTGCCGAAGGCGGATGAGGGGCGCTTTGCCTTAGTCGACGTTCGATCTGGGAAGCGCAATACCTACTTCACGAAATGCGAGCAACGCCGCCTCCAAGTGGTCGATGATCTCCTGCGCCAGCACATCCGGGGTAGGCAAGTTGTCCAGATCATCCAGGCTATCGTCCTTCAGCCAGAAGATGTCCAAGCTTGCCTTGTCGCGGGCAGTCAACGTCTTGTAGTCGAAGTACTTGAACCGCTCCGACTCTTTCCGCTTGTGGCGATTGGCTGGGTTGTACGCCTTGATGAACTCCTGCAGATCCTCATGACGCAGCGGCTTGGTCTTCAGGGTGAAGTGCTTGTTGGTGCGCAAGTCGTAGATCCACACGCCCTTGGTATGGACCTTACCGTCTGCAAGCTTGCGATCGAAGAACAAGACATTCGCCTTAACTCCCTGCGCATAGAAGATGCCCGTCGGTAGGCGGAGAAGGGTGTGCACGTCGCAGGTTTCCAGCAGCTTGCGACGGATCTTCTCGCCGGCGCCGCCTTCGAACAGCACATTGTCCGGCACTACGACCGCGGCTTGGCCCGCGGTCTTGAGCATCGAGACGATGTGCTGGAGGAAGTTGAGCTGCTTGTTCGAGGTGGTCTGCCAGAAGTCCTGGCGCTCGTAGGTGAGCGCATCCCGATCTTCCTCACCGTCTTCGTTGGTGATAGTCATGCTGCTCTTCTTGCCGAAGGGCGGATTGGCCAACACGTAGTCGAACTTCTGCTTCGGCTCGGCAATCAGGGCGTCGGAGCGGTCCACCGTCGGCTCGCCGTCGAGATCGCCGACGTTGTGTAGGAAAAGGTTCATCAGGCAAAGACGACGGGTGGCGGCGACAATCTCGTTACCGAAGAAAGTTTTATGCTTCAGGAACTTCTGTTGGTTCCTATCCAGCTTCATGCCTTTTCGGGTGAGCCAGTCGTAGGCACCAAGGAAGAAACCGCCGGTGCCGCAGGCAGGGTCGGCGATTGTCTTACCGGGCTCGGGCCGCATGCACTCGACCATAGCCTCGATCAGTACGCGCGGCGTGAAGTACTGACCAGCGCCGCTCTTGGTGTCTTCGGCGTTTTTCTGCAGCAACCCCTCGTACATATCGCCTTTAATATCAATCTCGATGCTAAGCCAGTTTTCAGCATCGATCATCTGTACCAGGCGCGACAGTTTCGCCGGGTCATGAATCTTGTTCTGCACCTTGAAGAAGATCGCGCCGAGCATGCCGGGCTTCTCGCCTAGCTTCTGCAACACTTCCAGGTAATGTTCCTCGAGATTGGCGCCAGTTTTGCTCTTGAGACTGGCCCAGCCATACTTCTTGGGAATCTTCAGTTCGCGGCTGTGCGGCGGCTGCGAGTACTCATGCGCTAACTTGAGGAACAGAAGCGAGGTCAACTGTTCCAGATAGTCACCGTAATTGACACCGTCATCGCGCAGGGTATTGCAGAAGTTCCAGATCTTCTGGACCAGGGTGTTGCTATTCATATCAGGCTTCCAAGATCTCTTGAATCCACGGGTGCTCCTCTCCTCGCTGACCGCGAAGAAGGAAGTGCATGTCACCGCTGTATGGTGAGTCACGATCAATAGCTCGTCGCAGGCGAGCCGCAACCGTCATGAAGTCGGGCTCTCGACTAGGGTCATTCGCCGCAAGTTCGAAGAGACGCTTGCCCTCATCGACATCCGCCATCAACTGAACAGCGGAGGCGTGACGGCGCTTGCAAGTGGGTTCGTAGTCGAGATGGTAAATCTCGATAGAGGCTTCGGCCCGCCGTTTGGAGACGAGATCGCCACTAGCTGCGCATGGCTGACCATTCTCCTGATGGCAACCCAAGGAGCGCCAATCTGCAATTTCACATGGGTCGAGTAACAGTGGCCTCTCGGCGGAAAGGGGGCCAGCCACATAGACGCGCTGCGCTTCGTCGATCAGCGGAAACCGGTCTGCCTTGCCGCCCGCAGTATCGCCATCGACATCTATGCGCCTGCTATTGCAATAGGTACATGCGTAGCGAAAGTTATTCACGTCGAAGGCTAGCCAGCGATAGCCCGTGTGGGGTCTACCTGCATCGCTCACGCGATTCTTTGGTCGAAAATGATCAACTGCATTATCCGATCTATCCACGGGCGACTCGCAGTACCAGCACTTGTCGTGCAACAGATCGGCGAGTCCGTTCTTGAGGTCGCGCCATACCGCACTGTGATCGTTCGGATCCTCTCCGTCTGCAACAGCTTGTGACGCCGCTTGCGCACGCGCCACCCACCCTGCCGGCTTCACCAGCTTCGCACGGTCTATGTACCTCACTGAGCTGCCTCAGATGATGACTTCGCTTCAACGGCCAGCAGCTCTGCAATCAAGCGTTTTGCCAATCCTTCCCGCTCGGTGCGCGACATTTTCACCACCTTCTTGGCTAGCTCCGTGGGCTGCTCTGTCTGAAATCTCAGAGTTAACAGTTCATTGCGCAAGCGTAGGTATCGCGAATACTCGTCGTCGGGATGAAAGAACCGGAAGCCGAGCCTGTCGAGTTGCGCGTTAATGCCATCAAGCTCGCGTTGCTCGCCCGCTGTGAGTTCCTCCTTAGCTGCAAATGCCCTCTGAGTTTCTAGGAGCTCTTGAGTCGGCTGATCCAGTGAGGACGTGATGCCGAACATGTCGCTCGTCACTATCGCTGCAAAACCCATGCCGCGCGGCGCCATTTCCGGATAGCAAGCGACTATTTGACGAAGGTCTTCATACTCTTGCATGCGCAGAATTTGCACCTGCTCGCGGTCGAGCTCTGCAATCGCGAGTGGGTTGTGAGTTGTGAGCAGAATGTGGCTGGTCTCCTCCCGCCTGGTGCCACTGGCAATGAACTGCTGTAAATACGAAATGTAGTCCACGCTCCAGCGCGGATTCAGGTGTGTATCCGGTTCATCTAAAAGGAACAGACTTTCTTCCTCAGCTGTAAAGCGAAGCAGCCCAAGGACGGTGAGCAATTGCTGCTCACCCTCACTGAGCTCACGGAATGTCACGCTGCCATCGTTCTTCCTGAGACGAACTCGGATGCGCACCTCTTCAATCAACTCTGAAACGTAGGTGCTCTCCAAGTCACGGAAGAACTGTGCCGGCGTCTGATTGCCGACCAAAAGCCGCAGTGCAGCGATATCCTTAACATACAGATACTTGAACTGAAGCGCCTGCTTATTCCAAAGGGATGTCGAGACTCGTCGAGTGACCTCGATAGGAGCCAAGGCTATGTCATACAGGCGTGACAAGAAGCCAGCCACCACGCCGCGCGCGTTCCAGAAGCGAGGATCACCGTCAGTGACCTTGGATTTCCACGGTGGCTGCCTCAGTACGAAAAGCACTGATTCGATTCCCTCGTCAGGATCAACTCCGAGGTGATCGTTCAGGAATGCACGCACCACCTCGGACTGCTGAATCAAAAACGCCAGCAATACGAACTGGCTGTGTACGGGCATGGCGTAGAACAACCGCTTCATGCCGGGATCTTCACCATTACGCAGCTTGCTGTCGTAGGTTTCCAGGTAGGGTCGAAATATCTCGTGCATGCGCGAGCTTTCGCCCGAGTAGTAGCTGAACACGTAGCGGGGTAAGTACTGGGCATCCGCATTCAAGAAGGCGGAGAGCTTCACGAGTTCGCCACGCAAGGCGGACACCGGCCTTTCGCCTTCAATCGCCGGAGTCAATAATGTGCTTTGGCCTCTGGCTTGAGCGTCCGTTGCGACATGAATCGTGAAAGGTTCCTTTTCACGATCCGGATCCGCGCTGATATGTACATGCCGCAGACTCTCACCCGCACCCATGCGATAGGCCAGTTGAAAAGCAAATTCGGGCGTACGCTTCTTGGCTATCAGATCGCGAAAGATGATGGCCAATGCCTCCAGCACATTTGACTTGCCGGTGCCGTTCCAGCCGATAACGACCGTTACCCATTGCTCCTGATCGAAGTCAATGGTGACGTTCTTCAGGTTCTTGAATCTGTGCTTGTCGACACCGTTTGCAGGCTCTTTCGCACTACCGATGGTGAGTTTGTCTAGACGCATACTCAGCCTTCCAATAGCTTCAACTCGTCAAAAAGCTTGCGGCCCTGCTCATCACGAACGGGCTTCACCGCCAGGCGGCCCGCCTTGTCCAATTTGCGCAGCTCCAAGTACAGATCTTCAATGCGCTCCGTGACAGCGCCATCGGCCACGCCACAGCGGCGGAAGGCCTCCTGTGCCGGCACCCAGTCTCCCGACTCGGCGAGCACGTCGATCAGTCTGCTTACCACGACGGCTATCTCCTTTGCTAGTTTGGTTCTACGCGCCTTGGGTTGCGAGGATTGCTTCACTCGCTCGTCGCTTATTCGGGCTAGTAGCGCGCCGGCGGGTTCATCGGTCGGATCTTGCGGAATCAGTTGGCCGGCGAACGCAGCCTTGAGAATATTCTTTCGCTGCGCAGCTGATAGATAAAAGCCTCTCTCAATGGCCGAGTTCTGACTGTCACAGGATTCCAGAAACTCAGATAGAACCTCGGTGATCCGGTTCTGCTCGGCTCTCGGCGGTAACGGAAGTGAAATAGAGCGAATGTGCCCGAGATTTACTCTCGGCCGCCCAATTCCCTTCACTAGTTGGTTTACGCGCTTTCTCGTCGGCTCTGCATTGAGCACCGCTACCGCAAACTCCGGCGGAACAAGTTCAGGGTTCAGTCGAACGCGAGCGCAATCTGCCTTGACTATTGCCGGAGCAATGCCCGCAGGTATGGCGCAGGAGCGAGGCAATACGTCGCCAAGCATAGCAACAACAACATCACCTTCGATCACGGCGTGTTTCTGGAGACGCTCGTAGTGATCCTCGGAAATATGAGCGTGTGCATCAAGGAAGCGTCCATCGCCGATGTTCTGAAGGCGAATTACTCGAGGGCCAGACTTTGTGTAGTGCTCTGACTTTAGGTTCGAGCCGAATGGACCATCCGTGATGCCATTCTCATCGATTGAACATTGATCGATAGTTGCCCATACCCATCCGGCTGGCAACGATGGCAATTCGGCAATGTCCGGCGCAACAGGCGCGGGATATTTTGCTTGCCAGTCTTTTGGTGGCGTCTTGCCTTGCTCGGCGAATCTGGCGAGTTGCTTTTGCTCCCAGCGGGCGCGGCGTTCGGTGAGAATGCGTTGCAGTAGCTCCGCGCCTGTTTCTCGTGGCGTGCCATACGCCGCGCGCCAGTCAGCGGTCAGGTCGCCTTCCACTGCCGCTTTCAGCAGGGATTGACGGTACTTCCTAAGTTTGCGCTGCGCAGCCTGCAACTCGGCCACGCCGACGTCGAGATCGGACAATAGCTCTTCCAGTGCCTCGGCAATTCGGCGTTGCTCGCGCAATGGCGGAAGAGGAATTCGATGGGCCATAAAAGGCCCACGATTAATGTGCTTCATGGTGCTTCCGTGTAGGTGCTCGGAATCCAGAAGCTGGTCGATAGCAACCTTGAGCCAGTGGAACAACAGCGCTTTGTCGACAATGGCCTCGTCAGGGGCCACTCTGAAGATGTGTTGGTTAACAAGCGCCGGCTCGCGATTCCAAACGAATACGTCGACAGTTGCCGACCAACTCAAGAGCATTTCACCTGTCGCGACGTGAAAATCCTCTGAGACGTTGAGTGACGTCCTATACAGTGGCTTCTCCGGATCGGTCAAGTTCTGGATGCGAACTATCGGTCGTCCGGCTGCTTCGCGGTGCTCGGGCTTGAAAGCGAACCCGTTGATGTACTTGCCTGTATCACCGATTGTTGCCCAGCACCAACCGCTTGGCAGTTCATGTTGCGCTTCGCTAATAGTCAAGCCACCAACTCCTCATTCATCTCTGCCAGCAGTTCATCCAACTGGCCATCAAACACCGTCCACGCCTTCTGCAGCCCGCCTTTGCCGGCCAGCTGCGCGTAGTCGAAATCGTCGCGCTCGATCCGGCAGCTGCTGGCGATATGGTCCTTGACCAGGCGCAGCCACTCCATCTGCTCCGGCGTGAACGCCGTGGCGCGGCGTGCATTATGACGGAACACCCAGTCCGCGAACCGCTTGTCCACGCTGTCCGCAAAGGGCCGCAACTCGTCCTCCAGGCCCAGCGCAAAGCGCACCAGCGACACCAGATCCGTCAACTGCCGGCGCACGCCGCTGCCCCGCACCTGGCTCTCCTGCACCCGCGCGTAGGCCGACCACAGCTTTTCCGTGGTCAGCATCAAAGGCGGGCGCTGCAACGCCTCATGCAACTCCTCGATCATTTCGAACGTCAGCGCCCGTCGGCTGTACGGCTGGGCGTAGAAGAATCCCAGCGCCGCGATCTCGTCCCGATGCGCCTCCAGGAACTCCCGGAACCGGCCCACGGCCGCCTCGGCATTGGCCTGCGCTTGCGCCGCGAACTCGCTGCGCGTCACTGCATCAAGATTCACGTGGTCGATCAACTGCTCACGCTCGCGCCGCGCGGACTCGATCAGCTCGCGCAGGGCAGGGGTATCGAACGGTGCACAGGCCGTATCCACCCGATGGCGTCGCGCAGCGTCCAACTCGTCCGGTGTCAGCGTCTCCACACTGCGGGTTATGCCCGCCGCCGTAGCGGTGTCCAGCGCATCAGCGGCGATGCGGTCCGGGTCCAGCGCCTGCACCAATCCGCGGGCTAGATCCTGCAGCCCGATGCCGCCACTAGCCTGCTTGATCCGGCTCAGTGCCTTGTCGTCCAGTTGCTTGGCCAGACGTACCAGACGATTGCCCAGGGTCAGTACGGTGTCGTCATCGCGTGCGCCAACCGCCACGCCCTTCAGCAGGCTATCCAGGCTGAGTCCAGGCTTGCGCTCCAGCGGGCGGCTCTCCGTCTTCAGCGACTTCTCCACGCCCACCGCATCGATCAGCACGAAGTGCGTCTTCGCGCCCTCGGCCGAGTTGCTGACTTTCTTCAGCGTTTCCGCGTCCAGGCTGCGCACACCGCGGCCCTTCATCTGCTCGTAGTAGCCCTTGCTGCGCACGTCGCGCATGAACAGCAACACTTCCAGCGGCTTCACGTCGGTACCCGTGGCGATCATGTCCACGGTGACGGCGATGCGCGGGTTGTAGTCGTTGCGGAAGCTGGCCAATACGCTGTCGGCATCGTCCCCCGGCACCGGCTTGCCGGTCTCCGCATCCGTGCCGGCGCGGTACGTGACCTTTTTGCAGAACGCATTGCCCTCGCCATAGACCTCCCGGACCATCCGGATGATGTCGTCGGCATGGCTGTCTGTCTTGGCGAAGATGAGGGTCTTCGGCGTCTCCTTGCGCTGCGGGAAGATGGTGGTCTCGACCGCCGCTTTCATCGCCTTGACCACGTTGCGGATCTGGCTTGGATTGACGACCGACTTGTCGAGATCAGTGGCGCCGTAGGGCGTGTTCTCTTCCGTCTGTGCCCAGCGCTTGGCACGGGTCTCGCGGTCGCGGTGGTCCACCCATTCCTTCGCTTTCAGCTCCGCGCCCTTGGCGGTGATCTCGGTTTCGATCTCGTAGACGTCGTAACCCACGTTCACGCCGTCGACCACCGATTGTTCGTAGCTGTACTCGGCCACCACGTTCTCGTTGAAGAAGCCGTAGGTGCGCTTGTCCGGCGTGGCGGTCAGGCCGATCAGGAAGGCATCGAAATAGTCCAGCACCTGCTTCCACAGGTTGTAGATGCTGCGATGGCATTCGTCGATGACGATGAAATCGAACGTCTCGATGGGGACCAGAGGGTTGTACTGCACCAGCTTCGCCTGTGCATCCGTCTGGCCAAGTTCGTTGAGCGAGATATCCTCGCCGGCTTCGGCCAGCTCGGTGCCCGACAGGATCGAGTACATACGCTGGATGGTGCTGATGCAGACCTGCGCGTGCGGGTCGATGTGGCTGGAGGACAGCCGCTGCACGTTGTACAGCTCGGTGAACTTCCGTCCGTCATCCGGCGGTGTGTAGGCCATGAACTCCTGGTGCGCCTGTTTGCCCAGGTTGCGCGTGTCCACCAGGAACAGGATGCGCTTGGCGCCGCCGAACTTGAGCAGGCGATAGACCGAGGTGATCGCGGTGAAGGTCTTGCCCGCACCGGTGGCCATGTGGACGAGGGCGCGTGGCTTGTTCTTCGCCAGCGAGGCTTCCAGTCCGGTGACTGCGCTGACCTGGCAGTCGCGCAGATTGCGCTCAGGCAAGGGCGGCATACAGGTCAGGCGGCGACGCAGGGTATCGGGCTGCGTCGCCCATTCGGTCAATGCCTGCGGCCGGAAGAAGTGGAACAGCTCGCGCGCGCGCGGTGCAGGATCGGCACCGTCGGTGAAGAAGATGATCCGCCCGGTGCTCTCGTAGAGGAACCGCAGCGGCTGATTACCCTTGCGCCATTTCAGTGTGGCGTTGGCGTAGCGCTCGGTCTGCGTCTCGTGAGCGCTCAGCTTGGACCCTTCCTCCTCGCGCTTGGCTTCGATCACCGCCACCGGCTCACGGTTGACGAACAGAACGTAGTCCGCAGGTCCGGAGTCCGTGGGGTACTCCCGGACCGCCACGCCGGGTCCAGCCGACAGGTTCAACTGCTTGGTGTCCTGGACAACCCAGCCTGCCACTTCAAGTTTGGAATCAATGAGTTGGCGGGCCTTGGTTTCGGGGGTCATCCGGGATCCTCGAGGCGAGCAGCCCAACAGGGCTAAGGGTCGATCGGTAGGATAGTCTCAAATGAACGGGTGCCCCAATCGGGGGCAGTCCTGGGCGGCGTTAGGCCCTTCAAAACCATCCTTATGCCCACCTTCACCGACCGCTACTTTCAGTTCTCCCTCGACATCCCCGACCACTGGCGATTCCTACCTCCCGCCTGGTCGCCCGTGGAGCAGTGGAAACGGGCGGCGGGGCCGGAGGACCTGTTCGCGTTCGCCAACAAGCCGTTCTGCTGCGCCCAGGCGCACCACGACAGCGACCGGCATGCGTATCCCACGCTGCAGGTGACGGCACGGCCGTCGGCGATTCCCGACAACGAGCAGGCGGGCGATATCCTCGACCGGCAGCTTGCCGTCATGCGCGGGCAGTGCCCCGACTTCACGCTCGAGTTCGCCAGCCACGAGGCCATCGTCGCCGGCTACCGCGCCACCCTGGTCAGGGGCAACTTCACCCTCTTCACCCAGCCCCGGGACGAGATCGTGGAGATCGGCGTGCGCAGTCGCAGCTACCTGGTCTTCACCCCTGGCCTCGCATTCACCCTCGGCCTGTCCAGCAGCGACGATCCGGCGTTCTACGACGAAGTCGACTTCGTCGGGATCATCAGGTCGGTGAGGGTGGGGGCGTGACGTAAGTGTCGTGCCCGCGAGGACTACCGCTCACCGTGTTCTGCACAGGCAGCCGCCCTTGGCGTTCCTGCTGCATCTCTCCTGACAAGAACATCCATCGTTGGATGTTTTCCACGCTCCGTTCTCTCATTTCGATCGAACGCCCGATCTTTTCGATCCAACGTTCCATCTTTTTCACTCGCTCATCTATCAAAAACATCCAACGTTCCATCGTTTCGATCCACCGTTCCATCTTTTTCATCGGATCATCTAACACTAAGACCCAACGATCCATCGTTTCGATGCAACGTTGCATCGTTTCGATCCAGCGCCCGATGTTTTTGATCCAACGTCGGATCTTTTCGATGCAACGCCCGATGTTTTCGATCCAATCGGGCAGGGGAGTGTGAGAAGTACTCCATTAGCAAACGTGACAGATTTCACGCGGTGCCGCGGCGTTAGATTGCGGGTGCCGGCCGGACCCGGTCGGTATCACCCGAATGGACGCAAGCACATGACACAGAACCGCATCGCCATGACCTTCCAGACCGACCGGCTGGAACGCATCGACGGCTCCCTCACCGCCCTGGAAGCCGACCTCGACCTGCTGATCGCCCTCACCCCGGACGAACGCCTGGAACTGGTGAAGATGG
Source organism: Pseudoxanthomonas sp. LjRoot206 (assembly GCF_056175725.1). Taxonomy (NCBI): domain Bacteria; kingdom Pseudomonadati; phylum Pseudomonadota; class Gammaproteobacteria; order Lysobacterales; family Lysobacteraceae; genus Pseudoxanthomonas; species Pseudoxanthomonas sp. LjRoot206. The sequence continues at coordinate 236,162 of NZ_JBGFFI010000001.1, forward strand.
GCGACAAGTCGCGCGCCTTCTGCGACAAAGCCCTCGAAGTCGCCGGACAGCACGCCGGCCTGATGCCCCGCGACTTCGACATCGACGCCTTCCGCCAGGACCACCTCGCCCTGACGGCTCTACGGCCCCGTCTCGCCCGCATGGCCTACCTCATGCAGCGCATGGAAGACACCGAACGCGCCCTCAGCAGCGACGTCATGGCCGCCTCCCTCGAGGTCTACGGCGTGCTGAAAGTGGCCGGCAAGGACAAAGGCGTGGACGAAGCCCGCAATGCCCTGGCTTCGCGCTTCAACCGTCGCCGCGCGGGCGCCGGCGCGATGTCCCCACCGAACGTCTGATCTCCCCCGTTCCCCTGAAGGCCCCGCATCGCGGGGCCTTCTTGTTTAGTAGCCGCCCATCGCGGACCCTTGCAGCAGACTCGGAAAGGAGAGCGGCATGGCACAGGAATGGAAGGACCGGCAGCGTCTTACCCAGACGCTGGTGGGTGTTCTCGCAGATCACATGCTGACGCGTGGAAAACTTACCGCCGAGCAGATCTATGGCCTCTGCCAGCTCACCTGGATCACGGGCAGTTCCGAGGGCGAGAAGGCCGGTTATGTGGCCAGCGCAAAATTGCCCGGGCTGCTGCATGTATTCCCTCGGCTGGACGAGCAGTCCAGCCTCGCCGATGCCGCGAAGCAGATAGGAAAGATCGTCGGATCGCCCGGATTGCCTGCCCTGATCAGGAAGGACACCGGATTCACCAACTTCTACGGCGCCTACCGGAACAGCGCGCTGCCCTGGATACGCAAGAATATCGACGCCATCGCGCCTCTCGTACGCAAAGCCAGAAGGCTGACCAGCGATCAGGACGGCGCGTGGCTGGCGTCGCGTATCGACGCGCTGCCTGCCATCCCGGATCCGAGCAAGCGCCGGGAGATGAAGCCGGCGTTCCTGCTGACGCCGCTGCTGTTCTCCCTCGATCCCCGCAGGCGATTCCCCATCATCAACGGACGCCGGGGGATCAAGGCGTTGCTGGCCCGGCACCGCGCGGGCAGTTCAAGTCTGGAAGCGCAGTACTGGGTAATGGTCAGCCAGTATGGGACGAACGGAATCCACGACTCCGCTGATCTGGACCAGGCCGATCTGGAACAGGTGGTGGCGGACAAGAATGCCGCGCTGAAGAAAAGCAATCGCGCGCATCCGAAGGCGGAGGGTGCGGTACTGGCCACCAAGCCCGTGGACGGCGCCGAACTCCCGCTTAAGGACGACGCGGACGTGGAACGTATCGCCCGATCCTCGGAGATCATGGCCCGTCGGCAGCACAACACGATGACGAATGATCTGAAGGGACTCTGGAGCAGCCGCTTCGAGTTGCTGGAAGGCAGGAAGAAGGATGCCAAGTACGACGTGCTAGTGAAGCGCGCCCTGACGGGGAAGGACCTGCTGATCGAGGTCAAGAGCAGCGAGTACGAAGCGGAGGTCAGAATGGCGATGGGGCAGCTGTACGCCTATGCCTTCCGTTTTCCCGAGACGCAGCGTCCGAAGCTGGCGGTGCTATTGCCGAAAGAGCCGAAGAAGGACGTGCAGCGTCTGTTGGAGTGGCGGGAGATCGGCTGTCTCTGGTTCCGCGGCAAACGACTCGCGACAGCGACGCCGTGGTTGCTGGCGCTGGTCAAGCAAGGCCATGCGGCATGAGGAGTGCGATGGGCGCGCCGCGACTTTTCTCCTATGTGGTGGACCACGATCTGGGATTCGCCCCGAATCCTTATGGTGGGTACTGCAGCCTCGTGCACTGCAAGTTCGGTGGGGCGGGTGGGCGACGCAACATCGTCGAGATGGCGTCGCCCGGGGACTGGATCCTGGGGTCGGGCGGCGCGGGTCCGGAGAGTGCGGGCGTGAATCGCATCGTGTACCTGATGCGGGTGGACGAGAAGTTGTCGTTCTCGAGATTCCTGGCAGACCCCCGGTTCCGTGGACGGAACGATGCCATCGAGCGTAATCATGGAAATCTCTTTGCGCTCATATCCTCGAACTACTTCTACTTCGGACGCAACGCCCTGTCGTGCACTGAACTCCCGGTCACACTGCAGCGGGCATCGCTTTTCAAACGGGGACGCGGCTATCGCGGCGACCTGCACGTAGGCCATGTGCTGTCGCTGGTCGACTGGTTCCGCTCCAGGTTCGAGTACGGCATGCATGGATTGCCGTGTTCGCCATGGCGCCCGGAGAGCGATGAGGGCAGGGCGTCGTTGGCGTCGCCGCAGATTCGCAGGAAGTCCGGGGTTGGGCTCCGCAGCTGCGGACGTTCCCGGCCCGAGAAGTGCAGGATCCGGCGCGATACGCCGGGCCGCCGCCCACCGTGTGTTCCCCGAGGGTGCGCCACATAGCCCAGCCTCAGAGAGCGGCATTTGCGCCTGATCCCACCACCGGTTCAATAACGAACGAGGCCCCGCACTGCGGGGCCTCGCTGTTTCCCACCCTTGTCGGGATCCGGTTATACGTCGGCTTGTTGGCCGGAGCCGGCGGCCCTAAGATCGGGCGGTATCAAGGGGATAGCCCACCGTACGGCCGGCTGTGGGCAAGTCGCATAACCGGACCCCGATCCGGCTATTGGGTAGTTCGGCACGAACGCACAGGAACCACATGCGCACCGCCAGGATCATTCGACATGTCGCCGTTTCGATTGCACTGCTGTTTCTCGCCGCTTGCGCATCGACAAACAGCATTTCAGATGGCGCGAGCGTGAGCCCGGCGAAGGGTGTCGTCGCATTCAAGGTCACTACGAATATTCGCCACGGGCAACTCCAATACAAGAAGTTCACGGCACTCGAAACCTCGGAGTCCTTGATGAAGGAATACTTCGTCGGCCCGGACGAGTCCGTGGTAATGGAGGCCGGGGAGAAGTACTGGCTTATGCCTGTAGCGCCCGGCGACTACATGTGGAGCAAGGTGATTGGTGAGTCCCGGAGACAAGCCAGCTTCCACTCGTCCAACCGTTTTTCGGTTGCGCCAGGAAAAATCACCTACGTTGGCCATATCGATGTCACCACTGACAATGAGATGGTCAAGATTTCCATTGAAGACAATGAAGCCGACATGGTTCGCCACATTCGAACCCACTACCCGGTCTATTTTTCCAGCATGGAAATTCAAAAGAGCGTTACGGAATTCAGGCGGTAAGCAAGTGCCTGACCATTCATTCAAGCTCGCGCTTCGCGGGTCGCCCTAAACCAGGCGTCAGGTCTCGAATGAACCCTACGTCCAAGCCGTCTCCCTATCGCTGGAGGACCGCCGTACGCACGCATTTGCCCTGGTTCCTGATCGAGGCCGGCATTGCCGACAAGGGCCAGGACTGCGAGGCGGCGGGAGGGGGCCACGCGTGGTACAACCTGGACGACCGGCGCAGTGGTTGCTACCACTGCAAGGTGGTCAGGGCAGGGCGCCTGTGGGAGCAGGCCGATGCCTGACAGTCCATTCAAAAAGAACCTGCTTTGCGGGTCTTCTCGATTCAGGCGGCAGGCACCGATGGCCACGTACATGGCGTACCTCTCGTTGATGGCCGGGCTGCTCCTCCCTGCCATGGCGTTGTGCAGCCCGGTCGGCCCCATCACCAGGATCGTCGTGACGGAGACAGGTGTCGGGCCCAAGAGCGAGGGGTGCGCTGGGTTTGTGGTGACGTCGAAGCAGGTTCGGACCTTCTTCGACAAGGCCGTACTGATCTCCGGGCGGCAACAGCACGACTTCTTCCTTCATGGCCCGTGTGTCGCGCGAGGTACCTTCGAGACCCGCTACGACAGGTGGCAGTGGGAGATGCGTAGCCTGGGCACCGGCAGCATGACGGCCAGCAATGGAGATACCTTTCTCCTCGCAGATCCCGAACACGAGTCGTCGCTTGCAGATGACTCGCCGGGGCCCTGATAACGCATGCAAGCAGGACCTGCTCAGCGGCTTGGCTCAGGTCAGGCGGATACCAGGGATCAAGACGTCATCGCCGTAGTAGAGATCGATGGCCAAGGTCCGTTGGCGTAGCGGTGCCATCCAGCATGCCAACCACATTGAGAAAGCTGATCGTCGGGCTCGAGGACCTGCTCGGCGTGATCGCCCTGGGCCTGGCGCTTATGGGAGCGGTCACCACCTCGTGGCCGCCACCGGAAGCGGCCGGCGGGCCACGGGCACTCGGATACGTCCTCACTGCCGTCTTTCTCTCGGCGAGCGTGCTGTTCCTGCTTGCCGCGCGACACGTGCAGCAGACCGGTCGGTTCTCGCCCCTCCGGCATGCCGCCCCCATCCTGTGCGCACTGCTGGCGCCGCTTTCCGGCTTCCTGAGTACGCACCTCTAGCGATCCATCCAGTCCACACGCATCACGGATCGGCTCAAGCCGGGCGTCAGCGGCATGACCCAGCATCGCCTCTGCGACAACTAGGCCTGGCTGATAGCCAACAGGCTTCTGCCACGCCACATGGACGATGAGGCGAACGGTGGACAGGCCTCAACGTATCGCAGTGTTGGTCGACCGGCTTCCATGACGGCTCGGTTCCACGATAGCGGCAGTGAATCCGGAGGCGGCCATCGCCACACCGGAGTGACGCAAGCGTCTCAACCGTGCAGCCGGTCCTGGGAAGCCTCCTCGGATCCGGCCTCCTGTCGGTCCCAGTACGCCTTCACCTCGAGGATCCGGGGCATGCAGTCCTCGAAGGCATCGACCATGGCGGGGTCGAAGTGTGTGCCCCGTCCTTCCTGGATCTTGGCGACCACCACGTCGACGGGCCACGCGTCCTTGTAGGGACGACGGCTGGCCAGCGCATCGAAGACGTCCGCGATGGCCACGATGCGCGCCGACTCGGGGATGCTGTCGCCAGCGAGCGCATGCGGGTAGCCCGTTCCGTCCCAGCGCTCGTGGTGGTTGAGCGCGACTTCCGCCGCCAGTTCGAACAGCGGTGCGTGGCTGCGGCTCAGGATTTCATGCCCGATCAGCGTGTGGCGCTGCATGACATCCCATTCGCGCGGGTTGAGCTTTCCGGGCTTCTTGAGGATCGCATCCGGGATGCCGATCTTGCCGGTATCGTGCATCGGCGCGGCCTGTTCAAGCAGTTTGGCGCGCGCCGTGTCCCAGCCCACCGCTTCGGCCAGCACGCGCGCATAGGCCGCCATGCGCCAGATGTGGGCGCCGGTATCGGAGTCGTTGTAGTGCCCCGCCACGCTGAGCATCTGGATGGCGTCCTGGTAGCTCTTGCTGAGCGCGGACGCCCGCACCAGCGAGAGGTGCGTGTTGACGCGGGCGCGCAGGATGAACGGCGAGACGGGCTTGGTGATGTAGTCCACGCCGCCGCAGGCGAAACCGGTGCGCTCGTCCACTTCGCGATCCAGCGCCGTGACGAAGATGATGGGGATGTGCTCGGTGGATGGATGCGCCTTCAGGGCCCAGGCCACTTCATAGCCATCCATCCCCGTCATCTCCACGTCCAGCAAGACCAGGCTCGGTGCATGCTTCTCGGCCGCACGCAGCGCCTGCTCGCCGTCCCGTGCGAAGACCAGGCGGTGGTCGTCGCCGAGGATCTGGCGAAACAGCGCCAGGTTGTTAGGCTCGTCGTCCACGCAGAGGATCGGTCCGTGCGGCATGGGTTCACTCCTCGTCGACGTCGGGGGACGGGTCCGGGACGCGGGCGTTCAGGTCTTCCAGCAGGGCCCTGGCGTCGGCTTCGGCGGCACGGTAGTCGAATTCCTCGATGCGAAGCGCCAGCCGGTCGCGGGCGTCGCCAGGCAGAATCCCGTCAGCGATGCCGCCGAGCGCCTGCTCGATGATGTCGGCATCGTCGCTGTCCAGCGCGGCGAGCAATCCCTCCAGCGCGACGATCGGGTCGTCTATCTGGCGGGCGAGTGGCGCATCGGGGCCGGCACCCGACGCCACGTACTGCGCCACATCGTCCAGCGTCTCGCGCAGGGTCACCCGCAGGCTCGGCAGCAGGTCGCCGATCTCTTCACCGTTCCGAAGGTGTTCCTCGATGTCGGCGCTGATCGCCACCAGGCTGCTCATCGCGAGCGAAGCCGCGGCGCCGCGCATGCGGTGCACGTCGGCGCATGCCTGCATCGTCTCGTGCCGACGCAGGGAGAGTTCAAGCGTCTCCACGAGGTCGCCGTAGCGTCGCGCGAACTGCGCCAGATAGCGCTTGTAGGGTGCCTCCTCGCGCCAATACGCCAGGCCCCGCTGCACATCAAGCAGTTGCGGGTCGATGTTCTCCGGCGCAGCGATCGTAGGCGTTGCATCGTGAGCATCCACGTGAGGCGGCCGTTCGGAGGGTGGGCACGCAGGGGTGGGCGCGAAACGCGTAATGGCGGCGACCAGATCAGGCACTTCGAAGGGCTTGGCCACGAAGGCGTTCATCCCGGCCGCCAATGCCGCATCCTGTTGCGGCTTGAAGGCGCCCGCGGTCAGCGCGATCACGGGCATGCCGGCGAGCGCGGGCAGGCCGCGGATGCGGCGCGTGGCTTCATAGCCGTCCATCACCGGCATCTGCACGTCCATCAGCACGGCGTCGAACAGGTCCGGCATTTCACTCAGCACGTCCAGGGCTTCGCGTCCGTCGCTGGCCTGTGTGACCGTCGCGCCTTCTCCTTCCAGGATGCGCTGCGCGACTTCCCGGTTGATTTCGCTATCGTCCACCACCAGCAGTCGGTAGCCTGCGAGCAGATGTCCCGAAGCGGGGGTGGCACGGCGGCGTCGCAGGCTCGGATCGCGACGTGCGAGGACTTCATTGATGGCGTTGTACAGGACCGATGCCGTCACCGGCTTGGTCAGGACCGCGTCCACCGCGGTCCGATGGGGTTCGTGGTCCACGAGCTGCCGCTCGAACGCCGTCACCATGATGATGATGGGTTGCTGCGATGACTGCAGGCCCTTGCGGATGTCGGCGGCTGCACTCAGCCCGTCCAGGCCCGGCATCTGCCAATCCATCAGCACGACGTCACAGGGCGTGCCCTCCGATGTCGCCAGGCGCGCTATCGCCCGGGTGCCGGACTCGGCCTCTTCGACCGTCCACCCGAACCCGCGCACGACCATGCTCAGGTGCTCGCGTGCGGTATCGTGGTCATCCACGACCAGCACGTGCCAGGGGCTGCGGACAGTCGCGGCCTCATCCGGCGTCTGCTCCCGGGGAAACAGCAGCTCGAAGCGGAACCTGCTGCCCTGGCCGGGCGTGCTGTCCACCTGAAGCGTTCCACCCATCAACGCCACGAGCCGGTTGCAGATGCTCAGGCCGAGTCCGGTGCCGCCGAAGCGACGCGTGGTGGACGAATCGACTTGCGAGAAGGGCGAGAAGATCATTGCCTGCTTCTCGGCAGGGATGCCGATGCCCGTATCGCTGACCGTGAAGCGCAGGAGGACGTTGCCTGGATCCTCGATGGGCAGGCGTTCCACCTGGAGCGACACCTCGCCGCGCTCGGTGAACTTGATGGCGTTGCTCACCAGGTTCACGAGCACCTGGCCCAGGCGAAGCGCATCGCCACGCAGGTGGCGCGCGCCATCGGGTGCCGGCGATACGAGCATCTCCACCGTACGCGCATCCACCGCCGAGCCCATCAGCGTCGCCACGTTGTCGAGCACCTCGGCCAGGTCGAAGGGCGCTTCCTCCACCTCGATGCGACCGGCCTCGATCTTCGAGAAGTCGAGCACGTCGTTGATGATGCTCAGCAGGGAACGCGCGGCCAGGTTTATCTTGCGGATCATGTCCTGCGCGGCCGCGGGAAGATCCACACGGTCCAGCAGATACAGCATGCCGAGGATCGCGTTCATGGGCGTGCGGATCTCGTGGCTCATGTTGGCCAGGAAATCGCTCTTGGAGCGATTGGCCTGTTCCGCCGCGCTGATCGCCTGGTGCAACTCCGAATCGCGTTGCTTCTGTTCGGTCAGGTCCGAGGCCATCACCAGGAAGCCCGATGCCTCGCCGTGCTCGTCGCGAAGGGCGCTGACATTCAATGTCACCGGCAGATGCGTGCCGTCCCGGCGCACGTAGGTCCATTCCGCGATATCGCTGCCGGCGGCGGTGGACAGGCTGGCGATCTGGGCGAAGGTGGCGCCGACATGGGTGCCGTGGCGTGCGGACAGCGCGAGGGATCGCGACCACAGCTCCGCGTCATCGTGCAGGAGATCGACGCTGGTGCCGCCGGCGGTGACTTCGCTGGCCGCGTGTCCCAGCATGCGCTCGGCCGCCGGATTGAACAGGGTGATGCGGCCCTGCGGATCGGTGGCGACGATGGCGTAGCCCGCGTGTTCGAGGATGGCGCCCAGTCGCGAAGAATAGGTGCGGATCTGCGCGGTGCGGTCCAGCACCTGCTGCTCGAGCGTGGCATTGAGGCGCATGATGCCCTCCTCGTGCCGCTTGCGTTCGGTGATGTCGATGATGAACGCGAGCGCGAAACGTCCCTCCGCGGTATGTATGGGGTTGAGGCCGATCTCGATCGGCACGCGGGTGCCGTCGCGTCGAAGGCCGTACAGGTCGCGGCCCGCGCCCATCGGACGGGCCTGTGGCTGGCCGAAATAGCGCTCGATGTAGCCGGCATGGTGCCGGCGCGTGTCGGTCGGCAGCAGGCGATCCACGGGCTGGCCGAACAGGTCTTCGCGTGCATAGCCGAAGAGCTCTTCGGCCTTGGCGTTGGCCAGCTGGATGCGACCGGCCTCGTCCACCATGAGGATGGCGCTTGGCGAAGCCTCTACCACACGGCGGAACTGCTCTTCCGCGCGCAAGTGGTGCGTGAGGTCATGCAGGAAGAGCGACGCGCCCTGGGTTTGTCCGTCGACGTCACGGATGACCGAGAGGCTGGCGCGGACGTCGGCAACGCCCCCGTCGTGGCGTCGCAGACGATGGCGCGTGCCCTGGATGTCCCGGGATATGTCCTGGAACGCGGGCTGCCCGGATTCATCAGTGAGGACCGTCGGGAGGGGCCGGCCCAGCGTGTCGTCGGCGGGGTAGCCCAGCATCTTTTCTGCCGCCGCATTCCACAGCGTGATGCGGCCTGTGGGGTCGCAGGCGATGATGGTCTCCGTCGAGCCGGTGACCAGCGCCGCCAGCCGGACATGATCGAGGAAAGCCGCGCGACGCCGTTCCCGCGAAGTGGCGACCAGATACCACACCGCCACGCTCAGCAGGCCCAGGCCGGCGGTGGCCATGGCCACCAAGAGCGGGGAGGGCAGGCCCAGTCCCTGCACGAAAGCGGGCCGGGCCACGTAGTGCGCGCGCCAGTCCCGTCCGTGGATGCGAATGGCGCGTTCCGTCGCCAGGCTGCGCACGCCCGGCGAGGAAAAGTCGGCGCTGGCGTAGAACGGTCCGTGGCGCGCGTCCTCGCCGGCATCGGAGAGGGCCAGATCGTACAGGCGGTCGGTGTGTTCCGGCCGTTCGAGGACCGCGTCGATGTTCAGGGCGGCGTATGCCCAACCGCGTGTCGCCTGCCAGCGCGCGTCGTCGGTATCCGCAGGCGCCCCGTCGCGGTAGACGGGCAGCAACAACAGGAACCCATGGCGCGCGCTTCCTGCTTCCTGCACCAGCGTGATCGGGCGGGACAACGTGGCCTGGCCGCTGCGCGCCGAAGCCAGCGCGGCCTCCCGGCGCGCGGCTTCCGACGCGATGTCCAGTCCGATGGCCGCCTCGTTGTTCGTCATCGGCTCCAGGTAGCGAATGACGAATCGTTCACCCGCATGCGGTGCCAGGGTGCGGATGGCGAAGTGGGGCATGCCGTCTTCCCGCGCCATCTGGACGAAGCGCGCCTCTTCGGCGGGAGCGACACGCTGGATGTAGCCGTAACCGCGGATGCCGGGGAACTCGCGCGCATAGTCGCGCGAGGCGCTATAGGCTTGGAAACGTTCCCGGTCCAGCTCCGGGCCGGCGGCGATCACGGCGCCGCGCGCGCCGCGCAGGCCGTGTTCGAAGGCAGCCAGCTGGGAGTGGAGCGTGGCCGTGGCGGTGTTCGCCAACTGGTCGAAACGGGCGCGCTGGCGCGCATCGTTCGCTCGGTGCTGCAGCGCGCCCGCGAGGGCGGACAGGGCGATCACCGCCAGACACAGGGCACACGCGAGCCAGCGGCGGTCCAGTGGCCGTCGCGGAACATGTCCCTTTGCTCCCTCCTCCCGCATGTACTACCCCCGCACGTCTCCGAGACATGGGCCCTTCCGACAAAGGGCTGCGGTAAGCACGAAGCTGCACTCTAGGCCAGTGTGAGGTGATGCTCAAGCTGCCGGGACGCCGCGACGGGGCCGGGCGATCCCACCGCCCGACCCTGGATGATCAGGCCTCCAGCGCCGTTCTTGCCGCGCGCCGGGCGGGGGTGGGGCCGACGGTCCGCGGTGCCGCGCGCTCGGTGGTCCGGAACGTGGACACGCTGCGCCGCAGGTCGTGCGCCTGCGCTTCCATCGCGCGCGCGGCGGCCGAAGCCTCTTCCACCAGGGCGGCATTCTGTTGGGTGGTCTCGTCGATCTGGACGATGGACTGGTTCACCTGGTCGATGCCGGCCGCCTGCTCCTGCGACGCCGCCGCGATCTCGGACATGATCTCGCTGACGCGCTGGACGGCGGCGACCACGTTGACCATCGAATCGCCGGCCTCGCCCACGAGCGCCGACCCATCGTTGATGCGTTCCACCGACGCTTCGATCAACTGCTTGATCTCCTTGGCGGCGGTCGCCGATCGCTGCGCGAGCGTCCTCACCTCGCTGGCGACCACGGCGAAGCCACGCCCCTGTTCTCCCGCACGGGCGGCTTCCACCGCGGCGTTCAACGCCAGGATGTTGGTCTGGAACGCGATGCCGTCGATGACGGAAATGATCTCGGAGATGCGGCGTGACGATTGCTCGATCTGCATCATCGTCTCGACGGCCCGACCGACGATCTGGCCGCCCTCGGCAGCGACGCCGGAGGCGGACAGCGCGTGCGTGTTGGCCTGGCGCGCCGAATCCGCGTTCTGGCGAACGGTCGACGTCAGCTCCTCCATCGACGCGGCGGTTTCTTCCAGGTTGGCCGCCTGCATTTCCGTGCGCCGCGCGAGGTCGGCGTTGCCCGCTGCGATCTCGCTGGCGGCCGTGTTGATGGATCCGGTGGCTTCCTGGATGCCCGACACGATGCTCCTGAGCTGCCCGACCGTCGCATTGGCGTCGTCGCGCATCGTGGCGAACACACCGTGGAACTCGCCGCGCATGGTGTGGGTCAGGTCGCCCTCGGCGACTGCCTTGAGCAACGCCGAGAGTGCGGACAGGTTGCCTTCGGTGGAATCCATCAGCCGATTTAGGCTGGCGACCATGTCATGGAAGTCATGCTGGTAGGCGCCGGCCGGTCCACGCTGCGAGAAATCCCCTGCCGCCGCCGCGGCGGCCAGGCGCTTGATGTCGGCATTGATGGCCTGCAGGTTGCGCTTGGCCTCGTCCATCGCGGAGGTGAGGACGGCCTTTTCGCCGGGCAGCACATCCATGTCGACCGACAGGTCGCCGATCGCATAGCACTGCATGACCTCCACCAGCCGCATCTTGACCTGGATATGGGACGCCACCAGGTCGTTGGTGCCCTTGACCATCTCGCCGAAGCCACCGGGGAATGCACGCTCGTCGCAGCGGAAGCTGATGGTGCCCTCTTCATGCCGTGCGGCCATCTCGCGCTGGGAGTCGACCACGCGCCGGATCGTGTCCTGCATGTTGCGCATGCTTGTCAGCAGTTGGCCAATTTCATCGTGGTAGCGGGACGGGATGCGTGCATCCAGATCGCCCTGCGCGATGCGCCCGGCGACGTTCGCCGCGTAGCGGACGCCGCGGGTGACCGAGCGCACGGTGTACCACGACGCCCCGACCACCAGCGACAGGATCAGCACCACCAGCGTCGCGCCGATCGTCAACGTGGTGCTTGCAGAGGACGCGTGGCGGGTGGACTGGCTGGCGAGTTCGACCAATGCGGCGGTTTCGGCGGCTTCCAGCGTCGCGGCCAGTTGGGTCAGCTTGCCCGCGTCGGCGTGTGCGTCGTTGAAGGCGGCGGCGTCCTCGATGGCGGCCTGGCCGCTCCGCAGGGCCGGACTGACCGTGCCCGACAGCGCGATCGCCTTGTCCATCTCCCGCGCGTACGTGCGTATGGACCGCTGGAACTGCTCCCTCAACGCCAGCCGGTGTCCGTCTTCGTTCTCGCTGCCGCGGCGCCGGATGTCGCCAAGCAGCGTCGCGAGCGCGGTGCTGGCGTCGGGCAGGTCCTGCGTGGTGGCCAGCACGAGGTGGTAGGTATCCGCGTGCGTCGTATAGACCAGCAGGCTCTCATCCCCGAGGGCGTCGATGGCGAGCAGTGCGTCGTCGACGTGGGCGGCGAGCGCTGGATCGTCGTGCGGCACCGCCTTCAGCTTTTCCCATTGACGGGCGAGCGCCTGGATCTTCTGGTGGCTGCCCGCGAGATGAGGTTGCGCGGCCGAGGTCGCCAGGGCCTTGTCGTACAGCGAGACGACATCGATGGTCGCTTCCGCAGTGGTCGCATCGGCGGCACCGCGTCGCAGGTTGAGTGCCCTGACCACATCGAGCATCGCATCGAGCGCGGGAAGACTGTCGACCTCGGTGCGGTTGACCACGCGTGAGTCGTTCAGCTGTGACAGGTAGAACCCCGAAGGCACCAGCAGGCCGACCGTGGAGAGACAGCAGATCAGCGTCAATTTGAAAGCGGTGCTGCGGTTATTCCAGGCAGTGAGTAGGGCATTCATGTTCGGTCCGCGCCTTGGTCGTCAGTTGTCGTTCGCAGGGTTAGCGGCGCGCCTGCGGGAACCTGAGGTCACCGGCCTTAGACGTTGGTAGGGGGAATGCCGGCGATGCGGGCCGTACCACGGGCGCGCGCGCCCGATCCGCTCGCAAGTGGTTGAAACGGCTTGGAAACGGTCCGTCGTCCGCGCCCGGTCCGAGCTTGGTAATCACAATTACCATCTTCGTCCCGATGTCCTCCCACACCTTCAATGACGAAAAGCGGGGCCGCTAATTTGAAGGTGGAGAAGACGGCGGACCGGGGTGGGTGATGGCGTTGAAGACGATCTCGACCGAGACGTTGCGGGCGGGCATGTACGTGGTGAAGCTGCACGGCCCGTGGCTGGAGCATCCGTTCTGGCGCACGCGCTTCGTCGTGGTCCAGGACGATGTCGACCGGCTGTTGGCCAGCGAGATCGCCGAGGTGGACATCGACACCCAGCGCGGGCGCGACGTGGATGCGGCTGGCGCGCCCTCCTGCGCCGCGAGCCCGCCGCCCGCCGCGTGGGAGGCGGCGGAGGCCGTGGACGCCCCGGTCCGCGCTGCGGAGCCTCCGCCGCAGGACGTGCCGGGACTGTCCGACGAACTCTCGCGCGCCAGACTCATTTGCGACGACGGGCGCGCCCTGGTCGAAGCGATGTTCGGCGAGTTGCGGATGGGACGGACGATCGTGCTGGACGGCGCGCGCGATCTTGCGACCCGCATCGACGAGTCGGTGTCGCGCAATCCACTGGCGCTGGTCAGCCTGGCGCGATTGAAGACGGCCGACAACTACACCTATCTGCACAGTGTGGCGGTCGCCGGCCTGATGGCGGCGGTGGCGCGCGAACTGGATCTGCCGGCATCGCAGCGCGAGCACGCGGCGATGGCGGGCCTGCTGCACGACATGGGCAAGGCGCATGTCCCGATGGGCATCCTCAACAAGCCGGGTGCGCTCCAGGACGACGAGATGGCCAAGATGCGCCTGCATCCCGAGCAGGGCGAGAAGATCTTGCGCGATGCCGGCATGGATGTTCCCGAGGTACTGCACGTCGTGCGCCACCACCATGAACGCATGGACGGACGCGGATATCCCGATGCCCTCGCGAGCGACGATCTGCCCATGCTTACCCGCATCAGTTCGGTTTGCGACGTGTACGACGCGATCACCTCCAACCGGCCTTACAAGGCGGGCTGGGATCCCGCAGAGTCGCTGCGCCGCATGGCCACGTGGCAAGGCCATTTCGATGTCGCCGCGCTGAAGGGGCTGATACGCGTTCTGGGGATATTTCCGCTCGGCTCGCTGGTCAGGCTGGCGTCCGACCATCTGGCGGTGGTCATCGCCGCCGGTGAGCATCCGCTCGCTCCGCCCACGGTGCGGGTGTTCTACTCCGCCAAGTCCAATGCCCAGGTGTTTCGCCGGGACCTGGACCTTGCGGCGTCCAAGGACAGCATCGTCTCCATCGAGTCGCCCAGGAAATGGGGATTCAGGGATCTCGAGCGCCTCTGGATGGCGTGAGCGGCGCCGACCGTTTTCGCCGAAGGCTGCGCCGGGGGCGTGCCGAAGTCGACCGAGGTCGTGTCGCGGATCAGTCGAGGGGAGGCTCCATGATCAGGCCCCGCACTGCGGAGCCTCCCTGTTTCCCGCATCAGCAACACCGCTTACTTGCCCGCCTGCGCCGCGTCCTTCGCCGCGCGGTCGATGGTGTCGGCCACCACCTTCGGCTGCGTCATGAAGACCGCGTGGCTGGCGGAGACCTTGGTGATGCGCGCGTGGATGCGCTCGGCCATGTGGATGAGCATGGCCTGGTCGAAGGCCTTGTCTTCGGTGGCGATCACCGCCCAGCTGGGCTTGCTGCGCCACGCCGCCTGCGTCAGCACGGTGCCGAACGACGCCATGTTGATCGGCACCTGCGAATCGCGCAGGAACGCCGCGTCCGCATCCGTCGTGTCGTGCGCGAAGCCGGCCTTGAACTTCGCCGGCGCGATGAAGCCGAAGCCGTCGGCGCTGGTCTCGATGACGAACTCCGGCGTCGGCGCGAAGCCCGTGTACTGCTGCGCCGTGGTCTCGCCAGCGTCCGGCGCCAGCGCCGACACATAGACCAGGCCGGCCACCTTGTCGTGCACGCCGGCTTCGGTGATCACCGTGCCGCCCCACGAATGCCCGACCAGGATGGCCGGACCGTCCTGGCGGTCGAGCACGCGCCTGGTCGCGGCGACATCGTCGGCGAGCGACGTCAGCGGGTTCTGCACGATGGACACGCGGTAACCGCGCGCGGTCAGGTCGTCGTACACCGGGCGCCAACCGGCACCGTCGGCGAAGGCGCCGTGCACCAGCACGACGTTCTTCACTGCGTCGCTGTCGCGGGCGGTGGGGGCCGCGTGGGCGGTGGGGGAGAGTGTGGTGGCCAGGGCGGCGGCGAGCAGGGCGGGGATGAGCTTGAACATGGTCGTGTCCTCGGGGCGGTGGTGGGTGGCGTTCGGGGTGCGGCGTTGGCCGGCAGGGGTACTTTGCCGGCGTGGCCGGAACCATCGGTTACGTAACGTCCTGAAAAATTGATCGAGCGTACGTTCCGGCCGCGCGCCCTGTCGCGTCTGCCCGCTGCGGTGCCGGCGGGCAGGGAGGCCATCGGCGGGGCTTACGCCGTGGGCACGGTGCCGCCGTCGATCGTGTGTTCCGACCCCGAGATGGACGCGGCGCGGGGCGAGACCAGGAACGCGATGAGGTCGGCGACCTCGGAGGGCTTGGCCGGACGCCCGACGGGAATGCCGCCCAGCGCGTTCATGACCATCTGCTTGGCGCCTTCGTAATCCGTGCCGGCATTGGCGGCGATGCTGCCGAGGAAATCGATCGAGGCTTCGGTCTCGATCCAGCCCGGCGACACGCGCACCACGCGCACGCCCTGCGGGGTGACTTCCTTCGACAGCGCCTTGCTGTAGGTCGACAACGCGGCCTTCGCGGCGGCGTAGGCGATGGTGGAATCGTGCAGCGGCAGCAGGCGCTGGATCGAGGTCACGTGCAGGATCACGCCGGATCCCTGCGCGAGCATCGCCGGCAGCAGGGCGCGGTCCATGCGCACGGCCGACATCAGGTTGAGGTCGAGCGCCTTCGCCCACTCGCCATCGTCCAGCCTGGCGAAACCGCCCGCAGGTGCCGACGAGCCGCCCACCACGTTGATGAGGATGTCGACGCCGCCGAGATGGTGCTGGGCCGCGTCCGTCGCGGCGCGGACGCCGTCGGCGGTGGCCAGGTTGGCGGCCACGTAGTGCACGCCGTCGAGGGGCTGCTTCGGTGCCGACAGCGCGGTCGCCACGATGCGCGCCTGCAATGAGGCCAGCAGCTCGACGACAGCGCCGCCGACGCCGCGCGTGCCGCCGGTGACCACGACGCGCTTGCCTGCGAGGGAGAGATCGAAGCTCATGGCGCGATCTCCAGCGTGGCGATCTTGCCGCGCTCCAGGGTGAAGCGGTACCGCAGGTCCACCGGGCTGCCCGGGAAGTCGCCCGACACGCGGCTGGTCACGGTGTAACTGCGGCCCTGCGTCTCCAACGTGTGGGGCGTGGCGGTATAGGTGTACCTGGCGGACGCGTCGGTCTTCCAGGCTTCGATCGCGGCGAGACCCGAATGGGTGTGGCCTTCGTCCAGGACCAGGCCGTCCCTGGTGAAACAGCGGGCGACGGCCGGGCCGTCCTGGCGGTCGGCGTCGAAGTAGGCCGCGATGGGCTCGGGCAGGATCAGGTCGTTCATGGCGGTGCTCCGGGGTGGTGTGGACCTAGATTGATCCGTCCACCTGGGTAAGAAAATCACCTATGATCCGATCAAGCTATGTAGGAATCCGTACACAATGCGCGGCGCCGAATTCGCGGAACTGAAGGCCTTCGTGGCCGTCGTCGACCGGGCCAGCTTCGCCCGCGCTGCCGATCACCTGGGGCTGTCGCGGTCCGCGCTCAGCCAGACCATCCGCCAACTGGAATCGCGGTTGGGCGTGCGCCTGTTGAACCGCACCACGCGCAGCGTGTCGCCGACCGAACCGGGCCGCCGGCTGCACGAGCGCATGGCGCCGATGCTGCGCGACATGGACGAGGCGGTGGCGCAGGCGGTGGGCACGAGCGCACGCGCCGCGGGCACGCTGCGCATCAACACGCTGAGCATGGCGGCCAAGCGCGTGCTCGCGCCGCGGCTCGGGCGGTTCGCCAAGGCCAACCCCGATGTCGTGCTCGACATCGTGATCGACGACGCGCTGAGCGACATCGCCGGCGAAGGCTTCGATGCCGGCATTCGCGTGGGTGGCCGCCTGCAGAAGGACATGGTGGCCGTGCGGCTGACGCCGGACATCGAACTGCTGGCCGTGGCCTCGCCGGAGTATCTCGCGCAGCATGGCGAACCGAAGACGCCCGCCGACCTGGACCGTCACGCGTGCATCAACTGGCGCTTCCCCGGCAGCGGCAAGGTCGCGGGCTGGTCGTTCGCGAAGAAGGGCAAGACGGTCGAGGTGTTCGGCGAGGGTCGGGTGATCGCGAACCACCAGGACATCATCGTGCCCGCCGCGCTGCAGGGGCTCGGCATCCTCTACGCCTACAACGACGACGACATCGCCGAGGCCTTGCGCGACGGACGCCTGAAACGCGTCCTCGCCGACTGGTCGCCGACCGTGCCCGGCCTCTACCTCTACTACTCGAGCCGCCGCTACATGCTGCCGGCGCTGCGTGCCTTCATCGACTGTCTGCTGGATCGGGATATTGGAGAAGCTGTGAAGCAGCGCGGAGCCGCTGAGCGCGGGCAGGGAGGTCGCAGTTCGGGGCGGCTTGTTGGCCGGAGTGCGCCGCCCTAAGATCGACCGGCATCAAGGGGATGGCGCATCGTGCGGTGTGCTGAGCGTGGTGTGCCCAGTCGGGCGCAGGGCCCAGGCGATCGGTAGTGGGGCAACAAGGAGATACCTATGCGCTTCCGACCAGTTCTGGCCGTACTGCTTCTCATGCTGTTCGTCGGCGCGGCGCGCGCCGACATGTTCACGCCATCGCATTCTTGCTCCAAGCCGTACAAGCCTTACCGGTTCAACTCGGAGTGGGAGGTACAGCAGTTTCGGGACGACGTAGAAGATTACAAGCAGTGCATTGGCGACTTCGTCGAGGAGCAAGAGGATGCTGTTCGAAAGCACCAAAGTGCAGCACAAGAGGCGATCGAAGGGTGGAACAGCTTCGTCAACTACGAACTGAGGTAGGCCGGTGACTAAAAGTTCGTTCAAGTCGAGCCCGCTTCGCCGGTCGGCGTAACTCAGGCGACAGGGGACAGCATCATGCGCTGTGGAAACTCGACAACCCTCCACGCTGCGCTTGCAGTAGCCATGCTCGTTGGCGTATCCGGCGCTGGCTGCGCGCACCGTATCCAGTCGGACATGGAGCCGAGGCGTGTCGCCCGCAGTTTGGGGTTCGCCGGATGCGACGTTTCCGAGCCGATGAGGCGCTACCAGGCGCTGGACCTGGCGGACCGGCTCGGCAATCCGGTTCTCGCAGACTCATCCGAATGGGCGACCGCCATGGCCATGATGCAGCCGGGCGACGATCTCCGTCACGTCTATTGCCCCAGGACCGGCGGTAATTTCTTTGGGGTGTTTCGCGACAAAGCCGTTCTGTTCAAATTCGGCAGCTTTCTCTTTTGACCAGGCGATGGGGCTGCCCAACCGTTTACTCCAACCTGACCCGCGTCGCGGGGCGGATTGACTCTGCCGCAGACTGACATGCCAACCCTCGTCGCAGATGTACGTGCAAGACCGGAGGCCATCGCCGACGCGCTGGTCCGCGCCGGATGGTCATGGCAGCACCCGCACTCGGGAGCGATCAGTGTCTTCGCCAGCCAGGGTGAGCGCTTGGTCGTGGCGTCAGCGCAGGCGGCGCTCGAGGAATTCCAGTCGGGGGCGCTGCTGCAACTCTGGCTCGGCGATGGCGGCGATCTTGCAATTGGACGTGTCGGCGATTCTGCCCGCATCTACTTCGACGGACTCACGGCTCACCACGTCGCCCAGTGTCTGGACGCGCTCGCGCGCCATGGCATCGATCATCGAGTCGATACGGAATGAAGGACTACACCATCACGCTCCGCGAGGGCTGCGCCAATGGCTGAAGAGAAACCACGTGTGGGTGTTGGCGTGATCGTCATGCGCGATGGGCGGGTGCTGCTGGGACAGAGGATCGGCTCGCACGGGGAGGGCACCTGGGCGCTGCCGGGCGGCCATCTGGAGTTCGGCGAGAGCGTCGCGGCGTGTGCCGCACGCGAGGTCTACGAGGAAACCGGGCTGGAGATCGGCGACATCGCCGCCGCGCCCTACACCAGCGACGTATTCGCCACGGAAGGAAAGCACTACATCACGCTGTTCGTGGTGGCCCGCAGCGATGCCGGTGCTCCGGAGCGGCGCGAGCCGGAAAAGTGTGCGGGCTGGGTCTGGTGTCGCTGGGCGGAACTCCCGAGTCCCCTGTTCCCGCCGCTTGCGACGCTGCGTGCCACCGGGTTTGTGCCGGAGGGAGCGGACTGACGGTCTATCCAAGCCGAACCTGCTAGGCGATTCGGCTTGATTCAATTGCCCTCACCGCGGCACCACCGACGCTTCCAGCCACGCGATGAAGTCGCCCAGCGGCACGGGGCGGGCGATGTAGTAGCCCTGCACCTGCTCGACGCCCTGGGCGGACAGCCACGCCAGTTCCTCCGCGCGCTCCACGCCTTCGGCCACGATGCTCAGTTCCAGTCCCTGGCCCAGCGCGATCAGCGCCCGGCAGATCGACGCATTGCGCGGATCACGGTCCACGTGGTCGACGAAGCTGCGGTCGATCTTCAGGTGGTCCAGCGACAGGTCGCGCAGGTAGGCCATGCTGGAGAAGCCGGTGCCGAAGTCGTCGATAGAGACGCAGACGCCGTCCTGCTGCAGCTCCTCCATCGCGAACTTCGCCGCATCCGGCCGCCGCAGCATCGCGCTCTCGGTGAGCTCCACGTGCAGCGCACCGCGCGCCAGCCCGTGGCGCCGCGCGGCCTCGCGGATCTGCCGCGGCACCGCACCGGTCATGAACTGGACGGCGGAGACGTTGATGGCGACCGCGACGTGGGGGAAGCCCGCCGCGACCAGTCGCGCCTGCGCCTGCGCCGCCTGCTCGATCACCCATTCGCCGATGGGGGCGATCAGTCCCGATTCCTCGCTCAGCGGAATGAAGCTGGACGGCGGCACGTAGCCGTCCGGCGTGCGCCAGCGCAGCAGCGCTTCCGCGGCCACCACCCGGCCATCGCGCACGCGCCGGATCGGCTGGAAGAACAGCTCGAACTCCTCGTTCGCCAGCGCGTGCCGCAGCCGGCCGACGATCGCCAGGCGCGCGCTCGCCTTGACCGCCAGCAGGTCCGAGTAGTGCATCGTCGGCACGTTGTCGGCACGCGCCTGCAGCGCCGCCAGGGCCGCATGGCCCACCACGTCCTCGCCGCTCTGGTCCGGGTGTTGCTGGAACGCCACGCCGACCCAGGCTTCCACCCGGTGGCTGCCCGTCTCCGATACCAC
Organism: Pseudoxanthomonas sp. LjRoot206; assembly: GCF_056175725.1. NCBI lineage: Bacteria > Pseudomonadati > Pseudomonadota > Gammaproteobacteria > Lysobacterales > Lysobacteraceae > Pseudoxanthomonas > Pseudoxanthomonas sp. LjRoot206. The sequence continues at coordinate 256,400 of NZ_JBGFFI010000001.1, forward strand.
CGGCGCCGCGAACAGGGCATGCAGCGCGTCGACCACGCGATCCCACTGTCCTGCCTGCGGGACCGCGACCAGGAAGGCGTCCGCCGGCACATACGCCACCGGGCCGACGCGGCCGTCCGTCGCGGCGATACGCCGGGCGACGGCGGCGACGATCTCGTCGCGCGTGCGCCGCCCGAACATCGGCGACACCAGGTCCAGGTCGCGCAGCTGCACGTACACCACCGCGTACGTCGCGTCGGGCGCGTCCCGCGGCAGCTGTTCCACCTGTTCCGCGAAGGTGCGCAGGTTGAGCAGGCCGGTGGTCTCGTCGTGCGCGGCGCGCCAGGCGAGATCGTGCTCGTAGGCGACCCGTTCGCTGACGTCCTCGGCCAGCACCAGGCGTGCGTCGTGACCGTCGAAGCGGATGCTGCTGCTGTGGATCCGCACGTGGATCCGTTTGCCGTCGCGCGTGGCATGCAGCCAGACGCGGGAGGCGTCGCGGGGCTCGTCGACCTCGACGACGCTCGCCTGCACGGCCGCCTGCTCTTCGGGCGGACGGATCTGCAGGATGGTCATGCCGAGGAATTCCTCGCGCGAGTAGCCGTAGCGACGGATCGCGGCCTCGTTCACCGCCAGGAAGCGCAGGGTCTGCACGTCGAAGACCCAGAACGGCAGCGGGTTCAGCTCGAACAGTTCGCGGAACTGGGTTTCGGCGCGTGCGAGCTGCTCCTGCTGGTTGCGGCGCTCGCTGACGTCGACGATCGTGCCGGTCATGCGCGGCGTCCGGCCGGCATCGTGCGCCAGCGCGCCCCTGGCGTCGATCCAGCGCTGGCGCCCGTCCGGCAGCCGGATGCGGTATTCGGAATGGAACGGTTCGCCGCTCTCCCAGGCGGCGGCGAATGCCTGCTCCACGCGCTCGCGGTCGTCCGCGTCCATCCGCTGGAAGAACTCGTCCAGCGGCAGCATGCCGGGCACCGGCGGGAAGCCGAACAGGCGCGCGGCATGCGCCGAGGCCCGTACCTGTTCGCTGTCCCGCTCCATCGCCCACACGCCGGCCTGCGAGGCCTCCTGCGCCTTGGTCAGCCAGTCCGCGTGCCGCTGCAGTTCGTCGTGCGCGAGGTCGCGCGCGGATTCCGAACTGGCGGTCTTGCGCATCAGGTAGAACGTGCCCAGCCAGTACAGCACCAGCAGGCCGATGGCGGTGATCGCATACGCGCGCCACGGCGCGAGCGCTTCCTGCTTCGAGATGCCGGCGGCCACCACGAAGGGATAGCCGCTGGTGCCGGCGAAACTCGCGAAGCGCTCGATGCCGTCCAGCCGGCTGACGACGTCCACCTGTGCCGTGGAGCCCGGCGTCAGTCCCGCGGGCAGCGGCACCTGCCGCCCCACGTGCGCACCGCTGGCGCCGCGACGGGCCAGCACGATGCCGTCGTGGCTGAGGATGCCGACGCTGCCTTGCTCGCCGAGATCCAGGCCTTCCAGCATCCGCTGCAGCTCGGCCGTGCGCAGGCGCGCCACCAGCCAGTTGCCTTCGGCGGTCCGCAACGCCAGCGGGACGATGGGCTCGGCACGCCCTTCGATGACCAGTCGTCCGACGCCGAGTGTGCGGGCCTGCGCCTGGCTGGCATCAAGGGGCAGGGTGTCCTGGCCGTAGGCGCTGACCCCGCGGTAGATGGCCTGTCCGTCCGCGCCGTACAGATCGATGTCCTGCAGTTCCGCATGGCGGGAGACGACGCCGCGGATCTCGCCGGGCAGGTCCCAGCGGCTCCTGTCCTCGCGCTCGCTCGCGTAGCCGTCCGCGATCGCGGCCATGCCGCGCATGGCGCGTTCCAGGTTGCGGATCTCGAAATGCAGCAGCCGGTCCACGCCGATCGTCACCGCGGTGCTCTGGCGGCGCGCGGCTTCCGTTCTCGCCAGCCGGTCCAGGACGATGGTGAACAGCAATCCTGCGCTGATCACGATGCCCAGGCAGACACCGATCCAGCGGACGAATGTCTTCCTTCCTCCTGCGGCGTCCGATGATCTTCCCTTCATCCGGTCCCCCATCTGCTGCGGCGTCCCCTGCCTGCGCGCGGCGGACCGTCGCCGGGCGGTACTGCCTTCCCGTGCTGCTTCCCGCCAGCGTCGCCCCCGACGGCGACGACGGCGACCTCATGGCGGTCGCGTCCCTTCTGCTTGGCTGTGTACAGGGCTTCGTCCGCCGCTGCCAACAAGTCGTCTTCGCTGGCGGATGCGGCGGCGAACGCCACGCCGATGCTGGTGGTCACGGTGAGCGCGGTGTCGCCGATGCGCATGGGTGCCCTGACGGCCGCCAGCAGCGTGCGCGCGCTCTTCGTCGCCGAGGCCAGCGTCGCGTCGCCATCCTGCAGGATGACGAATTCGTCGCCGCCCAGCCGGGCCACCAGCGACCCGTCGCCGGCATGCGTCTGCAGCCGCTGCGCGAAAGTGCGGATCACGCTGTCGCCACTGGCGTGGCCATGGGTGTCGTTGACGCCCTTGAAGTAGTCGATGTCGAGGAAGAACAGCGCCACCGCGCTGCCTTCCATGCCCAACCGGGCGATCGCCAACGCCAGGCGATGCTCGAGCTGCCGGCGGTTGGCGATGCCGGTCAGCGCATCGATCATCGTCAGCCGCTGCAGTTCCTGCCGGCTGGCCTCCAGCGCCTGCTCGGCCGCGACGCGCCTGCTGATGTCGCGCCCGGACAGGATCAGGTCGCGTTCGCCCTCCGCGCCTTCGCGCGGCGCGGATCGCATCACCACTTCCGTCCACACGTAGCGGCCTTCGCGGTGCCGCACGCGGTAGCGATGCGTCTGCGGCAGGCCGGAGGCGACGACTTCGAGCATCGCCTGGCGCTGCGCCTCGCGGTCGTCGGGATGCAGCAGGTCCCAGCGCGTCCCCAGCATCTCCTCGGGGGCCCAGCCCAGCATGTCGCGCGAGGACGGCGACACGTACGTGCGTTCGCCCGCGGAGTCGAGGCGCACCACCAGGTCGCCGGAAAAATCCGCCAGCAGCCGGTAGCGCTGCTCGCTGTCGCGCACGCGCGCGGTCAGCCGGTCGCGCTCGGCCATGGCCAGCACCACCGGCAGGGTGATCAGGCACGCGCCGGCGAGGTACGACTGCAGCAGCACCGTGCGCCATGCGTCGCCCCGCGCGGGCATGTCGGCGAGTGGGCCATGGCCTGTCGCGGTGAAGGTCACGCCGATGACGGCCAGCAGCGATATCCCGACCGCGACGCCACCGAAGCGATGGCGGAACGCGCCGAACAGCAACGGCGGATAGGTGAGGAAGAGCAGGGCGTAGTGGCTCAGGAAGGCCAGCCCGGCCATCAGCGCCACCAAGCCCATGCTGAGCGCGAAGTCGAGGCGACGACCCGGGGGCGCGAGGAAGCGCAGGCCCTCGACATGGAGGATCAACGCCGTGGTGCCGACGATCACCAGGCCCAGTACATGCGCACCGTACCAGGTGGCGAACGTCACGAGCGGATCCGCGCCCGGCATCGGGCCTTCCAGTTGCGTTCCGGCTGCGGCCGACACCGCGCACACGACAAGCGTGCTGGCGGTGGCGACACCGCCGAGATGGACCCAGTGCCGCGGATCGCTGATGTCGGGAATGTGGCGGCGGATCAAGAAGGCGATACACAGCGCTTCGAACAGATGGCAGGCGGCCAGCGCCATCGCGAATGCCGGCGGTGCGCCGGCCAGCCACTGGCCCGCCGCGTCCGCGACGGAGCCCGCAATGCCGTAGCGCCACCAGGTGTCGCGCGGCCTGACCAGCAGCCACGCGCAAAGCAGTCCGCCGGGAATCCAGACCGCGGGAAGCTCCCCGGGCCGGACCGCCCAGCGGATCGACAGCCAGGCACCCGCCATGATCAGCAGGGCGGCCAGGACGATGTCCGATCCTCCCGTCCTGCGAGGCCACGTGGACATGCCAACATCCTGTCAATGCAACATGGCCTCATCCTCGCGCTCGGGTTGTATGCGTGGCGTGCAGACGGCCCGCCCGTGCGGAGGCGCGTCTGTGTGCGGGCGAACACGTAAGCGTTGCTCAGCGCGGTTAGCAGGGCGAAGCAGTGAAATCCGGGGGTTTGTCACGGATATGGGTTCACGCGTGTAGTTGGCGCATGGCGACCTCAAGGCGGAGTGCCCATGGCCGTTATGCAGGTGCGGCGCCAGCGAACGAAGGCGCCGGCGCAGCGACGTCGACCTCATCGATCCGATCGGGTCCGTCGCCGTGCAAGCACCCAGGAGCATGACCATGACCACCGCCGCCACCCTGTCGCCAGACGCCGCACCCTCCGTCGACTGGCGTTCGTGGGTCGCCCGCCTGATGGGGACGGGCCATCGCGTGTCGGCAAAGGAAACGCAGCGGCGCGCATGCCTTGCAGAACTTCAGGCGCAGGTCGACGCCCTGCACAAGGTGCAGGCCGTCATCGAGTTCGACCTGGCCGGCAACATCCTGACCGCCAACGCCAACTTCCTCGGCGCGCTGGGCTACACGTTGCCGGAGATCGTCGGCAGGCACCACCGCATGTTCGTCGACGAGGACTACGCGGCGAGCGCGGCCTACCGCGACTTCTGGACGCGGCTGGCGCGTGGCGAGTTCGACGAAGGGCAGTACCGGCGCATCGGCAAGGGCGGCCGCGAGGTCTGGATCCAGGCCTCCTACAATCCCGTGTTCGACCCGCAGGGCAAGCCGTACAAGGTCATCAAGTTCGCCACCGACATCACCCGGCAGACGTTGCAGGCGGCCGACTACGCCGGCCAGCTGGCCGCGATCAACAAGTCGCAGGCGGTGATCGAGTTCGACCTGACCGGCACCATCCTGTCGGCCAACCAGAACTTCCTGGACGCGATGGGCTACCGGTCGGAGGAAGTGCAGGGCCGACACCACTCGATGTTCGCCGACGCGGCATACCGCGACAGCCCCGAGTACCGCGCGTTTTGGGAGAAGCTGGGCCGCGGCGAATACGACGCCGGCCAATACCTGCGGCTTGGCAAGGGCGGGCGCGAGATCTGGATCCAGGCCTCGTACAACCCGATCTTCGATGCCTCGGGCCATCCGGTGAAGGTGGTCAAGTACGCCACCGACGTGACCGGGCAGGTGCGTGCCACGCTGGCCATGCGGGCCGCGCTGGCGCAGAGCCGGCAGGTGGTGCAGTCGGCGCAGTCCGGCGACCTGACCGTGCGCGTGCCCACCGCCGACAAGGACGGCGCGGTCGCCGAGCTGTGCCAGGGCATCAATGCGCTGGTCGAGGTGATGGCCAGCCTGGTGGGCGACATCCAGGGCGCGGCCGAGGTCGTCAACGCCGGCGTGCGCGATATCGCCGCGGGTAACAGCGACCTGTCGGTGCGCACCGAACAGCAGGCCGCATCGGTGGAGGAAACCGCGTCGTCGGTAGCCGAACTGAGTGCGACCGTGCGCCACACCGCGGACAACGCCCGCATGGCCGCCGACCTCGCTGTGGGCGCCACTGATGTCGCGGCGCGTGGCGGGCAGGTGGTGCATGGCGTGGTGGACACCATGTCGCAGATCAACGCCTCGTCGCGGCGCATCGCCGACATCATCGGCGTGATCGACGGCATCGCGTTCCAGACCAACATCCTGGCGCTCAACGCGGCGGTCGAGGCAGCGCGTGCGGGCGAGCAGGGCCGCGGTTTCGCGGTGGTGGCGAGCGAAGTCCGCTCGCTGGCGCAGCGTTGCGGCGGTGCGGCGCGCGAGATCAAGCAATTGATCGGTGATTCGCTGGCGCGGGTGGAGGAGGGCGGTCGGCAGGTGGAGCACGCCGGCGCCAACATGGAAGAGATCGTCGCCAGCGTGGTGCGGGTGAGCACGCTGATCGGCCAGATCAGCCAGGCCTCGCAGGAGCAGAGCCTGGCGCTGGACCAGGTCAACCAGACGATCAACCATATCGACCACAACACGCAGCAGAACGCGGCCCTGGTGGAAGAAGCCTCCGCCGCCGCGCACAGCCTGCAGGACCAGGCGGAGCAGTTGCTGGAGGCGGTGGCGCGCTTCCACGCGTAGGACAAGCGCCGGCCGGCAGGCGAGGGCCGTGCACCGGAACATCGGCGGGAGGGCAGGGAATCCTCCTTGTTGCACGGCCATGCGCACCCTACTATCGGGTCGGCCGATACCCCGGTGCGCGATCCGTGCTCATCGGCGCCTTCATGATGAAAGGAGTGATCATGAGCCACCGTTTCCGTGCCTGCTGTCTTGCGATGACGCTCCTGCTGGTCGCCGTCGTCGCGTCCGCGACGACGACGCTCTCCTTCTACGGGCAGGGCTACTGGCTTTCCATGGAGATCGGCCACGACGTCCGGCCGGAGGTGGCCAGCATCAGCTTCCATGCGCCGGGCGACAAGCAGGGTGTCGTCCTGCGGGGGAATTACGAGGTCGAGGTGTTCGACACCCGTCGCGAGGTACTGGTGCTGACGTACAAGGGCGGCGATCCCCGTGTCGAGCCCTTCACGCTGGTGGTCCGCGGCAACAAGGCTGCCCTGACGATCGGCAACCAGCGCATCGAATCCCAATTCAGCTGGTTCATGTGAGGGCGCGTCCAGGGATGCGCTCGCAGTGCTTTCTTGCCTCGCAGGTTGATGGTCCGGGACGGCCGGCTCGCGCCCGTCTCCGCGTCAGGCGTACGCCGGGATGATTAACCGCAGGTATGCGACGCGCGCGGTTTCACGGCTTGCCAACACGCGCGGACGATAAGCTGAACACGTCGCCGGTGGGCAAGGACTTGCGTGAATACCTCTTCGATGGCAGCCGGACCGGGCTCTCCCGTGGAGCAGCGCGTCCGGCTGTACGAGACCCTCCTGCAGGTCACCCCCGACTTCGTCTACATGTGGGACCTGCAGCATCGCTTCACCTATGCCAACGCTGCACTGCTGGCCATGTGGGGCATGACATGGGATGAAGCCATCGGCAAGAACTGCCTGGAGATCGGTTACGAACCCTGGCACGCGGCGATGCACGACCGCGAGATCGAGCAGGTCGTCGCCACTCGCCAGCCGGTACGCGGCGACGTACCGTTCAACGGGACCAACGGACGGCGCATCTACGACTACCTGCTGATGCCGGTGATCGGGCCGGATGGCGAAGTCGAAGCCGTCGCCGGTACCACCCGCGACGTCACCGACCGCAAGCAGCATGAGGAAGCTCGCCGTCGCAGCGAGGAGCGGCTGGCCGCGATGGTCGATGCGACCACCGACCTGGTCTACCGCACCAACGACGACTGGAGCGAAGTCGACATCGTCGGTGGCAGCCTGCTGCTCGGGCGCCACGGCTCGCTGACGCCTGACTGGCTGGAGGTGATGATCCATCCGGACGACCGCGACCGGGTCAGCCAGGCCATCGCCCGTGCGCGGGCGACGCAGAGCCCCTATGAAGCCGAACACCGCGTACGCAACAATAGCGGCTCGTGGTCGTGGGTGTCCTCGCGCGCGGTACCGATCCGGCCGATCGGCGGCCAGATCACCGAGTGGTTCGGCGCCGCCACCGACATCAGCGAGCGCAAGCGGTACGAAGAGCACCAGCGCCTGCTGCTCGCCGAACTCAACCACCGGGTAAAGAACACGCTGGCCATCGTGCAGTCGATGGCCCTGCAGACGCTGGGCAGCAACGGCGATGCGTCGCCGTCCTACGAGCGCTTCGAGGCGCGCCTGCATGCGCTGAGCCAGGCGCACGACATGCTGACGCACAAGCAATGGGTGCACGCGCCGCTGGAAGCGATCGTGCGGACGGCGATCGCCCCCTGCATGCAGGACGACAGCGACCGCTTCACGCTGCAGGGGTTCCCCATCGAACTGGAGCCGCAACGCGCGCTGGCGCTCACCATGGCGCTGCACGAGTTGTGTGCCAACGCGATGAAATATGGCTCGCTGTCCGCAGAGGGCGGCCATGTCGACATCCGCTGGACACGCGAGGTGCACGATGGCGACGATTGCCTCGTGCTGCGCTGGGAAGAGCGGGGCGGACCGCCGGTGGTCGCTCCGGTCCGGCGCGGTTTCGGATCGCACCTGATCGAACGCGGCCTGCGCCACGACCTCGGCGGCCACGTGTCGCTCGATTTCCTGCCCACCGGCGTGGTCTGCCAGATCACCGCCCCGCTCGCCAAAGAAGGAGCCGTCGCATGACCTCGGACACCGCCGCCCGTGTGCTGATCGTGGAAGACGAGTTCATGCTGGTCATGCTGATGGAAGAGCTGCTGCCCACGCTGGGCTATGAGATCGCGGGCACCGCCGCATCGGTGGACGAGGCGCTGGGGCATCTGGCATCGCTGCAGATCGACCTCGCCGTGGTCGACGTCAATCTCGCCGGCACCGAATCCTTTCCGGTCGCCGACGCGCTGCGGGAACGCGGCATCCCGTTCCTGTTCACCACCGGTTACGGCCAGCAGGGTCTGCCGCCACGCTTTGCCGATGCGCCGGTCCTGGCAAAGCCGTTCCGGCGGCACGACATAGACGCGGCGCTCACGCAGTTGCGAGCGAACGCCGACTGACCCGGTCGATCATCGTGTCGGCGCCGATGCGCCGCCGTGCTCATAGCTGATGCCCAATACTCGCGCCACGCCGTGCAGGCGGCGCAGAACGGCCGAGCGCAGGTGCATCGGGGCATGGTCGTAGACCTGCGTCCACAGGCTGCGCAGGAAAGCATGGGGATCGCCGATGTCGGCGCCGGAGCGGACCAGGTTTTCGGCGTCTGACAGACGCGCGTCGATGCGTTCTTGGGAAAGCATGGGACGATGCTGGCGACCGCGTCGTAAAAATGCCGTGGGCGGGCCGTGAGCGTGTTCAGCCGGCAGTCGTGTAGGCGCTGCTGTGTGAGCGAATGCTGAAAACGTGGACGTTTTCATCACGCATCCTCAACGTTTTTCTGGCCACGCTGGTCGCACGCAATGCGAGGACTTTCCCGTGGATCGAACGACCCAGGAGGCTACGCCCGTGGCACCGAATGCGGTGGAGCGGCAGCGCCGTCCCGACAGCCCGCTGACGCCCGGCGAATCGCCCGGCAAGCGCACCAACGAAGAACGCAACGATCCGGCCGTGGAGCCCGGCGCTGCGGAAGGCCAGCTCCGCGACCATCCCGCTCAGATCTAAGGAGGCACCATGACCCCACTCGACAAGGCGCTGCGGCGCGAAATCACCATCGGCGAAAAGGCCTACACGCTGACCATCGACCCCCATGGCCTGAAGCTGGTCGAAAAGGGACGGCGCAACGGTGTGGAAGTGCGCTGGGCCGACCTCGTATCCGGCGACGCCGGGCTGGCGGCAGCGCTGCAGGCATCCACCGCGAGGGAGTAAGTGATCGTGCCGCGCGTCGGCGCGAAGGAGATTCCCGTGCAGACATTCATTACGGCCCACGGCAAGCCGCAACCCAGCGAGCCGGGCAAACCCACCCCGCCGGGCGTGCCGACGCCGCCCGGCCAACCGTCGGCGCCCGGCAAGCCCAGCGAGCCGGGCAAGCCGAGCGATCCCTACAGGCCGGAAGATCCCGACACGCCGGCGTCACCACGTGATCCGGGAAATCCGGACGAGGTGCCCGGCGGTCCGGATCAACCGCCGGCCACGCAAATCCATATTGATGATCCGCGCGACCCGCGCAGCATCGCGGACTGAACCGCGATGACCTCGACCACTACCTCACCGGCGGAGCAGGAAGGAGTGCCCATGCGACTTGGCGACTTCATTGAAGCGAACAGCGAGCGGATCCTCGATGACGCCGTGGAGTTCGCGATCACCCAGACGCCGGACGGCATGCGGTTCGACGTAAAGACGTTGCGCAACGATATTCCACTGATCCTGCGCGCGATCGTGATGGACCTGCGTACGCCGCAGAGTCCATCGCAACAGCGCGCCAAGGCCGAGGGGCGCGCACCCGTGCGCAGGGGGCCGGAGTCGGCCGCGACCAGCCACGGCAGGAGCCGCGCGAACGACGGCTTCGGCGTCAACCAGATGATCGCGGAGTACCGCGCACTGCGTGCGTCGGTGCTGCGGTTGTGGGCAGCCGGCCAGGCTCTGGCTGCCGGTTCGATCGACGACATGATCCGCTTCAACGAAGCGATCGACCAGGCGGTGGCCGAGTCGCTGCTCGAGTTCTCGCACACGGTGGAGTCGTGGCGTCACGTGTTCCTCGGTGCGCTGGGCCACGACCTGCGTGGACCGCTGAATGCGGTCATCGGGACGGCGGAGCTGCTGGTGGACCGTACACGGGATGCCCCGTACGCACGCCAGGTGGAACGCGTCCTCAGTGGCGGCGTGCAGCTGGGTCGGCTGGTGGACGGATTGCTGGACTACAGCAAGAGCACGCTGGGCGGCGGCATGGTCCTGCAGCGGGCGTCCTGCGATCTTGGCGAGGCAGTGACCGAAGAGGTGGAACTGCTGCGTGCGTCGCTGAAGGATGCACCCATCGCGCTGCATGTCGAGGGTGATACCTGGGGCGAGTTCGACGATGCGCGTGTCCGCGAAGCGATCCACAACCTGGTGACCAACGCCGCGAAGTACGGCGACGCGGATGCCGAGATCGGCGTGTCGGTGATCGGACGCACCGACCATGTCGCGATCTCGGTGAGCAATGCCGGTGCGCCACTGTCGGGCGATGCACTCAATGCGCTGTTCGATCCGTTGAGAAGGGGCTCGCAGGCCGCCAACAAGGGCGAGCACAGCAGCCTGGGATTGGGACTGTTCATCGTGCGCGAGATCGCGCACGCGCACGGTGGCGAGGTCACGGCCGGCTCCGAGAACGGCAGGACGACGTTCGTCATCCTGCTGCCTCGACAGGGCGGGAAGCGCGCGTAGCGCGTGCGCACGCCACTGGCGCCGGCAATGCACTCACGGTGTACTCACCAACATGAGTCGCGTGCACGCCAGTGCACATGGTGATCACTCCGGATGCGGAATATCGGGGTTACTCCACGCATGACGCACACCGTGACGTTCGCGTGGAATGGAGCGATGCATGTCGCATCGCCTCATCAACTCCGGAGGATAATCAGATGACACGCGATACTTCACAACGCGATGCGAACCGCGACCCGATCAGCGGCGCGCCGGGCTCGCACCCGGTCGGCGTCGGCGTCGGCGGCGCGGCCGGCGGACTGGCCGCGGGTGCGGTGGCCGGCACCGTATTCGGCCCCATCGGCACGCTGATCGGCGCAGCGGCCGGGACGGTACTCGGCGCCGCCGCCGGCAAGGGCGTGGCCGAGCGCATCGACCCCACCGGTGAAACGGACTATTGGCGCGAAACCGCGCCCACGCGTCCCTATTACTCGGGCGAACACGACTTCCAGCGCGATTACGCGGGCGTCTACCAGGCCGGTGCGGTGGCACGTGGCGAGTATCCCGAACAGTCGTGGGAAGAGACCGAGCGCCGCCTGCAGGCCGGCTGGGACGAGCGACGCGGCGAGTCGCGTCTGGACTGGGAGCGCGCACGCCCCGCGCTGCAGGACGCCTGGGAGCGCGCCGACCGTACTTACGGCGCCTATGCATGGACCGACGATACCTATGCGGAGCGCTTCGACACGGCACCGTATCGCGAGAAGGGCGACGAGTACGACGACTATCGTCCCGCCTATCGCTACGGTACCTACGCGCGCGGCGAATACGCCGACCGTGAGTGGGACGACAGCCTGTCGGCCGACCTCGAGCGTGGCTGGGGTCGTTTCAAGGGCGAGTCCCGGTTGAGCTGGGAGCGCGCCAAGCATGCGGTCGCCGATGCCTTCACCCTGGACCGCCAGAAGCCGCACTGAGGCGTGAGGCGACGTGCTCCATCCGGTGGATGGAGCACGGCACGCCGATCGCGTCCTTTATCGAGGAGATCGACATGAGTTCATTGCCGGTGGATACCCTGGTGGTCGTGGCGGACGGCGACGGCGCACGCATCTTCCGCAACCGTGGCGAGAAAGGCGAGGTATCGCTGCACCAGTACGACCTGCTCGAACTGATGGACATGAACGATGATGGCCCGTCGGGACGTCTTCCCGGCGAGTCCACCAGCCGCCAGATCGACGAAGCCACCTTCGCCAAGCAGTTGGCAAAGGGTTTGAACGACAGTGCGTTGAAGCAGCGATACCAGCACCTGGTGCTGATCGCCGATCCGACCACGTTGGGCCGCGTGCGTCCGCTGCTGCACAAGGAAGCGACGCAGCGCCTCGTCGGCGAGTTCGCCAAGGACCTGACCAACAGCCGGCTGGACGACATCGAACGGCTGATCGCAATGGCGTCATGACGTACAGCGCCGACTACCCGGCCACCGAGCCGTCCCGAACCGCGATCGATACCATGCAGGGCGTGGTGGTCCTCGAGTTCGGCGCTCCGTGGTGCGGACATTGCCACGCCGCCCAGCCCCTGCTGCGCGACTGGCTTGCCGAGGTGGACGGGGACGTCGTCCACCTGAAGGTAGAGGACGGCAAGGGACGGCCGCTGGGGCGGTCGTTCGGTGTGAAGCTCTGGCCGACGGTCATCGTGCTCGAGAACGGCCGCGAGCGTGCGCGCGCGGTGCGCCCGACACGGTCGTCGGATCTGGACGTGGTACGCAACGTGCGCGGCGCGTGACACCAGTGCCAACTGGGATCGCACCTGTCCGAATGTCTTGTTGGGGGGGGGCGTCGAGTCGCTGGTAGGCGACGTGGCGCCAGCGTGGTAGCGGCCAGCCGAATCCGGCCCAGGCGCGCGCCGCACATGCGTCGTGTGCGCGGCGGTCAGGCCACGACACTGTCGGTGTGCGGTGGCGTCCGGGTCTGCAGCACGAGATCGCGGGCGCGCGCAGTCATCCATGCAAGAAGATCGGGCATGGGCATGGGTCTGGCTACCAGAAAGCCCTGGATCTGGTCGGCGCCCTGCGCGCGCAGCCACGCCAGTTCGCCAGCACTTTCCACGCCTTCGGCCACCACCTGCAATCCGAGGCCGTGGCCAAGTGCGATGATCGACTGGCAGATGGAAGCGATCCTGGCGTCGAGGTGCACGCCGCGTACGAAGCTGCGGTCGATCTTCAGCTTGTCGAGCTGCAGGTCGCGCAGGTAGGTCATGCTGGCGTAGCCGGTGCCGAAGTCGTCCACCGACACGCCGCACCCCTGCACGCGCAGCTGGCGTACGGCTTCGCGCACCAGCGCAGGGCGGCGCATCATGGCGCTCTCCGTCAGCTCCACCTGCAGGGCACCGGGCGGCAGGCCGTAGGTGCGCTGGATCGCGTCCACGGTCTCGGGCAGCGCACCGGTCATGAACTGCACCGCCGACACGTTGACCGCGATCGGGATGTCGTGCGCATACTGAAGGGCGAGCGCGCAGTGCGCTTCGGCGCATGCGGTCAGCACCCATTCGCCGATCGGCACGATCAGGCCGGACTCCTCGCACAACGGAATGAAGGTGTCCGGCGGCACCGGGCCTTCTTCCGCCGTCCAGCGCAGCAGCGCCTCCAACGCCAGCAGACGGCCATCGTCCGCGGCGACGATCGGCTGGAAGGCCAGGTGGAACGCATTGGTGGCCAGCGCCTGGCGCAGGCGCGGGATGATGGCCAGGCGGTCTTCGGCGCGCCTGGACAGGCTGACGGTGTAATGCATTGTCGGCACTCGCTCCCTGCGCGCCTGCATGCAGGCCAGGGCGGCGTGGCCGATTACGGCATCGAACGGTTCCTGCGGACAGTTCTGCGCCGCCACGCCGATCCATGCGTCGATGCGGTGGCTGCCGTGGTCCGTTTCCAGCGGCTGTGCGAGTGCCGCTTCGATCCGCTGTACGGCCGCCGGCGCGTTGGCGGCCACCGGCACCAGGACCACGAAAGCACTCGGCGGGTCGAAGCCCACGAGCGTGCGCTCGCACAGCGCGTCGCACAGGCGCCGGCCGAGCGAACGCACGATGTCGCGCGCGGCGCTCTGGCCGAGCACCGAATCGACGATGTCGAGGTCGCGCAGCTGTACATGGATCGCGGCCGCCAGCGGTCGTTCGGGGGGCGTGGCAGGAGACGCGCGACGTGCGAACGCATCGGCCATCGCCGCCTTCTTCAGCAGGCCGGTGGTTTCGTCATGGCTGGCGCGCCAGGCCAGGCCGCGTTCATAGGCCACGCGCTCCGTTACGTCTTCGGCCAGCACCAGGCGCGCGTCGTGGCCCCCGAACACGATGGTGCTCGTGTGCACGCGTACCGACAGTGCCTGCCCGTCGCGGGTGAGGTGTGTCCAGACACGGTCATCGCCCGCGTGTTCGTCGTGACTGGCGACAGCGGCGCGAACAGCTCCATGGTCCGGGACGGGCCGTATGTCGAGGATGCTCATGGCGAGGAATTCGTCCTTGCGGTAGCCGTAGTTGCGTACCGCAGTCTCGTTGACCGCCAGGAATCGCAGCGTCCGCACATCGAACACCCAGAACGGCAGCGGATTGAGGTCGAACAGTTCCCGGAACTGCTGCTCGGCCTGCTCCAGCTGCGCCTGCTGCAGGCGGCGTTCGGTGACGTCCTGCAAGGTGCCGACGAGCAGGTAGATGCCATCGTGGTCGCGGCGTGCACCGCCCTGCGAACGCACCCAGCGCACGCTGCCGTCGGCGCGGACGATGCGGAACTCGGACTGGAAGTCGGTCTGCGCCCGCAGCGCGTGCTGCAGCAGGTCGGCTTCATCGGCGCGGTGGTCGACGTGGACGTGAGCGAGGAAATCCTCGATGGGCATTGGGCTGGCGTCGGCATCGCGGCCCAGGATGTCCAGGGCACGGCCGGAGAGCCGAGCCTGTTCGCGATCCGGGTCCAGCACCCAGATGCCGGTATTGGCCGCGTCCTGCGCCAACCGCAGCCAGCCGGCGTAGCGCTGCAGTTCCGCGTAGGCCGCGCTGTTGTAGGCCTCCGAGCGGGATACGCGCTGGATGACGAACGCCACCGCCAGCCAGTACGCCAGCAGGGTGGCCAGCGCGGCTGCGCTTTCGCGCTGCCAGGCCGCCAGGTAGTCGGCACGGGCAACGCCGACTTCGGTCTGGAACGGCGAGTCCGGCGGCGCGTAGCGATGGGTGAAGCGCGCCGCAGCGCCGACGCCCAGGCTGGCCAGGGGAATGCCATTGCGGCCACGCACGCGGGCGATGCCGTTCTCGCCGATTTCCAGTGCGGACAGCGGTGCGGCCAACTCGCTGGCCGGTACCGGGGTAACGACCCAATGGCCTGCCGGCGTTCGCACGCCGATCCACAGTTGAGCAGCGTCGCTGGCGCCGAGGGTGGCGTAGCTGACCAAGATGCCAGCCTCCTGGCGCGCCTGTGCCGCCAGCGTGGGCAGGGTGTGCCAGACGCCTGCGCTCGCGAGCAGCGGGCGCCCGGTACCGTCATAGACATTCACCGGCCGCGGCGCGAGCCCGATGTCCGGCGGCAGCGCCCCACTGACCCGCTCGCCGCCGCGCGCGCCGGCGACCAGGGCATCGGCCTGCGGCCCGATCGCGTGCAGGTAACGCACGATCCCCAGAGCATGCGCGCGTACGGTGTCGTGCAGCGCGTGCGCATCGGCCTCGGTGTGGGCCTCCGCGGCGCGCACGCGGGCCGCCCGGTCGGTGATGCTGATGCCCACCATGCCGGTGGTCAGCAGCAGGCCGAGCATCGGCGCCACCCAGCGCACGTACGGCGCCGAGACGCCACTGGTCTCGGGGATGGAGATCTTCATGGCGGTCTCGGGCGGGGCAGGCCGGCGGACGGCGCCGCCGGACGCTGGTGGCGTGTCATGCGGCGTGTGCTGTCAGCAGCACCGGCGCGCGCAGTGTGTCCCGCGGCTCCAGGCGGAACACGGCGGCGGCCTCTTGCAGGTGCTGCGCCTGTTCTTCCATGGCACGCGCGGCCGCGGTGGCTTCCTCTACCAGGGCGGCGTTCTGCTGCGTGGCGCCATCCATCTGCACGACCACCTGGTTGATCTGCTCGATGCCGCTGCTCTGCTCCTGGGAGGCGGCGCTGATCTCGCCCATGATGTCGGTCACGCGTTGCACGCTGGCCACGATCTCTTCCATGGTCGCGCCGGCCCGGTGCACCAGCCGTGCACCGTCGGCCACCTTGTCCACCGAGCTTTCGATGAGGTCCTTTATTTCCTTGGCTGCGTTTGCCGAGCGCTGGGCGAGCGTGCGCACTTCCGACGCCACGACCGCGAAACCACGGCCCTGTTCTCCGGCGCGGGCCGCCTCTACTGCGGCGTTCAGGGCCAGGATGTTGGTCTGGAACGCGATGCCGTCGATGACCGAGATGATCTCGGCGATCCGGCGAGAGGACTGTTCGATGTCGGCCATGGTGGTGACTACCTGGCCGACCACCTCGCCCCCCTGCGACGCCACGCCGGCCGCGCCGATGACCAGTTGGTTGGCCTGGCGTGCGCTGTCGGCGTTCTGGCGCACGGTGGAGGTGAGTTCCTCCATCGAGGCGGCGGTCTCTTCCAGGTTGGCCGCTTGCTGCTCGGTGCGGCGCGAGAGGTCCTGGTTTCCGGCGGCGATCTCGGACGCCGCCGTGGTGATGGCGCCAGCCGCGTCCTGGATGCGGCCGACGATGTCGGTGAGCTGGTCGACGGTGGCGTTGGCGTCATCCCGCATGCGGGCAAACACACCCTGGAACTCGCCCTGCATGCGCGCGCTCAGGTCGCCCTGCGAGAGCGCCTGCAGGACGCCCGATACCGCGTCCACGCTGGTGGCGATGGCGGTCAGCAGGCCGTTGATCTGCTGAGAGAGGCCGAGCAGGAAGCCCTGCTTGCCGATCTCGCTGATGCGACCGCTCAGGTCTCCCTGCACGGCGGCCTGCACGATGCGGGTGACCTCCTCCTCGACCCGCAGCTCGGCCGTGCGGTCGGCCCATTCGACGACATACCCGGCGCGGACACCGGCGGCGTCGGTCACCGGGTTGATGATCAGCTGCATGGTGCGCCCGCCAACGCGGATCTGCGCGCGGTGCGTGCCCTGCAGACGGTCGAGCATCGTCGACTGGTGGGCAGGGTTGCGATGGAACTGGTCGATGCTGCGGCCGACCACGCTGGCCGCCTCGAAGGCGGGCAAGTCCTGGCGGATGTCGTACTCCGCCTCGGCCAGCATGGTCATCAGCGGACGGTTGGCGTAGACGATGGTGCGGTCGGCATCGGCGATCATGACGTTGGTGGTCACGTCGTCCAGCGCGGTGCGGATGCGCAGACCCTCCTGCGCCAGGCGCTGGTCGCGTTCGATCCGCTCGCGCAGCGCGTCACGCATGCCGCGCATGGCGCGCATCAGTGCGCCGATCTCGTCGTCGCGCACCACCGCGATCTCGGCGTCCAGCGTGCCACGGGCGATCTCGTCGGCGGCCCGGGTCGCCGCCTTCAGCGGCCTGACCAATGCGCTGGTGGTGCGCCAGGCCAGCAGCAGGCCGGCGACCGTCGCCAGCGCGCCGAACATCAGCAGCGTCCAGATGCTGGTGCGGGTGGCGCCACCGATCGTGTCGATCGCCTCCTGCATGGCGCGGTCGTGGGCGTCGATGGCGACCTGCAGCTGTGCGGTCCGGGCCTCGCCGATCTTCTTGCCGACGTTGAACAGCAGGGCCGCTGCGGCAGCGTCCCGGCCCTCCAGCGCTTCGCCCACGATCCGGTCGGCGATCGCGCGCTTTCTCGCTTCCAACGCTACGGCGCGATCGAGCAGCTCGGACAACCGGCTGTCGCGTGCGATCGTCCGGTATTCGGCCAAGTGACGGTCGAAGTCTTGGCGAACGTCGTCCAGCTCGACCTTCATCGCCGGGCGTGCGGCACGAGTGTTCAGTAGTAGCTCGCGCGTCAACGCCTCGGCATGCAGCGCATCGCGCCGCATCGCGGTCAGGTGGGTCATCTCCTTCATCAGCACCGCGGTGATCTCGTGCTGCCGGCTGGAAATTCGGCGCAACTGCATCAGCGAAATAGCGCTGGACAGCGCCAGCAGTCCCACTACCAGGCCAAAGCCAAGCGCCAACCGCTGGCCGACCTTCAACGTCATCGTCTTCATATCCCTTGCGCTCCCAAGTGAGGAGCCCCGCCGGCCACTGCGACGGAAGCCCAGAGGGTCAGCTTCGATCCCGATACCGGTGGTTGCCTTGATCCAGCGCAATCCACCCATTCGGATATGTCGATTTCCGACACGCGGCACATAATCGATCGAAGTTAATCTTTTCTCGAACCCGATCCTGTGCCGTTCGGCTGTGCGCCGATTTGTCACAATTGCGTTTCGCCCCGGGATATCGGCGGTTTTCAGTAGACTTTAGTTTTGGCGTCTACGTCTTTGGTAGCAGCTTGTCAGGGGATGAAAGCCATTCTCGTTGATGGGTTATAAGCGGGATTATGTAATTCCAATAACGGGGCTAACGGCGTAGGTAATGTCGGTATTTTCCCCACACCGACGCAACGAGGGCGCCTGCGGCCTTGTCTCCGCAGGCGCCCTCGTGCGCCGGGGCTGGATCGTCGGTGACGATCAGCGATAGACACGCTCGCAACGACGCTCGACGATGCGGTCGCCCTTGCTCTCCTGGCTGTTGCCCTGCACCTTGCGGCCGATCGCGCCGCCGGCGACGGCACCACCCACGGTGGCGACCTTCTTGCCGTTCCCGCTGCCGACCTGGTTGCCCAGCAGACCGCCGACCACGGCGCCGATGGCGGTACCTGCCACACGGTTGGGGTCGCGGCTGTTCTTCTGCACTTCGACGTTGCGGCATTCGACCTTGCTGCCGTCGCTGAAGCGCCGGCCTTCGTCCTGCGGCCCGTAGCTTTGCGCTGCCGCGGCCGACATCACCGACATCAGACCGAGCGACAACAGGATACGAGAGGTAGTCATGACGCATCTCCTTGGTGGGTATCGCCGGATCAGGCTGCGCCCCGAGGTGCGAACGAGTAGTGAAAAGCGCCGCTGCGAAGGCGCCGTGTTCATGCGGCGGTACGCCAGGCGTGACGCGCGCGTGACGAAGATGACGACCCGCTGACGGACGGCATGCCGCATTGACGCGAACACCACGCTGCGGCGCTTACGTTCGGCGCATCCGTCACGAGGAGTACGCGATGCACACCCCCGAAGAACTGGAAAGGAAACTGTGGAAGGCGATCAAGTCCGACCGCACGCTGATGATCGGGCTTGACGGTGGCGAGGATGGCCATACGCGCCCCATGACCGCGCTGCTCGAGCACGAGGGCCGAGGGCCGCTGTGGATCTTCACGGCGACAGACAACCTGTTGGCGCAGCGTACCCAATCACCGCAGCGGGCCGTCGCCACCTTCGCGTCGATGGGCCACGACGTCTTCGCCAGCCTGCAGGGATCGGTGGTGCGCGACGATGACCGCGCGGTGATCGACCGACTGTGGAACCCCTTCGTCGCCGCCTGGTACGAAGGCGGCAAGGACGATCCGAAGCTCGCGCTGCTGCGCTTCGATGCCGAACACGCGGAAATCTGGCTCAACGAACAGAGTCTGCTGGCGGGCGTGAAGCTACTGCTGGGCGTGGATCCTAAAGAGGATTATCAGGACAAGGTGGCGGACGTCGATCTGCGCGGATGACGTGCGCGAATACGTAGGCCGGAAGTCATGCGTTCCACAACGGCGCCTGACTCCGGCCAAGCGAAGGTGGCCGGCACGCGCACGGGCACGCGTGATCCCATGAAACCGACGCGCTGGAACAGGGGCCAAGCATACGGTGGATCACGTACCGGAAGCCCGCCCCATGTTGCTGTATTCGCAAACCCATCTGCACACCCTGCTGGACCGACTGGAAACCAGCGACGCCCGTACCACCGGCCAACTGGAAGCGCTCACCGTGTGGGTGGCTGCGCTCGTCCAGAGTCATCCTGACGGCGATCGCCTGCGCGCTTCGGCCCAGGCGTTGTCCGCACGCAATCCGTTCCGCGCCCTCTGCCAGTACCAGGAAGAGGTTGCTGCCTACGACGCCACGTTCTGCCAGATGCAGTCCCTGGCATCGCCGGCCGAGTTCATCCCGCGCGTGCGCGCTCCTTTGCCTCCGAACGTATGAAGCGGTGTTCGCCCGATGCAAGGCGCCGTTGCGTGCGGCGATACGGCCGAAGCGCAGCGATCGAGATCGTGCCGCTGTGTGCGCCGCCGGGATGCTGGCCGCCGCCGCGCTGGCCGCCGCCACGTTCGCAGCACCACGTTCATTGGTCGGGTCGGATGCGTCTGTCGATGCACGTTGCGGGTCCAGCTTGCCGGCTGATGCCGGAAAAGACGAAACGCGCGGCTGAGGCCACGCGTTTCGTCGTCTCGCAACGGTGAAGCAGGTAGCGCGCCAGCGATCCTTCCGACGGGGACGCACATGCAGCCAGGCTGGACGAAGCTAGGGCTTCGCACAACGGTACCCGTGTGGCCGCCGTGGCTGTTCAAGCTGGATCCGGCAGGCTGCTGCTGCAGCATCGACCACGCCCGCAGTGTCGCGCACGGTTCGCAAAGGCCTTGTCAACGCAGCGCGTCATGACCGGGCGAACTGCGCAAGAGGTCACATCGCACGGTGAACACGGGCTGTCTCCATCACGTTGGCGGCGCGATGTTCTGCTCCACTGCGTTGATGAAGACCGGATTGGCATAGAACCACAGGTCCTGCCACGGATCCTCGCCGGGCATGTCGGCCAGCGGCGTGGCTTCCTGCGTGCTGCTGCCGCGTGCGCGCACGAAGGCGCCGCGCGCCGGTACCGGCAGTTCCCACGTCGCGACGTGCCATTCGCCCTGTCGGCGCCACTCTTTCGTGGTCCAGCGACGGGTCTGCATCGCCGGCGTGCCGCAGTCGCCGGGCGTGCCGACGATCAGTTCCATCTGCTGCAGCGCGGGTCGCTCGCCATGGGTATTGGCGTGCGCCGGCTGGCGTACGCGCAGTTCGATGCGCATCGCGGCACCTGCGGGTAGCGCGAGCGTGTCGCCGAGCGTTGCCACGCGTGCGTGGTCGCCGGAGCCGCGGACCGTCAATTCCAGCGCATCGATCAGGTCGCCGGTGACCGCGAACATGCGGCCATGGCGCAGGCCATCGAGGATGTCATTGGCCTCGGGCCGTGCCCACACGTAGGTCTTGCTGTACTCGCCGGGATCGTAGTCGCGTCCGCCGTCGCGCAGGTTGTGGTGCGAGTCGGACGTGGCGGTGATCCAGAAGCGGCGTCCTTCAGCCAGCATCGTGTCCCACACGCCACCGACCTGCGTGGTCATCTGGTCGAAGCCGCCGAATGTCGGTGCCGCCTGGTTGCGGTAGAGGCCGCGCTCGCTGCGGATGGCCTGGTGGCCGGGCGCGCCTTCCATGCCGACCAGTACGTGCGGTGCGGTGTCGTGCCAGGCGCGCAGTTCCGACGGCTCCACGTCGCCCCACTGGCCGACGCCGGTGGCGGTGCGCGAAGGGTGGTTGACGAACATCAGCGGCGGTGCGGGCAGGGCGCGCATGTGCGCCAGCGCATCGAGCATGGTCTGGCCGTCGTCGCGCTGGATGCCGTCCACGGGCTCGTTGCGGCTGAAGCGGCGCTCGATCTCCACCAGTTCGTCGCGTTCGCGGGCACCGGGCGCGATGATCAGCGAGGCGTGTTCCGCCGCGGGTACATCGAACTCCATGCCGTTGAACTGGATCAGCGCGGGCACGTCGCGACGCGCCTGTTCCAGTGCAGGAAAGGCATGGTCGCGCGTCACCACGGAGTGGCCGGGGCCGCCGTGGTCGGTATGCACCATCCACGTCAGGCCGAACTTCTGCGCCTGACGCGCGTTGTCGCTGCGCGTGTACGGCGAATCGCCGCCGCGGATCGGCGTCGGCGGCGAGGTCGTGCGGTCCCAGTCGACGCTCCATTCGCTGTGCACGTGGTGGTCGCCGGGCTGCCAGCGACGAGCCGTGTCGTCGGCTGCGGATGCGAAGGAAGGAAGGCCCATCAGGGCAAGGCAGAGCAGGGAACGCAACATGGGAACTCCCGGAACGGGCGCAGCAGGATGCGCCGCACGTGCCGGGCCGCCGCGAGGGCGGCCCGGGCGTGGAAAGAAGCGCGTCGCTCGCGAAGAGCGACGCGGCGGCTCAGAAGTCCGCGCGCAGGCCGAGGCTGATGCGGCGGCCCGACTTCTCGTACATGGTCGGGAAAGAGGGATCCATGGTGTAGCCGCTGGTTTCCTCGTCGGTCAGGTTGATGCCCTTCAGGCTCAGCTTGAGGTGGTCGCTGATGCGGTAGCCGATCGAGACGTCCAGTTGGCCGTAGGCATCGCGCCAGATCGGGTACATGTTGTAGCCGATCGATTCCACGTATTCGTCCTTGTGGTTGTAGGACACGCGTGCGTCGAAGCGGGCGTTCTCGTAGTACGCGGTGAGGTTCCAGGTCTTCTCGGCCAGGCCGGGCATCGGCGTGCGGATGCCGAGGTCGGATTCGCCGGCCAGCGAGCTGTCAAGCATCGTGTAGTTGGCGTTGATGCCGAAGCCGTCCAGCGAGGCATGCAGCGCCGACAGCGGCAGGTTGGCGATCAGCTCGATGCCGTCGACGTCGTACGAGCCCTTGGCGTTCACCGGCTGGTAGACGTCGAAGTCGTAGTAGCCGTTGAGCGTGCCGTTGGCGTTGTAGACGGCGACATCCTCGACCACCCCGGTCAGCGCGCTGACCACCACGCCGTCGATCTTCTTGCGGAAGTACGACGCCGCCAGCAGGCCGCCGTTGTCCAGGTACTTCTCCAGGCCGATTTCCGCCTGCTTGGCGTACGTGGGCTTGAGGTCCGGGTTGCCGTCGGTGAAGCGGAACGAGCTCCAGCTCGCGGTCCGCTTGTAGGCCACGTCGGTGAGCGCGGGGCGGATCAGGGTTTCCGAACCGGCGGCGCGCAGCAGCAGGCCGTCGGCGAGTTCGGCGGTCAGGTTGACGCTGGGCAGCACGTCGGTGTAGCCGCCGTCGCTGGACACCGGCGTGTCGGTGTAGCCGGTGCTGCCGTCCGGATTCTGCACCGGGTGGTAGCCGAACGAGGTCACCGACGTGTCCACATAGCGCGCGCCCGCGTTCACGGTCACCGGCACGCGACCGAGGGTGAAGTCGACGTTGGTCATCGCGTACAGGCTGGCGACCTCTTCATCGACGCGGTAGTACTGCGCGTCGTCGAACGGCGTGTAGAAGCCGGGATAGCGGAAGTAGCCACGGGCGAAGTCGTTGGAAACCTGCTGCCAGTCGAGGTCCTTCACGCTGTACGCGCCACCGGGGACGATGTCGCCGATCCACTGCAGCGGGCTGTCGGCCAGCGTACGCGTGTTGACCCACGAGGTATTGCCGGCGCTGGGACCGGTGATCTTCAGTTCGCCGTACTGGCGTTCCTTGCTGCGGTCGGTGTAGCGGCCGCCGAACTGCACGCTGCGCAACGCGGGCAGGAAGGGCAGGTCGAGTTTACGCGTCACGTCCAGCTTGGCCGCGTACTTGTCGTCGTCGATCTTCTCCAGTGTGGTCTCGTAGGCCTCGAACAGGTAGCGCGACGGCGAGTTGTACATATCGAAGCCGGCGGACGTGGCGCTGGGGATGGTTTCGCCGCTGCGGCCGGTCCAGCGCGTACGCGACGGTGCGTAGGCGACGTGCTTGAGGTTGGAATAGTCCAGGGTCTTCTCGGCACCCGAGTAGCCGACCATGGCCTCGATGTCCCAGAGGTCGTTGCTCCAGTCCAGCGCCAAGCTGTACTGGCCGTAGTCGGTCTCGTTGATGCGCTCCTTGCTGAGGAACTCGTGCTGGGTGGCGGTATAGGAGACGTCGCGCAGCACCAGCATGCCGTAGTCGGACAGCGTGGTGGCGTCGTACTCGTGGATCGTCTCCAGCGTGCTGCGGCTGGACGCCGAATACGCGGCGGCGTCGTACTCGTCCTCGGTGGTGTCGTAGCCGCCGACCATGGCGTCGAAGGTCAGGCTGAAGGTGCGGCTGGGCTTGTACTGCAGCGAAGCGGTGGCGCCCCACTTTTCCTGGTCGTTGAGGTAGACACGGTCGCCGACCTTGTCCTGGAACACGATCAGGTTGCTTTCGGCGGTGTTGGCGCGGTTGTTGATGACCCAGCCGGTGTCGCGCTCGATCACCGCTTCGGCCTGCGAACCGCGCGTGCCGGACGCGCCGAGGAAGCGCGACATCGGACGGAAGTTGATGCCCGAGGTGGAGTCGGTACGGTTGGTGCGCTCGGCATGCGAGAACGAGACCAGCGCGCCCCAGTCGCCCCAGGTGTCGCTGGCGAGGAACGCGAACTTGGGATCGGTCTCCTCGGAGATCGAGTTGTGCGCGCCTTCGGCGGAGAACACCAGCTTGCGGTCGTTGTAGTCGAACGAGCGTGCGGTGGAGATCTTCACCGAGCCGGCGATGCCGCCTTCCTCGTCGGCCGCGGTCGGCGACTTCTGCACCGTGACCTGCTGGATGATTTCGGAGGCGAACAGGTCGAATTCCACATCGCGTCCACCGCTGCCCGACGCGGTCGCCAGGTCGTTGATCGAGACATGGGTGTATTCGGAGGGCAGGCCGCGCACGTTGACCTTGCTGCCCATGCCCTTGTTGCGCTCGATGGTCACGCCGGGCATGCGCTGCAGCGCTTCGGCGAGGTTCTGTTCGGGAAAGTCGGCGACGTCGGTGGCGACGATGGAGTCGGAGAAGCCGACGTTGTAGCGCTTGATGTCGACGGCCTGTTCCAGGCTGCGGCTGTAGCTGCCGACGACTTCGACGCTGTCCAGGTTCTGCGCATCGACGGCTTGCGCGGTCGGTCCGGCGGCCGGTGTGGTCGATGCCGGTACCTGCGCCGGTGCGGCGGGCGCGGTCGGGGTGGTCGCGCTGTCGGCTTCGATGGTCACGGTGCCGGCGTTGAGGTAGCGGAAGCGCAGGCCGGTGCCTTCCAGCAGGTAGGCCAGCGCCTGGTCGGACGACAGCCCGGCGGGCACGGCGCGCGTGCGCGGATTTCCGGCCTGTGCGTTGTAGACGAACTGCAGGCCGGTCTGCCGCGACAGCGTGTTGAGCGCGCTGTCCAGCGATTGCGCGGGGATGGCGTCGGTCGCGGCGTTCGCCTGCTGGGCGGCGACGTTGGCGGTCGCGGCCTGCAGGGCAAGGGCGATGGAAAGAACGAGGAGTCGGCGCATCGTGGGATCCGGTAGGGTGGGGTGGTGGCGTCGCGGTCGCCGCGCGCTCACCCTTCCTACGATTCCGCACGAAGAAGATCGGGCACCGTTTTCTTCGTGAATTTTTTCTTACAGCGCCGGCTCAGCGCACGACGGATGCGGGCGCGGGACGCGAACGCACGCGGAGCTCGCCGGCTTGCAGGGTGGTGATCAGCGCGGGCTGTTCGTCGAGGAATACACGCAACGAAGCGAGATCGTCCGCCTGCAGGTTGCCGGTGAGGCGCAAGGCGCCGGCCATGCGGTCGTCCACGTGCAGCCGCACGCGATTCATGCGATTGAAGCGGTCGGCGATCTCGTGCAGCGGTTCGTCGCGGAAGACGATGCGGCGGTCCCACCATGCGGTCAGCACGTCGGCATCTTCGTGCGATATCCGTACATGGCGGTCGACGTGCGCGATGCGCGCCGCCTGTCCTGCGCGCAGGTCGGCCAGCAGCGGGCCGCCGCCCGCCCTGTCGATCACCAGGATGCGGCCTTCGGTAACGCCGAAGCGGGCGTGGCCGCGCTGCAGCGACACGTCGAACGTGGTGCCGATGTCGCGCACTTCCAGTCCGGCCGCATGCACGGTGAAGGGGCGCCGTTCCGCCGCGACGACGAAGCTGGCCTGGCCACGCGCCAGTTGGACCCGTCGATGGAGCAGGCCGAACGAGACCGAGGCCTCGCTTTCCGCATTGAGGTGCAGCACGCTGCCGTCGTGGAGGGTGAATACGCGCGGCGCGCCATGCTGGGCGACATACGTCATCCGTGTCGGCAGCGCGACCTGCAGTCCCAGGCCGATACCCACCAGCAGCATGGCGGCGACCGCCACACGTAGCATCCAGCGGCGACGGGGCGAATGCGCCGGTGCCGGCCTGGCGCGACGTGCGCCGCCGATCGCGACCACGTTGCCGGTCTCGGGACGCGGGCCGGCGATGATGGCGTCGACGTCCGCACTGGCCGGCAGGTCGCGCATCGCATCGCCCAGTTCTGCGACCACGCGGGCCATGGCGAGATACTCGCGCAGGTGCTCGGGCGAGGCGACCAGCCAGTCCATGAAGCGCTGCTGGTCGGCCGCACCCAGCGCGCCTTCGCGCTGCAGCAGGTGCCAGTGCGCGGCCTCTTCCGTGACCGTCGTCCTGCCGAAATCGTGGAGGTTCACTGCGCATCCCCGACGGCGCGTCGACAGACCGCGAGTCCATGCACGACATGCTTCTTCACCATGTGCGGCGACACGCCCATGCGCTCGGCGATCTGCCGGTAGGTCAGTCCGTCGCGGTACTGCATGACCAGCACCGCGCGCGTGCGCGCCGGCAGGCCGGCAAGCAAGGCCTGCATGTGCTGGCGGCGCTGGGCGCGCTCGGTCGCATCCTCGACGCCTTCCGGACTGGTCATCAGCGCGGCCACCTGTTCGACGTCTTCGATGGGAACCGGCGAGCGCTGCCGGCGGGCCGCCTGCTCGCGCGCCAGGTTGGTGGCGACGGTGTAGAGATAGGCTTCCGGGTTGGCGATGCGTTCGCCGCCGCCCTGGTGCGCGCGCAGCAGGCGCAGGTAGGTTTCCTGCACCAGGTCCTCGGCCTCGTCGTTGGCGCCGCGGCGCGCGAAGAACCCGCGCAGCGCCGGCGCCTCGTCGGTGAAGACGCGCGTCAACGCCCTGATCGCCTGCTCGGCCAACGTCCCGTCCTTCCCCAAAACGCGGCACGCTACGCGGCCGGGATGACATCCCGGTGACAGGTCCGGCGGTTACAGGCGGTAGATACCGCGCAGCCGGATCGCCCCCGTGTCGACGTCGTGCGTATTCGCCGCATGCGCACGCAAGATGGCGACGAGTGCATCGGCGGCGGCCTCCGCGTCCATGCGCGCGCTGTGCGTCACCTGGCCCCAGGCGATGGCATGGCCGTCCTGATAGACCTCGTAGTCGGCGAAGTAGTGGCGTGGCCGGTCAGGTGCCGACATGGACGTCGCATTCGCATTCGGCACAGCCGAGTTGCTCCAGTGCGATCTCCAGTGCGAGCGCATAGCTGCGCGCACCGTAGCCGTCCACCACGGCGAGGCGCCGGCCGGTGGATGCGGGCAGGCTGGCTTCGTCCGCGATCGATCCGTCGTGCACTTCCACATAGGGATGCGCCAGGCCCTGCACGGCGCGTTGCAGTAGCGGATGGTCGGAGAGCGCACCGGGATCGAGCAGCGTGGCGCGGACGCCCCATTCGTTGGCCAGTCGCAGCGCGGTGAGCACCTCGGTGGTGGAGCCGCAACTGCGGACGACGAGCGTCTGGCCGGCGCAGCCTGCCCGCTGTACGAGCGCACCGAGGACGGAAGGCGGCAGCGGTGTCGGCGGCGACGTCAGTCCGTCGTGCTGCTCGGGACCACGGATCACGAGAATGGACATGAGGGGTTCCTGCTCAGGCATGGAGGGTGGGCGTCGGGTCGGTGCGGCCGAGGCGATGCAGGGCGACGGCGAGCGCCATCGTGTAGGCGCTCGCCAGATCGCCACGCAGGATCACGGTGACCAGCGGGGCGTGCTGCGGCTGCGTGCGCGGCTCCAGCGCGTGTGCGGCGTCGTCGTGGAGTTCGATGTAGGGAACCGGCAGGGCGTCGAGCGCGTCGCGCAGCGCATCGGCATCGTCGGGGCTGTCGACCGCGAGGTCGCCCGCATCGATCAGCACCATGTGGTCCTGGCGGCGCACCTGGCGGAGGCGGGACAGCAGGTCGTGCAGGCTGCGGAATCCGCGGCAATGCAGGGCATGGCCGGAGGAGTGCGCGCGCCGGTGCAGGTCCTGGTCAATCGAAGCGAGCGAAAGCGATGGGTCGGTGGCCGCTTGGGCATGCGGGCCGCGCAGGATCAGGATGGACATGGAGCGGTTCGTGGCGCACGTCTGTGCGGTGTCGCCACGATAGGCGGGAGTCGCATAACGTCGCCATGCGGTTGCTGCCTCGCTGCGTAAAGAATGCGTAGTGCGGTCAGCGCGTGGCGATCAGGGCCGCACCGGTGATCGCCAGTGCGAGTGTCCATAGCGATGCCAGGTGGTGGGCATGGCGCCCAACGCGCGCATGCCGGAGGCCACGGCACAGGCCGGTGGCAATGGCCTGCGTGGTCAGCAGCATCGCCAGCAGATGCACCATCACCGCGACCAGCATCAGGGCGAGCGAACCGGTGGTGGTGATCGCACGCGCGGGACCGCTTACGCACAAGGGAACGAGGGCGGGCACCAGCATCAGGCCGCTGCCGCTGGCGGTCCCCATCAGGCAGGACCATAGGGCCAGGCGGACACTGGGACGGCTGGGGTGAGCCGGTGTCGCGAGCATGTGGCGCCCGCGTCGTCGGATTGCGTGGGTCACCGCCATGGCGATCAGTACGCTTCCGGCGAACGTCATCAGGTCCGCGCGATCCAGCGACACGCCATGCGTGACTGCCGCGACGACGAGAGCGATGGACGCCGCGTGTCCGACCGCCAATGACGCCAGGCACCGTCGCAGGCCACACGCGTCGTCACGGCGTGTGGTGTCGGACGCGAGGAAGATCCAGCCATTCGCCGGGTTCATGCCATGCAGGGCGCCGAGGCCGGCCACCGCGAGCCACGGCAGCCAGGCCTCGGGCAGCGTCATGCGGGTGGCCTCCGCTTCAGGCCTTCGACGCCGGACAGCACGTGCCCGTCGTGCGGGGCGGTGCCGCGTCGTACCGGTCGTGATGGCGTACCCAGGCCATCGGGTACTCGTCCGCTTCCTCGGCGCGTCCCAGCGGCGCGAGATCGAGCAGCGCGTACGTATGCATCATCGTTTCCACGCCGCGCCCGTAGCGCGAATAGGTGTGCAAGACCTGGCCGGCATCGTCGCGCACGAACACGCTGATACCCGGCGCTTCCTCGTGCGGGAACGGCTGGCGCACGTAGTTGTAGTCGACCGCGCCGCGCGACATCTCTTCCCGGGTGAAGTTGACCCCGAAATCGTGGTTGAACGACGTACCGAACGACGACACCCACGGGAACGTCCAGCCCATGCGACGGCGGAACGCCTCGATGTCGTCCAGCGGTGCGCGCGACACCGCGACCAGGGTGAGGTCGCGTTGCGCGAGGTGCGCCAGCGCGCCTGCATGGTGGTCCGCCATGAAGGAGCAGCTCTTGCAGCCCTGCTCCCAGCCGGGCGCGAACATGAAGTGCTGCACCATCAGTTGGCGACGGCCGTCGAAGAGCTCGGCCAGTGCGCGCGGACCGGCGGGCGTATCGAAGACGTAGGGCGTCTCCACGCGCACCCACGGCAGGGCGCGGCGTTCGCGCGCGATCTCGTCGTGCAGAGAGGTGAGCGCTTTCTCGCGGGCGAGCAGGGCGAGGCGTGCTTCCTGCCACGCCTCGCGCGACGCGATCACGGGCGTGTCGTGTGCGATGTTCATCGGCAACTCCGGGAATGAAGGGGGACAGACAGAGGAAGGCGCCGGCACGCGGCGAACCGGCCGGTCCCTGGCGGGACCGGAGCGAAGGGTCGGGAGCGCGCGCGTCCTGCGACGCGGTGATCGTCAGGCGGCGCGCGCGGGACGGCGCACGGCGCGGAGTTTTCCGCTGGGACCACCGCCGCAATAGAACAGGTCGGCGCCGTCGGACTCCAGGCCGCTGACGTGCGCGCCGGCCGGCATGTCGAGGCGCTCGAGCACGCGGCCGTCCTTCGGATCGATGCGACGCAGGTCGCTGTCGTCGCCATCCCAGGTGGCATGCCACAGGTCGCCATCGACCCAGGAGACGCCGGTGACGAAGCGGTCGGAGGCGATCGTGCGCAGGATCTTCCCCGTGTCCGGATCGATCTGGTGGATGCACCGCTCGCGGTACTGGCCGACCCACAGGCTGCCCTCGGCCCAGGCCATGCCCGAATCGCGACCGGCGCCGGGTGCGGGAATCGAGGCGATGACGCTGCCGGTGGCGGGATCGATCTTGTCGATGCGTGCCTCGGCGATCTGGTAGAGGTAGGTGCCGTCGAACGCCGTGCCGGCATCGGCATGGCTGGCGATGCGGCGCACGACATCGCCGCTGTCCGGCGCGATGGCGAGGATGCCGTCATTGGTCGCGGCCCAGACGTGCTGGCCGTCGTGGGTCACGCCGTGGATGCTGGGCGCGCCATCGAACGGGCCGTATTCGCGGACGATCTCGGCGGTGCGTGCCGGGGCGGAAGTGGCGGTGCTGTCCATGGGGAAACTCCGGTGCGGTGGGTGGGTGAGGCCAATCTACGCAGCCGGCAGCACGGCAGGGAGTAACAAGATCGTCGTGAATCCGGCCAGCGGCGGCGCCACCCAGCGTTGTGCTCGGGCGCGGCCGACGGAGCGCACATGCCCGTCCGCCTCCAGCGCCGCGAGTGCACGCTGTACCGAGCGCTGGCCCATGCCGGTGGCCAGCGCGAGCGCGGAGGTCGACCAGGCCATGCCGTCGGCGAGCAGGCCCTGCAACGCGGCCTGTTCGCCTTCCAGCGGCGGCGCCAGCACGACCACATGGCGTGCGCGATGCGGTACCAGCCGGAAGCCCTGCCCGGTCGCGGTGATGTCGGCGACGTCGACGACCAGCCGGCGCAGGCGGCCGATCTCCACGCGCAACCGCGCGCGATGCGTCTCGTCCGGATGGCGCGTGCGGAAGACGCGCGCGATCAGTGTGTTGCGCTCCACGTCGCCGGGCCAGCCGAGCGCCAGCGTGCGCAGCAGAGCGAACAGCACCGGGCGCCGAGCGAGCGGCAACATGACGCTGGCGTTGCGCAGGCCGTGGCGCACGGCGTCGACGACCAGCGTGCCCTGGTCGAGCAGCGCTTCCACTTCGTCCAGGCGGACCGGCTGTTCGTGGCCCGCGTGCAGGATCCGCGCGGCGGGGCGCTGCAACGCCGCGGCGACCTCGTCGACTTCCGCGCACAGGGCCGGGATGCCGGCCTGCACCGCCGTATCGCGCGCCTGCTGCAAGGCATCGCGGGCATCGCGCGTACGCAGCGAGCGCAGTGCGATCTCGGCGGTGGCGAGCGCGGCCAGGGCCTGGTGGGCCGGCGGCGCACCGTCCAGCTCGAGCGTGGCCAATACCGCGCTGGCGGCGTCCAGTCGTCCCAGCAGCAGGTGGCGGCGCACGGCGATCAGGCGTGCCTGCGTGGCGTTGATGCGATCACCGCGCGTCGCCAACGTGCGTGCCGCTTCGTCGAGCGGGCGTGGCGCGGTGCCGAGTTCGCGCATGGCCAGCGCCACTTCCGCCTCGGCCACCACGCAGCGTGCGCGCGCCACGGCTTCACGCGCACCGAAGCCGCGGCCGGCGCGGCGCAGCAGGTCGCGCGCGCGGGGATAATCGCCGAGTTGCGCCATGGCGATGCCGCGCAGCGCCAGGGCGGCGGGATCGTCGCGCCAGCCCACGTGCTTGAGTGCGCCGAGTACGTCGCCGGCGACCAGTGCCCGTCCGGCGGCGGCGATCAGGGAGTCCATGCGCGCAGGCTACCGCGGACGCGCGACGGCGTCGCGTGCCGCGGGCACGACTACTTCGCCTCGAGCTCCTTGCGCATGCGGGCGTAGTCGCGGCGGTACTGGCGGGCGAGCTGCACCTTCTTCGTGGCGCTGAGGATGCGGCCGGAGACCTGGAAGAACTTCTTCTCTTCCTCGCGCAGGTGGTGGTGCACCTTTTCCGACAACTCGCGCGCCTTCTTCAGCCACGCGGCATGACGCGGATCGAGCGACTGCAGGTCCTCGACCAGTTCGTCCATCTCGTGGTGCTCGTGCAGTGCGTGGCGCGAGGAATTCAGACCACGGTCGTCCATCAGGATGGGGACGTAGAGGAAGCGCTCCTCGGCGGCAGCGTGCGCGGCCAGTTCGATACGCAACGCGGTGAACAGGTCCAGCCGCTCGCGCGTGCCGGGCTTGGAACGAAGCAGGCGGCGGCACAATGAGCGCTGCGCCTCGTGGCTTTCGTGCAGGGCGTCGTAGATGGACTCGGGCATGGTGCGCTCGCGATGGCTGGCGGACGGCCAGCGTCCGTCACGCGGTGTCGAGACCGCGTTAACGGGGCACCGCGGACACTCGCTGTCCGCATTCCGTGCCATCACTGTCTTCTCTTCAACCGGAGGATCACGCCATGGAAACCCAGGAACTGCACCGAGGTCGCCTGATCGACCATATCCAGCTGGTCGTGCGCGACCTGAAGGCCAGCCAGCGGTTCTACACCGCGGTGTTCGACGTACTCGGCGTGCCGATGGGCGGCGAGGACGAAGGCTATTTCTGGGCGGACGAACTGTTCGTGTCCACGGCCGACAGCGAAGCTGCGCAGGGGGCGTTGACCGGCCGCCATCACCTCGCGTTCCAGGCGCAGGACAGGGCGATGGTCGAAGCCTTTCATAAGGCTGCGTTGGCGAACGGCGGCACCGACAACGGTGCACCGGGCGAGCGACCGTACCATCCCGGCTACTACGCCGCCTTCGTGCTGGATCCGGATGGCAATAACATCGAAGCGGTCTACCACGGAGAAGCGAAGCGCAGTGCCGCATCGGTGAAGATCGAGTTCTGAATCCTTCTCCCCGCTAGGCGGGGAGAAGGTGCCCGGAGGGCGGATGAGGGGCGCGCGCCGAACGCGGCACTATCGTGTGCTTGGATTGCCTCGCGCCTCCGTTCGCCCCTCACCCGCCTTCGGCACCCTCTCCCCGCTGACGCAGGGAGAGGGGATGTCGCGCGATAGGCGATACGGTGGCTTACACGAACATCCCGCCCGACGCTTCGATGCGCTGCGCGTTGACCCAGCCGGCGCCCGGCGACAGCAGCAGGGCGACGACGCCGCCGATGTCGTCCGGCAGGCCGACGCGGCCGAGCGCGGTCTGCGAGGCGACGAAGGCGTTGAGCTGCGCGTTGTCGCGCACCGCGCCGCCGCCGAAGTCGGTCTCGATCGCGCCGGGCGCCACGATGTTCACCGCGATGCCGCGCGCGCCCAGTTCCTTGGCCTGATAGCGCGTCAGCACCTCCATCGCACCCTTCATCGCCGCGTAGGCGGCGTAGCCGGGCAGGGCGAAGCGCGCCAGGCCGGACGAGATGTTGAGGATGCGGCCGCCGTCGGCGATCAGCGGCAGCAGCGTCTGGGTCAGGAAGAACGGGCCCTTGACGTGCACGTCGACCAGCGCGTCGAACTGCTCGCGCGTGGTCTCGGCGAAGCCGGCGTGCACACCCATGCCGGCGTTGTTGACCAGGTGGTCGAAGCGCTCGCGGTTCCAGGCCACCAACTGCGCGCGCATGGCATCGGCGAAGGCGTCGAAGGTGTCGCTCCGACCGACATCGAGTGGCAGCGCGGCGGCGCGCTGGCCGAGGGCTTCGATCTCGGCGACGACGGCCGCGGCTTCCGCCTGCTGGCTGCGGTAGGTCAGCAGCACGTCGTGGCCCTGGCGGGCGACGGCGAGGGCCATGTTGCGGCCGAGGCCGCGGCTGCCGCCGGTGATCAGGGTGAGGGGGGAGGAAGGGCTGGTCATGACAGGTCTCCAGTCGGGGAAGTCGGTGGAATCACCGTGGCGACACTGTATTGGTGGTCATAGCTTGGATAAATTGGCCTAAACTGATTAGACCGTTCGCTCAAGCCGAACAATAGCCGGAAGCCTCCATGAACCGCCTCGATGCCATGCAGACCTTTCTCCGGGTGGCCGAGATGGCCAGCTTCACCCGCGCGGCCGACAGCCTGGGCCTGCCCAAGGCCAGCGTCTCCACCGCCGTACAGCAGCTCGAGGCGTGGCTGGGCACGCAGCTGCTGCACCGGACCACCCGGCGCGTGCAGCTCACCCAGGACGGCCAGGTGTTCTACGAGCGCTGCCGCGACCTGCTGGCCGACATGGAGGAGGTGCAGCACCTGTTCGCGCGCACGCCGCAGGCGCTGCGCGGCCGACTGCGCGTGGACATGCCGGCGCGCTTCGCGCGCCACTTCGTGCTGCCGCACCTGCCGGACTTCCTGCAGGCGCATCCGCACCTGGAGCTGGAACTGAGTTGCACCGATCGCCGCGTCGACGTGGTGAGCGAGGGCTTCGATTGCGTCCTGCGCGTCGGCACGCTCGCCGATACCAGCCTGGTCGCGCGTCCGCTCGGCGAACTGCGCGTGGTGACCTGCGCCAGCCCGGCGTACCTGCAGCGTCACGGCGTGCCGGCGTCGCCGGACGACCTGCATGCGCACCGGCTGATCCACTACGCCAGCACGTTCGGCGGCAAGGCCGACGGTTGGGAATACTGGGACGGTGCGCAGTTCGCCAGCGTGCCGATGACGGGCGCGCTGACGGTCAACAGCTCCGACGCCTACGAAGCGGCCTGCATCGCCGGACTGGGCCTGATCCAGGCGCCGATGGCCGGCCTGCGCACGCTGATCGAACAGGGGCATTTGGTGGAAGTGCTGCCGGCGTACCGGGCAGAACCGATGCCGGTGACGCTGCTGTACGCGCACCGCCGCCACCTGCCGCAACGCGTGCAGGCCTTCATGGGCTGGCTGGCGGACACCTCGCGGCCCTATCTCGACGCCTGAGGCGCCCTACGTCGTCTGGCGTCCGCCGGTGTCGACCTGCACCTGGCGCCTCACCAGGGCTCGGAAGAACGGGCCGGTCAGCAGCGTCGACAGCACGGCCAGCGTGACCAGCGCGGCGAACGCGTGTTCGGACAGCAGCCCCTTGTCGCGCAGGATGGTGGCGGCGACGATTTCCATCAGCCCCTTGCATTGCAGCAGCGCGCCGACCGCGAGCGCTTCGCGCTGCGACAGCGTGCTGGCCGGCGGACACAGCAGCACCGCGACCAGCTTCGCCAGGACCGCCAGCACCAGCAGCACCAGCGAGGCCTGCAGCGATGCCCAGCCCAGCACGCTGCCATCGATCTTCAGGCCGCTGTGGCCGAAGAACAGCGGTGCCAGTCCGATCAGGGCGAACTGCCCCATGCGTTCGACCGGCAGCCGCTTCGTCCACGCGGCGGGCACCATCGCGCCGCCGAAGTAGGCGCCCAGCAAGGCGTGCAGGCCAAGCTGCGAACTGACCCATGCACCGCCGACGAGGAACAGCGGCAGCGCCAGCCACACGCACCAGGCCGGCGGTTGGGCGCGCAGGCGCGTCGCCAGCGATCCGGCGGTGGTGAGGAGCAGGATCGCGCCGATGGCGAGCACGGTCAGCGACGAGGCGCCGGCCAGCAGCGAGCCACCTTCCGCCACGAACAACAGGACGGCGAGACCGATCCACAGCATGGCATCGTCGATCACCGCGATGCGCACCGCGAGTTGGGTCAGCGGGCGGTGCAGCGGGCCGAGTTCGCGCACGATGCCGATCAGCACCGGCAGTGCGCTGACCGCGATGCACAGGCCGATCGCCAGCGCACCCATCCATGCGCCCCCCTTCGGCGGCTCCCAGCCCGGCAGGCCGGTGAAGTAGGAGTGCGCGGCCAGCGTGCCCAGCGCGAACGGTAGCAGCAGCGCCATGCCGGCGCTGGCGACGAAGCGCAGGGCCTGCGTGCGTGGCAACGGACCGGCGTCGGACGCGCTGGGCAGGTGCGCGGACTGGCGCGTTTCCAGTCCGGCGGTGAAGGCGAGCAGCAACACGCCGACGAAGCCGGCCTGGTCGCCCAGCGTCGACGGCACGCCCCAGCCGGACGGCAGCACGCCGGTGGCCGCCAGCAGCAGGCCGATGATGATCGGGATGACGGCGATGGGGATCGAGCGGCCGAGCGCCCGCCAGACCACCCAGGCCAAGCCGATGAAGATCAATGCGTCGAGGGCGAGTGCAGTCAGGTCGGCCATGCGGTCGATGGTAAACGCTGCTGGCACGACGTTGGCGGCGTCGCTCCCTCCATTGTGCGACCGGGAAAACACGAGGCCCCGACATGCGGGGCCTCGCGGGTACGGTACGGTGACGGGCGCTTACGCCTCCACGTCTTCCTTGTAGGCATCCACCGGGATGCAGGCGCACATGACGTTCTTGTCGCCGTAGACGTTGTCCACGCGCGCGACCGGCGGCCAGTACTTCTGCAGCTTCAGCGTGGCCAGCGGGAACGCGGCCAGTTCGCGCGGGTAGGCGTGGGTCCACTCGCTGGCCATCACCATCGTCGCGGTGTGCGGCGCGTGCTTCAGCGGGTTGTCCTCGCGGTCCAGGCGGCCGTCCTCGACCGCGCGGATCTCCTCGCGGATCTCGATCATCGCGTCGATGAAGCGGTCCAACTCGTGCTGCGATTCGCTTTCGGTCGGCTCGACCATCAGCGTGCCGGCGACCGGGAAGCTCAGCGTGGGCGCGTGGAAGCCGAAGTCGATCAGGCGCTTGGCCACGTCCTCGGCGCTGATGCCGGTGCGGTCCTTGATCGGGCGCAGGTCGAGGATGCATTCGTGCGCCACCAGCCCGTTGCGGCCGGTGTAGAGCGTCTCGTAGTGCGCTTCCAGCCGCTTGGCGATGTAGTTGGCGTTGAGCAGCGCCACCTGCGTGGCCTTGCGCAGGCCGGCCGCGCCCATCAGCGTGATGTACATCCAGCTGATCGGCAGGATGCTGGCGCTGCCGAAGCTGGCCGCGCTGACCATGCCCACGTCGCCTTCGCCGCCGAGCGTCTTGGGCAGGTACGGCGCCAGGTGCGCCTTCACCGCGCACGGACCCACGCCGGGACCGCCGCCGCCGTGCGGAATGCAGAAGGTCTTGTGCAGGTTGAGGTGGGAAACGTCCGAACCCCACTTGCCGGGCTTGGCCACGCCGACCAGGGCGTTCATGTTGGCGCCGTCGGTATAGACCTGGCCGCCGTGCTGGTGGACGACGTCGCAGATGGCGACCACGTCTTCCTCGAACACGCCATGCGTGGACGGGTAGGTGATCATGATCGCCGCAAGGCGGTCGCTGTACTTCTCGGCGGCGCGGCGGATGTCTTCGACATCGACGTTGCCGTTGGCATCGCACTTGGTCACCACCACCTGCATGCCGCACATCTGCGCGCTGGCCGGGTTGGTGCCGTGCGCGGATTCGGGGATCAGGCAGATGTCGCGGTGGGCTTCGCCGCGCGCGCGGTGGTAGGCGCGGATCGCCAGCAGGCCGGCGTACTCGCCCTGCGCGCCGGAGTTGGGCTGCAGGCTGACCGCGTCGTAGCCGGTGCATTCGACCAGCATGGCTTCCAGCTCGTCGATCAGCTGCGTGTAGCCCTGGGTCTGTCCGGCCGGCGCCAGCGGATGGATGTTGCCGAACTCGGGCCAGGTCACCGGAATCATCTCGGCCGTGGCGTTGAGCTTCATCGTGCAGCTGCCCAGCGGGATCATGGTGCGGTCCAGCGCCAGATCCTTGTCCGACAGTGCGCGCATGTAGCGCAGCAGTTCGTGTTCGCTGTGGTGCGTGTTGAACACTGGATGGGTCAGGAAGTTGCTGCGGCGACGCAGGTCGGCCGGGATCAGCGACGGCGCGCTGGCATCCAGCGCGTCGACCGACGGCAGCGTGGCGGCTTCACCGGCGAACACGCCCCACAGCGCGTCGACGTCGGCGCGGGTGGTGGTCTCGTCCAGCGAGATGCACAGCGAACCGTTGCTGCGCACGCGCAGGTTGAGGTGGGCGTCGCGGGCGCGGGCCAGGATGGCATCGCGCGCGTCACCCGGTTCGATGCACAGCGTGTCGAACGCGCTGGCATGCACGGCCGGATAGCCGAGCGTGCGCAGGCCCTCGGCGAGGATGGCGGTCAGGCGTGCGACGCGGCCGGCGATGCGGGCCAGGCCTTCCGGGCCGTGATAGACGGCGTACATGCTGGCCATCACGGCCAGCAGCACCTGCGCGGTGCAGATGTTGGAGGTGGCCTTCTCGCGACGGATGTGCTGTTCGCGCGTCTGCAGCGTCAGGCGGTAGGCCGGCTTCCCCTCGGCATCGACCGACACGCCGATCAAGCGGCCGGGCATGCTGCGCTTGTAGGCATCGCGGCAGGCCATGAAGGCGGCGTGCGGGCCACCGAAACCGAACGGCACGCCGAAGCGCTGCGAGTTGCCGATGACGATGTCGGCGCCCATCTCGCCCGGCGGCTTCAGCAGGGTCAACGCGAGCAGGTCGGTGGCGACGACGAACAGCGCATTGTTCGCGTGGATGGCGTCGGCGTCCTTCGCCCAGTCGGCGACCCAGCCGCTGGAGGCGGGGTACTGCACCAGCACGCCGAAGTAGTCTCCGGCGGCCAGCTTCTCGTGGAAGGCGTCGGTGGAGCGCACCACCTCGACGGTGAGGCCCAGCGGCTCGGCGCGAGTGGCCAGCACTTCCAGCGTCTGCGGGTGGGTGTCGCCGGCGACCAGGAAGGTGTTCGACTTCGACTTAGCCGAGCGCTTGGCCAGCGTCATGGCTTCGGCGGCGGCGGTACCTTCGTCCAGCAGCGAGGCGCTGGCGATCTCCATGCCGGTCAGGTCGGTGACCATGGTCTGGAAGTTGATCAGCGCTTCCATGCGGCCCTGCGAGATCTCTGCCTGGTACGGCGTGTAGGCGGTGTACCAGGCCGGGTTCTCGAGGATGTTGCGCAGGATGACCTTCGGCGTGTGCGTGCCGTAGTAGCCCTGGCCGATGAAACTGCGGAAGACCTGGTTGCGGCCGGCGACGGCGCGGATCTTCGCCAGCGCCTCTTCCTCGTTGATGGGCGAGGGCAGGGCCAGCGGCTGCGCGGACTTGATGTTGGCGGGCACGATGGCATCGGTCATCGCATCGAGCGAATCGTGGCCGACCACGCGCAGCATGTGCGCGATCTCGGCATCGTTCGGGCCGATGTGGCGTTCGAGGAACGCGCCGTGGTGCTCGAGCTCGCGCAGGGAGGGGGTGTTCGACATGGCAGGCATCCGGAAGGGCGATAGGGCCAGCGTGCGGAAGCCGCACGTGGGGTGCCCCTCTGTCCTTTTGCCTGAGAGTTTGGAAGCACACCGACGGGGACGTCGCGCACTTCGTGCCCCTTCGGCGCCGGCGCTGCCGCGTGGGCGGCCGGTCTCTCCAGAGTGTCGTTGCCGTGGTGGTATCGGGCCTGAGCGATTACGGGCGTTTGCGCCTTCGGCAGCACGTCGCGGGCGACGGGCTTCTCCCACCGGATCTTGCCGCCGGATTATAGCGCGGCGCGGCGGCCGGCCGGCGGTTTGCGCGTACCATGGGCGGCCCGGCCCGGCCTGTTCATGAAGCCCGCGCCGCGACTGTCCGGAGTTTCCCCGCAATGAGTGCCCCCCACGCCATCTCCAACCGTCGCCTGGCCCTGCTGCTGGGCGGGCTGGCGATGTTCGGCCCGTTCTCGATCGACACCATCTTCCCGGCGTTCCCGGCCATCGGCGTGCAGCTGGGCGCGGACAAGGTGGCGATGCAGCAGACCATCAGCGTGTACCTGCTGACGTATGCGCTGATGAGCCTGGTGCACGGACCGCTGTCCGACACGTTCGGACGGCGGCGGGTGATCCTGGGTGGCTTGTTCGTATTCCTGCTGGCCTCGGTGGGCTGTGCGCTGGCCACCGACATGGGCACGCTGCTGCTGTTCCGGGCGATGCAGGGCCTGTCCGCGGGCGTCGGCTTCATCGTCGGGCGCGCGGTGGTCCGCGACGCGCGCGATGGCGATGACGCGCAGCGGCTGATGAGCCAGGTGTCGATGATCTTCGGCATCGCGCCGGCCATCGCGCCGATCGTGGGCGGCTGGATCCTCGGCTGGAGCGCGTGGCCGATGATCTTCTGGTTCCTCGCCGGTTTCTCGCTGCTGCTGATGGTGGCGGTGATCGGCTGGCTGCCGGAGACGCACCCCCCGGAGGCGCGGCTGACGGTATCGCCGCGCCGCCTGCTGCGCGATTACGTGGGCATCGCGCGCAATCCGCGCTTCCTGCGGCTGGCCGCGGCAGGCTCGTTGGGGTTCGGCGGCCTGTTCCTGTACATCGCCTCGGCGCCGGCGTTCGTGATGGATCTGCTGCACCTGGACGAACAGCAGTTCGCCTGGCTTTTCCTGCCCACCATCGGCGGCATGGTGCTGGGGGCGTTCCTGTCGGGCCGTGCCGCCGGGCGCATCGAGGGGACGCGCCTGGTGAGGATCGGCTACGCCTGCATGGCCCTGGCGATGCTCGCCAACGTCGGCTACAACGCCTGGGCCGGCGACGACATCCGGGTGCCGTGGGCGGTCTTGCCGATGATGCTGGCGGCGCTGGGCGTGGCGCTGGTATTCCCGATCCTGACGCTAGCGATCCTCGACATGTACCCGCGCCAGCGTGGCGCGGCCTCGTCGCTGCAGGCCTTCAGCAACCTGATCGTCAACGCCATCATCGCCGGTGTACTTTCGCCGCTGCTGAGCCAGCATGGCCTGCATCTGGCGCTCGGCATGGCCGGCTTCACGCTGCTGGGCTGGCTGATGTGGCAATGGGAGGCGAAGGCCCACCATCGCCGGCTGGCGTGCCCGAAGAACGCCGCCGCGCTCGAACCCACCGATCAACTCTGACGTCCTGCGAGAACCCCCATGTCGATCCAGTCCAAGGCCCGCCGCGAGGCGAAGAAGCGCAAGGCGACCAAGGCGCACAACCAGGCGCGCGCGAATGCGCCGGCCATCGAACCGCATGCCGAACTGCGCAATCCCGAGGGCGAGCTGCTGGCTGGCGTGGTACGCCAGGCCGGCGTGTGGGTACTGGGCCTGGACGGCCGCATCGCCGGCAGTTCCGACAGCGCGGCCGAGGTGCTGGCGATGATCAAGCAGGCTGCCGCGCTGCACGAAGCACAGGGCAACGCGGTGCGGCTGGTGTATTCGGACGAACTGCGCGACACCGCGGTGATCGAGGCGGCGGCGCAAGGGCTCACGCTGGAACAGTTCGAGGCGCAACTGGCCGAACAGATGAAGGCGCGCAAGCCGGATCCCGCGCCGGACGTGAACTGAGGGGCGTTGCTTTTCAGTAGGAGCGACGTCAGTCGCGACGCGCCCCGATGGCAACGCCCACCGCAGGAACAGAGGCGCGCCCGGGGGGAGAGTCACCGGCTTTCCACGTGGCCGGTGGGCGTGCGGTCGCGACTGACGTCGCTCCTACAGAAGAGCCCGGCGGCGGCGCAGCCATGCGGTGACGCCCGCAAGCGCAAGCACCGGCACCCACACCCAGCGCAGCTCCGACAGCAGCACCTCCACGCCACGCGCGCTGAAGAAGCGGTTCGCGAACGGCGAGACTTCGATCACCCGCCATGGCGAGAAGTGGCGGGCGTCGGACCAGGGCCACAGCAGCGCGACGCCGAGGCCGCCATCAGTCAGCATGTCCAGCAACGGATGCGAGGCGGCGGATAGTGCGATGAACAGGAATGCTGCGATGGGCGTTACCTTCAGCCAGCGCGCGCAGCAGGCGACGAAGGCGCCGCACACCAGCGCGAACACCAGCGAATGGCTGGCGCCGCGGTGACCGAACACGTGCGCGTATTCGATGCCGAGTTTGAACGCGATGACGTCGGCATCCGGCAGCACCGCGGCGATCATGCCGGCGACGACCAGGCGGGGTGGCAGGCGTGCCTTGCCGAGCGCGATGCCGGCTGCCAGGGGAATCAGCGCATGGGTCACGATGGTCGGCATGGATCGGGCCGGAGAAAGGTCGCCATCAGATTGGATGCGCTGCGTGTGCCCACGATGAAGCGGATGCGTGCGCAGCAAAAAGGCCGGCATGGGGCCGGCCTTTCTTTCTTGGCATGCAGGGGTCCGCTCAGCGCTCGAGCGTGCCTGCGCGCAGCGGCGTCGCCTGCGGCGTGCGCTCGCGCACGGCCGGTGTCGTTACCGGTGCGGATACCGCAGGCGATGTCCTTGCGCCCTGGCCCTGGGCGACGGCACTGGCACCGGCAGCGCGGACCAGTGGCTGGGTACCGTTCTCGCGGACCGGATCCGCAGCGATCCATTGTTTGATCTGCGGGAAGATCAGGTCGAGGCGCGAATAGTGGTCGCGGTTGGCTGGGCTGGAGAGCGTGCCTGCGTTGGCGCAACTCGCGCTGCCACCGTACAGGCCACCGCGCAGGCGGTAGCTGTTGTCGCGGTACAGCGTGAACAGGCCGGAGCCGCTGCTGCCGCCTTCGGTGGTGCCTTCCAGCCAGCCGACGGTGAAGTTCTCCGGGTAGACGTCGGTCACGTGCTGGCCGCGCGAGTACTTCTTGGCGTCGCCGGACGGGTGGTGCAGGGCGATGACGTTGGCATTTGCCGCCAGCGGGCTGGCATCCCAGCCGGCGAACGTCGCCGAGGCAGGAGGTGCGTTGCGCAGGCGCAGCAGCAGGGCATCGACGTTGGCGTCATGGAACATCACGTCGGCGCCGCCGGTCAGCGGATTGGCGCGTACGCCGTTGTTGGTACCGCAGGTCGAGTTCTCGTAGCCCCAATAGGTATTGAGGCTGAGCGCGACCTTGGCGCGGTCCTGCACCGGCACGCCGTCGCTGCCGCCGGCGAAGCAATGGTCCGCCGAATA
The DNA here is from genome assembly GCF_056175725.1 of Pseudoxanthomonas sp. LjRoot206. Taxonomy (NCBI): domain Bacteria; kingdom Pseudomonadati; phylum Pseudomonadota; class Gammaproteobacteria; order Lysobacterales; family Lysobacteraceae; genus Pseudoxanthomonas; species Pseudoxanthomonas sp. LjRoot206. The sequence goes on from NZ_JBGFFI010000001.1 coordinate 298,731, forward strand.
GAACCACGGTACCTGCGTGGCTGCCGTGGTGTCGTTGAGCAGGGTGCCGGTGCAGATGTAGGTGCCGTAGATGCCGCCGGACGTGGTGTAGACGTTGAAGACCATGTGCGCCACGGCGTTCTTCGCCTGCACGTATGCGGGACCCAGGCTGTCGACACGGCAGACGGCATCGATGTTGCAGGATGCGGATTCGCCGATCTTCTCGACGATCTTGAAATCGTTCGCGCTGTTGGCCAGCAGGTGCGATACCTGCGGCGCCTGCAGTCGCGCCTGCGCCGCCGTGACATGGGCGGGTCGGTAGATCTCGATGATCTGGGTGATGCCGTCGGTGGCAGGGCTCCAGTAGATCCCTTGCGCGTCTGCGGACTGGCGCGCCTCGGCGCCGCTGATCGCGGCGACCACGCGTTGCGGCGCATCGGAGCCACCGAAACGCAGTTCGACGTGCGGGTGCAGACCGGTGACATGCAGACCCACGCGCAGGCCCAATGCGTCGGGCGAATTGACCTGCAAGCGGGCTACGGCGCCGCCGGACTTGAGCGGCACCCAGCGCAGCGCCGGTGTCGTGCGGCCGATACCTTCACCGGCCAGTTGCCGGCCGATGCCGATCTGGGTCGCCTTCACGCGTGGCGAGGCGTTGCGGTTTTCCAGCTCGACGAGGCGCTCGAGCGCTATTTCGCGATAACCCACCGGCGTGGCGGTGCGTGCAGGAAACGCTGGCAACTTCCAGGCGGGCGCCGCCTTCAGCGGTGTGCGGCTGGCCTCGCCTGCGACTTCGGTGACCGCAGCGTGCGCAACGAAGGCGCTGGTCAGCAGCAGGCTGGCGAGAAAGTAGCGTGCCGTGGATCGGCGCATGAACGGACGTCCTTGAGGTGGAAAGGTCGAGCAGGGCGGGCCGTCATCGGCCCGCCCCGGGGTGGACTACGACTTGGCGGGCGGTGCCGCCGGTGCTGCGGTGGCCGACGCCTTGGCGGGCGGTGCCGCCGGTGCTGCGGTGGCCGACGCCTGCCAGCCACAGGTCTGGCCTTCGTTCTGCTGCTTCAGCCAGTCCTGCAGCGGGGCGAAGTACTCCAGCACCGCGCCGGCATCCATCTTCTCGGTGCCGGTCAGTTCCTTCAGCGTGCCCTGCCACGGCTGGCTGGCGCCCTTCTCCAGCATCGCCCAGAACTTCTGGCCCGCCGCCTTGTTGCCGTAGAAGCTGCAGTTGTACAGCGGACCCTTGTAGCCGGCCGCGTCGCACAGGCCCTTGTAGAACTGGAACTGCAGCACGTGCGACAGGAAGTAGCGCGTGTACGGCGTGTTGCCCGGCACGTGGTACTTCGCGCCCGGATCGAAGAAGTCCTCGCCGCGCGCGGTGGCCGGCGCCACGCCCTGGTACTTGGCCTTCAGCTCCCACCATGCCTTGTTGTAGTCGGCCGGTTTGATGCTGCCGTCGAACACGCCCCAGCGCCAGCGGTCGATCATCAGGCCGAACGGCATGAATGACACCTTCGCCAGCGCCATGCGCATCTGGTTGTTGATCAGCGCTTCGTTGCTCTGCGCCGTGCCATCGACCATGCCGATCGACTTCAGGTAGTCGGGCGTCATCGCCAGCACCATGGTGTCCCCGATCGCCTCGTGGAAGCCGTCGTGCGCGCCGGTCTGGAACAGCGGCGGCAGCTTGTTGTAGGCCAGGTAATAGTAGACGTGGCCCAGCTCGTGGTAGATCGTGGTGAAGTCTTCCTCGTTCGGCTTGATGCACATCTTGGTGCGCACGTCGCCGGTCATGTTCATGTCCCATGCGCTGGCATGGCAGACCACATCGCGGTCCATCGGCTTGATGAACTGCGTCTTCGACCAGTAGCTCTCGGGTAGCTTCGGCATGCCGAGGCTGGTGTAGAAGTCCTGGGCGCGCTCGGTCATCTGCCTGGCGACCTGCAGCTGCGCGTCGCGTTCGGCCTTGAACATCGCGTCGGTGGTCGGGCCGGGGCCGGCCTTCGCCAGTGCGGCCTGGTAGTCCGCCTGGTACTGCTTTTCCAGGGCGGCGGTGATGTTGAGATCGCCGGCACCCTTGTACGGCTCCAGCACGTCCCAGAGGTTGCCCCAGTCCTGCTGCCACATGTTGCCCATCAGGTGCGCGGGCAGCAGGCCGTTGACCTGGCCCTTTTCCACGCCATACGTGGCCTGCAGCTTGGTGCGGGTGTAGCAGTGCAGCTGCTCGTACAGCGGCTTGACCTGGCCCCACAGGCGGTCTGTTTCGGCCGCGATCTCGGCCGGCGTCATGTCGTAGCCGCTGCGCCACATTTCGCCGGCATCGGCGAAGCCCATTTCTTTGGAGCCTTCGTTCACCAGTTCGACGAAGCGCGTGTAGTCCTTGCGCATCGGCTGGGCGATGGTGTGCCAGCCCTGCCAGGCGTCGAGCTGCGCGTCGTAGTCGCGGCTGCTGCGCAGCACGTCCTCGAGCTCGCCGAGCTGGCGGCACTTCTTCGCATCGCCTTCGCCGGTGCAATAGCTGCCCGCGCCGTAGGTGCCTTCCATCTTTGTGGCGATCTGGGTCAGTTCGGCGAGCTTGGCTGGGTCCTTCGGTGCCGGCATGGCGGTGGCCAGCTTCAGCAACTGGATGGCGCGTGCCGTCTCGGGCGACATCTGCTGGCCTTCGAACTTCTTGGCCTGCTCGATCCAGCTGTTGAGCTGGGTCAGGTAGCGCTCGTTGCCCTTGGCGGCCAGCAGCTGGCTGTCGTCGTTGATGTAGGTGCTGGACAGCCACTGCGCGGCGGTCAGCTCCGGATACATCTTCTTGAACTCGTCGTTGACGCGCGCGATGAACTGGTCGGCGGTCTCGCCCTTCGGCGCGGCCGGTGCAGCGGTCGTGTCGGCGGCAGGCTCGTCCTTCTTGCAGGCGGCGAGCGTGGCGACGCTCGCGCCGACGGCGAGGGCGAGCAGGAGGTGGCGATGCTTCACGGGACGTCCTTCAGGGTGCGCGGGCGCAGGAACCGGAAGGGTAGTGAGAGGCGGCGGGGGCGGCAAGTGCGCAGGGCATTTCCCTGTAGGAGCGCCCTTGGACGCGATGCTCTTCCCACAGACCCGTCAACACGCCGGGAGCATCGCGCCCAAGGGCGCTCCTACAAAGGGCGAGCGTCAGCGATGAGGGAGACCGAGATCTTTGAGAAACATCCTTGCATCTTCCGCGTCCTGTTCGAACCACGCCCGGGTCGAACCGAGCCGATACGTATACCCCCATGTATCCATGTCGGCCATCAGCCGCGCGCGGCCGATGCCGGGCAGCTCGTCGGCGAGGATGATCTGCAGGCAGCAGGTGGCATCCTCCTCGATCACCGAATCGGTGGCGTCGGTATGCACCTGTGCACGCCGCTCCGGCGGCAGGACGATCAGGTGGCAGGCCTCGTGCAGCATCGAATGCACCGGCGTATCGTCTCGCACATAGACGTTGTGCGCGATGACGCCGGCTTCGGGTTCACCCCAGAAACTGCCGGGAATCGACGCGCCGTCCTCGACGCGATGCAGCCGCAGGCCGTAACGGGACAGCAGGGCCGCCGCTGCTGCAAACGGAAGCGAGGCGACCCGCATCACCTCGGCTTCGACGGTGTCTGCAACGACGTCCATGGTCGAGTCGTGAGAGGGCGGAGCGGTGCTCCGCCCGGGCGATCAGGCGCTGCCTTCCTGCAGCGAGACCGAGATATCCAGTACGTCGTGCTCGCCTTCCTTGATCAGCTTCACGTTGACCGCTTCGGCGTCGACGTTGACGTACTTCTTGATCACTTCCAGCAGTTCGCGCTGCAGCATCGGCAGGTAATCGGGCGCGCCACGGGTGGTCCGCTCCTGCGCCACGATGATCCGCAGTCGATCCTTGGCGATGGAGGCGGTTTCTTTCTTCGGCTTGAGGAAATCGAACATGCCCATGGTCAGGCTCCAAACAGCTTGCTGAAGAAGCCTTTCTTCTCCACGGTGGTGAAGCGCATCGGACGGTCCTCACCCAGCAGCCTGCCCACGGCGTCGTCATACGCCTGGCCTGCGGGCGACTCCAGCTCCAGGATCACCGGCTCGCCCTTGTTGGAAGCGTTGAGCACGTCGCCAGACTCCGGGATCACGCCCAGTGTCTTGAGTCCCAGCACTTCTTCGACGTCCTTGATGCTGAGCATCTCGCCGCCTTCCACGCGGGACGGGCTGTAACGGGTCAGCAGCAGGTGCGGCTTCAGCGTTTCGCCGTTTTCGGCCTTGCGGGTCTTGGAGTCCAGCAGGCCGAGGATACGGTCCGAGTCGCGCACGCTGGAGACTTCCGGATTCACCACCACGATGGCGGTATCGGCGAAGTACATGGCGAGGAACGCACCCTTCTCGATGCCGGCCGGCGAATCGCAGACGATGTAATCGAAGCCGTCGGCGTCCAGCTCCTTCAGCACCTTCTCGACGCCTTCCTTGGTCAGCGCGTCCTTGTCGCGCGTCTGCGAGGCGGCGAGCACGAACAGCGTCTCGAAGCGCTTGTCCTTGATCAACGCCTGCTTCAGCGTGGCCTCGCCCTGGGTGACGTTGACGAAGTCGTACACGACGCGGCGCTCGCAGCCCATGATGAGGTCGAGGTTGCGCAGGCCGACGTCGAAGTCGATGACCGCGACCTTCTTGCCGCGGCGCGCCAGGCCGCAGGCGATGCTGGCGCTGGTGGTGGTCTTGCCGACGCCGCCCTTGCCGGACGTGACTACGATGATTTCAGCCAACGGTGTTCTCCTTGGTCGTTCTTATGTTCGGGTGGTGCCGCGCTCAGTCCTGCGCGGCGATCTTGAGTTGGTCCTGGTCCAGCCAGATCTGCACGGCCTTGCCGCGCAGCTCCTTGGGTACTTCCTCCATCACCTTGTAGTGGCCGGCGACGGCGACCAGCTCGGCATGGAATTCACGGCAGAAGATGCGCGCGTCGGCATTGCCGCGCGCACCGGCGAGGGCGCGGCCACGCAGGGCGCCGTAGATGTGGATCGAGCCGTCGGAAATCACTTCGGCGCCGGCGCCGACGGTGCTGAGCACGGTCAGGTCGCGGTTGTCGGCATACAGCTGCTGGCCGGAGCGCACGGGGGTCTTCTGGACCAGGCCCGGCTTGCTGTCCGCGGCCTTCGCGGCCGGGGCGGCGGCCGGCGTGGCGGGGGCGGGTTCCGGTGCGGAACGGACAGGGGCGGGCGCCGCCTGGGCTGTGGTCTCGTACTGCGCGCGGAACTTTGCCAGCAGGGGCAGGCCGAGTTGCTCGGACAGGGTCTCGGTGTCGCGGGTGCCGTAGGCCAGCGCCACCGGCAGGACGCCCGCACCGCGCAGGCCGTCGATCAATGCACGCGCGGTCTCGACGTCGGGCACGCGCGTCAGGCCGCCGAAATCGACGATCACCGCCGCGCGGCCGAACAGCTTGGGTGCGCGCTCGACGCGTTCGCGCATCTCGCGGATGAGCTGGTCGACGTCGAGGGTGCGGATGCGGAGGTTGGCGATGCCGACCTGGCCGATCTTCAGTTCGCCGGCCTGTTCGTAGTCCATGGGGGCTCGCGTCACGCTCATGTACCGGTCGGCCGTTGCGCGCCGGCGTCGGCCAGCAGGCGGGTGCGGGCCCACGGCAGGTCGGGCAGGGCGTCGCCGTAGGTGTCGCGCACCCACGGATAGCTGCAGAGTTCCTTCATCAGCATGCTGGCGCGGACTTCCGCCTCGGCCATGACGTTCTGGCCAACTTCGCGGAAGCCGAAGCTGCCATGGAAGAGCAGGGCCGGGTCGGCGCCGTGGTCGAGGAAGACTTCGCAGGCCAGCTGCGGGTAGCGCAGCTCGGCGAAGCTCTGCACGTCGGCATAGAACGCGCGGCCCACGCCGCCGCCACGGCGGCGGCTGGCCACGACGATGCGGTCGATGTAGAAGAACTGCGGATAACGCTCACGGAACCAGGCGAAGTTGCTGCTGTCGTGCGCGGTGCCGGAGCCGAAGCCGACGAGGAAGCCGGCGAGGTTGCCGTCGCGCTCGGCGACGCGGAAGTATTCGGCCGTCTCGTAGAAGCGGCGGACCTTGGCCGAATCCAGTGGCAGGATCGCCAGGCCGGCATTGTTGTTGAGGGCTAGGACGGAATCCAGCTCGTGCTCGCGCACGTCGCGGATGACAATCGACATTACCTGACTCCGAACGGGTCTTGCAGGGTGGCGCATGGCCAAGGCCGGATTATCGCATGGTGCCGCAGCACGGGGCGAGGCGGCGGGTGAGCCGGGGATGAACCCGTCTATCCTCGTTCCAACGACGGCATGACTTTAGTTGGGACATGGGCGAAGGCGATTCCGCCTAAGATGCCCGGATGCTGGGACGACTGAGCCATACCCGCCTGCTGCGCGCCGCAGGCCTCTACACGTGGGCCCTGGTGGGGATTCCCATCATCCTGAACGTGTGGGTGCTGCCGCCGTCGAGCGGTACGGACGGGCATGGCGTGAACCTGCCACTGACGGCGGTGTGCTACTTCAGCTTCGGCTGCGTGTACTGGCTCGCGACACGAGCCCTCGACGGGCGGCGGGACGGCCTGCCTCTGGGGTGGAACGTACCGCTGGCGATGGTGCTGACGGCGACCGCGATCGGCGTGGGGTTCTACACCCAGACCGGGCTGGGCGCGGTACTGCTGCTGATCATGGCCGGCGTGCTGCCGTGGCTGCTGGAGCTGCGTTTCGCCGTGGCCTGGCTGCTGGCGGCGCACGTGCTGCTGGTGCCGTCGTTCATGGCGCGCGACGACTTCAACTTCTGGGAGGCCCTCTTCCAGTCGATGTTCTACGTGGGTTTCTCGGCCTTCGTGCTGATCACCACCTACGTGGCGCGCCAGCAGGCGCAGGCCCGCGAGGAACAGCGCCGGCTCAACGCCGAGTTGCGGGCCACCCGCGTGCTGCTGGCCGAAAGCGCCCGCGTCAACGAACGCACCCGCATCTCGCGCGAGCTACACGACCTGCTGGGGCATCACCTGACCGCGCTCAGCCTGAACCTGGAAGTGGCCGGCCACATGACCGAAGGGCGCGCGCAGGAGCACGTGCGGCAGGCGCATACACTCGCCCGCCTGCTGCTGACCGACGTGCGCGAGGCCGTCAGCCAGCTGCGCGACAGCGGCTCGATCGACTTGGGCGCCGCCCTGCTGCCACTGGCCGAGAAGGTGCCGTCGCTGTCCATCCACATGGACATCGAGGAGCCCCTGACCCTCGAGGATCCGCACCGGGCGCACGTGTTGCTCCGCTGCACGCAGGAGATCATCACCAACGCGGTGCGCCACGCCGGCGCCCGCCACCTGTGGCTGCATTGCCGGCGGGACGGGACGAGGATCCGGATCGACGCGCGCGACGACGGTGCCGGCAGCCCGCACGTGGTCGCAGGCAATGGCCTGACCGGCATGCGCGAGCGCCTGGCCCAGTACGGCGGCGAGCTGCGCATCGAGACGCAGGCGGGGAAGGGCTTCTGCCTGCACATCGCCCTGCCGGTCAGCGAAGCCGCACCCGCGCTCGCCCCCCTTTCCGTTCCCCAACCCGAACCCGAACCCACACCCGAGCTCAGCTCCGGAGGACCCCTGTGATCCGTGTCTGTCTGGTCGACGATCAAACCCTGGTACGCCAGGGCATCCGCTCCCTGCTGGCGCTGGACGACGGCATCGAGGTCGTGGCCGAAGCCGCGGACGGCAAGCAGGCCGTGGACCTGGTCCCGCAGGTCAAGCCCGACGTGGTGCTGATGGACATGCGCATGCCGGTGATGTCCGGCCTGGAAGCCCTGCAGGCACTGGCGAGGGCCGGCCAGCTGCCGCCCACCATCATCCTGACGACGTTCGACGACGACCAGCTGGTACTCGCCGGACTGAAGGCGGGGGCGAAGGGCTACCTGCTGAAGGACGTGTCGCTGGAGCAACTGGTCGGTGCCATCCGCACGGTCGCCGACGGCGGTTCGCTGGTGCAGCCGGCCGTGACCCAGCGCCTGCTGTCGGGACTGGAGCACATGCGCAACGAGTTCGTCAGCCTGGATCGCCCCGATCCGCTGACCGACCGCGAGACCGAGATCCTGCGCCTGATGGCCAGCGGCTTCTCCAACAAGGAGATCGCCAACTCGCTGGGCGTGGCCGAAGGCACCATCAAGAACCACGTCTCCAACATCCTCTCCAAGCTCGGCGTGCGCGACCGCACCCGGGCGGTGTTGAAGGCGTTCGAGCTGCAGCTCGTCTGAGGCGAAAAAGCCGGTCGCGCGCGGCGCGGCGGCCCTCGCGAGCGCCTCCGGCGCAACCGGCGGAATGCCCGCCGTTGCAGCGCAACAGGGCCCTCGGCACGCCGGCAGCATGCGCCCGCGTACGTGCCGGAATCGGGCGGCCAACCGGTGTCAGATGGGCTGCGCGAAGCCCTGCAACCCTGCTAGGATGCGCGGTGCATTTTTTTCACGGCCGCGGCACCGGCCCCCGGAGACTCCTGAATGACCCGTTTGATCGAGTTCGTGATTGCGTTGGCGCTGGTTCTGGCGCTGTTTCTGGTGATCGGCCTGGTCCTGCCGTCCTCGCGCTCGCTGCAGGAAAGCGTCGAGACCAACCGCCGCATGACCATCGTGTTCGACACGCTGAACAACGTGCGCCGGATGAAGGACTGGAACCCGCTGATCCCGAGCGCGGCCAACGAACTGAGCTATTCCGGCGGCGAAGACAACACGGGTGTCGGCGCCAAGGTGGACTTCAATTCCGCCAATCCCGCCTGGGGCCAGGGCAGCTGGGAAATCACCGCCAGCGAACGTCCCGCCTCGCCGGGTGCCGCCGGCAAGATCGTCTACGCGATCACCGACAAGCGCATGGGTTCGGACAAGCAGTCCGTGTTCGACCTGCAGCCGACCGGCAAGGACAACCGCAACGTCAAGATCACCCAGAGCTACCAGGTGACCTACGGCTTCAACCTGCTCGGCCGCTATGCCGGCATGTACGTCAGCCGCCACGTCGGCGACGCCGTCAAGGCGGGCCTGGGCAAGCTGACCAACATGCTGGCCACCGTGCCGAACTTCGACTACCGCACCGAAGGCAGCCCGCTGACCGGCCTGAAGGTCGTCGACGTGCCGTCCGAGGACCTGCTGGTCGTCACCGCCGGCAACATCGACCGCACCAACGACGCCATCAAGGGCTCGATCAAGCAGAACCAGGAATGGATCAAGCGCGTGATGGACGCCAACGGCCTGATCGCCGCTGGCCCGCTGCGCATCATCACCACCGACTTCGGCGCCGAGAAGTACGCGTTCGACATCGCCCAGCCGGTCCGCAAGGCCAGCCCCGCCGCCAAGGCGGAAGCGGCCGCCGCTGCCGCCGCGCCGGTCACCCCGCCGGAGACGCCGGTCGCGTCGACGGGCGAGCTGAAGGTCACCATCCCGTCGGGCGCCCCGGTCGAGTACGTCCGCACCGAAGCCCGCAAGGCGGCGTTCGCCAGCTATACCGGCTACATGGCCGAGCTCGACAACCAGCGCAATGCGCTGCGTGCCTGGGCGGTCACCGCCGGCCACGAAGTCGTCGACCGTCCGTACGAGTCGTGGAAGTCGGGTGTCGATGGCTCGTTCGAGGCGACCGGCAAGTTCGACATCTACTGGGCTGTCAAGCAGTAAACCTTCCCGGACGCCCGTCCCGGATGTCCCGCTCCACGCCAACGCGCCGCTTCATGCGGCGCGTTGCGTTTGTGGGGTTCGGGTTCCGCGGCGTGGCGTCCGCCGCTGGCAGGATGCCCGCCCGATTCCGGGACCGCTGAGCCGATGAACTACGATCGACGCCAACGCAAACCCTCTTTCCTGGCGCTTGCCGGTGGTCTGCTCGCCGCGGTCGCCGTCGGCCTGTCGGCGTACGCCTCGCACGGGGTCGCCGCGGAGCAGGCGCAGTCGCATGTGCAGACCGCCGCGCTGTTCGCCTTCGGCCACGGACTGGCGCTCGCCGCGCTGACCCCCGGCACCACGCGGCGCATGGGCAAGGCCGCGCTCTGCCTGTTGCTGCTGGGCACGCTGCTGTTTGCGGGCAGCCTGGTGGGAGGCGCCTTGTTCGGTTTGCCGACGCGTCTGGCGCCCGCCGGTGGCATCGCCCTGATGCTCGGCTGGGTGGTGTGGGCGATCGACGCCATCCGCCGCTGACGCCATGCCACGGCACACGCGCGGCTTCGACACCGAGCAGGCCTGGGAGCATCTGAGCCGGCGCGACCGCAAGCTCGGCACGTGGATGAAGCGGATCGGCTACATCGAGCCGCAGCCGACGTGGAAGAAGACCTTCGACCCGGTCGACGCGCTGGCACGGGCCATCCTCTACCAGCAGTTGAGCGGCAAGGCCGCGACCACCATCGTGGGACGCGTGGAGGCGGCCATCGGCAGCACGCGCCTGCACGTCGACACGCTGGGGCGCATCGACGACGTGGCGCTGCGCGCCTGCGGCGTATCCGGCAACAAGACGCTGGCGCTGCGGGATCTCGCAATGCGCGAACAGCGCGGCGAGATCCCCACGCTGCGGCAGATGTCGACCATGCACGAAGACGAGATCGTCTCTGCACTGGTGCCCGTGCGCGGTATCGGCCGCTGGACGGTGGAGATGATGCTGATGTTCCGGCTCGGCCGCCCCGACGTGCTGCCGATCGATGACCTCGGCGTGCGCAAGGGCGCGCAGTTCGTCGACCGACTGGACGTCATGCCGACGCCGAAGGAGCTGGCGGCGCGCGGCGAGAGGTGGGGCCCCTACCGCACGTATGCGGCGCAGTACCTGTGGCGTATCGCCGACGCCGGGACCGAGGCGAAGGCGCCGACGAAGCGGTCGCAGGACTGAGTCAAGCTCCCTGCGCCCCGCGATGCGCATGCGCTTCCTGCTGCAGGTGCCAAAGGCGCCGTACGACGAACAGCAGGCACAGGCTGAGCACGATGTTGCCCGCGTCGCTGGCGATCATCGCGACGTTGCCATCGATTTCGTCCTGGGCATCGTTGCTCGTCAGCCCGGCCCGCATCGCAGCCCAAGACAGGACGCCCGTCACCAACCACAGTGCCCACCACAGGGGGATCATGGGATGGCTGCGCGCATTCGCCACGTTATCCGGCGCCGCGCTGGCCTTCCATGTTTCACGCATCGCGACGAACGGCATCCACAGGTTGGCGAACGGGATGAAGTACCAGAGCACCGACCAGCGGGGCGTTACCGTCATCTGCCAGGCGCCAGCAAGACTATGGGCGTTCCAGCACATGCGATAGAGCCACATGCCGATCACAACGTAGCTGGTCAAGGTGACCAGCAACTGCAGCAGGCCGGTGCCGACCATGGCGATCAGCAGGGGGAACGGTGTGTCGTCGTAGTCGCGCAGGCCGGCCACCACTTCGCCGAGCACGGCGTTCTGTACGAGATAGACAACGATCGCCGCCGCCGAGATCGTCGAGCCTGCAATTAGCAGGCCCATGACGGTGCGGGTGAGCATAGTCGCGTCCCGAAATGGACGGCGGCGCGCGCCGTCGTCGACCTGCGTCAGTTCGGCGGCCGGCGGCCGGTACGGTTGATCCATCATCAAACCCCTGGGTGGGTTCGCAGCATCAGGCTGGACCGTGGCACCAGTGCCACGGCTCGTAAACGATGCCGTGCGGGTTGTCGCGCGGATAGCTCATGGCGAAACCGAAGTCGCCGGCGCGACGGGTGAGCCAGGCGAAGGCGGTGGTGGCTTCGAACGATTCCTCGGCCGGCGGCTCGCCCGGCGTGCCGACGTCGAGCGCGCGTCCGCCGTGGTGTTCGCTGTAGCCCGGCGCGGCGTTGACGGTGAGGATCTGCTCCACCGTCTGCCCGCGCGCCAGCTTCCGCGCGAAGATGCCGAGCTGGTAGTCGTGGCTGCGGTAACCGGAGATCGCCTCGAGGATGACGCCGTCCACCTGCGCGGCGCGCTGCATCGCCAGCCAGGCGCGCGCGGCCGCGGCCGTCAGCCACAGCGGCCTGCGGTAGCGGTCGCGGCCGGCGAACACCAGCGCGGCCGGCTCGGCGACCAGCGTCAGGCCGGTGCGTTCGCTGTAGCGATCGTCCAATCCCAGTCCGTGCAGCCGCTCCTGCAGCGCATGCAGCGGCAGCGCGCCCTGCGCATCCGTGTCGAAGCCGCGTGCAGCACCTTCGAGCCGGTCCAGTGCGTCCCAGGCGTCGTCGAGTCCGGGCTCGCGGGAGAGGCCTGCAACCAGCGGGTGAACCGCCTGCGCCGACACCGCGGCCAGGTAGCGCCCGTCCTGCTTGCGGCGCAGGACGGTGTGCGCGCCGGCGAGCGCACGCGCATCGGCATTGCTGCGCACGCGCAGCACGTCGGCCGGCCATAGCTCGATCTGCGCGGTGTTGAGCAGCAGAGTCTTGAGGGCGCGGGTGGGCAGGCGTCGCATGCCCGCAGCTTAGCGATGCGGGACGGGTGTCGCCAGTTCGCGGAGTCGTGCCAGCAGGTCGGCCGGTCGCGCCGGGCTCAGCAACACCATGCCACCTTCGCGCAGGGGCAGGGTGAGGACGTGGGTCCGATCGGTGACCAGGCAGAACGCCTTGGTGAGGTTGCGCAGGCGGAAATGACCGGCCTTGAAACCCGGCAGGCCGAAGCCGTTGGTCTTCAGCATCGGCGCCAGGTCGGTATGTTCTTCCAGGCTCAGCACGCGCGCCTTGTCCAGGTCGATGGCTTCCACCGGCAGCTTCTTCGTATAGAACGTGGCGCGCACCTGCAACTCGCGGTTGTCCAGCACGATCTGCCTGCGCCGCAGGGCGAGCGTCAGCACCACGCCGATGGCCAGGACGAACGGGACCGCGAGCCATGCAGCGGCTGGTGGCGACGTACGCGACTCCATCGTCATCGCCACGATGACGCCGGCGGTCGCGACGAGCATCGGCAGCCACAGCCACCAGGCCGCGTGGGATGCCAGCGGGGCGACGGGAAACTCCTGCGGATGCTGCATGGGTGGGCTCCGTCAGGATGGGGGTCAGGCAGGCTTCTTGAAGAACAGCCGCACCGAGATCTCGTGCTCGATGAAGAGGGTGCTGACCAGCTCCCATCCCTGCGCGCTCATCTTGTCCATTTCCTGTTGGATGCGGTCGGTGAGCTTGCCGGCGAACATCCTGTACGGGACTTCGACGACCTTGTGGCTCCAGCGATGGTTCATGGCGATTCCTTCTTGTCGGTGTCTGGGGCGCCACCCTTAGGCAGCCGCCCGGCCTTGCGCAGCGCGTCGCGCAGCACGTATTCGATCTGGGCATTGAGCGATCGCAGTTCGTCGTCCGCCCACCGCTGTGCCGCCGTCAATACCTCGGCGTTGATGCGCAACGGATAGGCCTTCTTGTCCTGCTTCTCGCTCACGGGGCTTTCCTGTTCCGGCGGCGCAGCTGCAGCACCATCGACACGATCAGTGCGTTCACCAGCACCACCATCGCGATCACGATGCCCTGCGCGATCCTGTCGTCATCGCCGGCCCAGTAGACGCCGACGGCACCGGCCTGGATCGCCAGCCCCACCAGCACCCAGTGCAGGGCCAGGCCGCGCGAACGGTCGTCGTTCGCCCGGCTCATCCACGCACCGATGAGCAGGGCGGGCAGGCCGGAGACGGCGAGGACCAGCGGGACGAGGGCATGCATGCCGGTGCGCCCGCGTCAGTAGATGGAACCGGTGTTGACGATGGGCTGGGTGCCGCGCTCGCCGCACAGCACGACCAGCAGGTTGCTGACCATCTGCGCCTTGCGTTCCTCGTCCAGCTTTACGACGTCGTTCTTCTGCAGTTCGGCCAGCGCCATCTCGACCATGCCGACCGCACCGGCGACGATGCGCGTGCGTGCTGCAATCACCGCATTGGCCTGCTGGCGCTGCAGCATGGCCTGCGCGATCTCGGGGGCGTAGGCGAGGTGGCTGATGCGCGCTTCGATCACGTCCACGCCGGCCTTGCCGAGGCGCTCGGCGATCTGCTCCTGCAGGTGCTGCGAGATCTCGTGCGGATGGCTGCGCAGGGCGATCTGACGTTCCTCGTGCTGGTCGTACGGGTAGCTGGAGGCCATCGCGCGCAGCGCGGATTCGGACTGGATGTGCACGAAGCTCTCGTAGTCGTCGACGTTGAAGACGGCCTCCGCCGAGTCGACCACCTGCCACACGATCACGGCGGCGATCTCGATCGGGCTGCCGTCCAGCTCGTTGACCTTCAGACGGCTGCTCTCGAAGTTGCGGATGCGCAGCGACACCTTGCGCTTGCTGAGGAAGGGGTTGTTCCAGCGCAGGCCGTTATCCTTCACCGTGCCAACGTACTTGCCGAACAGGCTGAGCACGGCCGACTGGTTGGGTTCCAGCTTGTACAGCCCGGCCATCAGGAACATGAGCACGAAGCCGAGCAGGGCGGCCACGCCCATGTAAGCGGGCTGCTTGTCCGCCGCGCCCGTGAGGAAGAGGGCGATGACCCCCAGGCCCAGCACCAGCAGGCCGAGCAGGGTCGGGATTCCGGGCAACGACGACTTGGCGTTCTCTTTCATGGTCTTGGTCTCAGGGCAGGGTCACAGCAGCGACAGGCCGGCGCCTGCGGCAAGCAGGGCAACGGAGAGGAGGAGCAGGCCGGGAACGACCCGATGCGCCCGGGAGGGCCAGCGGCGCTGGATCTGGTGGATCACGTGGAGCATGGCGGTTCCCCTGGGCTGGCCTGCGATGACTGAAAAGATATCAATTTGATATCAGATGTCAACGAGGGGCCGCCGCCGCTCGTCGGCGGCCCCGTTACACTGGCGCCCCCTTTCCGGACGCCCGCGCATGACCACTCTTGGAACCCCACTGTCTCCGTTCGCCACCCGCGTCCTGCTGCTGGGGTCGGGCGAACTGGGCAAGGAAGTGGCCATCGAGCTGCAGCGCCTGGGCGTGGAAGTCATCGCCGCCGACCGTTATGCGGACGCGCCCGCCATGCAGGTGGCGCATCGCTCCCACGTCCTCGACATGCTGGACCCGGCCGCGATCCGCGCGCTGATCGCCCGCGAGCAACCGCACCTCGTGGTGCCGGAGATCGAGGCCATCCACACGGAAACGCTGGTGGCGCTTGAAGCGGAAGGCGCCGCGCGTGTCATTCCCACCGCGCGCGCCGCGCGCCTGACGATGGACCGCGAAGGCATCCGCCGCCTGGCCGCCGAGACGTTGGGCCTGCCCACGTCGCCGTACCGTTTCGTCGATACGCGCGAGGAATACCGTGAAGCGGTGCAGGCGATCGGCCTGCCCTGCGTGGTGAAGCCGGTGATGTCGTCCTCCGGCAAGGGCCAGAGCACGCTGCGCGGCGAGGCCGACATCGATGCGGCCTGGGACTACGCCCAGACCGGCGGCCGTGCCGGCGCAGGCCGCTGCATCGTCGAAGGCTTCATCGACTTCGACTACGAGATCACCCTGCTGACGGTGCGCCATGCCGGCGGCACCGCGTTCTGCGATCCCATCGGCCACTGGCAGAAGGACGGCGATTACCGCGAGAGCTGGCAGCCGCAGCCGATGTCGCCGCGTGCGCTGGAGCGTGCACAGCAGATCGCCCGTGCCGTCACCGACGACCTTGGCGGCTGGGGCCTGTTCGGCGTGGAGCTGTTCGTGAAGGGCGACGACGTCTGGTTCAGCGAAGTCTCGCCGCGCCCGCACGACACCGGCCTGGTGACACTGGTGTCGCAGGAGCTGTCGGAGTTCGCGCTGCATGCACGCGCCATCCTCGGCCTGCCGATCCCGGCGATCCGGCAGAGCGGTCCGTCCGCCTCCTGCGCGATGCTGGCGCATGGCCATGGCGTGCCGGTGTTCGGCAACGTCGAGGGCGCACTCACCACGCCCGACACCGCCCTGCGCCTGTTCGGCAAGCCGCACGTGGAAGGGCATCGTCGCGTCGGCGTGACGCTCGCGCGCGCGGATGACATCGACACCGCGCGAGCCATGGCGCGCGATGCGAGCGCCGCCATCACCATCACGCTGGAATGAGGGACACGCCATGAACGGCAATACCGGCTATGCCGTGTTCTTCTTCCCGCAGGCACTGGAAGCGCTGGGCGAGGCGATCAAGCCTTACCTGACCGGCCAGGCCGACGGTCCGCATCTCTTCTGCAAGGAGATCGATACCGGCGGCGCCTTCACCGAGATGACGCTGGTCGGCAAGGACGCCGAAGGCAACGAGATGCAGGTGGAACTGATGGTACCCGGCAGCATGATCCGCATGATCGTGTCGGCGCAGAACGAGTCGCTGTTCGGCTTCGGGCCGCGGGTGGCGGCCGCGCCGCCGTCCACACCTACAGCGTAACGTCCACCCACACCAGGTGATGGTCGCTGCCATCGGCGATGGCGGCGTCCGGCTGATCCTTCTTCGGCCAGAACACGCCACTGCCGGTCAGGCTGAAGCCGGTGGACGGCAATACGTAATCCAGTCGCAGCGCGCCGTTGCGGCGGCCGAAATCACCGGTGACATGGGCCGGCGCGCCGCGGCGCTGCAGGCCCCTCGCGGCGTAGGCGAGTGCAGTCTCTTCGCCGCCTTCGCTGCGTGGCGTGGCCATGCGCATCACCCGCGGGTCTTCCAGCAGTTCGATGATCGCTTCGTGCTGTCCATCGCCGTCGGCGGGATCGTTGTTCAGGTCGCCGGCGATGACGAAACGTGCATCGGCCGCCAGGCCACCACAACGCCCTTGGTCGTCGCAGAGCCAGGCGGCATCGCCCGGCGCGAGGTACTCGCGCCACAGCCGGATCTCGTCCGCGTTGCGGATGCCGTTGCGATTCTCGGGACCGTCGAACACCGGCGGCGTCGGATGCGAGACCAGGAAGTGCACTACGCCGCCCGGCGTGCGCACCGGCACGTCCCAGTGCGACTTGGACGACAGGCGCAGCTGCTTCCAGATCGTGTCGGGGTAGAACGCCTGCTTCGTGCTCGGATCCACGGGATTGGTGGCGCCGGGCAGCGTGCTCCAGCGCAACCGCTGGAACGTCCTCACCTGCGCCTCGTCGATGGGGAAACGCGACAGCACCAGCATGCCGTACTGGCCGGGATGCAGCCCGTAGCCCCAGGCGTCGTTGCCGCGTTCGCGGCCCTCGGTACCGACCGAGCCGTTGCGGTCCAGATCCAGGCCGCTGGGCACGCCGGTGTTGACCGGCGCGAGGTAGCGATGGGCATACCGCAATGGTTCGCCGCCGCCAGGCTGGGCGACGTCGAGATAGCGTTGCTGGAACAGATCGGCGGCGCGATGTGCGTCGTCGTAGTCGAACTCGTTCAGCAGCACCAGGTCGGGCCGCACCTTCTGCAGCACCGCGGCGATCTTGCGCGCATGCGCGTCGTCGCCTTCGAGCTGCCGGATCACGCCGCCGACGTCGTCGGAGAACAGGGAGGTGTTGTAGGTCGCCACGCGGAGCGGCGCGGCCTGCCGGCTGGCGGGCTCATCCATCTTTGCGGGCGAGCTGCAGGCGGCGAGCGTCATCGTGAACAAGAGGGCGAGAGTGCGCATGCGCGGATTCTGTCACGCCCGCGTGACAGGCGTAAAAAAAAGCGCCCCGGAAACCGGGGCGCCGCAGGCTAACGACGAGTCGGCCTGGTGGAACCTCAGAACGAGCAGCCCATCGCCGCATAGGCGGTCTTGGCCTGCTCCATCGCGGTCTTGCACTGGGCGGCCAGGGCCGTCTTGTCGGTGACGGCGGACCAGCTGGCCTTCGACTGCTCGATGCCCTGCTTCATCATGTCGCGCTGGGCTTCCGGCACCTTGTCGCTGATGCAGGCATAGACCTTCTCCAGGTACTGGTCGCATTCGGCGACGCCGGTGCCGGCATCCACGGTGTCGGCCGTCGCGGCAACGGCGGCAGGCGCGGTGGCACCGTCACCGGATGCCGCCGGGGCTTCGACCACCGGCGCATCGGCGGCCGGGGTCGCTTCGTCAGCGGGCTTGCAGGCGGCCAGCGCCAGGGTGGTCAGCGCCACGAGGGCAAGGATGTTGAACTTCATGAAAGCTCCAGGCGATTGAGTGGATGTTCCAGTGCCGACGCGCGTGCGCGCCGGCGGCACATTCTGTGCAGTCGGTCACGAAATTGCTATTCACATTTGCGCCTCACAGTAAGCGCGCGGCTGCATCCCGACTCACAGGTTCGCGCGAACCCAGCCACGCCCGTCGAAGCATTCGAGCGGTGCGAACCGCCGCTTGTAATCCATCTTGCGATGGCCATCGATCCAGTAGCCGAGATACAGGTGCGCGTAGCCGTCGCGTCGCGCCCATTCGATCTGGCGCAGGATCGCCAGCGTGCCGAGGCTGCGTGCTTCCAGTGCGGGATCGTAGAAGGTGTAGACCGCCGACAGCGCGCCGGCAATGACGTCGGTCACCGCGACCGCCAGCAGTTGTCCGTCCTCGCGCAGTTCGACGAAGCGCCCGCGCGACCAGCTGCCCACGAGGAACTGGTCGAACTCGCTGGCGCCGTGATCGTCCATGCCGCCGAGCGGATGCCGTGCGGCGAGATAGCGCTGGTACAGCGTAAGGTGTTCCTCGTCGCGCAGTGCGGCGACGATGCGCGTGTCGACGCGCGCGTTGCGCGCGGCGCAGCGGCGCTGGCTGCGGTCGGGCGTGAAGTCGGCCACCGGGATCCGCACGGCGACGCAGGCGCGGCACTGGCGGCAGTGCGGCCGGTAGACGATGTCGCCGGAACGACGGAAGCCCCAGCCCAGCGCATCCGGATACAGCTGCGGCAGACGCGGATCGCGCGGGTCCAGCACCAGGTCGCGGGCGACGCGGTCGGGCCAGTAGCCGCACGGATGCTCGCCGGTATGGAACAGGCGGAGATCGTCGATAGGCTGCGTGTTCTCGCCCATGTCAGCCGGTCCAGCGCGTGGCGAGCGGCCAGAACGCCAGGCCTGCCAGCGCACCGGCCACCGCACCCGCGACCAGGTCGTGTTGCGTATGGCGCTGCAACGCGAGGCGCGACCAGCCCACCGCGGATGCGAACAGCAACGCCGCCAGCACCCAGCCGATGCCGAGCTTGCCCAGCAGGCAGGCGGCGAAGACGATGAAGGCCAGATGCAGCGACAGCTTGCACCAGCGCGCCGTCAGCATCGCCACCAGGATCATCGCGCCGGACAGCGCGAGGCCCAGCGCGAACAGCGGTTGGCTCCCCTGCCACGCGACCAGGATTGCGCCCGTCGTGAGCGCGACCAGCAGGAAACGGTTCAATGCGCTGCGCTCGTGCGTCGCGCTGGCATCCACGTGGTTCCAGCGGCCGCGGCGCACCTGCCACCACGAATAGCCCATCACCAGCGCGGCGAATGCGCCGAAGCCTGCTGCGGACCATGCGGCCGTTCGCGCGTCGCCCTGCGCGAGCGCGATCGCCAGAACGGCCATCGGCAGCACCAGCATCGGGTGGCCGAAGATCGACAGGGCGCGGGCGAGGGGAAGTGACATGCGGCCAGCATACTGCGGCGCCCGGGTCTCGGGGATCGCGACCGTCCGCTGCCTGAATGCGTCCGTCCGCGCGTCAACCGCCGGGGTGCAGGCGCGTTTTCCGTCGCAGTGGCGCAGATGGCGCCGCGTCTTCAGGAGAACACGATGAACCGCAAGACCCTGCTTTTCGTGGCCGTGCTGGCCGCCCTCGGCGCCGGATCCGCGTTCGCCGCCACCCAGGCCGGCGATGCCGCCAAGCCCGCGCGCGCCAGCCTCGACAAGAACAACGACGGCGTGATCGACAAGGCCGAAGCGGCCGCGAACCCGCGCCTCGCGGAACGCTTCGCCGACCTGGACAAGAACGGCGACGGCACGCTGAGCGCCGACGAGCGTCCGCAGCGCAAGGGCATGCGCGGCCACGGCCGCCACGGCGGTCAGCGCCATGGCGACGGCTTCAAGAAGCTCGACACCGACGGCGATGGCCGGATCAGCAAGGCGGAAGCCGCCGCGCAGCCACGCTTCGCCGAACGCTTCGACACGATGGACGTCAACAAGGATGGCGTGATCGACCGCGCCGACCGCGAATTGCGCGGCAAGCAGCGCCGTGACGAATGGTTCGCCAAGGCCGATGCCGACAAGGACGGCAAGCTCACCCGCGCCGAGATCGACCAGGCCGACGTTGCGCGCCGCGCCGAGTTCCAGCAGCGCATGCAGGCGCGCATGGACGAGCGCTTCACCGCGCTGGACGCGAACAAGGATGGCCGCCTGTCGCGTGACGAGGTGAAGGACAAGGGCCGCTTCGCCGAGCGCTTCGATGCGCTCGACACCAACAAGGATGGCTTCCTGTCGAAGGACGAACTGGCCGCGGGTCGTCCGACCCGGCGCTGAGCAATACCCCATCGCGCACCGGTCCTGCGGGGCCGGTGCGCTTGCGTCCGCTAGAAGGCCAGACGACCCGTGCGGACGAGCACGAACGCGATGGCGCCGACGGTGAACAGGCTGGTCAGCACGATCGCCTGCTTGCCGAGCAGATAGGCGTAGCCGCGTCGCCGCCGCTGGTTGGCGGGATGGGCGAGAATCGGATCCATGATCCGCGGCAGCATCACGAGGTACTGGTAATTGACCGCGGACAGACCCACGACCGTGGTGATCGTGATGGCCTGCCAGCCGGTCGCCAGCAGCGTCGCCAGCATCAGGCAGAACAGCCACGTGGAGCCGGTGACGGTGTTGAGCGCCATGAAGCGGCGCACCTGCTGCCGCTCCTGTGCGGTCTGGCAGAAGCGCGCCAGATACCACCAAGTGAAGGCGTAACCGAGGAGGCCGCCGAGCACGCCGCCCAGTGCGCCCCATAGCGCGGCGGGATGCTGGGTGACCTGCTCGACGATCACGCCCATCGAACCGCCTGCCACGCCGCCGGCAACACCGCCGGTCGTCAGTCCGCCGGTTCCGAGTTTGCCGGCCAGTCCACTGCCCAGCACGCCCGAACCGATCACCGTCGCCGCGCTTGCGGCCGGCATCGCGCCGACCAGTCCGCCCATGACGATCATGGTGAACGCGGCAGTCGGGGCGGTGGAGCGCGCGAATTCGCCGAAGCGCTGCAGCAGTTCGTCGCGGACCATCGCGCGGGCACGCGACAGGCGCTTGCGCACGGCCGCGTCACTGAGGCCGAGCAGGTCGGCGACCTGCTGCGAACTCTGGCCCTCGCGGTAGAACAGCAGTAGGGTCTCGCGGCTGTCTTCCGGCAGCGACGAGATGATCTCGGTGGCGACGCGTTCCTCTTCCGTCTGCAGCAGGCGTTCGGCGGGCGTCGGGTCCGGATCGGCGGCCATGCCGATGGCGATCTCCGCCACCTCGCCGGACATCGGCCGGCCGTGCTGCGCGCGCAGCCAGTCGCGCGCCAGGTTGCGGGTGATCTGCCGCAGCCACGGCAGGAAGCTGGCGCTATTCTTCAGCCGGTCCAGCTGCTGCCACGCCTTGAGGAAGGCCTCCTGCGCAATGTCCTCGCTGGCCTGCACGTCGCGCGTGATCGCCAGGGCGATGGCGGTGACGGTGTTCTGGCAGGCATGGACGATGCGGCCGTAGGCCTCCTGGCTGCCACGCGTGGCAGCGGGCAGTTCGGTCTGCAGCATCAGGTCGAGGGCGAGTGCGTTCATGGCATCGGGGTCAGCGAGGGAACCGATGACCCTGACGGCCCGGCGCGCAGGATGTGACCGGCTTTCGAGGCGCGCGCCCTGTCATCCGTTGGCTCA
The DNA here is from genome assembly GCF_056175725.1 of Pseudoxanthomonas sp. LjRoot206. Lineage (NCBI taxonomy): Bacteria > Pseudomonadati > Pseudomonadota > Gammaproteobacteria > Lysobacterales > Lysobacteraceae > Pseudoxanthomonas > Pseudoxanthomonas sp. LjRoot206. Next base: position 320,304 of record NZ_JBGFFI010000001.1, read on the forward strand.
GCCGGCACTGACGGGCTGAATGCGGATGCGGTCTTCCTCTTCTTCCGCCGGGGCGGGTTGGGCAGGCGGCGCCTGCTCCAGCTGGGGCTGTGGCACGGGGGCCGGCGGCGGCACGGGACGCCGCATCCACATCACGACGGCCGCCAGCGCGATCAGCGCCAGCAGGATCAGGCGGATGCGCCAGGCCCACGAACGCTGCGGCGTCGGCGCATCCTGCGGGCTGTTGAACGTCAGCGTGGACGCATAGCCGGGGCGTGTGGTTTCCAGCAGGCCGGCCTCGCGCAGCAGTTCGCGCGCGCGCGGCTGGTCGTCGGCGTGCCGCACCCAGACCGAGGGCTGCAGCTGCGCCTTCACCGGCTCGGTATAGCTGAACTGCCCGCCGCGCTTGCTGTGGTACGAGCGGCCGTTGCTGATGTGCACGGGAATGCCGGCATCGGTCAGCAGCTTGGCCACGCCTTCTACGGTCTCGATCCGCTGGCTGGAAAACACCTGCCGCATGTTGGCTCCTCAGTCTTTCGCGGGGACGGCCGACGCCGCTTCGGCATCCGGCACCACGCGGATCAGGCCCTCCTGCGCGGTGCTGGCGACCAGCCGGCCCTGGCGGTCGAAGATCTGCCCGCGCGCCAGGCCGCGCGAACCGCTCGCGCTGGGGCTGTCGATGGAATACAGCAGCCAGTCATCGGCGCGGAACGGGCGATGGAACCACAGTGCGTGGTCCAGCGAGGCCATCTGCACGTTGGGCTGGTAGTAGCTGATGCCGTGCGGATAGGTGGCTGTGCCCAGCAACTGGAAGTCGGAGGCGTAGGCGAGCAGGGCGCGATGCAGCTCCGGTGAGTCGCCGACCGGTTCGCTGAGGCGGAACCAGACCTGCTGGAACGGCGGACGCTTGGGCGGATTCAGTTCGTCGCGCGGATACACGTGGCGGAACTCGAACGGGCCACGGCGCGACATCCAGCGCTGCACCTTGGGTGGCAGCGCGGCCATCACCTCGGCGGGCACCGGCGGCGCGGGCGCGATGTCTTCCGGCTGAGGCACTTCCGGCATCGATAACTGGTGTTCGGCGCCTTCTTCCTCGGCCTGGAACGAGGCCGCGCAGAAGAAGACCACGCGGCCGTGCTGGATCGCCGTGACGCGGCGGACGGAGAAACTGCCGCCGTCGCGCGTGCGGTCCACTTCGTAGACGATCGGCGCTTCGATGTTGCCGGCACGCAGGAAGTAGGCGTGCAGCGAGTGCGCGCGCCGGCTGCCGGAGCCGCCTTCCACCGTGGCCTGCGCCGCCGACAGGGCCTGGCCCAGCACCTGGCCGCCGAACACGTACTTGGTGCCGATGTCACGGCTCTGGCCGCGGAACAGGTTGTCTTCCAGCCGCTCCAGCGACAGCAGTTCGATCAGTTCGGAGACGACGGGTTCGGGAGCGGGCACGGCAGGGCCTGGAATACGTGGCAAGCCGCGATTATAGCGGCCGACCGCACCCGGTCCGGTCAGGGCAGCAGGCGTTGCAGGGAGGTGCTGCGCAGCACCGCATCCCAGGGGAACAGCGGGCCGGGGTCCATCTTGCGGTGGACGAGGACGTCGGGATCGTCGCTCGCCGGCTCGCAGGCGGTGTCGAGGTCCTCGTGGCCGGCGATGAAGCGCAGTGCGGGCAGTTCGCGCTGCAGGTCGGCCAGCAGGGCCTGCAGCGACGCGATCTGCGCGGCGGTGTAGGGCTCGTCCATCGTCTGGCTGCCGGTGGAGAGCCAGTGCGGGTAGCGGCCGGTGTTGACCAGCTCGATGCCGACCGAGCGCGGGTTGTAGCCGCGTACGTGATGGGCGATGCGCCCAGGCCGCACGTACACATGCACGCTGCCGTCGCGATCAACGTAGTAGTGGCCGCAGTTGCCGGTGCCCGAGGCATGCAGGATGCGTTCGCCGTACTCGCGCGCCATCGCCAGGTCCGGCAGCTCGGTGCAATGGATGACCACCAGGTCGATCTGGTCCAGCGGCCGCGCCTCCAGCTTGTCCTCGTAGGGCAGGGTATCGACGGTGCGGGCGAACAGGGGAAGGTCGGTGCTCATGGCCGGATGCTAGCAGGACCGGGCCGCAGCCCGGTCCGGTAAACTGGCGCCTTCCAGGTCCACCTCGCGCGGGTTTCCCATGCCGCTCAATCCCGACTCTCCCTTGGCCAAACTGATGGCCACCCTGCCGCGCGCCGGCAAGGTGGAGTGGATCGGCCTGCGGCCGGCGCGCGACGAGGTGATGGTCGCCGCCGAGGTTGTCGACGCCGAGACCGGCGCGGGCCTGGTCGGCGACCGTTACAAGGGCGGCAGCGGCAAACGCGGCATCACCCTGATCCAGGCCGAGCACCTGCCGGTCATCGCGGCGCTGGCGCAGCGACCGGATCTCGCGCCGTCGCTGCTGCGTCGGAACGTGGTGGTGTCGGGCATTCCGCTGGTCGCATTGAAGGGCCGCCGCTTCCGTATCGGCGACGCGGTGTTCGAAGGCACCGAGGACTGCGATCCTTGCTCGCGCATGGAAGATGCGCTTGGCCCGGGCGGCTACAACGCCATGCGCGGCCATGGCGGCCTGTGCGCACGCATCGTCGAAGGCGGCACGATCCGCCTGGGCGACACGGTGGAGGCACTGTGATCCGCGGCCACTGCATCCTGTCGCACGGTTTCGAGAGCGGTCCGGACGCGACCAAGGTCACGGCGCTGGCCGACGTGGCCGAACGGCTCGGCTGGAGCCACGAGCGTCCCGACTACACCGATCTGGATGCGCGCCGCGACGTCAGTTCGCTGGGCGATGTCGTCGCGCGCCTGGCGCGCTTGCGTGGCCTCGCGCAGGCGGCGGCCTCGCGCGGACCGGTGGTGCTGGCCGGTTCCAGCCTGGGCGCCTACATCGCCGGCCGCATTTCGCTGGAGCTGCCGGTGCGCGGCCTGTTCCTGATGGCACCGCCGATCACGATGGGGCCGCTGCCGGCGCTCGATGCCGCGGCGGTGCCGGTTTCCATCATCCATGGCTGGGACGACGAACTGATTCCCGCGCAGGCGGTCGTCGACTGGGCATTCCCGCGTCGCGCGCGCCTGCTGCTGGTCAACGATTCGCATCGCCTGTCCGATCACGTGGCTGCGTCAGCGGAAGCCTTCGGGCAGTTGCTGGCTACGCTCTGACTACCCTGCCGTCATTCCGACGCAAGCTTGGCGTTCAATCGCCGGATGGCGGGTCATCCATATTGATCTTGGTTCTGCCTTGGAGTGCTGGCAAGGAGCAAGATGGGTCCCAGCGTTCGCTGGGACGACGATCCTGTTGATAGAGGTTCTACCGTGAAATTCTTCGTTTCCTGCGCGAAAGGCCTGGAATACCTGCTGGCCGACGAGCTGCTCGCGCTCGGCGTGCCCAAGGCCACCGCGACCGTCGCCGGCGTCAATGCGGAAGGCGAGCCGGTCGATGCGCAGCGCGCCGTGCTGTGGTCGCGCCTGGCCAGCCGCGTGCTGTGGCCGATCGCCGAGTTCGAATGCCTCAACGAGCAGGCGCTGTACGACGGCGTGATGGCGATCGCGTGGGAACAGCACACGCGTTCCGAGCTGACGCTGTCGGTGGACGCCCATGTCTCCGGCGAGGCCATCACCCATGCGCGGTTCGCCGCGCAGCGCATCAAGGACGCCGTGGTGGACCGCCTGCGCCAGCAGGGGCTGGAGCGGCCGTCGGTGGATGTGGAACAGCCGGACGTCCGCATCAACCTGTCGCTGCGCAAGAACCGCGCGACGATCTCGATCGACCTGGGCGGCGGTCCGATGCACCGGCGCGGCTGGCGGCAGGCGCAGAACGACGCGCCGCTGAAGGAGAACCTCGCCGCCGCCGTGCTGATGCGCGGCGGTTGGCCGGCGCTGTACCACGACGGCGGCGCGCTGCTCGACCCGATGTGCGGCAGCGGCACGCTGCTGATCGAGGGCGCCCTGATGGCGGCCGACGTGGCGCCCGGCCTGCAACGGCATGGCAACGTGCTGCCGTCGCGTTGGCTGGGCTTCGACGTCGACGCGTGGCGCGCGCTGTTCGCCGACGCGGTGCAGCGCGAAACGGAGGGGCGCAAGGCGCTGCGGCCGGTGTTCTTCGGCAGCGACATCGACCTGGGCGCGATCCGCGCCGCACGCGACAACGCGGTGCTTGCGGGGCTGGCCGGCCAGTTGCAGTTCGACGCGCGCGATGTGGCGCAGTTGCCGGTGCAGGACACGCCGCGTGGCCTGGTGGTCTGCAATCCGCCGTACGACGAACGCCTGGCGGCCGATGCCGAGCTGTACCGCGCGCTGGGCAACGCGCTGCAGGCCGCCGTGCCGCAGTGGCGCGCCAGCCTGCTGTGCGGCAATGCCGAGCTTGGCTATGCGACCGGCCTGCGCGCCGGCAAGAAGTACCAGCTGTTCAACGGCGCGATCGAATGCGCGCTGATCGTCTGCGATCCGGTCGCCACGCCGGCGCGCGAGCCGCGCGAAGCGAAGCCGCTGTCGGACGGCGCGCAGATGGTGGCCAACCGGTTGCGCAAGAACCTGAAGAAATTCAAGCGCTGGCGCGAGCAGGAACAGGTGACCTGCTACCGCGCCTACGACGCCGACCTGCCCGAGTACGCCGCCGCCATCGACGTCTACCTGGAAGAGGGCGGCCAGGCGCGGACCTTCCTGCATGTGCAGGAGTACGCCGCACCGGCCACCATTCCCGAGCACGATGTGCGCCGTCGTTTCAGCGAACTGCTCGCCGCCACCCGCGAGGTCTTCGGCGTGCCGCAGGAGCAGATCGCGGTGAAGTCGCGCGAGCGCGGCAAGGGCGGTTCCAAGTACGGCCGCATGCAGCAGCGCGAAGAATTCATCGTGGTGCGTGAATCGGGCGCGCTGCTGCGGGTCAACCTGTTCGACTACCTCGACACGGGGCTGTTCCTCGACCACCGCCCGCTGCGTCGCCGCATGGCGCAGGAAGCGCGCGGCAAGCGTTTCCTCAACCTGTTCTGCTACACCGGCGTGGCCAGTGTGCAGGCGGCGGTGGCGGGCGCGGCGACGACGACCAGCGTCGACCTGTCCGCGACCTACCTGCAGTGGTGCGCCGACAACCTGGCCGAGAACGGCCTGGGCGGTGCGAAGCACCGGCTGGTACAGGCCGACGCGGTGCGCTGGCTGGAAGCGGAACAGAGCGAATACGACCTGGTGTTCTGCGATCCGCCGACGTTCTCCAATTCCGCGCGTGCCGACGATTTCGACGTGCAAAAGGAACAGGTGCGCTTGCTGCGCGCCGCGGTGGCCCGGCTGGCACCGGGCGGCGTGCTGTACTTCAGCAACAACTTCCGCCGCTTCAAGCTCGACGAGAACGCCGTGGCAGAATTCGCGCGCTGCGAGGAGATCAGCGCGGAGACGATCCCCCCGGACTTCGAGCGCAACGCCCGCATCCACCGCGCGTGGCGGCTGACGCGGGCGTAGTCCCCGGTCAGCCGACGATCAGGACGAAATCGCCGCGCTGCGAGGCCATCGACAGCGCCAGCGTGCTGTCGCGTGCGGCCAGGTCGGCGGCGGAGAGCGCCGTGCTCGGCGGATGCGCGCGGTAGCTGGCGTCGTCGGCCAGGGTGTCGCGCACCACGTAGCCCATCAGCACGTTGACCAGTTCGCCCAGCGCATCCACGGCGAGTTCGTCGTCGCACTGTTCGGGCGTGATCGAGAGCAGGGCGCAGGCGATCGCCTGCATGGTAGCGCGACCGCAGCCGATGCCGATCAGCAGCGAGTCCGTGCCGGCGTCGATGCGCACGTGCGCGGTGACGTCGCAGGCGTCGAGGGTGGCGGCATCGGCGACGCCCGAGGCCTGGCACTGGCTGCCGAGGAGGCGCGGGAACAGACGGTTGCTGACACGGATCGCACTGGTGGCCATGTCGGCCAGCGCGTGGCCGGCGATGCCCAGGGCGAGCGCGTGATTGGCTTCGTCCAGGTCGCGGCGGTGCGCGACCAGTTCGCCTTCCAGCTGCTCGGCGCTCAGTGCGCCCTGGTCGACCAGGATCTGGCCGAACAGCTTGCGGCCCTTCTTCTGCGCCGCCAGCAACACGTCGAGCTGGCCGGCATCCAGCAGGCCCATGTCCAGGGCGATGTCGCCGAATCGGCGGTCTTCCGCGCGCTGGCGGTCGTTGATGCGGCGGGCCTGCGCGGCGTCCAGCATCCGGTGGTGCACGGCGAGTTCACCGAGCAGGGGATTGGAGGCGCGCTGCGCGTCGAGCGCGGCCAGCAGTTGCGCCGAAGTGATGGTGCCGCGTTCCAGCAGGAACTGGCCCAGGAATTTCGCTGCCATGGTGTGGTCTCGTACTGAAGAGGAAGGAGGACGTGCGCGCGGTCAGGCGACCGCTTCGTGCAGCACGCGATCCATCACCTCCGGATCGATGGGCTTCTGCAGGTAGGACTTCGCGCCCAGCTTAAGGCATTCCTCGATGTCCGCCTGCCCACCCAGCGAACTGAGGATCACCACCCGGGCAGCCGGGTCGAGCGACAGGATCTTGCCGAGCGCCTGTTTGCCGTCGCACTCCGGCATCACGAGGTCCATCAGCACCACGTCGGGCTTGAGGGCCTGGTACTGGCTGACGGCCTCGTTGCCGTTGCCGGCTTCGCCGACGACGGTGAAGCCGCAGTCTTCCAGCTGGCGTGCGGCCAGCATGCGCAAGGCGCGCGAATCGTCGCAAAGCAGGACGGTAGGACGTGACGTCATGGTGGTGGATCCCCCTGTTGGATCATGGAAACCCCGCGTCGTCGTGCGACGCGGGTCGACATGTAGGCGTATCGGCAGGTCCGGGGAGATCTTGAGTGCCGCTTGCAGCGGTGGCGCGCCGCGGACGGCCCGGGGGAGAGGGCGGTCCGCCCGCGGCGCGCTCCGGTCAGAAGTCGAAACGTGCGGCGATCGACACCGGCACCGACACGCGCTTGCCGGTATCGTTGATCGAGCCCAGCCCCAGGCCACCGATCGCGCTGTCGTCGCCGCTGAGGTCGGCCACGTAGCGCACGCCGGCCTGCGCGGTGATGCTGAAGCTGTCGTTCACCGGAATCAGCACGCCGACATCGACACCGGCGCTGGCGGCCCACTTCTTCTCGGTGAACGGCGCGTTGGCGATGGTGATGCCGGCATCCGGAATCTCGAACGTGGCGCGGATGTCGTCGGTTTGCGTGGCGCCGAGTCGACCGGCGATGAACGGACGCGTGTAACCCGGCTCCATGAAGTAGTGGCGATAGCCGGCTTCCACGGTCAGCGCCTTGTAGTCGCTGAAGGTACCGTACACGGGCAGCGTGGTATTGAGGGCGGGGACGAAGGCGCCACCGACCTGCACGGTACCCGGGTCGGTTTCGGTGCGGCGGATCTGGCCGAAGATCTCGGCGTCCGGGTTCAGTCCGTAGGCGAACTCCAGACCGTAACCCATCGCGTTGTCGTAGATGTCGGCATGCGAGCGCGACTGGATGCGCAGTTCGGCGCTGACGCCGGCGAGCGCAGGATTCAGCGGACCAAGATCCGGCACCGGTGCGATCGCGCCATCGTGCACGTCACCGCTGACGGGCGTATCGGTACCGCCGAAAACGGACATGGACAGCTTGCCCTGTTCGGGACCTGCAGCGTAAGCGGGCGCGGCAAGCGCGAATGAAACGGCCAGGGCAAAGAGCGACTTCTTCATCGGGGGACTCCTCCAGGGGAAAGGCCGACATCGTGTGTGTGTCGGATGCCGGCGATACGCAGGCGGAGTCGCGATGGATGCGTCGCGATGCTGCAACGTAAGTGCGCTTTTCTTCACGCCGCGTCGACACGACGCACGGCATCCGCAAACTTCACGTGTCCTTCATTGCTCCGGACGCACTCGGCCGCCATCCGGCTGCGCGGTGCCGCGTGCGAGACGCTCCTCGATCCGGGTGAAGGCCGATTGCGCACCTTGAGGCGACGCGCCTGCATCGGTGGCGAAGTAAGCCACGCCTGTTCCGTGCGTGCGGTCCATCCACAGGCCCGAGCGCAGTGCGTAGGCATCGCCGGAATGGCCGACACGCGCCACGCCATCGCCGAAGAGATCGTCGCCGCAGCCGTCATGCGCGGTGGCGAGCGTCTGTACGGCAAGACCATAACGGCAGAAGAATGCGCGTGGCTGGCCACTGCCGGTGTCTTCCTCGTGGGTGACGCCGTTGCCGCCGTCGAACGTCCATTGCGGTGCCGTCATTGCATCGATGCTGGCGGAAGACAACAGTCTCACGCCGTCGACCTCGCCATTGCCGAGGAACAGACGGCCGATCTTCGCCAGCCCGTTTGCCGAGATGCGCAGCCCGCCCTGCGGCGAGAACAGGGCACCGTTCTCGCCGGCCTTCCAGCGGGCGAGGTCGCAGCCCGCGCCTTCTTCGATCACGACGCTGCAGGCGGGTTTGCCGGCCCGGTTCTCGTCGCGCACCGGTTCGCGGTCGCGGTAGAGCACGACCGCACGCGTGGCGGTGGCGGCGTCGCAGCTTTCCCAGTTGAAGCAGGCTTCGAGCTTCAACGGTTCCAGCACCAGCCGGCGCATCAGCAGGTCGAAACGCTCACCGGTGGCGCGCTCCATCGCCATCGCCACCAGCGGGAAGTTGAGGTTGGTGTAGCGGAAGTGCGTACCGGGCGCATGCGTGTCGTCCCAGGCCTTGGGATCGTCGAGGATGCCTTTCAGCGGCTGGCCCAGCGGCGTGGCGTAGTAGCCGGCCGCATCGGTCAGGCTGGAACGGTGCGACAGCAGCAGGCGCAGGGTGATCGGCGTGTCGGGGAACTGTGGGTGACGCAGCGTCCATCCCAGGTACGTCGAGACATCGGTATCGAGATCGAGTTTGCCGGCCTCGACCAGTCGCATCACGCCGATCGTGGTCACCAGCTTGGAGATCGAGGCGACGCGCACGGGATCGTCGGCGGTGACCTTGCGGCCGGTGGCGAGGTCCGCCATGCCTTCGGCACGGGTGCTGACGACGCCGTTGCGGTCGAAGGCGACGCGTACCTGCGCGACGGGCTCGCCTGCGGAGGCCGCCACCGACGCGACCAGGCAGGCCAGGTGAAGCAGGATGCGGATACGACGGAAGGGCATGCGCCAGCGCCTCGCGGGGACCGGCCCCGACTTTACTTCATCGTCGGCATCACGAACTCGGCCGTGTGGGTCTCCGGCCAGCGGGCGGTGATTGTCTTCAGCCGCGTGTAGAAGCGCACGCCATCCGGACCATGTACGTGCAGCGGGCCGAAGATCGAGCGCTTCCAGCCGCCGAAGCTGTGGAAGGCCATCGGCACCGGAATCGGCACGTTGATGCCGACCATGCCGGCCTGAACGCGATGGGCGAACTCGCGCGCCGCGCCGCCGTCGCGGGTGAACACGGCGGTGCCGTTGCCGTACTCGTGTTCGTTGACCAGGCGCAGCGCCGCGTCGAGATCCGGTACGCGCATGACGCACAGCACCGGACCGAAGATCTCCTCGCGATAGATCGTCATCGCCGGCGTGACGCGGTCGAACAGGCAACCGCCGAGGAAGAAGCCGTCCGCGTGCCCCGCGACCACGTGGCCGCGGCCATCGACGACGAGGTCCGCGCCTTCCGCTACGCCGGCGTCGACATAGCCGCGCACCTTGTCGCGGTGCGCGCCGGTGACCAGCGGACCCATTTCGGGATCGAGGCAGCCGGGGCCAATCTTCAATGCGGCGACCTTCGGCGCCAGCGCGGCCACCAGCGCATCGGCCGTGGCATCACCCACGCAGACCGCTACGGAGATCGCCATGCAGCGCTCGCCGGCGGAGCCGTAGCCGGCGCCGAGCAGCGCGGAGACCGCGCCGTCGAGATCGGCATCCGGCAGCACGACCATGTGATTCTTGGCGCCGCCCAGCGCCTGCACGCGCTTGCCGTTGGCGGAGCCGCGCGCGTAGATGTATTCCGCGATCGGGGTGGAGCCGACGACGCTCAGCGCCTGCACGCGCGGCTCGTCCAGCAGCGCGTCGACCGCGATCTTGTCGCCGTGCACGACGTTGAACACGCCATCCGGCAGACCGGCCTGCTTCAGCAGGTCGGCCATGAACAGCGCGGCGGACGGATCGCGTTCGGACGGCTTCAGCACGAAGGTGTTGCCGCAGGCCAGCGCCACCGGGAACATCCACAGCGGTACCATCGCAGGGAAATTGAACGGGGTGATGCCGGCGACCACGCCGAGGGGTGCGTATTCGCTCCACGAATCGACGTCGCGGCCGACGTTCATCGAGTGCTCGCCCTTGAGCAGGTGCGGGATGCCGCACGCGAACTCCACCACTTCCAGCCCGCGCGTCACTTCGCCGCGCGCATCGGACAGCACCTTGCCGTGTTCCGAGGTGATGATCTTCGCCAGGTCGCCGGCGTGCGTTTCGAGCAGTTCCTTGAAGCGGAACATCACCCGCGCGCGGTTCAGTGGCGTGGTGGCGGACCAGCCCGGAAAGGCGGCGGACGCGGCGTCCACGGCCTGCTTCACGTCTTCTGCCGAGGCCAAGGGCACGCGTGCGGTGACGGAGCCGGTGGCGGGGTCGAACACATCGCCGAAGCGGCCATTCCCGCCTTCCACCCGCTGTCCGTTGAGGAAGTGATGCAGCGGCTGGCTCATGCGATGTCTCCGATAGTGGCTTTCTGTAGGAGCGGGCCATGCCCGCGATGCTTTTCAGTTGCCTCGATATCCAAAGCATCGCGCCCATGGGGCGCTCCTACAGGGGTTCCGGGGTGTTACGCCAGCGCCTCGCGCGCCGGCACGTAGGCGTAGCCCAGATCGTCGGCGACGGCCTTGTAGGTGACCTTGCCGGCGTGCACGTTCAGGCCGTTGAGCAGGTGCTCGTCGTCCAGCAGCGCCTGCTTCGCGCCCTTGTTCGCCAGCTGCACGGCGAAGGGCAGGGTGGCGTTGGTCAGCGCGAAGGTCGACGTGCGGGCAACGCCGCCCGGCATGTTGGCCACGCAGTAGTGGATGATGCCGTCCACTTCGTACGTGGGGTTCTGGTGCGTGGTGGCCTTCGAGGTCTCGAAGCAGCCGCCCTGGTCGATCGCCACGTCCACCAGCACCGAACCCGGGCGCATCAGCTTCAGCTGGTCGCGCGAGACGAGCTTGGGCGCGGCGGCGCCGGGAATCAGTACCGCACCGATCACCAGGTCGGTGTCGGGCAGGCGTTCCTCAATGGCGTCGCGGGTGGAATAGATCGTGGTCAGCTGGTGGCCGTACAGCTCGTCCAGGTACTTCAGGCGGTCGAGCGAGCGGTCGAGGATGGTGACGTGCGCGTTCATGCCCATCGCCATGCGCGCGGCGTTGATGCCGACCACGCCGCCGCCGATCACCAGCACTTCCGCCGGCTTCACGCCGGGCACGCCGCCCAGCAGTACACCCGAACCGCCTTGCGCCTTCTCCAGCGCGTGCGCGCCGGCCTGGATCGACATGCGGCCGGCCACTTCCGACATCGGCGCCAGCAGCGGCAGGCCGCCCTTGCGGTCGGTGACGGTTTCATAGGCGATGCAGGTGGCGCCGGAGGCGACCAGCGCCTTGGTCTGTTCCGGATCGGGCGCGAGGTGCAGATAGGTGTAGAGCACCTGGCCGGGACGCAGCATGGCGCACTCGTTCGGCTGCGGCTCCTTGACCTTGATGATCATGTCGGCGCGGGCAAAGATTTCCGCGGCCGTGTCGACGATCTCCGCGCCGGCCTTGACGTACTGCTCGTCGGTCAGGCCGATGGCCTTGCCGCCGTCGCGCTGCACGATGACCTGGTGGCCATTCGAGACCAGCTCGCGGGCGCCGGACGGGGTAAGTCCGATGCGGTATTCGTGGTTCTTTATTTCCTTGGGGACGCCGATCAGCATGGTGCTCTCCAGTAGCGGGAAGGGGCTTCGCGCGAGGGGGAGCGCTGGTGCCGTTGGTCCGTAATTTTACGCGGTTGCCCGTATGGTGTCCGCCAGAATGTTCACGATCCGGTCGATGTGAGACTTCTCCACGATCAGCGGCGGCGACAGCGCGATGACGTCGCCGGTCACCCGGGTCAGCAGGTGGCCTTCGTGGAAGGCGCGGGCGAAGACGTCGTAGGCGCGGGTGCCGGGCGCCCCGGCGCGCGGGGCCAGTTCGATGGCGCCGACCAGGCCGAAATTGCGGATGTCGATGACGTTCGGCAGACCCTTCAGCGAGTGCAGCGCGTCCTGCCAGTAGTCGCCCAGCGACAAGGCCTTGTCGAACAGGTGTTCCTCTTCGTAGGTGTCCAGCGTGGCCAGCGCGGCGGCGCAGGCCAGCGGATGGCCGGAGTAGGTGTAGCCATGGAACATGTCGATGGCGTTGTCCGGTCCGCTCATGAAGGCGTCGAACAGACGCTCGGACACGAAGGTGGCGCCCATCGGCACGCAGCCGTTGGTGATGCCCTTGGCGGCGGTGATCATGTCCGGGGTGACGCCGAAGCGTTGCGCGCCGAAGGCGTGGCCGACGCGGCCGAAGCCGGTGATCACTTCGTCGAAGATCAGCAGGATGCCGTGCTTGTCGCAGATCTCGCGCAGGCGCTGCAGATAGCCTTCCGGCGGGATGACGACGCCGGCCGAACCCGAGATCGGTTCGACGATGACAGCCGCAATCGTCGAGGCGTCGTACAGCGCGATCTGGCGCTCCAGGTCCTCGGCCAGTTCGATCCCATGCGGCGGCAGCCCCTTCGAGAACGCGTTGCGCGACACGTCCAGCGTGTGGCGGATGTGCGAGACCGCCGGCAGGCCGGGGCCGAACCACTTGCGGTTGTTCGGCAGGCCGCCGACCGACATGCCGCCGAAGCCGACGCCGTGGTAACCCTTCTCGCGGCCGATGAAGCGTGTGCGCTGGCCTTCGCCGCGCACGCGGTGATAGGCCAGCGCGATCTTCAGTGCGCTGTCGACCGCTTCCGAGCCAGAGTTGCTGAAGAACACCCTCTTGAGGTCGCCGGGCGCCAGCGCGGCCAGGCGCTCGGCCAGCTTGAACGGCAGCGGCGAGCTCATCGAGAAATTGGGCGCGAAGTCGAGCGTGCCGATCTGCTGCTTCACCGCCTCGACGATGCGCGGGCGGGAATGGCCGGCGTTGCAGCACCACAGGCCGGCGGTGGCATCGAGCACCTCGTTGCCGTCGACATCCTGGTAGTACATGCCCGATGCACTGGCGAGCAGGCGCGGCTTCGCCTTGAACTGCTTGTTGGCGGTGAACGGCATCCAGAAATGGTCCAGCGAACCGGGCGCTTCCAGGTTCTGGCGCGCGTAGTGCTCGGCCAGGGCGGAGGGGGTGTCGTCAGCGCTCATCACGGCTCCGGGGCAAGGACTGGACGCAGCTTAGCGCGTTGAAAAAACTTTACAACCGTGCCGAAGGTCGGATCTGGCGTGTTCTGCCCGTCCCGGCCGTCGTTGTTCATCGGGCTGAAGAATTGCCCGGGTGCCCCGGATTGACCGGCCTGTCGCGGGGTGTAAAGTATCCCGCAACACTTCGGTCTCTCGGCAAGGGTGGTGATGGACATCGGCGCACGCCTGCAACTGGTCCGCAAATCCAAAGACCTCAGCCAGCGCGAGCTGGCCAAGCGCGTGGGCGTCACCAACAGCACCATCTCGCTGATCGAACAGAACAAGGTCAGTCCGTCGGTCAGTTCGCTGAAGAAGGTGCTGGACGGCATCCCGATCTCCCTCGCCGACTTCTTCACCCTCGATCTGGAAAAAGGCCTGCCCGACAGCCCGTTCTACCTGGCCGACGAGCTGCCGGACGTGGGCAGCAACGGCATCCATTATTTCCTCGTCGGCCAGCATCGCCCGCAGCGGCAGATGTGCATCCTGCGCGAGGTGATGCCGCCAGGCAGCGACACCGGCGACAGCATGCTGGCGCACGACGGCGAGGAGGGCGGCGTGGTGATCGCCGGTGAGGTCGAGGTGACCGTCGGCGAGCAGGTCCGCGTGCTGAAGGCCGGCGAAGGCTATTACTTCGAAAGCCGGGTGCCGCATCGGTTCCGCAATGTCGGGGAGGTGGATGCGGTGATCGTCAGCGCGAATACGCCGGCGACGTTCTAGTGAACAGCTCCTTCCCCCGCGTGCGGGGGAAGGTTGGGATGGGGGCGACGGCGCCGCCGTCCCAATGAAGAATCGATGCGTCGCGTGTGGCGCCCGCACCCCACACTCGAAACACCACCGAGGGCACGCGTTCTTTTCGCCGGCTTGCCCCCACCCCAACCCTCCCCCGTAAACGGGGGAGGGGGCAGAACATCAGGAGCCTCCATGAGCAATCCCCGCACGCAACAGGACTGGCAGGCGATGGCCGCCGGGCTGTCGATCCGCACGCAGGCCTTCATCGACGGCAAGTACGTCGATGCCGCAAGTGGCAAGACCTTCGACTGCGTCAGTCCCATCGACGGCCGCGTGCTGGGCCAGGTGGCCGATGGGCAGGAAGAGGACATCAACCGTGCCGTCGCCGCCGCACGTCGCAGTTTCGAGGCCGGTGCCTGGTCGAACGCGCGCCCGACGCACCGCAAGAAGGTGCTGCTGAAGTTCACCCAGTTGATCGAGCGTCATGCGGACGAACTGGCGCTGCTCGAATCGCTGGACATGGGCAAGCCGGTCAGTGATGCACGCAGCGTGGACCTGGCCGCGACCATCCGCTGCATGGGCTGGACCGCCGAAGCGCTGGACAAGGTCTACGGCGAAGTCGCTGCCACCGGGCAGGACGAGCTGGGCCTGATCACCCGCGAACCGCTGGGCGTGGTCGGCGCGATCGTGCCGTGGAACTTCCCGCTGCTGATGGCATCGTGGAAGCTGGCGCCGGCGCTGGCGACCGGCAACTCCATCGTGCTGAAGCCGTCCGAGAAATCGCCGCTCACCGCGATCCGCCTGGCCGAGATCGCCATCGACGCCGGCATTCCGGCCGGCGTGCTCAACGTGGTGCCGGGCTTCGGCAAGACTGCCGGCGAGCCGCTCGCGCTGCACATGGACGTGGACGGGCTGGTGTTCACCGGATCCACCGCCGTCGGCAAGCGCCTGCTGCAGTGCGCCGGCTTGTCGAACATGAAGCGCGCGTACATGGAGTGCGGCGGCAAGAGCCCGAACATCGTGTTCGCCGATGCGCACGATCTCGACGTCGCCGCGAAGGCCGCGGCCGGCGGCATCTTCTACAACCAGGGCGAGGTCTGCACCGCGGCCTCGCGCCTGCTGGTCGAGCGCTCGATCAAGGACGAGTTCGTGGCGCGCGTGGTCGAGGCCGGCAAGGCGATGCGTCCGCGCCATCCGCTCGATCCCGGTGCGCCGATGGGCGCCATGGTCGACGAAGGGCAGACGCAGCGCGTGCTCGACTACATCGAGAAGGGCAAGGCCGAAGGCGCGCGCCTGGCGCTGGGCGGCACGCGCGCCGAGGTGGAAGCCGGTGGCTGCTACATCGAGCCGACCGTGTTCGACGACGTGGCGCACGACCACACCATCAGCCGCGAGGAGATCTTCGGCCCGGTGCTGTCGGTGATCGGTTTCGACAGCGAGGAAGAGGCCCTGCGCATGGCCAACGACAGCGAATACGGCCTGGCCGCCGGCGTGTGGACGCGCGACATCAGCCGCGCGCACCGCGTGGCGCGCAAGCTGCGCGCAGGCAGCGTCTGGGTCAACTACTGGGACGGCGGCGACATGACCGCGCCGTTCGGCGGCTACAAGCAATCCGGCAACGGCCGCGACAAGTCGCTGCACGCTTTCGACAAATACACCGAACTCAAGGCGACCTGGATCAATCTGGGCAGCTGATCGCAGCTCGAAGCACGTGTAGGAGGGGCTTCAGCCCCGATGCTTTCCGATGATCGCCGGGATTCCGTCCAAGAGCGTCGGGGCTGAAGCCCCTCCTACAGGAAGCCGCGCAGGCGTCATCGTTCTGCCAGAATCGCCCCGACCCACCGACCGGCCTGTCCATGACCGCCACCGCCGTTGCCTCCACGCCCACCAACTCGCCGGGGCGTGTGCTGTTCGCCAGCCTGATCGGCACCACCATCGAGTTCTTCGATTTCTACATCTACGCCACGGCGGCGGTGCTGGTGTTCCCGCACCTGTTCTTCCCGCAGGGCGACCCGACTACCGCGACGCTGCAGTCTTTCGCCACGTTCGCGCTGGCCTTCATCGCACGACCGGTGGGTTCGGCGCTGTTCGGACATTTCGGAGACCGTATCGGCCGCAAGGCCACGCTGGTGGCGGCGCTGCTCACGATGGGCATCTCCACCGTGCTGATCGGCCTGCTGCCGACCTACGCGCAGGTCGGCATCGTGGCGCCGCTGCTGCTGGCGCTGTGCCGGCTGGGGCAGGGCATCGGCCTGGGCGGCGAGTGGGGCGGCGCGGTGCTGCTGGCGACCGAGAACGCGCCACCCGGCAAGCGCGCGTGGTACGGCATGTTCCCGCAACTCGGTGCGCCGATCGGCTTCCTGTGCTCGACCGGCATCTTCCTGCTGCTGACCGAGGTGATGACGGATGCGCAGTTCCTTGCCTGGGGCTGGCGCATTCCGTTCGTCGCCAGTGCGGTGCTGGTGTTCGTCGGCCTGTGGGTGCGGCTGAGCATCGCCGAAACCCCGGATTTCCAAAAGGCGCTGGACAAGGACGAGCGCGTCAAGGTGCCGATGCTGACCGCCGTGCGCGAGCATCCGTTCGCATTGGTGACCGGCACCTTCGCGCTGGTCGCCACCTTCGTGCTGTTCTACCTGATGACGGTGTTCGCGCTGAGCTGGGGCACGTCGAAGCTGGGCTACTCGCGTGAGCATTTCCTGTTGCTGCAGATGGCAGGCGTGCTGTTCTTCGCGCTGACCATCCCGGTGTCGGCGCTGTACGCGGATCGCTACGGGCGGCGCAACGCGATGATCGTGGCCACGCTGCTGATCATCGGCTTCGGCTTCCTGTTCGCGCCGCTGCTGGAATCGGGCAGCGACCTGGGCGTGCTGGCGTTTCTGGCGCTGGGACTGGGCGCGATGGGCCTGACCTACGGGCCGTGCGGCACGATCCTGGCGGAGATGTTCCCCACGGCCGTGCGCTACACGGGCGCATCGCTGGCATTCAATATGGCGGGCATCCTCGGCGCCTCGCCGGCGCCGTACATCGCCACGCGCCTGGGCGAGCGCTACGGGCTGGCCTCGGTCGGCTGGTACCTGGCGGCCATGGCGGCGATGACGCTGCTGGCGTTGCTGGTCATGCCGCGCCGCCGGTAGCGTGCGCCACGCGCACGACCCCCGCAGCGGTTCGACGTGCGCATAGCGCACGCTACGCGAACAGGCGCTTCACGGTGCGGCTGAGCCAGCCGCCCTGCTGGTGGTCGCGGACGAACTGGTTGAGGTGCCGCTTCACCGAATCGGCATAGGCCTTGTCGTCGTTGCGGATGTGGTTGAACAGCCAGCGCGACAGCATGCTGCGCAGCTCGTCCACGATGTCCTCGCCGGCCTCGAAGCGCAGGCGGTACTCGGACACGCGCTTGGTGAACACCTCGTGCACGCGCTTGTGGGCGGCGCTGAACGGGTAACCGGCTTCCTCCATCAGCTCTTCCTCGAACGCGAAGTGGGACAGCGTGTAGTCGACCAGTTCGTCGATCACCTCGCCGACCGCGAAGCGCTCCATCGATTTCTGGCTCACGTGGAGGTGGTTGATCATCTCCACGATGCGGCGGTGCTGGCCATCGATGATGTCGATGCCCGTGTCCATGTCGTCCTGCCAGATCAGCAGTGTCATCGCGGATTCCCCCTGCCGGCGGTTGCCGGAATGCAGGGGAATCTAGGTGCGCGCCAAGGTCGCGGCATTGATTCCGATCAATGCCGCGACCGATGGACGAGGCGAGCTGTGGACTTACGTAGGAGCGACGTGAGTCGCGACCGCCGACCCGACAGCGTCGGCCGGGTCTGGTCGAGTTTCAGCCACTAAGGTGCCGCTGGGTCTTTCGGTTGCATTGATGCGGCTTGGACGCCTCAATCTTCCGGTCGCGACTGACGTCGCTCCTACAGAAGGCGCTTAGCCGCTGGAGATCACCCGGTTGCGGCCGCCGGCCTTGGCGAGGTAGAGCCGGCGATCGGCCTCGCTGATCAGGTGGTTGAGGGTCTGGCCCGGGAAGCGGGTGCGGAACACGCCGATGCTGACCGTCATGCGCAGCTTGTGGCTGCCGACGTCGACTTCGAGCGCCTCGATCGCGGCGCGCAGCGACTCGAAGTAGTCGACCGACTCGCTCTCGCCCAGGTAGGGCACCAGCGCGCAGAACTCTTCGCCGCCGAAGCGGGCGATCAGGTCCTGCGAGCCGGCATGGCGCGCGATGGCCTGGGCGACCGCCTTCAGCGCGACGTCGCCGGCCTCGTGGCCATAGCTGTCGTTGATGTGCTTGAAGTGGTCGATGTCGATGATGGCGGCGGTGACGGCCTGCTGGCGGCCCAGCGTGTTCGGCAGCAGCGCGTGGCACTCGGCCAGGAAGTGGCGGCGGTTGGGCAGGCCGGTCAGGAAGTCGCGGGTCGCGAGGTCCTGCAGCGTGCCGATCAGTTCCAGCTGGTCGATGTTCTGCGACACGCGGCAGAAGAACTCCTCGCGCGAGAACGGCTTGTGCAGGAAGTCGTTGGCGCCGCTCTTCAGGAAACGCGGCACCAGGCTGCCGTCGCTGGTGCCGGAGATGCCGATGATCGCCAGGTGGTCGCGCGCGTGGCGTGCGCGCAGGCGGCGGGTGAATTCGTGGCCCTTCATGCCCGGCATTTCCTGGTCGACGATGGCCAGGCGGATGTCGGGATTGGCGTCCAGCATGGCCAGGCCGGCTTCGCCGTCGGCCGCCTCCACCACGCGGAAGCCGTACATCGACAGCAGCGCGGCCGCATGCTGGCGGGCGGAACGGGAGTCGTCGACGATCAGCGCCGCGATGCGGCGGTTGCGCTCGAGGCGCTGCACCAGCCAGACCAGGTAGTCGATGCTGCCGGGGGTGTTCTTGAGCACGTAGTCCACGACCTGCCGGCGCAGCACTTGCTCGCGCAGGGCGTCGTCGTAGACGCCGCTGACCACGACCGTCGGCAGCTGGCGCGACAGGAAGAATTCCACCACCTCGTCATGGCTGCCGTCGGCCAGCACCAGGCTGGTGACCACCATGAACCAGTCGGGATGCTGCTCGAGCGTCGCGCGTGCTTCCGCCAGCGTGGAGGCATAGACCACGGGCAGGGCGAGCTTCTGCTCGATGGCTTCGCCGATCAGCCGCGCATGCGTGCGCGAGTTCTCCACCACCAGGATGCGCTGGGGGAGGGGCGGGGCGTTGGCGATGGTGGGAGCGACGCGTTGCGGGCTGGACATGCTCGGGGAGGCCGAGGAAGGTTCCTGTCACGTTTATCGGCCGCCCCGGTCCGGACTTGAGAGCTGTGTCACGGAAAAGACACAGGCGGCGCGACGCCTACCAGAGCGCGTCGCGCAGCTTGTACCAGGCCATGGCGGCCACCAGCAGCGGCGTGCGCAGGGCGCGGCCGCCGGGGAACGGGTGGTGGCGGATCTTCGCGAACAGGTCCAGCCGCTCGGACTGGCCGCGGATGGCCTCGGCCATCACGGTGCCCGCCAGTCCCGCCGCGATCAGACCGTGGCCGGAGAAGCCCTGGGCGAAGTACAGGTTCGGCGACAGCCGCCCCCAGTGCGGCGCACGGTTGAGCGAGATGTCGATCATCCCGCCCCACAGGTACTCGATGCCGACGTCGCGAAGTTGCGGGAAGACGCGGTGCATGCGCCGCGTCATCACGCCGCGCAGGTTGGGCGGGGTCATCGTCGAATAGCTGGCGCGGCCGCCGAACAGCAGGCGGTGATCGCGGCCGAGGCGGAAGTAGTCCAGCGCCCAGTTGGTGTCGGCCACCGCCATGTCGTTGCGGATCAGGTCGCGCGTGCGCGCCTCGCCCAGCGGCGGGGTGGCGGCGATGTAGGTGCCCACCGGCATCATCCGCGATTCCAGTTCCGGCGCGATCCCCCGCAGCAGCGCGTTGCCGGCGAGGATCGCGGTATCGCAGGCGACCTCGCCCTGCGCGGTCTTCAGCAGCGGGCGCGGCCCACGCACCAGTTCGGTCACGCGTGAGCCCTCGAAGATGCGTACGCCGGCCTCCAGTGCCGCGCGTCCCAGCCCAAGCGCGTACGCCAGCGGGTGCAGGTGGCCGCTGACCGGGTCGTACATCGCGCCCAGGTAACGGTCGCTGGCGAGTTCGCTGCGCAGGCGCTCGCGGTCCCACCATTGCACGGGGTGGTGGTAGCGGGTGTTGAAGTCCTCGACGGCCTCTTCCACGTCGCGTTGCTGGCGTGGGTTGATCGGCACCGTGGCATGCCCGTCGCGCCAGTCGCAGTCGATGCCGTGCCGGTCGATGCGCCCGCGCAGCCAGCGCAGGCCATCCACCGACAGATCGAACATCTTCTTCGCGTCGTCGAAGCCGACCAGCGCCTCCAGCTTGGCCTCGCCGCAGCCGAAGCCGGCGATGGCCTGGCCGCCGTTGCGGCCCGACGCACCCCAGCCGATGCGCTCGGCCTCCAACACCACGACGTTGTAGCCGGCTTCGGCCAGTTCCAGCGCCGCGGCCAGGCCGGTGTAGCCGGCGCCGAGGATGCAGACATCGGCGTCGATGCGTCCCTGCAGTACGGGTTGCGCAGGCAGCGTGGTAGCGCTGGCGGCGTACCAGCTGTCGGGGTAGGCGGAAGTGGCGAGGGGATTCAAGGACTCTCTCCGGCGTCATCCCCGCGAGAACGGGAATCCCGTGCCTTTGTCTTTGCGATGCCGATGGCGCTGGGTTCTCGCCTGTACGGTGATGAAGGTGTGCTCATGGACTCCATCCTCGTCACGTGCCTTTTGTATGAAATTCATTGGTCATCGGTAGCGCAGAAACAAGAATTCATTTAGTGGATAGGAGATGTGACCTCGGTTCGGACGATCTTTCCGGCGCTATGTGCTGACGGTATTGGTTACGACCTCTTCACCCTTGATCTGCAAACAGAAGTACAGCCACTTGGCAGGTGCTCGCGACTCGAAGCAAACCTCCCAACCATCGAGGACGTCGCTGTCCTTGTTGATGCACGTAATGAAGAAAGTTTCTCTGGGCTCCATCCCATCAAAGGCGTCCCATCCTGACATGCATTCTCGGACGAACGGCTCGCACAGGTCCCAGAGTTGATCGGGCTGTGACTTCTTGGCGAGCAGAAACTCGCGGGCGTCCTGCGCAGGGCCTTCCCTGCCTCCAGGAATATCCACACAAGAGACTCCCTCGGCCTGAAATGGAACAGTCCAGTCGTTCTCCATGGTCCAGTAACCACCAAAGTCGTTATGGAAGCGAATCTGGCCGAAGTCCGGATCATGGATTCGGAGAGGTGGCTCACGAGAAAAGAGCTTTCTTAGCAAGGAGAACATGCGGACGTGTCAGGTTGCAGGCTTATGGTTGCCCGCAGCGAGTCGAAGTCGCTGGGTTCCCGCCTTCGCGGGAATGACGGTATCCGGAGCGACATGTTTCTGCTCACACCGACCGCAGATACCACGCGTACTCCAGATCGGTCACCTCGGTGTAGAAGCTGTGCATCTCCTTGAGCTTCTGCTGGCCGTAGATGTGCTGGAAGGCGGTGCCGAACTGCTCGCGGATGAACTCGCTGCCCATGAAGGCGCCGATCGCCTCGCGCCAGAACGGCGTGCGGATCTCGGTCTGGTCGTAGGCGTTGCCGGTGATCGGCGGGCCGGGATCGAAGCCCTGTTCGATGCCGTGCAGCATGCCGGCCAGTACCGCGGCGGTGACCAGATAGATATTGGCGTCGGCGCCGGCGATGCGGTGCTCGATGCGCGTGTTGGCTTCGTCGCTGTGCGGGATGCGCATGGCGACCGTGCGGTTGTTGTAGCCCCAGACATCGTTGAGCGGTACGAAGGCGTTCAGCACGAAGCGGCGGTAGCTGTTGGCGTGCGGTGCGAACAGCAGCAGGCAGTCCTGGTCGCTGCGCTGCAGGCCGCCGATGGCGTGCTTCAGTGCGTCGGCCGGCGCTGTCTGCGGCGAGGCGAAGATGTTGCGACCGTCGGCATCCAGCACGCTGGCATGGATGTGCATGCCGCTGCCGGCCTGCTCGGCGAACGGCTTGGCCATGAAGCTGGCCATCAGGCCTTGCTGCTGCGCCGAGGCCTTGATCGCGCGCTTCAGGTAGATGGCATCGTCGCAGGCGAGCAGCGCATCGTCGCGGTGCTTGAGGTTGATCTCGAACTGGCCGGGCGCGTACTCCGCCACGGCGGTGTCGGCCGGGATGCGTTGCGCGCGGCAGGCGGCGGCGACCGCGTCGGTGAAGCCGCGGTAATCGTTGAGGTCTTCCATGTAGTAGACCTGCGTGCTGGTGTTGCGCTGGCCCGTCGCCGGGTTGATCGAGGTGCGCGGGCGCCCCGCATCGTCCAGGCGCTGGTCGAACAGGTAGAACTCCAGTTCCACCGCGACCACCGGCTTCAGTCCGCGCGCGGCGTAGCGCGCCAGCACGCGCTTGAGCACTTCGCGCGGGTTCGCTTCGAACATGCCGCCCTGCGCGTCTTCCATGCTGAGCAGCAACTGCGCGGCGGGGCGGGGCGACCACGGCACCGGCCGCAGCGAGCCCGGCACCGGACGGCAGATGCGGTCCTCGTCGCCGATGTCGTAGCCCAGCCCGGTTTCCTCCACCGTGTTGCCGGTGATGTCGGTGGCGATCAGCGACATCGGCAGGCAGACGCCGTCGCGGTAGACCTTTTCCAGTGCCTCGCGGGTGACGCGCTTGCCGCGCAGCAGGCCGTTCATGTCCGGCAGCAGCAGGTCGACCTGCTCGCAATCGGGGATCGAGGCCAGCGTGGCGGCGTCGTCATCGGGCAGGGAAGGCGCAGCGGAATCGTGGCGCATGGTGGTCATCCAGGAGGCTGCGGGGCAGCTTAGCAGAGTCGTCGGTGCGTCAAGAATACTCAACGGAAGAATTTCCGTAACCGGTGGAAATGCCCGAAATCGGTGCCGCGGCGCACCATATCAGCGCCGAAAACGTCATCTGGCGGCTTCGTGTTGTAAAAATAAAACGGCCGGGTTAACTTGCCGACAAGCCACTTCGGGCTTCCTGCATGACCCCGCTGCCGCGGGTCGGTCTGCCGACCGACCACAAGCAAATCGGTGCGCATCCCTTCCTCGCCGTCGGCGAGAAATACGTGCGCGCGGTGGTCGACGGGGCTGGTTGCCTGCCCCTGCTGGTGCCCACGCTCGACCCCGTCCTGCCGCTGCGGCAGGTGCTCGACGGCCTCGACGGCCTGCTGCTGACCGGGGCGGTGAGCAACATCGAACCGCACCACTACAGCGACGAGTCCAGCTACGAGGGCAACCTGCTGGACCCGCGCCGCGACGCCACCAACCTGCCGCTGATCCCGCTCGCCATCGAGATGGGAGTGCCGATGCTGGCGATCTGCCGCGGCTTCCAGGAAGTCAACGTCGCCTTCGGCGGCAGCCTTTACCAGAAGGTGCACGAGCAGCCGGGTTTCATGGACCACCGCGAGAACAAGGACGATCCGCTCGACGTGCAGTACGGGCCGGCGCATGACGTCGCGCTGGTGCCCGGCGGGCTGCTCGCCACGCTGGTCGGCGATACGCAGGTTACCGTCAATTCCCTGCATGGCCAGGGTGTACGCCGGCTGGGTGAAGGCCTGGTCGTCGAGGCGCAGGCGCCGGATGGCCTGATCGAGGCGTTCCGTCACGACGGCCCCGCGTTCACGCTGGCCGTGCAATGGCATCCGGAATGGAAGGTCAGGGAAAACCCGTTCTACCTGGCCATCTTCCAGGCGTTCGGGAATGCCTGTCGTGCCCGTGCGGCACGGCGTGGAGGCCATGCGTGAAGCGGCGGCATCCTCCGCCATGGGAAGGCAGGCGCTGACGCGCCCGTGCCACCGGCTGCCTCTCGCCGGCCTTTCCCTTCCCAGGACCGTATTCCCCATGAGCCAGAAACAAGCGCAACGAAAAAAGAAACAGGCCGACACCGCCGAGCTGTCCGAAAGCTCGCTGCGGCGCTGGCTGAAGGAACGCAGCATCACCGAGGTCGAGTGCCTGGTGCCGGACATCACCGGCAACGCGCGCGGCAAGATCATTCCCGCGGACAAGTTCAGCCACGACTACGGCACGCGCCTGCCGGAAGGCATCTTCGCCACGACGGTCACCGGCGACTATCCGGACGACTACTACGAACTGACCTCGCCGTCGGATTCGGACATGTTCCTGCGTCCCGACCCGGACACGGTGCGGATGGTGCCGTGGGCGGCCGATGCGACCGCGCAGGTGATCCACGACTGCTACACCAAGGACGGCAAGCCGCACGAGCTGGCACCGCGCAACGTGTTGCGCCGCGTGCTGGCCGCATACGAGAAGGAAGGCCTGCGCCCGGTGGTCGCGCCGGAGCTGGAATTCTTCCTGGTGCAGAAGAACACCGACCCGGACTTCCCGCTGCTGCCGCCGGCCGGCCGGTCCGGGCGGCCCGAGACTGCGCGGCAGTCGTATTCGATCGATGCGGTCAACGAGTTCGATCCCATCCTTGATCTGATGTACGACTACTGCGAGGCGATGGAGCTGGACGTGGACACGCTGATCCACGAATCCGGCGCGGCGCAGCTGGAGGTCAACTTCACCCACGACGATGCGCTGTCGCGCGCCGACCAGGTGTTCCTGTTCAAGCGCACGATGCGCGAGGCGGCGTTGCGCCATGGCGTGTACGCCACCTTCCTGGCCAAGCCGATGGAGAACGAGCCCGGCAGCGCCATGCACATCCACCAGAGCCTGCTGGACATCAGGACCGGCCGCAACGTGTTCACCGGCAAGTCGGAAGGCAAGGGCAGCAAGCTGTTCGGGCACTACCTGGCGGGCCTGCAGAAGTACGTGCCGATGGCGATGGCGTTCTTCGGCCCCAACGTCAATTCCTACCGCCGGCTCGCGTTGGGCCAGGTGGCGCCGATCAACGTGCAGTGGGGCTACGACAACCGCACGTGCGGCCTGCGCGTGCCGATGGACACGCCGGAGAACATGCGCGTGGAAAGCCGCTTCGCCGGATCCGACGCCAACCCGTATCTCGCGATGGCCGGCACGCTGGCCTGCGGCCTGCTGGGCATCCGCGAACAGCTCAAGCCGACCGAGCCGCTGGCCAGCAGCGCGCAGGACATCGGCTTCGAGCTGCCGCGTTCGCTCGGCGAGGCGCTGGACGAACTGGAAGGCAGCAAGCCGCTGCAGGAGCTGATGGGTGCGCGTTTCGTGCGCGCCTACGTCTCGGTCAAGCGCAAGGAGTACGAGACCTTCTTTCGCGTGATCAGTTCGTGGGAGCGGGAATTCCTGTTGTTGAACGTCTGAATGCTGTGCCCTTCTCCCGCCGGGAGAAGGTGGCGCGCAGCGCCGGATGAGGGGCGAGCGGAGTCATGACGCTTGAATGGTCTGGACTCCATCGCCCCTCACCCCAACCCCTCTCCCGGTGGGAGAGGGGCTCGAATCCACGGAGCCGTTATGACCCAACTCGACACCCGCACCCTGCAGAAGCTCGACGCCGAGCACCACCTGCATCCGTTCAACGACAACGCCGCGCTGGCGAAGCGGGGCACGCGCATCCTGACCAAGGGCGAGGGCTGCTACGTCTGGGATGCCGACGGCAACCAGCTGCTCGATGCCTTCGCCGGCCTGTGGTGCGTCAACATCGGCTACGGGCGCAAGGAACTGGGCGAGGTGGCGTCGAAGCAGATGACGCAGCTGGCCTACTACAACAGCTTCTTCCAGTGCACGACCGAGCCGACCATCGCGCTGGCCGCCAAGCTGGCGGAACTCGCACCCGGCGACCTCAACCATTCCTTTTTCGTCAATTCCGGTTCGGAAGCCAACGACACCATCCTGCGCATGGTCCGCCACTTCTGGGCGGTGCAGGACCAGCCGCAGAAGAACATCTTCATCGGTCGCCATGATGGCTACCACGGCACCACCATGGCGGGCGCCAGCCTCGGTGGCATGAAGGGCATGCACAAGCAGGGTGGCCTGCCGATCCCGGACATCCACCACATCGATCCGCCGTTCTGGTTCGCCGACGGCGGCGACCTGTCCGAGGACGAGTACGGCCTGGTCGCGGCGCGCCGGCTGGAACAGAAGATCCTCGAACTCGGCCCGGACCGCGTGGCCGCCTTCATCGGCGAGCCCATCATGGGTGCCATCGGCGTCTACATCCCGCCGAAGACCTACTGGCCGGAGATCGAGCGCATCTGCCGCCAGTACGACGTGCTGCTGGTGGCCGACGAAGTCATCTGCGGCTTCGGTCGTACCGGCGAGTGGTTCGGCTCGCAGTACTTCGGCTTCCAGCCGGACATCATGCCGGTGGCCAAGGGCATCACCTCGGGCTACATCCCATTGGGCGCGGCCATGTTCAACGACCGCGTGGCGAAGGTACTGAAGGAGCAGGGCGGCGAACTGGCGCATGGCGCCACGTATTCCGGCCATCCGGTGTGCGCGGCGGTGGCGCTGGAGAACATCCGCATCCTGCAGGACGAGAAGATCGTCGAGACGGCGAAGAACGACGTCGCGCCCTATCTGGCGCAGCGCTGGGCCGAACTGGGCGAGCATCGGCTGGTCGGCCAGGCGCGCATCGCCGGCATGGTTGGCGCGCTGGAGCTGGTGCCGGACAAGGGCAAGCGTGCCTTCTTCCCGGAGCGCGGCACGGTCGGCCCGCGCTGCCGCGACCACGCGCTGAAGCACGGACTGATCCTGCGTGCGACCTGGGACGCCATGCTGCTGTCGCCACCGCTGATCATCACGCGCGCGCAGGTGGACGAACTGTTCGACAAGACATGGAAGGCACTCAACGACACCGCGGCGGACCTCGGGATGTAGCCGCATCGAACCGACCGTGCGCTGCGTCACAGCGTCGCGGCCCGGGCGTATGATGGTTCCATCCCCCGATCCTGTTCCATGGAGACCCCGATGAAGCTCAAGACCCTCACCGTCATGCTGGCTGCCGCCGTGCTGGCCGCCTGTGGCGGCAAGGACGACAAGGCCGCCGATGGCGCGCCGTCGAAGACGCTCAACGTCTACAACTGGTCCGACTACATCGCCGAGGACACGATCCCGAACTTCGAGCAGCAGTCGGGCGTCAAGGTCACCTACGACGTGTTCGACAGCGACGAGATGGTCGAGACCAAGCTGCTGGCCGGCAGCAGCGGCTACGACGTGGTGGTGCCGTCGCTGAGTTTCCTGGGCCGGCAGATCCAGGCCGGCGTGTTCCTGCCGCTGGACAAGAGCAAGATCCCCAACCTGAAGAACGTCGACCCGAAGATGCTGGAGCGCATCGCGCTGCAGGATCCGGGCAACCAGTTCGCCGTGCCCTACCTGTGGGGCACCAGCGGCATCGGCTACAACGTCGACAAGATCAAGGCCATCTTCGGCGACACCACCGTGACCGGCAGTTGGGACGTGGTGTTCAAGCCCGAGAACGCGGCCAAGCTAAAGGACTGCGGCATCACCGTGCTGGACACGCCGTCGGAGCTGATCCCGATCGCGCTGAACTACCTGGGCGAGGATCCGCACAGCTTCGACCCGGCCGTGATCGACAAGGCGGCGGCGCTGCTGAAGACGATCCGTCCCTACATCCGCAACTTCCATTCGTCGTCCTACATCAACGACCTGGCCAACGGCGACGTCTGCCTGGTGGTCGGCTGGTCCGGCGACATCATCCAGGCGCGCGACCGCGCCGCCGATGCGAAGAACGGCGTCAACGTGGCCTATTCCATCCCGAAGGAAGGTGCGCCGCAGTGGTTCGACATGCTGGCCATCCCGAAGGATGCCAAGAACGTCGACAACGCCTACGCCTTCATCAACTACCTGCTGGATCCGAAGGTGGCGGCGGCCAACACCAACTACGTGACGTATCCGAATCCGGTGCCCGAGTCGAAGCCGCTGGTCGACAAGAGCCTCGCGGACGATCCGACGATCTATCCGCCGGCGGACGTGGACGCGAAACTGTTCACCTTCGCGGTACTGCCGCCGGACGTGGACCGCCAGTACACCCGCATCTGGACGGAACTGAAGACCGGACGCTGAAACAAAAGGGCGCGTGCCATGACGGACGCGCCCTTCGTCATCGTGGCGGCGTCCGTGGGAGCGGGCGATGCCACCGGGGAGGGGTAGGGGAGCACGACGGCACGGAACCGGCCACAGCAATGACAGCACGCCCGCGGCGGCCCAGGCCGGTCCGGGATCACATCAAGGCGCCCTCGCGGGCCGAATGGAGAGAGATTGATGAAACTGCGCGTACTGGCAACCACCCTGGCCCTGTGTACCCTCGCCGCCTGCGGCGGCAAATCCGGCAGTGACGGCGGCACCGACACCGGCGGCGCCAAACAGGTCAACGTCTACAATTGGTCGGACTACATCGCCGAGGACACCATCCCGAGCTTCGAGAAGGCCACCGGCATCAAGGTGACCTACGACGTGTTCGACAGCAACGAGGTGCTGGAGACCAAGCTGCTGGCCGGCAGCAGCGGCTATGACGTGGTCGTGCCGACGATGAACTTCCTCGGTCGCCAGATCCAGGCCGGCGTGTTCCTGCCGCTGGACAAGAGCAAGATCCCCAACTACGCCAACCTGGACCCCGCCATCATGAAGCGGCTGGAGAACCAGGACCCGGGCAACCAGTACGCCATCCCCTACATGTGGGGCACCACCGGCATCGGCTACAACGTCGACAAGATCAAGGCCGCCTTCGGCAACACCGACATCGCCAACAGCCTGGACATCGTGTTCAAGCCGGAGAACATCAGCAAGCTGAAGGATTGCGGCGTGACCTTTCTCGACACGCCGTCCGAGATCATCCCGATCGCGCTGAACTACCTGGGCGAGGATCCGAACAGCCAGGACCCGGCAGTGATCGACAAGGCGGCGGCGCTGCTCAAGACGATCCGTCCCTACATCACCAACTTCCATTCCTCGCAGTACATCGACGCGATGGCCAACGGCGATACCTGCCTGGTGGTCGGCTGGTCGGGCGACATCATCCAGGCGCGCGACCGCGCGGTCGACGCCAAGAACGGCGTCAACATCGCCTATGCCATCCCGAAGGAAGGCGCGCCGCAGTGGTTCGACATGCTGGCCATCCCGAAGGACGCCAAGCATCTGGACGAGGCCTACGCCTTCATCAACAACCTGCTCGATCCGCAGGTGATGGCCAACAACTCCAACTTCATCAGCTACCCGAATGCCATTCCCAAGGCCAAGGCACTGATGGACAAGGCGATCACCGACGATCCGACGATCTATCCGACCCCCGAGGTGGAAGCCAAGCTGTTCACCTTCGCCATCATCCCGCCGGAAGTGGACCGCCAGTACACCCGTATCTGGACGGAACTGAAGACCGGCAAGTAAGCACCGCCGCCGGGATGGACGCCGTCCATCCCGGTACCGGTCATCGCATCCACCCATATCCACGCCGGCGCCCACGCAGCCCGGCGACCAGGGGATCTCCATGGCGGCAGAACAGGGCAATGGCGCGGCACAGAGCGGCAAGGCGAACGCGCAGGAGTATCTGCGCATCGTCGAAGTGCGCAAGGAGTTCGACGGCTTCGTCGCGGTGGACGACACCAACCTGACCATCCGCAAGGGCGAGATCTTCGCGCTGCTGGGCGGCTCGGGCAGCGGCAAGTCCACGCTGCTGCGCTGCCTGGCGGGGTTCGAGAAGCCCTCGTCGGGCAAGATTTACCTGGACGGGCAGCTGCTCAACGACCTGCCGCCGTACGAGCGGCCGCTCAACATGATGTTCCAGTCGTACGCGCTGTTCCCGCACATGACGGTGGAACAGAACATCGCCTTCGGCCTGAAGCAGGACGGGCTGTCGAAAGACGCGATCAAGAAGCGCGTGGAAGAAATGCTGGCGCTGGTGCAGCTGGGCAAGCTGGCCAAGCGCAAGCCGCACCAGCTCTCCGGCGGCCAGCAGCAGCGCGTGGCGCTGGCGCGGTCGCTGGCCAAGGGACCGAAGCTGCTGCTGCTCGACGAGCCGATGGGCGCGCTGGACAAGAAGCTGCGCTCGCAGATGCAGCTGGAACTGGTCAGCATCATCGAGAAGTCCGGCGTGACCTGCGTGATGGTTACCCACGACCAGGAAGAGGCCATGACCATGGCCACCCGCATCGCGCTGATGGACCAGGGCTGGATCCGCCAGGTCGGCACGCCCGACGAGATCTACGAACAGCCGACCAGCCGCTTCGCCGCCGAGTTCATCGGTTCGGTGAACCTGATCGAGGGCGCGGTGGAGGAGGACGAGGCGAACTACGTCACCATCCGCTCGCCGCAGCTGCCGGATCCCATCTACATCGGCCACGGCATCTCGGGCTTCGAAGGGCAGGAAGTCGGCTTCGCGGTGCGGCCGGAGAAACTCGGCATCGGCAAGAACGAGCCGTCGCAGCCGCACAACAAGGCCAAGGGCGTGATCGAGGACATCGCCTATTTCGGCAGCCATTCGGTCTACCACGTGCGCCTGCCGAGCGGGTACAAGTTCATGGCCAACTTCGCCAACGTGCAGCGCTGGGCCAGCGAAGGGCTCACCTGGAACGACGAGGTCTGGGTGTGGTGGGGCGACAACGACGGCGTGGTGCTGACCTCATGAACCTCCTACGCTCACTAGGCAAGCGCCTGCCGGGGCCGCGCTGGGGCGTGATCTCGGTTCCCTACGTCTGGCTGCTGCTGTTCTTCGCCATCCCCTTCCTGATCGTGCTGAAGATCTCGTTCGCCAAGCTGGCGATCGCGATGCCGCCGTACACGCCCATCCTCGAGTACATCGACGAGGCGCTGACGCTCAAGCTCAACCTGGGCAACTACGCGGCGTTGTTCACCGACTCGCAGTACGTCGCGGCTTATCTCAGCTCGATCAAGATCGCCGCCATCTCCACCTTCCTCGCGCTGCTGGTGGCGTATCCCATCGCCTACGTCATCGCCCGGCTGCCGCCATCCACGCGCAACATCGCGATGATGCTGGTGGTGCTGCCGTCGTGGACCTCGTTCCTGATCCGCGTCTACGCCTGGATCGGCATCCTCAAGAACAACGGCCTGCTCAACAACCTGCTGATGAAGATCGGCATCATCGACGAGCCGCTGCAGATCCTGTACACGCCGCTGGCCGCCTACATCGGCATCGTCTACTGCTACCTGCCGTTCATGGTGCTGCCGCTGTACACCAACCTGGTGAAGCACGACCAGCGCCTGCTGGAAGCCGCCTACGACCTCGGCGCCAAACCGTGGAAGGCGTTCTTCACCATCACGCTGCCGCTGTCCAAGGCCGGCATCATCGCCGGCTGCATGCTGGTGATGATCCCGGCGGTCGGCGAGTTCGTCATCCCCGAGTTGCTGGGCGGACCGGACACGCTGATGATCGGCCGCGTGCTGTGGGGCGAGTTCTTCAACAACCGCGACTGGCCGGCCGCGTCGGCGGTGGCCATCGTCATGCTGATGCTGCTGCTGATCCCGATCCTGATCTTCAACCGGGTGCAGCAGCGCGAGATGGAAGGGAGGCTGACATGAGCCGCGCCGGACAGCGCGCCGTCAACTGGACGGTGCTGGGGCTGGGATTCGCCTTCCTCTACATCCCGGTGTTCATCCTGATGGTGTACTCCTTCAACGAGTCGCGCCTGGCCACGGTGTGGTCGGGCTTCTCGTTCAAGTGGTACGGCGAACTGTTCCGCGACAAGCAGATGCTGCAGGCCGCGTGGATCAGCATCAAGGTGGCGTTCTGGACCGCGACCGCAGCGGTGGTGTTGGGCACGATGGCCGCCCTGGTGATGACGCGCATGCGGCGGTTCCCGGGCAAGACGCTGTTCGGCGCGCTGATCACCGCGCCGCTGGTGATGCCCGAGGTGATCATCGGCCTGTCGATCCTGCTGATGTTCGTGTCGCTGGGGCAGGTGGTCGGCCTGCAGCCGCGCGGCATCCTGTCGATCTGGATCGCGCACGTGACCTTCACCCTGGCGTTCGTCACCGTGGTGGTGTCCTCGCGCCTGTCCGAGCTGGACAAGTCGCTGGAAGAGGCGGCGATGGACCTGGGCGCGAACCGGATCAAGGTGTTCTTCCTGATCACGCTGCCGATCATCGCGCCGGCGCTGGTGTCGGGCTGGTTGCTGGCGTTCACGCTGTCGCTGGACGACGTGGTGATCGCCAGCTTCGTCGCCGGCCCCAGTTCGACCACGCTGCCGATGAAGGTGTTTTCGTCCGTGCGCCTGGGCCTGAGCCCGAAGATCAATGCCTTGGCGACGCTGATGATCCTGGTGGTCAGCGTGGCGGCCTTCATTGGCTGGTGGTTCATGGCGCGCGAGGAGAAGCGCCGACAGCGCGACATGCAGCTGGCGTTGCAGGACAACGGGTAGTCGACGTCGTTGCCCGTGCCCGTCATCCCGGCGAACGCCGGGATCCTTGTTCCGTCATCCCAGCGAAAGCTGGGATCCACTTTGATTGTCGTGTGCACGTCCCGTAAATCAGGGGCAGAAGCAGGATGGATCCCAGCTTTCGCTGGGATGACGGTGGAACCTTTGGTGGCGGAGGAGATATCCCGCCACAGCGCCATAACGTCGCCGCATCCAGAATCGTTTTCCTCTTCCGGCAGACCATGACCCAGAAGCAGCCATGACCGTCGAAACCGTCAATCCCGCGACCGGACAGGTCGAGTACCGCCATGAACTGATGACCGCCGCGCAAGTCGATGCGGTGCTGGCCGCTTCGGCGCAGGCATTCCCCACGTGGTCCGCGCGGTCGCTCGCCGAGCGTGGCACGGTGATGCGCGCGATCGGCGCCGAACTGCGCCGCCGCCGTGAGGACATCCAGCGCACCATGACGGCGGAGATGGGCAAGCTGCGCAAGGAAGCCCTGGCCGAAGTCGACAAATGCGCCGGCGCCTGCGACTACTACGCCGACCACGCCGCCGACTACCTGCAGGACCAGCCGGTCGCGACCGATGGACAGCGCAGCTACGTGCGCTACGAACCGATCGGCTGCGTGCTGGCGGTGATGCCGTGGAACTTCCCGATCTGGCAGGTGTTCCGCTTCCTTGCGCCGGCCTTCATGGCCGGCAACGTCGCCGTGCTCAAGCACGCCAGCAACGTGCCGCGCTGCGCCGACCTCATCGCCGAGGTGCTGGCGGCGGCGGGCGTGCCGGACGGCGTGTTCGGCGTGCTGCATATCGACAACGACCAGGCCGCCGAGGTGATCCGCGATGCGCGCGTCGCGGCGGTGACGCTGACCGGCAGCGAGCGCGCGGGCCGTTCCGTCGCGTCCAACGCCGGCAGCCAGCTGAAGAAGAGCGTGATGGAACTCGGCGGCAGTGATGCCTTCATCGTGCTGGACGACGCCGATCTGGAGAAGACCATCGCCGGCGCCGTCGCGTCGCGCTTCGGCAATGCCGGGCAGACCTGCATCGCGGCCAAGCGCTTCATCGTGCAGGACGGCATCGCCGACGCCTTCGTGAAGCGGTTCGTCGAAGCGGCGGGCAAGCTGCAACTGGGCGATCCGCAGGACGATGCGACCACGTTGGCGCCGATGGCGCGCCAGGATCTGCGCGATGAGCTGCACAAGCAGGTGCAGGCCAGCATCTCGAAAGGCGCCAAGGTGCTGCTGGGTGGCGAACCCGATGCCTCGCACGCTGGCTATCCCGCCTCGATCCTCGATGCCGTGACGCCCGGTATGCCGGCGTACGAAGAGGAACTGTTCGGCCCGGTCGCCAGCATCCTGCGGGTGAAGGACGATGCGGAGGCCGTGCGCGTGGCCAACGACACCACGTTCGGCCTGGGCGGCAGCGTGTGGACGAAGGACGTGGAGCGCGGCAACCGCATCGCGCGGCAGCTGCAGGTCGGCGCCGCCTTCGTCAACGCGATCGTGCGCAGCGACGTGCGCCTCCCGTTCGGTGGCACCAAGCGGTCCGGGTTCGGCCGCGAGCTGGCCGAGCACGGCATCCACGAGTTCATGAACATCAAGTCGGTCTATATCGCCTGACTGTCTGTAGGAGCGCCCTTGGGCGCGATGCTCCTGCCTTGAATCGCTGCCAACGCAATAGCATCGCGCCCAAGGGCGCTCCTACAACGATTGCCCGCTTGGGTGGAACGGATGGTTACGGTGGCCGCCGTTCCTAAGCGGTCATGCCGGTGCCATCTTGTCGGCAGTTGACCAGGAGGCACCATGAGCACGCTGACCGATACCACGCCCGCCCGCGTGATCCGCACGATCCGCGGCCGACCCACGTCCGATGGCGCCGGCGTCAAGCTGACGCGCGTCATCGGCGGTCCCGACCTGCCGGACCTGGATCCATTCCTGCTGCTGGACGAGTTCGGCACCGACAAGGCCGAGGACTACCTCGCCGGTTTCCCCGAGCATCCGCACCGGGGCTTCGAGACGGTGACCTACATGCTCGACGGCCGCATGCGCCATCGCGACAACCACGGCAACGAAGGCCTGCTGACGCCGGGCGCGGTGCAGTGGATGACCGCCGGCCGCGGCTTGGTGCATTCGGAAATGCCCGAGCAGGAGTCGGGCCGCATGCGCGGCTTCCAGCTGTGGGTGAACCTGCCGGCGAGCGACAAGATGACCGAACCGAAGTACCAGGAGTTCGACCCGGAGAAGATTCCGATCGCGCATCCGGCTAAGGGTGTCGAGGTGAAGGTCATCGCCGGCCGTGTCGGCGACACCCAGGGCCCGATCTCGCAGCCGGCCACCGATCCGGTCTACCTCGACATCGCGCTGCAGCCCGGGCACGCATGGGATTACGCGCTGCCGGCGGGCCACAACGTGTTCGCCTATGTGTTCGAGGGCGCGGTGACGGTGGGCGAGGGCGATGAGGCGCGTCCGCTGGATACGCACGAGATGGGCGTGCTCGGCGGTGGCGATACCTTGCAGCTGCGTGCCGGCAGCCAGCCCGCGCGGTTGATCCTGGTGGCGGGGCGCCCGCTGCGCGAGCCGGTGATGCGGCACGGCCCGTTCGTCATGAACACGCGGCAGGAACTGATGCAGGCCTTCGTCGATTTCCAGGAAGGCCGGTTCTGAAACCCGGGCGGCGGGACGCGATCCCGCCGCTTCGCGCCGGCGTCAGTTGCCGGCGGACAGCTGCGCGCCGGCCGTGCGCATGTCGAGTTGTCCGGCGAGTGAGATCAGCGTGCCCAGTTCCTCCGGCGACGCGGCGTTGATCCAGACCTGCGCGTAGCGATCGTCGTCGTACTCGACCACGGCGATGCGCCGCGAGGCCATTGCGGGCGAGGTTTCCTGGCCGCCCAGGTTGGGCCGGTACCAGTACATGTCTTCGCCGGAGAAGGTGCTTTCTTCCAGTCTCAGGCGCCGTTCCAGGCTGATCCTGGGATCGCGCGCGGTGAGCATCACGTTCAGCACCTGCCGGCCATCGGCGGTGACCGCCTTGCAGGTGATGAAGCTGGCATCGACGCGCTGTTCCCATGTCAGGCCGGCATTGGCCGGCAGGGTCGGGCACGCCGGCGCGGTCTGCGCCCACGCGGCAGCGGAGAAAAGGCTGAGGCCAACGGCAATCACGGTCTTCATGTCATCCCCTGGATCGAACGCCCGGGCGTGGGCGGTACCGCATCGTCCGCACACCGCAGAGGGCCGCGCGGGCCCAGCATCCCCTTGCATTCCACGGTGGCGGCTGCCGTTTTCCCCCGGCAGTCGTCCCGACCTTAGCCCATGCTGCGGCGCAAGACAACGCGCCGCGCGCGTGAACGGCGACTGCAGTCACACCGTCTGTCGCACCTTGCCCGGCATCGCCGGGCAAGGGCGTTGGGCTCAGTCGCGGTCGCGACCCAGCCAGCCGTAGAGCATGCCGCCGATCAGGCCACCCAGGATCGGCGCCAGCCAGAACAGCCACAGCTGCCCGACCGCGGCCGGTCCGGCGAACATCGCCACCGCCGTGGAGCGCGCCGGATTCACCGACGTATTGGTGACGGGAATGCTGATCAGGTGGATCAGGGTCAGCGCCAGGCCGATGGCGAGCGGCGCGAAGCCGGTCGGCGCGCGGCCATGGGTCGATCCCATGATGACGATCAGGAAGAACGCGGTCAGCACCACCTCGGTCAGGAACGCGGCCGCCACCGTATAGCCGCCCGGCGACATCGCGCCGTAGCCGTTGCTGGCGAAGGCACCGGCCGCGTTGGGATCGACCGCGAAACCGGGATGGCCGCTGGCGATCTGCCACAGGATGAAGCCGGCCGCGAGGCCGCCCACCACCTGCGCCACGATGTAGGGCAGCAGATCCTTGGCCGGGAACCGACCGCCTGCCCACAGGCCGACACTGACGGCCGGATTGAAATGACCGCCCGAGATGTGGCCGAACGCATAGGCGCCGGTGAGTACCGTCAGGCCGAACGCCAGCGAGACGCCCAGCAGGCCGATGCCCAGCGGGTTGCCGTCGCCACCGAAATTGGCCGCCAGCACCGCGCTGCCGCAGCCTCCCAACACCAGCCAGAACGTCCCCAGGAACTCTGCCGCGAGCCTCTTCACCATACTCATGCCAGCCCCCATTGCCCGTGTGCACCCCGTCACATGACGGTGCGCGCACGATAGCGGACGCCACGCGCGGCAAGTGTTCGGTTTGCGTTACGGAGGACGCATACGGGCAGTAATGAAGCAGATCTCACATTTGCCGCCGACAGGCGGCGGGCTTAGCGCTCCGGCAGCGGGATGAATTCGGTTTCGCCGGGCACGTGGCCGAAGCGGCCTTCCTGCCAGTCCTGCTTGGCCTGCTCGATGCGCTCCTTCGAGCTGGACACGAAGTTCCACCAGAGATGGCGCGGTGCATCGAGCGGTTCGCCGCCCAGCAGCATGCCCTTGACCGGCGTCTTCGCGCGCAGCACGGCACGGCTGCCGCGATCGAACACCACCAGGTGCTTCTCCGGGATGTCGGCGCCATCCACCTGCGCTTCGCCTTCGAGGATGTACAGCGCACGCTCGACGTGGCCGTTGTCGATCTCCAGTTCGGCGTCCGGCTGCAGGTCGACCGCGACATTGAAGGTGCCGCTGAAGACGTTCACCGGCGACTCTTCGCCGTAGGCACGGCCGGCGATGACGCGCAGGCGCGCGCCGCTGCGCTCGATCACGGGCAGCGTCGCCGCGGTGTGGTGGTGGAACTCGGGGGTGACTTCCTCGGCCGACTTGGGCAACGCCACCCAGGTCTGCATGCCGTGCACGTCGTGTCGGCCGGCGCGCACGTCGCCGGGCGTGCGCTCGTAATGCGCGATGCCGCGGCCGGCGGTCATCCAGTTGACGTCGCCCGGCGTGATCACCTGTTCCGAACCCAGCGTGTCCTTGTGGTGGATCGCGCCGGCCCAGAGGAAGGTCACCGTGGCCAGGCCGATGTGCGGGTGCGGACGCACGTCGATGCCGACGCCGGGTTCGAACACCGCCGGACCCATGTGGTCGACGAATACGAAGGGCCCGACGCTGCGTGCCTGCAGGCTGGGCACGGCGCGGCGTACGTTGAAGCCGCCACCGAGGTCGTGCACGCGGGGCGTGATGATCGTGGTCATGGCAGGTCCTCCTGGAGAAGCACGCAGCATCGCACGTCGTCGCGCGCCGATCGGGCCACGCAGGGAAACGGTCCGTTGCGCTCGGTCAGACGCGTCGCGACGCCAGCCGGTCGGCCAGCCGCGTCGGTTCCGGCAGGCGGTAACCGCGCAGCGTACGCAGTACCCACTCGAGCGCGCCCTGCATGGAGACGCGATGGCCGGGCGATACGATCAGTGGATTGCAGCGCGGCTTGCTGCGCAGGGCCCAGCCGATAGGGTCGCCGCGATGGACCAGCGGCGTGCGGTCGCCGGCGAGCGGACCCGGTATCTCGTGCTTCCCGCACAGCACCTTCTTCGCCACGCCGATGCTGGGCAGGCCGGTGACCACGCCGAAGTGCGCGGCGATGCCGAGCCGGCGCGGATGGGCGATGCCCTGGCCGTCGATGAAGGCGAGGTCGGGTGTGTGTGGCAGGCGCGCGAGTGCGGCGACCAGGGCCGGCAGTTCACGGAAACTCAGCAGGCCGGGCACGTAGGGCATGGAGGTCGGCATGCGCACGACCTCCGACGCGACCGGCTGCAGCGTATCCGCCGCCAGCAGCACGGCGGCGGCACGAGTGGTGGCGCCGTCGTCCTCGAAGCCGACATCGAAGCCCGCCAGCCAGCGCGGTGTCTCCGGCACCTCGTCGCGCAGCGAGACCTCGGCCGCCAGCCGTTCTTGCAGCCGTCGCGCTTCCACGACGCTGCCGTCCCAGTTGCCGAACACCGCAGTCACGGGGATGGGGAGGCGCCGTAGCGGCCGACCTCCAGCGTCGCGCGGCCATCGCCGTCGATGCGGACGATGGAGAAGCGGTCGTACTCGGTGTCGTCCATCGGTGCGGTCGCGCAGCCGCACAGCGCCGCGACCAGGTCCGGCACGGTGTTGCTGTGGCCGACGACCAGCACCGTGCCCGCGCGACGTGCCTGCTTCCATTGCGCCGCCACTTCACCGGCCGGACCGCGTGCGTAGTACGCCGTCACGGGCAGCGAATGGGCGTCGGCCGCCGGTTGTGCGGTCTGCTGGGTGCGGCGGAACTCGGTGGCGTACGCGGCGACCAGCGGTGCATCGCGCAGGCGTTCCGCCAGCGCGGCGGCGCGAGCCTGTCCGGCGGCGGACAGGCTGGGATTCTCGGGGTCGTCGGTCGCCTTCTCGGCGTGGCGGACCACGACGAAGGTCAGCGGCGCCTGCGCGTCGCGCGACGGTACGCTGCCGCAGGCGGCGACCAGCGAGGCCAGCAGCAGCGCGGGGAGAAGGCGGAAGCGGTGCGGCAGGCGCATGGGCGATCCTGGTGGGGAGGGCGATGGTCGAGCGTGCAACGGCCGGGTGCGTGGCGCAAGCGGCGTCCTCACGGGCCGGCCGCTACGATAGGGGCCGATCGGTGAAGAAGGGGAGACCATGCGCAAGTGGTTGCGACGGGTGGGCATCGCGCTGGTCGTGCTGGTGGTCGCCTCCGGCGCGGCGCTGTACAGCTATGGCCGGTTTGCCGAAGGCGCACGCGGGCCGGCAGCGCACTCGCTGCCCATCGCGGCCGACGCCACCGCGCTCGACCGCGCCATCGCGCCGCTGCTGCGCGAACACGGCGGGCAGAGCGGCATGGCGCTGCTGTCGGACAACCTGGACGCCTTCACCGTGCGCGCGGGCACGGCGCGGGCCGCCGGCCGCAGCCTGGACCTGCAGTACTACATCTGGAACCATGACTTCACCGGCAACCTGCTGAGCTACGAGGTGCTGCGTGCCGCCGATCGCGGCGTGCGCGTGCGTCTGCTGCTGGATGACATGACCGCGCACGGCAAGGATTCGCACCTGGCCGCGCTGGACGCGCATGCCAACATCGAAGTCCGCCTGTTCAATCCCTCGCGCAGCCGCGCCGGCGTGCTCGGTCGCGCCACGGAAATGCTGCTGCGGCCGATGGCGATGAACCGCCGCATGCACAACAAGGCGTGGATCGCCGACGGCCGGGTGGCGGTGGTCGGCGGCCGCAATGTCGGCGACGAGTACTTCGACGCCGCCGCGCAGACCAACTTCCTCGACCTCGACGCCGTGCTGCTCGGACCGGCGGTCGCGCAGACCGAAGCGATCTTCGACGACTTCTGGAACGGCGCCTCGGTAATCCCGTTGTCGGCGCTGACGACCGCCGAGGATGGCGCGCTGGAACGGCTGCGCGAGCACGGCGATGCAGGCTACCGGTCGACGCAGGCGGCGGACTACGTCGCGCGGCTGCGCAGCACGCCAGGTGTGCGCGCGCTGGTCGGCGGCAACGCCTTGCACTGGTTGGATGAGGTGGGGGTCTACTCGGACCCGGCATCCAAGGGACAGGGCGAGGGACAGGGCACGTGGCTGGTCCACCGGCTGGGCAAGGCGATGGGCGAGGCGAAGCGCGAACTGCGGGTGATCTCGCCGTACTTCGTTCCCGGCGAAGAGGGCGCCCGCTGGCTGGTGGGCAAGCGTGCGCAGGGCGTCGACGTCAGCGTGCTGACCAACTCGCTGGCGGCCAACGATGTGATGGCCGTGCACGGCGGCTATGCGCCGTACCGTGTGCCGCTGCTGCAGGGCGGCGTGACCCTGTTCGAACTGATGCCGCACGGCAAGCAGGACAGCAGCCTGTTCGGGTCCAGCGGGGCCAGCCTGCATACCAAAGCGTTCGCGGTCGACGGCGAGGGCGGCTTCATCGGCTCGTTCAACCTAGACCCGCGCTCGGTCAACCTCAATACCGAAATGGGCGTGCTGTTCCGCGACCGCAGTGCGGCCGCTGCCCTGCTGCGCAGCTATGAAGCGAAGATCGCGCCGGACACCAGCTACCGCGTGCGACTGCAGGACGGCGCCCTGCGCTGGGAAGACGCCTCGTTGCAGCCGCCGCGCGTCTGGGACCGCGAGCCAGAAGCCAGCGTCTGGCGCCGCTGGACCGCGCACGCCATCGGCTGGCTGCCGGTCGAGTCGCAGCTGTAGCGGCCGGCGGTGCCGACGCCGGGATCAGCCCGGCGCCAGCGTCATCAGCAGCGCCTTGGCCGCATTGAAGCGGTCGGGTGCGTCCGGCAGCGGCACCTTGATGCGCAGCTTGTCCGGGCCGTCCATGGTGTAGAGCTTGGGCTGCTTCTGGATCAGCTGGATCACCGCCATCGGGTCGATCTTCGGCTTGGCCTCGAACACGATGCGGCCGCCATGCTCGCCGAGTTCCAGCTTGCGGATGCCCAGGTCGTTCGCCGCCAGCTTCAGTTCCGCCGTGGCGAACAGGTACTTGGCCGGATCCGGCAGCAGGCCGAAGCGGTCGATCATCTCCACCTGAAGGTCGCGCAGCTCGTCCCTGTCGCGCGCGCTGCTGATGCGCTTGTACAGCGTCAGGCGCGTGTGCACGTCGGGCAGGTAGTCGTCGGGGATCAGCGAGGGCACGTTGAGCTCGACCTCGGCGCCACGGCGCTCCTGGCCCAGGTCGACGTCGGGCAGGTGGCCA
This sequence comes from Pseudoxanthomonas sp. LjRoot206, assembly GCF_056175725.1. Lineage (NCBI taxonomy): Bacteria > Pseudomonadati > Pseudomonadota > Gammaproteobacteria > Lysobacterales > Lysobacteraceae > Pseudoxanthomonas > Pseudoxanthomonas sp. LjRoot206. The sequence continues at coordinate 361,214 of NZ_JBGFFI010000001.1, forward strand.
GCCTTGATCGAGCGCACCGCGCGTTCCAGCAGCTCGGTGTACAGGCTGAAGCCGACCTCGGCCATCTGGCCGCTCTGGTCTTCGCCCAGCAGCTCGCCGGCGCCGCGGATCTCCAGATCGTGGGTGGCGAGGGTGAAGCCGGCGCCCAGTTCGTCCATCGACGCGATCGCTTCCAGCCGGCGCTGCGCGTCGGCGGTGATGCTGCGCTTGTCCGGCACCACCAGGTAGGCGTAGCTGCGGTGGTGCGAACGGCCGACGCGGCCGCGCAACTGGTGCAGCTGGGCCAGGCCGAACTTGTCGGCACGGTTCATGATGATGGTGTTGGCGTTGGGGATGTCGATGCCCGACTCGATGATGGTCGTGCACAGCAGCACGTTGAAGCGCTGCTTCTGGAAATCCAGCATCACCTGTTCCAGTTCGCGCTCGGGCATCTGCCCGTGCGCCACGCCGATGCGCGCTTCCGGCATCAGCTCCTGCAGATCGCGCTGCATGCGGCCGATGCTCTCGACGTCGTTGTGCAGGAAGTACACCTGTCCGCCGCGCGACAGTTCGCGCTGGAACGCTTCCTTCAGCAGCGCTTCGTCCCAGGGGGTGACGAAGGTCTGCACCGCCATGCGGTTGGCCGGCGGCGTGGCGATGATGGACAGGTCGCGCAGGCCGGCCATCGCCATGTTGAGCGTGCGCGGGATCGGCGTGGCGGTCAGCGTCAGCAGGTGCACGTTGGCGCGCAGCGCCTTCAGCGCTTCCTTCTGGCGCACGCCGAAGCGCTGCTCCTCGTCGACGATCACCAGGCCCAGGTCCTTGAACTTCACGTCCGGCTGCAGCAGCCGGTGCGTGCCGACGATGACGTCCAGCGTGCCTTCGGCCAGCTTTTCCAGTTCGGCCTTGATCTCCTTCGCCGTCTTGAAGCGCGACAGCACTTCCACCCGCAACGGCCAGTCGGCGAAGCGGTCGCGGAAATTGCGGTAGTGCTGCTCGGCCAGCAGCGTGGTCGGCACCAGCACGGCGACCTGCTTGCCGGCACTGGCGGCGGCGAACGCCGCGCGCACGGCGACTTCGGTCTTGCCGAAGCCGACGTCGCCGCACACCACGCGGTCCATCGGCTGGCTGCTGGCCAAGTCGCGGATCACCGACTCGATCGCATGGTGCTGGTCGGGCGTCTCCTCGAACGGGAAGCCGGCCGCGAACGGTTCGTACATCGCGCGGTCCAGGTGCAGCGCGAGGCCGGCGCGGGCCTGCCGGCGCGCCTGGATCTCGAGCAGTTCGGCGGCGACGTCGCGGACCTTCTCGGCGGCCTTCTTCTTCGCCTTGGCCCAGGCTTCGCCGCCGAGCGAATGCAGCGGCGCGGTTTCGACCGACGCGCCCGAGTAGCGGCTGATCAGGTGCAACTGCGCGACCGGCACGTACAGGCGGTCGCCCTTGGCGTATTCGATCTCGAGGAATTCGCCGGGCATGCCGCACACGTCCATCGCGATCAGGCCGCGGTAGCGGCCGACACCGTGATCCTCGTGGACGATGGGCGCGCCTTCGGTCAGTTCGCCGAGGTCGCGGATGATCGCTTCCGGCTCGCGGCCGCTGCGCTTGCGCCGGTGCGCCTGGGTGGCGCGTTCGGGGAACAGCTGGCGTTCGGTCAGCACCGCGATGCGCGGATCGTCCAGCGCGAAGCCATCGGCCAGCGGCGCGACGGCGATGGCGAAGCGTGGAAGCCCCTCTCCCTCCGGGAGAGGGGTTGGGGTGAGGGTGCGGGACGTGCGCGATGGTTCGGCTGCCGAGGTCTTCGCCTCACCCTCATCCGGCGCTGCGCGCCACCTTCTCCCGGCGGGAGAAGGGAGGAATGCGCTGAAGTCGGCGACCACCACCGGTTTCAGTTCCGCCGCCTGCAGCACTTCCAGCAGGGCCTCGCGGCGACCGGGCGAGTCGGCGGCGATCAGCACGCGGCCGGGGTAGTGGCCGAGGAAGGACTTCAGCGCATCGCCTGCCGGTGCATCCTTCGCCGCCACCGGCAGCGGCGGCAACGGCTGTTCGCCCAGCGGCAACGCATCGGCGTGGCGGCTGTGCTGCGCGCCGCAGACCTCCACGCGCGCGCGCTGGTTGAGCTGCTCGCGCAGGCCGTCCGGCGACAGGTACAGCTCGTCCGGTGGCAGCAGCGGACGTTCGATGTCGTGGCGGCGCTGCTCGTAGCGGTTGCGCGTCTGCGCCCAGAATGCTTCGGCCGCTTCGCCGAAGCCCTCGGTCAGCACGGGCAGCGCGCTCTGCTGCAGGTAGTCGAACAGCGTCGAGGTCTGGTCGAAGAACAGCGGCAGGTAGTACTCCACGCCGGCGGGCGCGAGGCCGGACTTCAGGTCCTGGTACAGCGCGCTGCGACGCGTGTCGACGTCGAAGCGGTCGCGCAGCAGCGTCATCGCGCGGTCGACGGAACGTTCGTCCAGCGGTACTTCGCGGCCGGGCAGCATTTGCACGCTATCGGTCTTGTCGAGCGAGCGCTGGCTTTCCGGGTCGAAGTGGCGGATCGAGTCGATGGTGTCGTCCAGCAGCTCGATGCGCAGCGGCGCGTCGGCGCCCATGGGGTACACGTCGAGCAGGCCACCGCGCACGGCGAAGTCGCCCGGGTCCAGCACCTGTGGCACGTGACGGTAGCTGGCCGCTTCCAGTCGGCGCTTCTCGGCATCGAAGTCCAGCCGCTGGCCGACCCGGTAGTCGAAGCTGCCGCCGACGATGTGGCGCAGCGGCGACAGCCGCTGCATCAGCGTCTGCACCGGCACGATCACGATGCCGCGTGCCAGCGTCGGCAAGCGGTGCAACGCGGCCAGGCGCTGCGAGACGATGTCCGGATGCGGACTGAACTGGTCGTACGGCAGGGTTTCCCAGTCGGGGAACGGCACCACCGGCAGGTCGGCGCCCGCGCCGAGCAGCGTGTGCAGGTCGGCCTCCAGCTGATGCGCTTCGTGGTTGTCGCGGGCAACCACCAGCAGCGGGCCTTCGTGCGCACGCGCGGCAGCGGCGATCGACCACGCCAGCGCCGTCGGCGACGCAGGGGCGCGCCACCAGGCGCGGGACTGGCCGCCACGGGGCAGCGGGGGAACGGGCAGGGAGATAGTCTGGGCGTCGGTCATGGGCACACAAAACAACGGCAGCGCCGGACACCGTGGAGTGCCCAGCGCGAAGGGACGGTCAGTCTACCAAGCAGGCCTGTGCAGGCCGCTCACACGCCGCAACGGATCATTCCGCCGTCAACGGGTCGATCACCTCGGCGACGACGGAAATACGGTCGACGGGAAAGCCGCCACGACGCGAATGCTCCAGGACGAGGTCCTCGTTCGGCGCGCGGTACACGCAATAGATCCTGTCGTCGGTGACGTAGCTGTGCTCCCACTGCACCCGCGGGCCCAGCTCGTCCAGAGCGCGGCATGACGCCTGCGAGACGGCCTTCAGCTCGGCCGGCGTCATCAGGCCTGCGCCTTCGACGTCGCGTTCGATCAGGTAACGGGGCATGCGGCCTCCCGGTGGCGCGTCGCGAACAGCGTCCTCACCGGAAAATACGCGCGAAACAGCCGGTTTGGGCCGACCGCCGGTCGGCGCGGCTCAGGGGCCGTCGTTCAGATCCAGCACCACGCGGACCAGGCCGGAGCCGTCGTTCTCGCGCACGCGCTTGAAGCCCAGCGATTCGGCCAGCGCCAGCATCGGCTGGTTGGTGTCGAGCACGTCGCCGTACAGGCGGTCGAGCTTCTTCGAGCGCGCCCACTTGGCCAGCTTGCGCATCAGGTGGCGCCCCAGGCCCTGGCCGGCGATGAAGTGGCTGACGAGGATCGCGAACTCGGCATCGCGCGTACGCGAGACCAGGGCCGCGCGCGCCACCGCGCCCACCAGCGCCTCGCCCGGCGGCAGCGCTTCGGCGGCGACCAGCGCGAACTCGGTGTTGGGGTCCGGATGGGTCAGGCGCTGCGCCATTTCCGGCGTCAGTTCCTTCAGCGCGTACATGAAGCGGTGGCGGATCTCCTCCGGCCCCAGCAGCCCGAACGCACCCTGGATGGGGCCGGCGTCCTCGGGCCGGATCGGCCGGATCAGCAGTTCGCGCCCACTGGGCAGGCGGAAGTGTTCATGCCAGGGCGGAAGGCGTTTTGGCGCAGTCATGGCGTGATGCTCGCATGAAATCCGGAAGGGCGGCGAGGGCCGGGCCGCCGCCGGTTCAGGCCCCGTGGCGTTTGCCGCGCAGGCGCGAGACTGCGGTGACGACGGCCACCACCACGGCACCGGTGAGCACGCCGACGGCCGCGTTGAACAGGCTGCCCCACAGCCAGCCGAGTTCGCCCTCGGCGTACGGCTGGATGAAATGATGCAGCGCCGGGATGCTGTGGACGAGGATGCCGCCGCCGACCAGGAACATCGCGGCGGTGCCGGCGATGGACAGGAACTTCATCAGATACGGCGCGCTGTACAGGATGCCGCGGCCGGACGCGCGCTTGAACCGTGCCCAGCCGCTCTCGCGCTTGTCCGCCGCCAGCGCCAGGCCGGCGTCGTCCAGCTTCACGATGCCGCCGACCAGCCCGTACACGCCCACGGTCATGATGGCCGAGATCGCCACCAGCGTGAGCACCTGCTCGAGGAAGGTGCGGCCGGCCAGCGTGCCCAGCGAAATGACGATGATCTCCGCGGACAGGATGAAGTCGGTACGGATCGCGCCGCGCACCTTGTCCTTCTCGAACGCCACCATGTCGACGTTGCCGTCCTGGATCGCGGCCACGCGCTCGGCATGGCGCTGTTCGTCCTCGCCCTTGTGCAGGAACTTGTGCGCCAGCTTCTCCACGCCCTCGAAGCAGAGGAACGCGCCGCCCAGCATCATCAGCGGCGTCACCAGCGGGACGTTGTAGCCCTTGCCGTGCAGCCAGGTCTCCAGCGCGCTGATCGCCAGCGCGGCCGGCACCAGGATGGCCTTGTTGACCACCGAGCCCTTCGCCACCGCCCACACCACCGGCAGTTCGCGGTCGGCCTTCACCCCGGTGACCTGTTGCGCATTGAGCGCCAGGTCGTCGCCCAGCACGCCGGCCGTCTTCTTCGCCGCCACCTTGGTCATCACCGACACGTCGTCGAGCAGGGTGGCGATGTCGTCGATCAGGGCGAACAGGCTGGATCCGGCCATGGAAGAGGTGTCGTGCTGGGAGGGAAGGGGCGATTCTCGCACAGCCTTCCGACCGTGCCGTGTCGTGGTCGGTGGGGCTCAGGCCGGTTCGCGCAGCCACTCCAGCCGGTGGCTGGCGCCGGTTTCGCCCAGCGTGGACGCGAGCAGCGGCAATACCGGCGCCAGCGCCTGGTCGAGCCGCCAGGGCGGATTGATCATCAGCATGCCACTGCCGTTGAGGCGCAGCGGGGAATCGTCCGGGCGCACCTGCAGCTCGGCGACGAAGGCGCCCTTCGAGGGCAGCGCCGCGGCCTTGCGGAAGAACGGCAGCAGGCTGCGGCGCTGTTTGATCGGATACCAGACCGCGTACGTCGCCGCGGGCCAGCGCTCCATCGCGTCGCGCAGCGAAGCGATGATCTGCGGATACTCCGCATCCTGCACTTCGTAGGGGGGGTCGATCAGCACCAGCCCGCGGGCGATGCGCTGCTCGCCCACGCGCGGGGGCAGCAGCGCCTTCATGGCGGCGTAGCCATCGCGGCCATGCACCGCGACGCGCTCGTCGTCGGCGAACACCTCGCGCAGCGCCTTGGCCTCGTCCGGCTGCAGTTCGCAGGCGGCCAGCCGGTCCTGCTCGCGCAGGGCCTGCGCGACCAGCAGCGGCGAGCCGGGGTAGGTGATCAGGGCGCCGACGGGATTGTTGGCGACCACCGCGCGCAGGTAGCGCTCGGCCGCATCGGGCATGCGCGCGGCCCCCATCAGCTTGAACACGCCGCCGGCGGCTTCGGAGGTCTTGCGGCTTTCCGCCCCGCCCAGCATGTAGCGGCCGCGTCCGGCATGCGTGTCCAGCACGAAAACCGGCGTGTCCTTGCGCTTGAGCGCATCGATGCTGGCCAGGACGACGATGTGTTTGAGGACGTCGGCATGGTTGCCGGCATGGAAGGCGTGGCGGTAATTCATGCCGCGCAGCATATATGCTTGCGCCATGCCCCGCGTACTGATTGCCGAAGACGAAACCGCCATCGCCGACGCCGTGCTGTACGCGCTGCGCAGCGAGGGCATCGAGGCCGACCACTGCCTGCTGGCGCGCGAGGTGGTGCCGCGCGTGCGTGCCGGCGGCGTCGACGTGGTGGTGCTGGACGTCGGCCTGCCCGATGCCAGCGGCTTCGATGTGTGCCGCGAACTGCGCGGTTTCAGCGACGTGCCGGTGATCTTCCTCACCGCGCGCAACGATGAGATCGACCGCGTGCTCGGCCTGGAGCTCGGCGCCGACGACTACGTCACCAAGCCGTTCTCGCCGCGCGAACTGGTGGCGCGCGTACGCGCCCGCCTGCGCCGTGCCGGTGCTACGGCGGCACAGGCGAGCGCAGGCGAATGGGTCGCGCGCGGCGAATTCGCCGTCGACCGCGACGGCCACCGCATCCGCTACCGCCAGCAACTGCTGGACCTGACCCGCTACGAGTACGCACTGCTGGACGCGCTGCTGCAGCGGCCCGGCGCCATCCTCAGCAGGGCCCAGCTGATGGACCGCGGCTGGGACAGCGATGCCGACAGCGCCGACCGTACCGTCGACACCCACGTGAAGACCTTGCGTGCCAAGCTGCGCGCGGCCGGCGCCGACCCCGACCCGATCCGCACCCACCGCGGGCTGGGTTACGCCATCGAGGCCTGAGATGCGGCTCGGGCTGAAGCTCGTCCTCGGCTTCTTCCTGATCGTCGGCATCGCCGCGTTCTTCGTGATGCGCGTGTTCGTCAACGAAGTGAAGCCGGGCGTGCGCCAGGCGATGGAGTCGACGCTGGTCGACGCCGCCAACATGCTGGCCGAGATGGCGGCCGACGACCTCAAGACCGGCCGCATCGCCGACGGCGCCTTCGCCGGCAACGTCGCCGAGGCGCAGCAGCGCGACCCCAAGGCCTGGGTCTGGCGCTTCCAGAAGCGCAGCGTCGACTACCGCGTCACCGTGACCGATGCGAAGGGCACGGTGGTGTTCGATTCGCAGGGCCGCGATGTCGGCCGCGACAACTCGCGCTGGAACGACGTGTACCGCACGCTGCGCGGCGAATATGGCGCGCGCTCCAGTGCCGAGGTGCCCGGCGACAAGGCCAACACCGTCATGCACGTGGCGGCGCCGATCTACGATCCTGCCGACCGCGGCCGGCTGATCGGCGTGCTGACGCTGTCGCAGCCGAACCGCAGCATCGAACCCTTCATCGTCGCCAGCCAGCGCAGCATCCTGCTGCGCGGCGCCTGGCTGATCGGCATCTCCGCATTGATCGGCGTGCTGATGACGTGGTGGCTGATGCGCGGCATCGGCGGCCTGAACCGCTATGCGCAGGCGGTCAGCGCCGGCGAGCCGGTGCCGCCGCCGCGTCCGCGCACCGACGAGATCGGCGACCTCGGCCGCGCGCTGGAGACGATGCGGCGCAAGCTGGAAGGCAAGGCCTACGTCGAGCAGTACGTGCAGTCGCTGACGCACGAGATGAAGAGCCCGCTCGCCGCCATCCGCGGCGCGGCGGAACTGCTGCAGGAACCGCTGCCGGAAGCCGAGCGCCAGCGCTTCGCACGCAACATCCAGACCCAAGAGCACCGGCTCACCGAGACCATCGACAAGCTGCTGGCGCTGGCCGAGGTGGAGCAGCACGGCTGGTTGCAGCGGCGCGAGCGCATCGACGTCGCGTCGCTCGCCGACGAGGTGGTGCAGGGGCTCGATGCGAAGCTGACGCCGCAGGAGGTGGAGGTCGTACGCCTGCCGCAGGCCGGCGCCTGGGCGGTGGAGGGCGACGCCTTCCTGTTGCGCCGTGCGCTGACCAACTTGCTCGACAACGCCATCGCGTTCTCGCCGCACGGCGGAAAGGTGGAATTGGAGGTCGTCGAACGGGACGGGCAGGTGCGCTTCGTCGTGCGCGATCGCGGCCCGGGCGTGCCGGACTATGCGCAGGAGCGCGTGTTCGAGCGCTTCTATTCGCTGCCGCGTCCCGATGGCGGGCAGCGCAGCTCGGGCCTCGGATTGCCGTTCGTGCGCGAGGTGATGCGCCTGCACGGTGGCGAAGCGACGCTGATGAACCGTCAGTATGGCGGCGCCGAAGCGGTCCTGTCGCTGCCGATGATCTGATCCACCTCCGCGTTTCCTTCTCCCCGCCTGCGGGGAGAAGGTGCCCGGAGGGCGGATGAGGGGCGCTTTCCTTTCAGGCACCGCATCTCTCGTCGATAGCACTGCGCCTGCTGTCCGCGTTGTCATTTGCCCGTCTTGGCTGCCTCCGCTCGCCCCTCACCCGCCTTTGGCACCCTCTCCCCGCTGCGCAGGGAGAGGGAAGAGCACCTCAAGCTCCGCCACCTCTACATGCCTTCTCCGCTCTTGCGTGGAGAGAATGCCGGAGCACTTCACACAGCCTTCAAACACGCTCCCTTCCGGTTGCACGGAGGCCCCCGACGATGCGTCCCGTATCCAACCGGGGCATCGACATGAAGTCATTGAAGTTGCTGTTGCGTTTCCTCACCGTCGGCGGGCTGGTCCTGCTGCTGCTCATTCCGCTGATGATGATCCGCGGGGTCATCCAGGACCGCGAGCTGTACCGCACGCAGGCCGAGGCGCGCGTATCGCAGAGCATGGCCGGGCCGCAGCAGGTGGTCGGTCCGTTGCGCGTTGTGCCGTGGCGCGAGGAGCGCATGGTCAACGTGGTCGACGAGGACGGCAAGCCCGAGGCGCGCCGCGACGTGAAGGAAGGCTATATCGTGCAGATGCCGGCCACCCTGGTGGTCGATGGCCGCCTGCAGCCGGGTGAACGTCGCATAGGGCTGTACACCGTCAACGTGTACGAGTGGAAGGCGTCGCTGAAGGCCGGCTTCGCGCCCCTGCAGGTGCCCGCCGCCGACGGCCGGATCTATGGGCAGCCTTACGTGGTCGCCGGCATGGCCGATGTGCGTGGCCTCGTCGGCACGCCGTCCCTGACAGTGGATGGCGTGCCGCGCACCCTGTCTGCCGGCACCGGCGCGATGTCCTCGCGCATGGACGGCATCCACGCATTGCTCGACGTGCAGGGCGGAGCGCTGCCGGCCAGCAACGCGGATCTCCAGATGACGCTGGCGGGCACGCAATCGATCGGCATCGCGCCGATCGCGGACAGCAACGACATCACCATGCGGTCGACCTGGCGCCAGCCGCTGTTCGGCGGCCGCTTCCTGCCCAACAGCAAGACCATCGACGACGCAGGCTTCACCGCGCGCTGGCAGGTGTCGTCGCTGGCCAGTGCCGCGCAGAGCCAGCTGGAATCGGCCTCGCGCAATCTGACCCAGCCGCCTTCGCTCGGCGCCTCGCCCGGCGAGTACGTGGCCGACGACAGCGGATCCAGCGCCATCGACAGTGCCCTGGTCAGCCTGGTCGACACGGTCGACGTCTACACGCAGGTCGATCGCGCCAGCAAGTACGGCATCCTGTTCGTCGTGCTGACCTTCGTCGGCTTCGCGCTGTTCGAACTGATCAAGCGGCTGCCGATCCATCCGCTGCAGTACCTGCTGGTCGGCCTGGCGCTGGCGATCTTCTTCCTGCTGCTGCTCAGCCTGTCCGAGCACATCGCCTTCTGGCAGGCGTACCTGGTCTCGGCGGCAGCCTGCATCGGGCTGCAGTTCTTCTACCTGTCCGGCGTACTGCAGAGCTGGCTGCGCGCCGCGGGCTTCGCGACCATGCTCACCGCGCTGTACGGCGTGCTGTACATCCTGCTGAAGTCGGAGAACAACGCACTGCTGATGGGTTCGCTGCTGCTGTTCGGCATCCTGGCCGCGATCATGTGGGTCACCCGCAAGGTGGACTGGTACGCGCTGGGCACGGAACTGCGCTGAGGCCCGTCATGATCGATCCGGATACGCTCCATCGGCGTGCGCGTCGCGTGCTGCCCGTCCAGATCCAGACCGAGGCCGTGGTGGTGGACGCGATGGACGCGTCTTGCCTGGCAGCATGGCTGCTGCCGTTGTCGCATCGGCACCAGGGCTGTCTGGTATTCCGTCTGGCGGCACCCACCATCGCCTCGCTGGCATCGCGTGCGATGCCCTATCTGCAGGATGCGCGCCGGGCCAGGGAAGGCCTCGGGCGCCTGATGCGGCCGATGGTCTATCGGCCTTGGTCGGGACACGGCGCGGGACCATCACAACGGTTCGCGACCTGCAGCGAGGACGGACGCGCCTCGCTTTGCCTGCTACCCGCCGCAGGGGCGGCGCTGTACGCATGGAATGATCGCGGCCTGCCCAAGGCCGGTCCGCAAGCGCCCTGACCGCACGCAACTGCCTCGCCCCGGCCGATGGCGTGCGCTAGAGTTCACGGATGACCTCTGCGTACACCATCGGCCTTTTCCGTGGGCCGGAAATCACGCCCTGGCTGGACGATGTCGCGCGACTGCGTGTGGCCGTGTTCCGCGACTGGCCGTATCTCTACGAAGGCGATGCCGACTACGAGCGCGATTACCTCGATGCCTATGCGCGCTCGGCCGAGAGCGTGTTCGTGTTGGCGATGGATGCGGGACAGGTGGTCGGTGCATCCACCGGCCTGCCGCTCGCCGACGACACCGAGGCGTTCCGCCAGCCTTTCGTCGACAGCGGCATGGACCCGGAAGACATCTTCTATTTCGGCGAATCCGTATTGCTGCCGGCTTATCGCGGCCACGGCATCGGCCACTCGTTCTTCGACATGCGCGAGGCGCATGCGCGTGCGCTGGGACGGTTCGGCTGGACGGCGTTCTGTGCGGTGGACCGCGAATCGGACGATCCGCGCCGGCCCGACGGGCATCGCGGCAACGACGTGTTCTGGGACAAGCGTGGCTATACGCGCCAGCCCGGCATGACGATGCGGCTGGCCTGGAACGAGATCGGCCGCGGCGAGATCGACCATGCGCTGACGTTCTGGCTGCGCGGCCTGGAACCGATGCGGTGAAGGTCGCCGTCGCCAAATACGCCATCCAGGAGCCGGCGGATTTCGCCGCGTTCGCCGCGCGGCAGGCGCAGGTGCTGGGCGTCGCCGCTGCGCAGGGCGCGCGCATCGCCGTATTGCCGGAATACCTGGCGCTGGAGTTGGCGGCCACGTTCGACGCATCCATCCAGGCCGACCTGCACGCGTCACTCCTCGCGATCCAGCGCTACCGCGACGACTGGCTGGCGTTGTACGCGCGGCTGGCGAAGGAACTCGACTTGCACATCGTCGCCGGCAGCTTCCTGCTGGCGTACGGCGAGGGCCGCTACCGCAACCGCTGCGATGTGTTCACGCCGCAGGGCGCGCATGCGTGGCAGGACAAGCTGCAGCTGACCGGGTTCGAGAAGCGACTCGGCGTGATCGACGGCGGCGAGGCGCTGAACGTCTTCGACATCGACGGCGTGCGCGCCGGCGTGGCGGTCTGCTACGACAGCGAGTTCCCGTTGCCCGTCCGCGCGCAGGCCGAAGCGGGTGCGCGCCTGTTGCTGGTGCCGAGCTGCACCGATACCGACGCCGGTGCGACCCGCGTGCGTGTCGGTTGCCTGGCGCGCGCGCTGGAGAATCGCATCTTCGTCGCGCAGTCGGTGACCGCGGGCGAAGCGCCCTGGAGTCCGGCGCTCGATATAAACACCGGTGAAGCGGCGATCTTCGCGCCGATGGACCGTGGCCTGCCCGACGATGGCGTAGTGGCGCAAACCACGGGCGATCCGGGGTGGGCCATCGCCGACCTGGAGTTCGACGCGCTTGACCGCAGCCGCAACGAGGCACAGGTGGCGAACGACCACGATTGGATCGGGCAGCTGAAGCCCGCCCTCTCACGCGCCAGGCTTCAAGCCCTGTAGGAGCGCCCTCGGGCGCGATGCTGTTCGTTGCAGTCCTGGAAAAGCATCGCGCCCGAGGGCGCTCCTACAGAGCGTGTTTTCTTGCGTAATGCATGCGCGGTTTACCAGCCACCTTGCAGCGTCGCTCACGCTAACCCACCAGGCTGACGCCCGGCACCAGCCAGATCGACAGGCCTGCCAGCGCTGACCCGATCGCCGTCGCCGCCAGTACGTCGCTCGGGTAGTGCAGCCCCAGCACCACGCGCGAGACCGCCACGCAGGCCGCAAACGGAATCAGTAACGGTGCCAGCACCGGGTAGTGCGCCAGCGCCACCACCGTGAAGGCCACCGCGTGCAGCGTATGTCCGGAAGGGAAGCTGAACTCGTCCAGCGGTGCGATCCAGGCGCGGATGCGCACGTCCGAGGCGAACGGCCGCGGCCGGCGCGTCCAGCGCTTCAGCGCCTTGTAGAGGGTCAGTGCGATCACGCCGGTGCCGGCCAGGTGCGCCGAGGCCGCCAGCCCGTCCATTCCGTCGGCCACGATCAGCGCCGCCATCAGCACGTACCAGAACACGCCGTCGCCCAACCGGCTGACGATGGCGAAGAAGCGGCGCACGCCGCTCCATTCGCCCCAGCGGTTGGCGCGCAGGCACCAGCCGGTGTCCCGGCCCATCAAGGCATTACGCGGCAGCAACGGACGCATGGTGGCTTCTCCGTGTAAGGGCGAGGTCGGTGAGCAGGGCATCGAAGTCGGCGGCCACCTGGTCCGGATGCAGGTCGCGCATCGCCAGGCTGGCGGCAGCGCCCTGGGTCCGTCGCAGCGCGGCGTCGGCGGCCAGCCGTAACGCGGCGGCGACGAAATCGTCATCGTTCTCCACCGCAGCGCCGTGTTCTCCGTCGACCAAGTGCTCGCGCGCCGCGCCGTAGTTGAACGCCACCGTCGGCACGCCGCTGGCCATCGCTTCCAGGGTGACGTTGCCGAAGGTTTCGCTGTGGCTGGAGAACAGGAACAGGTCGCCGCTGGCAAAGTGCCGCGCCAGCGCTTCGCCGCGCTGGACGCCGCAGAACAGGAAGTCGGGATGTTCCTGCGCCAGCCGCTCGCGCACCGGGCCATCGCCGACCCAGACGAACTTCGCGTTCGGCTGTTCCCGCTGGATCGCGCGGAAGGCGCGGATCGACAGCTCCAGGTTCTTCTCCGCCGCGATGCGTCCGACGTAGATCACCGCCAGGTCGTCCGGGCCCAGGCCCCAGGTGGCGCGCAGGGCGTCGTCGCGCTGCGCCGGACTGAAATGGCGCGCATCGACCGCGCGCGCCAGCCGCACCACGCGGTGGAAGCCCTGTGATTGCAGGAACTCCGCCAGTTCGCGCGTCGGTACCAGCGTGGCATCGGCGCCGTTGTGGAAGCGGCGCATCCAGCGCAGCGCGGTGTGCTGCAGGAAGCGCACGCCGTAGTCGCGCATGTACTCGTCGAAGCGGGTGTGGAAACCGGTGGCCGCGGGAATGCCCAGCCGCCGCGCCGCACGCAGCGCCGACCACCCCAGAGGGCCTTCCGTGGCCACGTAAATGGCATCCGGCGGTGAATCCTTCCATTGCGCCAGCAGGCGACGCGTCGCCGGCAGGCCGAACTTCAACCCCGGGTAGCGCGGCAGGCTGGCGCCGCGCACCAGCATCGTGTCGTCGACGCCTTCGCCGTCGTTCGGCTGGCGCGGGCGCACGACCGAGACGTCATGCCCGCGCTGGCGCAGACCGGTTTCCAGTCCCTGCACGGTGAGGGCCACGCCGTTGACTTCCGGCGGATAGGTCTCGGTGACGATGGCAAAGCGCATGCGCAGCTCCACGTTTTGCGCATGCTGGGCGTGCGAGGTGTCGCGCGTGTGTCGATTGGGTGACCGCCGGATGACGATGTTTACTGCGCCATGGGTCCGTTCATCGCCACCAGCCGAGGGCGGTCATCAGGCGCGAGACATCAGCCGTTCTTCGCTCGCAGGTAGGCGACCAGCGCGTTCGCATGTCCGTGGCCCAGCTTGTGTTCGTGCTTGAGAAAGGCCACCTGTTCCATGTGCTTCAGCTCCTCCACCGTGTCCAGCACGGCGAACCAGTGCGAGACCGGCTGGCCGTAGGTCTTTTCGATAGAGGGAAAGTAGGACGCGGGTCCCTTGATCTTCGTGTCGGTGCTCATGCGGAATTCCTGATGGGGCGACGCGGAGTGTCGCATGACGGGTCAGCGCGGCATGTGCGCGCGCTTCGGCCCCGCGTCCTTGCGCACGCGGGTTCCATGGGCCATGTCGACGAGCGCCTTGACCGCGGCGGGCGTGGCGTGGGCCAGGTCGATCCGCAGGCCCAGCACCTTGCTGCCCCAGAACAGTTTTTCGACGAAGGCCGGATACATCGCCAGCGCCCGCTCGCGGTCTTCCTCCCCGACGAAGACGTGCAGGTGCGTCGCTTCCGGCGGAATGGTCACGAAGATCTTGCCGCGCACGCGGAACGACGAGTAGGTGTGGTGCGGCTCCTCGGTGACGGCCTCGAGCGAGAGCGCGTGGGTGCGGATGACGGACAGCTTCACCGCCGGCATCCCGTCAGGCGTTGAGCGTCAGCCAGCGCCACGCAGCGAGCATGGCCACCCACGACGCCACGCCCAGCGTCAGCGATACCCGCACCAGCGTGCCGTCCCAGCGACGGGCGAACGCCAGCGACAGCATCATCAGCGGCGCGAGCACGTCCATCGCCAGTTCCAGCGGATGCCAGGCGCGCCACGGCGCTCCGATCACGACGCACAGGACGGCGCAGGCGGCCCCGCCGATACGGGCCCAGATCGGTACCGGACCCGACCCGAGCACCAGCAGGCGGATGTCGTCGCGGGTCATGCCGGCCGTCCTCCCCGCGCCGCCCACCGGTGCCCCAGCCAGGCCATCGGCAGGTAGGCGAACACCAGGTCCACCACGGCGAACCACACCGGCGAGGGCAGCATGGCGACGGCGGCGATGCCGCCGATCAGGAAGCAGGCGCCGACCACCCAGGCCGGTCCGGACGTGCGTCCCGGCGTGGCGAGGGTGGCGATGAGGGCGCCAACCAGCGTGCCGACCGCATGGGCGAGGAAGGGAAACAGGAAATGCTTGGGTTCGAACAGCGGCATCGCCGCCTTCAGGCCTTCGGCGGTGGTGGTGTCGATGCCCGCCGGCGGCGGGATGACGTGGCCGCTGAGCGTGATCAGCGCCATGTTGGCGAAGCTGCCGACGACCACGCCGGCGATGACGGCCAGGATCAAACGGAACACGCGCTTCATGACAACCTCCGGCAAGGATGCGAGGGACTGCCCGTCGGCGTGGGGCCGGCCGTGACTGGAGGCGACTATAGCCGGACTAGCGGCCATGGCGGGCGATACCGGAAAGCCGGCGTCGATACCACGGAATGTGGCGTGCCATGGGGCTCGGTATGGCGCGGCATACGCGGGCCTATGCAGGCTGATACCGGTTGGTATCCATGCCGATGGACGGTGGTATCGAGGTCCAATCTCCAGGTATCGATGGCGGATGGTCCGGCACGGTTCCGCCATGTCGGGAGATGTCGCCCGCGATACGAAACGTCTGGCGCGCGATGCCATCCGGTATCGCCGATGAGACCAATGGGTAGCACCGTCCATGACCAGTCCTATGACGCGCCATAGCGCGCGCTATACTTGGCGATATCGCCGCGCTGTTCGACGGGACCTGCGGCGTGCCACACCCCACCGTCGCCTGTCGCAACGCGGTGCCGACGGGAGCGTCGTGATCCACGATGCGTCGCGGGTGATGCCTCGCTGCATCAAGGGCAGACAGCGGTCTGTCATCGCCGCGTCGCGGGCATCGATTGCCGATGTCGCCGCGTACGCCGTGCCGGCTCGATGGAATGACGGGCGACGGCGCGCAGCATGGCCGCCGATGCGTGTCAGGGTCCGACGCGGCGCCGGAGCAGTCGTGCGACCAGCATCGCGCTGACGCCGCCCATGAGTACGCCGATCACCGGTCCGGCGAAGATCGACAACCCCATCGCCACATAGGCCGGCGCGTCGCACGGCGACTCGCAGCCGGACGATGGCGTCATCGCGTGCATGAGGACGAACAGCATCAGTGCCCAGCCACCGACGAAGCCGAGCAGGGCGGCGATGGCCAGGGCGAGGATCTTCAGCAGTCGCATGCGGGTAGGTCCTAGGCCGCCGGCGCGGACGGGCGATGGCGGCTCAGGCTGACGCCGAACAGGGCGCCGAGGCCTACCGCGACCAGCGAGATCCCGATCGGCAGCGCGTTGCTGGCGATCAGGTCGGGATAGGTGAAGCCGAAGGGCAGGCGATGCAGCTGGTAGATCGCCTTCGCGAACAGCAGGGCGTACACCGCCATGGCGATCGGTGCGAACCCGATCCATCGCGCGACGAAGCCGCCACAGGCGGCGGCGACCAGGCCGAGCAACGCCGTGGCGAAGGGCGGCACTGCATGCTCGGCGGACGCGGCGGCTGTCGGATGCAGGTCGAAGGCGAAGCCCAGGCCGAAGACCAGGGCCATCATGACGATCAGGGCGATGGCGATACGCATGGTGGCGTGGTCCCCGGTGGCGGAATGAAGGTCAGGCAGCTGCGAGCGTCAGTCGCCCGACGGCTCCACGATCACCGCGGTGCCGTAGCACAGCACTTCCGTCAGTCCGGCCATCACGTCGGTGGCGTCGTAGCGCACGGCGACGATGGCGTTGGCGCCCAGCTGCCGCGCATGCTGGCACATGTCGCGGTAAGTCTCATCGCGGGCCTGTTCGCACAGTTCGGTGTAGATGGTGATGTTGCCGCCGAACAGCGATTGCAGACCACCCAGGAAGTTGCCAACGATCGAGCGCGAGCGCACGGTGATGCCGCGCACCATGCCCACGCTGCGGACGATCCGGTAACCGGGCAGTTCCATCGCGGTGGTCACCAGTGCATCGTTCAGGGACAAGGCGGCGCTACGTGTGGTGGCCTGGCCCGGGGTATAGGCGGAGGAGGAGTTGTAGGGATCGGCCATGGAGTCTCGTCGGTGGCGGGAAGGGGATATCAGGACGGCATCGTCTCAGGGCGCGATGGCATGGGCGGCACCGTTGCCATCCTTGACGAAGTAGATCGTCCGGCCGGTTGGGACATCCTGGTCGAGCAGGAACTGGACTTTCGCCGTGCAACGGCACGTCGCGACCGGTCCGTCGGCCTTGAAGGCTAGTTTCAGCGTCACGGTGCCCCAGTCCGGAATCACATCGGGCTCGACCGGACTCAGGCCACAGCTGATGCCCGCCCAGACGGTCGCCACCAGACGCTCTCCGTCGCGCTCGACCAGCAGTCGGTCGGGGCTGTAGGGATCATGTTCCGAGTCACAGGCGGCGATCTGCTTGAACTCGAAGGATTCGGCGGCTATGCCGGTCAAGGGAATGCCGGCCAAGACGAAGGCAACTGCACACCATCGCTTCATTCCGTTCCGCCCCCTCACTGATTGATCGCCGCTACACCCACACATCGTTCTTCGCGGTGTAGTCACCGCCGGTCTCGCCGGTATTCACCACGCCGCGCGGTTCCACCAGCATGATGCTGCACTCGTCGATCGCGACAGGCCGGTGCTCGACGCCCTTGGGCACCACGTACATCTCGCCGGCCGACAGCGGCACCACCTTGTCGCGGAACTCGAGTGTCAGATCGCCCTCGATCACGATGAAGACCTCGTCGGTCTCCGCATGCGCGTGCCAGACGAACTCGCCTTGCACCTTGGCCAGCTTGAACTGGTAGTCGTTCATCTCGGCGATGACACGCGGCGACCAGTGCTCCGAGAAGCGGGCCAGCTTGTCTTTCAGGTTGATGGCGCTGTCTGGCATGGCATCCCTCGGTCGCGGGGCCGGCGATCCGCCCTGACGACGATGATAGGCGGGAAACGGGCACGCGCGCTGCCGTGGACAGCGCGTGCCGCGTCCCGGCTCAGCGTGGCCCGTCCGCCACGCCGTTGTCGATCAGCTCGACCAGCGTGGCCCGCCATGCGTGCGCGCTGTCGGTCTCTTCCCACAGCTCCCGCAGCTCGGAGTGGTCGCCCAGGATCCGCGCCAGGGCGTCGCGGCACTGGCGCAGCAGGTCGTCGTCGATGCTGGGTCGGATGCGCGCCAGCCAGTCGGCCAGTCCTTCTTCCTGCTGCGCCGCCGGGCTGGCGCGCCCGCGCGCGGCCGCCACGATTTCCGCCGCCACGATGGCGAGCTCCGCATCCGGCGCCTCCACGTACTCGGTCGACGTCAGCACGTTGTCCAGCACCTCGCGGAGCAGCGACAGATCGCCGCTGTCCAGCACGTCGATCATGAAGTCCGCCGCGTGGTCGTTCTCGAAGGATCCGGTACCCCAGGTGCCCATGCCGTTCTCCTGCTCGCGATGAAGATGTGGCTATTTGCCGTAGGTTCGCCAGTGCAGCACGCGCGCCTGTTGCACGCTCATGCCGACGAAGCGGTACGTGGTGTGTTCCGCCGGGCAGCGGAAGAACACATACGATGTCCGCAGGCTGGCTTCGTCCGGCCACCACGCGCGTTCGAGCGGTGGAGGGAAGGTCTGCGTGTGTTCGACGGGACGACAGGTGTCCGGAAGGACCAGGGCGCCGGGGTCCGGCAAGGAGAAGGCGAGCATGCTGATGTTGGTGTCGACATCGTGCGACTCGTCGATGTCCGTCGCATCGTCCGGAAACCAGGTCGGGATCCAGCCACCGTCGACGTAGCCGGCGTCCCTGGCCTCCTTGGCCGTTGCGAAATGAACATCGAACAGGGTGTCCAGGCAGCCCGACAGCAGCATGCTGACGGCGACAAGCGCGAACGCCGCCGCCGACGCGCGGATCCGGACACGACACAGACCGCCGGGTTCCTGCGGGGTGTCGTCGTTCATGGCGTCCGCTCGGCGTGGACGTCGGTCATGAAATCCGCCGCGTGGTCGTTCTCGAAGGATCCGGTACCCCAGGCGCCCATCCGCTTCCTCCGTTCTCACCGCAGGCCGTGGGAGGCCTTGAAGCGGTCCAGCAGGTTGAAGAAAAGGACCATGGCCTTGCCGTCGTCCTGCTCGGTGCGGGTGATGGCGGCTTGCCAATGGAGTTGTCCGATATCCAGGATGCCTGCCGGGGTCGTCAGCGAATCCCGCTCGTCCTCGTGTCCGGTCGACGTCCGCACGAAATCCGAGAAGTGCATCAGGAAGAGCGTGTCATGGGCATCGCTGGTCCCGTGCTCGATCAGGGCCGACTCGTAGCCCTCGATGAAGGCGCACAGCGTGACGAAACCCGCCGGCGTCAGGTGCATGTCCGGGTGCCTCCTGACACGTTCAAGTACGTCGAAAAACGCCATGGCGTGCTCCTTGGTTGGCGAGACGGGACATGATCAATCAGCCTGTGGCCATCGTCATTCGACCGGCATGCACGGGGCGGTGCGAAGACTTCCGGCCACCACGGGTGTCCAGGTCTCTTCGAGCGTGGCGATCGCAGGACCATCGGGCGTGCGACGCCAACGACGCTCGACGCGGGACACCGGTCGATCCTGGTGCAGTACGAAGTAGTAGGTGGGCCCGTCCACGAAGCCGTCCCCTTCTTCGTGCAGCGAGGGAATGCCGACGCTGATGCCCCAGGATCCCCAGTCGGGCACGTGGTCGTCGATATGCGAGAAGCCCATGCCCGACACGATCTCCACGTCCTCGATCTTAGGCAGCGGAATATCGCTGAGGAGGTCCGCCGGGAGCCAGCTGGCCGTCTGCCCGACCTGGATGCATAGCGCGGACAGGCGATTGTCGTGTGCGGCCGCGTAGACGACGTGTCCGTCGACCGTGCGGACCCATTGTTCGGCGGGTAGGCTGATCAGTGGAGACGTCGACAGGGCCGGCCATGCGGTGATGGCGGCGAGCAGGCCCAGGAGTACGCAAGCAGCGCGTGATCGCGACGAGGCCATCGGCGTGGCGTCTTCGGTGGGCGGATTATCGATTCTGCAAGGCTGGTCCGTCATCGCGTTCCCTGCTGTCGGACGGCGTCCTGTTCCGGACGTTGTGTCGGGTACCGCAGCTGGAAGGCGCGCGCGGCCGGCGCGGCGCACTGCGCCAGGCGGTCGAGGGCGTCGGTGAGCGCATCCTGCAGCGGATGCCCGATCCCGACGTACGACCAGTCCGTCTGGTTGCCGTGGCCATCGCGCGCACTCAGGAAGTACGTCGTGCCATGCAGCACCGTGGGCATAATGGGGTCGTCGAACGCGTGGCCGATGGGGATGCTCCGGGTCGCCAGATCCTTGTAGATGGCGGCCGCGGCGGGGCAAGCGTCATGGTCGATGAGGATGGAGCAACTGTTGTTCCAGCTGCCGACGGCCATGAGAATCCTGGGTGGTTCCACCGCTTGAGCGAAGACGCCGGTCCGACCCTGCCTGAAGTGGACCAGCAATCCCGGGCCTTTGCTCGAGTCGGGCAAGCGCCCGATCCGGATATCCGTCGGCCGCAGCTCCGTGTCGAGGTCATCCGGAAACAGGACGACTTCAGACAAGCCGTTCGACCGGCATCCATTCTCCATTGTCGACCAGTGGGCGAGGGACACCTCCGGAGGCGCGCTCGCGCATCCGGTCAGCAGCACGATCACCAGCAGCGTGATGGCCTTCATGGCTCGCGCATGTGTCGGTGCAAGGGCGTCGGACATGGAAGACATCCAGGTCAGAAGGAGGCGCGCGGGGCGTACGGGACCAGCGTGCACATCGTCGGATACTTCGCCATGTAGCGCACGGGGACGATCGTGCCCGGGGCGAACCGCTTGGCCCACGGCGAGATGGCGTTGTTGCAGGTGATCGGTTCCGCTTCGCCCTGCGGCGTGAACCGGAAGTACACCAGCAGGTACTCGTCCCGCTCGTAGTACAGGATTTCCGCGTCGGCCAGCCGGCCTTTGCGCAGGACGAGTTCGCCCGCTTCCTTCTCCGCCCTCGACACACCGAACATGAAGGCCACCAGAAGCCAGGCCACCAGCACGCCGAGGATCAGCAGGAGGGTCACGGCACCCGGCCCCCGCGCGCCGCCGTGAACAGCGCGTACCACTCCTCGCGGCTCAGCGTGACGCCATCCGCCGCGCAGCAGGCGGCGAGCCTGGCCGGATCGGTGGTGCCGACGATGGGCTGGATGCCGGCGGGGTGGCGCAGCAGCCAGGCGAGCTGGATCGCTTCCGGCGTGACGTTCTTCGCTTCCGCCAGCTGGCGGAGCAGCAACGAGGTGCCGCGAACGACGGGATCGGCGAACTCCGAGGTGGTGGCCAGCTTGCCGCCGGCCAGCGGCGACCAGGCCTGCACGCGGATGTCGTGCAGGCGGCAGTAGTCCAGCGTGCCGGAGGCCGAGGCGTAGGCATGCCCGGTGGTGTTGGCGACCACGCCGTCGTCGATCAGATGATGGTGCAGCAGGCTGGCTTCCACCTGGTTCGCCACCAGCGGCTGCCGTAGGTGTCGACGCAGCAGTTCGATCTGCCCGGCCGTGTGGTTGCTGATGCCGAAATGCCGCACCTTGCCGGCCGCGTGCAGATCGTCGAAGGCACGCGCGACCTCGTCCGGTTCCACCAGCGCATCGGGACGGTGCAGCAACAGCACGTCCAGGTGGTCGACGCCGAGCCGCGACAGGCTGCCGTCGACCGAGGCCACGATATGCGCATGGCTGAAGTCGTAACGGCCCGATGTGCCGGGCGGATCGTCGGCGAAGCGGATGCCGCACTTGGACTGCAATACCATGCGGTCGCGCAGGCCCGGCGAGGCGCGCAGCACATCGCCGAAGATCTGCTCGGACTTGCCGCGCGCATAGATGTCGGCGTGGTCGAAGAGGGTGATGCCGCCGGCGAGTGCGGTCTCCACCAGCCGTTGCGCCTGGCGCCGCTCCTCCGCGTTGACCGGCGTGGCGTCCCAGGCGCGGCTGAGCTGCATGCAGCCGTACGCGATGCGCGAGGCGGGCAGGCCGGCGGCCATGAGGTAGGTCTTCATCGTGGAGTCGCGGATTCCTGAGAGGGCATCATGATAGGGCCGCGACGTGGATCAGTAGTGTCGCCGCTCCGCGGCCAATCGGCGGGCGAGGGCGTCCACTTCGAGCGGATGCGCCAGGTGGTAGCCCTGCACGTCGTCGACGCCGAGCGCCTGCAGCGCCGCCAGTTCCGTCGCCGTTTCCACGCCCTCGGCGACCACGTGCGACTGCGTCTGGCGGGCGAATTCGATCAGCGCCGCGGCGAGCGCGCGACGCGGCGAATCGCTGTCGATGCCGCGGGTCAGGCTGAGGTCGAGCTTGATGATGTCGGGGTGGATTGCCAGCACGTGGCGCATGCTGGCGTAGCCGGCACCGGCGTCGTCCACTGCGATCCGTACGCCCGCTTCGCGCAACGGCACCAGCCGTTCGTTGAGCAGCTTGTAGTCGTCGACCAGCGAATGCTCGGTGATCTCCAGCACCACGCGGCGCGGATCCAGGTCGTCGATGTAGCCGTCGATGCCGCCGCTGATGATGGTCTGCGGTGACACGTTCAGTGCCACGTAGAAGTCACCCTCGATGCCGCGCAGGCCGTCCAGCGCAGACAAGATGGCGTTGAGTTCCAGTCGCACGCCCAGGCCGATCTCGCGCGCTTCGGCGAACCAGACGTCCGGCGTGCGCCGCGGTTCCAACTCGAAGCGCGACAGGCATTCCACGCCGACGATGCGGCGTTCGCTGCTGCGGTAGATGGGCTGGTACACCATGTGCGGCTGGCCCAGTTCCAGCACCGCGGTGATGCGGGCGACCTTTTCCTCGTGTTCCTGCACCGCATCCAGGTCGCCGTCGATCTGGTAGGCCAGCAGGTCGGCGAAGGCGCGCATCATGTGCAGGTCGCGCTGGCTTAGCGAGAGGTTGGCGGCCAGGCTGAAGCAGCAGAACGTGCCGTAGACGCGACCGTCGCGCAACTGGATGGGCACGCTGAGGTGGGAGCCGATGGGCACGGCCGCCGTCTCGGGAATCTGCACCACCGAGGGTATGGCGGCGGTGTCCGGAATCAACTGCGGGATACTGCCTTCGACCACCCGCATGCAGTAGCCCTCGTCGAGCGGACTGGAGTCGCCTGGCCGGATCGGCGCTCGGTCCAGACGGGTGACGACATGCCGGAACACGCGGTGGCTGCCATGGAATTCAGTGACGAAGGCCACGTCCATGTCGAGGTGGCGGCGCACGGCGTCGAGCAGGCGGTCGACGTTGCGCGCGATGGCCACGGCACCCGGTCCGCCATCGAGCCAGGCGTCGGTCAATGCGTGTTCTGGACTCCTGTCGATCACGGACTTCCTCCTGAAGGCAGGTACGCGACAAATAGTCGGCTTCCGGTCCTGCCCCCGCCGCAATGACGTCGGGGAGGATGGCGTGGGGCAAGTCGGGTAGACCACGCCGCAGATCCGGGGCCTGGTCGAGTGTAACCTCAAGTCACAATGGTGGGGATGTGCCGGACGATGCCGATTCGGTTGCGTCCAATGCATGAAGCGGAGCTTCTGCGGGCAGCACCACGATGCCATCCAGCACGGCACTCCAGTCGGCCCGCAACGTGTGGTCATACATGACGACCGAAGACGCGATCTCCCCCGTCCGGCGGAGACGGGCACGATCCAGATAGCCCGCGTTGTCGTCGCGGTGTTCGAGGGCGTTGCCGTCGTTAGCGATGCTTACGGGGTGCCGTGATGGACGCCCGTGCTGCCCGGTCTTCGCGGAGAAGCCGATGCTGGCGAGCTGGTCGCCGAAGTGCGCTTGCAGATGCATGCCCAGCGAAAGCCGGTCGGGATGGTCGGGCAGGGCAGCCTTCACCGCATGTCGGGTCGACGTCCAGATGATGGCGCGTTCGCCGGGCGCTCGCGCGTGATGCCACATGAAGTTCTGCGCCATTGCATCGTCGCGGATGTTGAACGCGTGGCCGCCTTCCATGTCGAGGGAGTGACGGAGACTGGCGGTCATCCGGTGGGAGGCCCGGTCGGCCTCGGCCTCCGAGCGGGCCAGCACCTGTTCGATGTCCGCCATACAGCGACGGAGTCGTTCGCGGAAGGCATCGTCATACCGATTCGCTGCGTCGAACTCCCATCGTGTCAGGCGGCCGAGCTGGTCTTCGCATGCATCGCGCTGCGCGCCCGCGTGCGCGGCGAGGCGCCGCGGTAGCGTGGTTTCCGAGAAGTGCTGCGTGAGGCCACCCGTCTGCACGTCCAGTCCACGCACGCGCACCCGGCCCGCGTCGACCTCGTTCCACAGCCAGCGCAATGTCGGTTCGAACTCCCGCGTTCCGGTCCATATCGCACCGACGGCATCGCCGAGCAGTGCCGGGTGGGCATCGCGCGTGGCCAGGCGCTCTTCGAGATCAAGGAACTCGTAAACGGGACTCTCGAAGTAGAGGGTGTCGAAACCGCAACGTTCGACGAGGGCTTGCACGATGCGTCCCTTCATCGCCACGGTGGCCCCGGCACCGTGGCCGGAATCCTCACCGAGCATCACGACCCGCCTGGAGCACTGCGCCTCGACGACGGCATCGACAACGGCGTCGACGGTCGGCACCGCGGCTATGGCAGGGCACGAGGAGCCAAGTGCCGACAGCAGGATGGCAGCGTGGACGATGTTCTTCAGCATGCCGGCCCTCCCTGGCCCGCGGAACCGGTCGCTAAGCCACGAACGGTTTCAACGCGACGCCGAGACCCTGCATGTCCTCCGGCTCGCCGACCAGATCGGAGCGGAGCAGGGGGCGGGAATCGATCCACTTCTTGCTGACCACCAGATCCAGGCGGTCGCCGCTGGCGGTGGCGTCCAGGCGTGGGATCGCTTCGGCATCGTGCGAGCGGTGCAGCAGCACGGCCAGGCGCAGCAGCGCGGCCTTGCGCTTGGCGCCCACCAACAGGCGGTCGGGGAGGGCGTCGAAGGCGGTCTTCGGTACGCCACGCCGGTGCGTGCGTACCAGCGCCGAGAGCACCTGCTGTTCCTGCCGCGAGAAGCCTTCGATGTCGGAGTGCTCCAGCAGGTAGGCGCCGTGCACGTGGTACTGGCTGTGCGCGATGGCCAGGCCGATCTCGTGCAGGCGCGCGGCCCAGCCGAGCATGCGGGCATCGTCGTCGTCCAGGTTCCAGCTGTCCTCGACCTGTTCGAACAGGCGCATAGCAGTGGCTTCCACGCGCGCGGCCTGGAATTCGTCGATGCCGTAGCGCTGCATCAGCGCGGCGGTGGACAGGTCGCGCGGATCGTTCTCGCTGCCGCGGCCCAGCATGTCGAACAGGATGCCTTCGCGCATCGCCGCCTTGCTGACCATCAGGCGCTGCAGGCCCAGCGCTTCGAACGCGGCTTCCAGCACCAGCACGCCGCCGGCGATGATCGGGCGGCGGTCGTTCGACAGGCCCGGGAGGTCGATGGCCTCGATGCGGTCGGCCTGCAACAGCTTGTCGCGCACCTGCGGCAGCGCTTCGGCGGTCACCGCGCCCTTGGTCAGCTTCATTGCCGCGCAGATCTCGCCGATCGCCTTGGCGGTACCGGACGAGCCGATGGCTTCCTGCCAGCCGAGGTTGCGGTAGACGCCGGCGAACTGCTGGAACTCGGCGCCGATCTCGGTCAGTGCTTCCTTCCAGCGCTTGCGCGACAGTTTGCCGCCGGGGAAGAAGCGGCGCGTGCTGGCGATGCAGCCGGCCTGCAGGCTTTCGCGTTCCAGCGTCTCGAAGCCGCGGCCGATGATGAACTCCGTGGAGCCGCCGCCGATGTCGATGACCAGGCGGCGCTGGTGGGTTTTCGGCGGCTGCGCATGCGCCACGCCCAGGTAGATCAGGCGGGCCTCTTCGCGGCCGGACACCACTTCGATCGGCTTGCCGAGCGCGGCTTCCGCGGCCGACAGGAAATCCTGCGGGTCGCGCAGCTGGCGCACGGTGTTGGTGGCGAGCGCACGCACGCGTGTTGCGGGAATGTCGCGGATGCGCTGGCCGAAGCGCGACAGGCAGTCGAGCGCGCGTTGCCGCGCCGCGGCGGACAGGCCGCCCTTGCCGTCCAGGCCATCGGCCATGCGCACGGTTTCGCGCAGACGGTCGACCACGCGCAGCTGGCCGAGCAGCGAGCGCGCGACGATCATGTGGAAACTGTTGGAGCCCAGGTCGATCGCGGCCAACAGTTCCCCGTCCTGGAGCGGCGGGGAGGTGGGGGAGGTCAGGGGCGCCATGCCGGCAGTTTAGCCAATGGCGCCGCGCATTGCTTCACCGCGATGACACGCTGCGTCATCGCGCCGTGCGTCCATGGGTCGCATCACACCTTCGCCAGCAACGTGCCCTGCGCGGAATGCGGCGTCCCGTCGCCGGGCGTCAGCTTGATGTAGCTGCCGTCGGCCTGCAGTTCCCAGGCATTGCAGTTGTCGTCGAGGTAGTTCTGCAGGCCGTCCTTGAACACGCGCGCGGCGAGGTCCTTGTCGAGGATCGGGAAGCAGGTCTCCACGCGGTGCAGCAGGTTGCGCTCCAGCCAGTCGGCGCTGGCGCAGTACAGTTCCGGCGCGCCGTCGTTGCCGAACCAGTACAGGCGACTGTGTTCGAGGAAGCGCCCGACGATGGAGCGCACGCGGATGTTGTCAGAAATGCCCGGTACGCCCGGGCGGACGGCGCAGGCGCCGCGCACGATCAGGTCGATCTTCACGCCGGCCTGCGAGGCGGCGTACAGCGCACGGATGATGCGCGCCTCGTTGATCGCATTGACCTTGACGATGATACGAGCGGGCTTGCCGGCCCTGGCGAGTTTGGCTTCCCGTTCGATCTTCTTGATCAGCCCCGGGTGCAGGGTGAACGGCGACTGCAACAGGCGCTTGAGCTTGGTCGTCGGTGCCAGGCCCGACAGCTGCTGGAACAGCAGGTGCACGTCGCTGCCGATGTCGGGATCGGCGGTGATCAGACCGATGTCGGTGTAGGCGCGAGCCGTGCCGCTGTGGTAGTTGCCGGTGCCCAGGTGCACGTAGCGACGCAGCTTGCGGCCCTCGCGGCGCACGATCAGCAGCATCTTGGCGTGGGTCTTGTAGCCCACCACGCCGTACACGACCTGCGCGCCGGCTTCCTGCAGGCGGTCGGCGACGCCGAGATTGGCATCCTCGTCGAAGCGCGCACGCAGTTCCACCACCACGGTGACGTCCTTGCCGTTGCGCGCGGCCTGCACCAGCGCCTCGACGATGGCCGAGTCCTTGCCGGTGCGGTACAGCGTCTGCTTGATGGCCAGCACGTCGGGATCGACGGCCGCCTGCTTGATCAGCTCGTGTACCGCAGCGAAAGAATCGAAGGGGTGGTGCAGCAGCACGTCGTCGTCGGCGACCTTTTCGAAGATCGCTTCGCTGTCGCGCAACGGGCGCGGGGTGAAGGCGGGGTACTTCAGTTCCGGGCGCTGCACCAGGTCGTAGACCTGGATCACGCGGTTGAGGTTGACCGGGCCGTTGATCGGATAGACCGCGTTGTCTGGCAACGCGAAATTCTGCAGCAGCTGCCGCACGATCGGCTTGGGGCAGTCGTGCGCGATCTCGAGCCGCACCGCCGGACGGTAGCCACGGCCGACCAGTTCGTCGCGCAGGGCCAGCGCCAGGTTCTCGACTTCCTCCTCGTCCACGACCACTTCCGAGTTGCGGGTGACGCGGAACTGGTAGGAACCCTTCACTTCCATGCCGGGGAACAGTTCGTCGACGAACACCGACAGCACCGAGGACAGCAGCACGAAGTCGTTCTCGCCGCCCGACACGCGCTGCGGCAGGTGGATGATGCGCGGCAGCGAGCGCGGTGCGCGCACGATGGCCAGGTGGCCGGCGCGGCCGAACGCGTCCTTGCCCTTCAGCACCACCACGATGTTGAGCGACTTGTTGAGGATCTTGGGGAACGGATGCGCCGGGTCCAGGCCCAGCGGCGACAGCACCGGCATGATCTCGTTGCGGAAGTAGGCGCGCAGCCAGCGCGTCTGCCGCGCATTCCAGCTGTCGCGGCCGAACACGCGCACGCCGGCCTCGGCCAGGCCGGGGCGCAGCACGTCGTTCCAGCACTTGTACTGCGCGTCGACCAGTTCGGCGGCGCGGTCGTGGATCTTGTTGAGCACGGTGGCCGGGCTCATGCCGTCCGCGCCCGGCGGCAGGCCGAAGTCGAGCGCATGGCGCACGGTCGCCGCGCGGATCTCGAAGAACTCGTCGAGGTTGGTGCACGAGATGCAGAGGAAGCGCAGGCGCTCCAGCAGCGGCACCGTCGGGTCCTGTGCCTGGGCCAGCACGCGGAAGTTGAAGTCCAGCTGGGACAGCTCGCGGTTGAGGTAGAGCGCCGGGTCGCGCAGCGCGTCTTCGCCGGTGGCAGGAGCGGGCGTGGTGTCCGGTGCGGCGTTCATGCGGTCTGGCTGTCCGTGGCAAGAGGAAGGGTCGCGTCGAGGCGCGGTTCCACGCGCTCGGCACCGAAATGGATGGAGAACACGCTGCCCTGGCCGACCTCGCTCTCGATCTCGAGGCGGGCCTGGTGCAGGTTCAGTACGTGCTTGACGATCGACAGGCCCAGGCCGGTGCCACCGCTCTCGCGCGAGCGGCTGGTGGACACGCGGTAGAAGCGCTCGGTGATGCGCGGCAGGTGCGAGGTCGGAATGCCGTAGCCGGTATCGCGCACGCTGAGCACCGCGCCGTCGCCCTCGCGTGCGAAGCGTACGGTGATGGTGCCGCCGACCGGGGTGTAGCGCACCGCATTGCTGACCAGGTTGGAGAACGCGCTGTGCAGTTCCTTGTTGGAGCCGGACAGGTCCAGGGTGGTTTCGTCCTGCACCACGATGGTGTGGCGGCGCTGGCTGAGCGCTTCGGCTTCGCGCCGCAGCGTGGCCAGCATCGGCGCCATCGCCACGTTCTCGTCGGGCAGGCTGTCCTGCGCTTCGAGGCGCGACAGCGTCAGCAGGTCTTCGACCAGCTGGGTCATGCGCTGCGACTGCTTCTGCATTTCGGCGAGCATCGGCGCCCAGTCCGGATACTCGGTGGGTTCCAGCATGTCGAGGTAGCCGTGCACGACAGTCAGCGGCGTGCGCAGTTCGTGCGAGACGTTGGCGACGAAGTCGCGGCGCATCTGTTCCAGCCGCAGCATCTTGCTGACGTCGCGCGCGACCAGCAGCCAGTATTCGTCGGAATAGGGGATCAGCCGCAGGTTGAGGCGCAGGTTCGGGTCCACCGGCGAGGCGGCGTCCAGCATGGGCTCCGCGTTGCGGCCGGCGGCCAGCCAGTGCGACATCGGCAGCGGCTGCAGGCGGTCGCCGACGGGCGTGCCGATGTCGGTCGGGTACTGCAGGCCGAGCAGGCTGGTGGCGGCCTTGTTGAACCACTGCACGCGCTGGCTGTTGCGTTCCACCACCACCACGGCATCGGGCAGGGCGGCGGCGGCAGCACGGTAGGCGCGCAGCATGTCGAGCAGGCGACGCTTGCGGGTGCGCATCTCGGCCTGGCCGCGGAACAGCAGGCGGTCGAGCTCGTTCCAGACACCCTTGCCCTGCGAGGGCTCCAGCCGCTGGCGGGCGGTCAGCCGCAGCAGCACCTTGCGCAGGCGCCAGTAGTGCCACGCCACCACGCCGAGCGCCGCGATGGTGACGACCGACCAGACGTAGCCCAGCAGCAGCCCGACCACGACGGCCAGCGCCAGGACCAGCGCCAGCTGGCCGAGCGTCTTGAACCACGCGGTGCGTATGTCGTGGGGCATGGACCGATTGTGTCAGATGTCTGTGACAGCCCGCGCAGGCGGCGCAGAGGCGCCGCCCGGCAGGTCACATGGCGGCCGAGAAGCGATAGCCCGACCCGCGCACGGTCTGCACCATGTTCTCCAGCGCGTGCGGCTCCAGCGTCTTGCGCAGGCGGCGGATGTGCACGTCGACCGTACGTTCTTCCACGTAGACGCTGCCGCCCCAGACGTGGTCGAGCAGCTGCGTGCGCGAGTAGACGCGCTCGGGATGGGTCATGAAGAAGTGCAGCAGGCGGTACTCGGTGGGACCGATGGCGACCGGGGTGTCGCCGGCGAACACGCGGTGGGCGGCACCGTCGATGCGCAGGTTGCCGACCGCCACGCTGCCGTCCTCGTCGTCGTCGCGCGAGCGGCGCATGACGGCACGGATGCGCGCCAGCAGTTCGCGCGCGGAGAAGGGCTTGACCACGTAGTCGTCGACGCCGGCCTCCAGCCCGCCGACGCGATCGTTCTCCTCGCCGCGGGCGGTGAGCATGATGATCGGCACGTCGCGGGTCATGGCGTCCTTGCGCCAGCGGCGGGCCAGTTCCAGGCCGCTGGTGCCGGGCAACATCCAGTCCAGCAGGATCAGGTCCGGCACGCGGTCGGCGATGGCGTTCTGGGCTTCTCGGGCGTCGCCGGCGTGGATCGGTTCGTATTCGCCCTTGCGCAGGGCGAACGCCACCATGTCGCGGATGGCGGGCTCGTCGTCGACGATCAGGATGTGCTTCTGCACGCAGGATCCGTGGGGCGAGGGGGACCGTGCCAGTAGACGACAATTTTGTGACGTTTACATGACATGCCGCCGGACTGTCACAGGGACGGCCCGACGGCCGGTCAGCGCCGCTCCACGTCGGGGTCGCGGATGCCCTGGCGGCGCAACTCCAGCACTTCCGGGGTGATCGTCGCGATGCGGGCGTCGACGCGGGCGCGGCCGTAGAAATCCAGGTCGCTCTGCTTCTTGAGATTCTGCAGCTGGATCAGCGCCTGCTCGGGCCGGCCGTTCAGGTAGGCGGCCTCCGCATAGGCCTCGCCGGCGCGGGCGGTGTCGCCGGCCAGTTCGTTGGCGCGGGCGAAGTGCTGCTGGAACACCGGATCGTCGGACGAGCGGGCCATCAGCGGACGCAGGACGGCCTGGGCCCGCTGGCCGGCCTCGCGGCCTCCCTGCTCATTCAATATCTTGGCGTAGGTCAGGGCGACCGGACGGTTCTGCGGGAACCGCTGCAACAGCGCGTCGAAACGGCGGTTGGCCGCGGCGGCATTGCCGGTGCGCGATTCGACCTCGCCCAGCGACAGCGACACCCACAGGTTGTCGGGATGCTCGTCGCCCAGGCGCTCCAGCTCGGTCAGTGCGGTGCGGACGTCGCCGCCCTGCAGGTGCGCCACCGCCAGGCCGTAGCGCTGCGGGCCGGTCAGCGGCTTGCCGGCCTGGCGGCGCAAGGTTTCGTATTCGCGGACGGCGGCGGACGGCGTGCTGGCGCTCAGTGCGCGCAGCCGCTCGCGCGCCCAGTCGAACTGGCCGGAGTCGCCCTGGCGGAAGACCTGCGAGGGCAGGGTGACCGGGATCGGCAGCAGGGGGTTGTCGCTGCGGGTCTCGGGCAGGGTGATCGCATTGCGGTCGAAGCGTTCGACCCGCTCGCCACCCGGCACGCTGGTGACGGCGGTGACCTGGCTGCCGCGCATCTGGTCCGCACGCTGGCGTGCCTCGCTGATGCGGGTGGTGGTGACCGGGTGGGTCTGCAGGTAGTCCGGGACCGTCTCGCGCCCGCTGCCGCGCGCGACCCGCGTCGCCTGCTGCAACTTGGCGAAGAAACCGGCCATCGCATCGATGTCGTAGCCGGCGCGGGACAGCGTGCGGATGCCGACGCGGTCGGCTTCGGACTCGTTGGAGCGGGTGTAGTCGATCTGCCGCTGCTGCATCAGCCCCATCGCCGAGGCGATGGCGGCCTGCGAGGCGTCGCCGCTGGAACTGCCGCCCGCTGCCTGCGCCAGCACGATGGCGCCCAGCATGCCGAGCAGGATGGGGATCTGGTCGCGCTGGGCGCGCTCCACGCCCCGCAGCACGTGCTGCTGGGTGACGTGGGCGATTTCATGCGACAGCACCGCCGCCACTTCGTCCTCGCGGTCGGCGGTCAGCACCAGGCCGGCATTCATGCCGATATAGCCGCCCAGCGTGGCGAAGGCGTTGATCTGCCGATCGCGCATCATGAAGAAGGTGTAAGACTGCTGCGGATTGTCGCTGTCCGCTCCCAGGCGCCCACCGACGCCCTGCAGCCAGTCGGTGACCAGCGGATCCTCCAGCAGGTAGCCGTAGTTGCGCAGCTCGCGCAGCATCATCCCGCCGTACTGCGCCTGGCGGGCCGGCGTCAGCAGTTCGCCGGCGGAGGAGCCGATGTCGGGCAGGCGGCTTTCCTGCGAGGACGCCAACGGTGCGGCGAGGGCCAGGGTCAGGACGGTGGCGAGCAGCAAGGGACGCAAACGTGGCTCCGTGGCGGATAATGGGCGTCTTCATCAGGATGACCGGTCACCGGCCCGGGCGAGTGAATACGTGGTTAATCGGACCGGTGACGGTCCGCACTGTTCCGCCGCCTTGACTGGAAGTCGACCCGATACGCCCGATATTGGCTGGGACCACAGCCTGTTCCTTTCGTTCCGGAGACCTCCCTTGAGCGACACACCGCAGGGCGCCAGCGCGCCCGAGATCACCCTCTACAGCACCGCCATCTGCCCGTATTGCGTGGCGGCCAAGAACTTCCTGAAGAGCAAGGGCCAGGCCTGGACCGAAGTACGCATCGACCTGGACCCGGCCGAGCGCGAGAAGATGATCGCCAAGGCCAACCGCACCAGCGTGCCGCAGATCTTCGTGGGCGACGTGCACGTGGGCGGCTACGACGACATGATCGCGCTGCACCGGGCCGGCAAGCTGGAGCCTTTGCTGGCCGGAGGCGCCGCATGAGCGCGGCCGACGACAGCCAGGACCGGGTGAAGGCGTTCACCGAATTCCGGCAGCGCATGAACAAGCGCATCCTGGACGAACCCAACCAGGTCGTCCGCCGCTTCTTCGCGCTGGACACCCAGACGTACCAGGAAGGCGCGCTGGATGTGAAGACCAAGGAGCTATTGGGCCTGGTCGCCTCAATGGTCCTGCGCTGCGACGACTGCATCAGCTACCACGTCGCGCAGTGCAAGGAAGCCGGCGTGACGCGCGAGGAGTTCTTCGAGACCTTCTCGGTGGGACTGGTCGTCGGCGGCTCCATCGTCATCCCGCACCTGCGCCGGGCGGTGGACTTCCTCGACCAGTTGGAAGGCGGGCAGGCGGACGCGCCGGTGGCGCACGACCACGGCTGAGGGCCAGCCCTTTTCCTTCCGGGAAAGGGGCTGAGACCATGGTCGATTAGGGGACTTGCGTGCCGTTCGGGCATAATTGCCGGACAAATCTTTCTCTTCGCGCCCGTCGTGGCCCTGTCCGGCGCGCGCCCCTGTTCGGAAACCCCACTCAATGACCCAGACGATTACGGTCATCCGCGGCGACGGTATCGGCCCGGAGATCATGGACGCCACCCTGTACGTGCTCGACGCGATGAAGGTCGGCCTGACCTACGAAGACGCCGATGCCGGCCTGGTGGCCCTGGAGAAGCACGGCGACCTGCTGCCGCAGGCCACGCTGGATTCGATCCGCAAGAACGGCGTGGCGCTGAAGAGCCCGCTGACCACGCCGGTGGGCGAGGGCTTCAGCTCGATCAACGTCGCGCTGCGCCGCCACTTCGACCTGTACGCCAACGTGCGTCCGGCCAAGTCGTTCCCGAACACCAAGTCGCGCTTCGCCGACGGCGTGGACCTGATCACCGTGCGCGAGAACACAGAAGGCGCGTACATCGGTGAAGGCCAGTCGATCTCGGAAGACGGCGAAACCGCGCTGCTGACGCAGAAGATCACCCGCAAGGGTTCCGAGCGCATCGTGCGCTACGCCTACGACCTGGCCCGCAAGACCGGCCGCAAGAAGGTCACCATCGTCCACAAGGCGAACATCCTGAAGACCACTTCGGGCCTGTTCCTGAAGGTGGCGCGCGAAGTCGCCGCGCAGTACCCGGACATCGAGACCAACGAAATGATCGTGGACAACACCTGCATGCAGCTGGTGATGCGTCCGGAGCAGTTCGACATCATCGTCACCACCAACCTGTTCGGCGACATCATTTCCGACCTGTGCGCCGGCCTCGTCGGCGGCCTGGGCTTGGCGCCCGGCGCCAACATCGGTGCCGACGCGGCGATCTTCGAAGCCGTGCATGGTTCGGCGCCCGACATCGCCGGCAAGGGTGTCGCCAATCCCTGCGCGCTGCTGCTGGGTGCGGCGCAGATGCTCGACCACCTGGGCCAGCCGGAGAAGGCCGAGCGCCTGCGCGCGGCGATCATCGCTACGCTGGAAGCCAAGGATTCGCTGACCCCGGACCTCGGCGGCCAGGGCACCACGATGACGTTCGCGAAGGCGATCGCCAGCCGCGTCTGATCGCGGTGTATGCGCATCTCCGCGCGAACATGCGCGGAGATGCGGTTTGGCCCGCGGGATTCCCTGGGGTATCCTCGGTCCAATGTTCCTCATGACGCATGCCGTCGCGCCCGATGGGATCGCTGGCGGTCATTGACTGGACCATCGTCGCTACCTACCTGGTCGCGACCGTATTGGTAGGCGCCTGGGTCTCCCGTTCCGCGGGGCGCTCGCTGGAGTCGTACTTCGTCGCGGACCGCTCGCTGCCCTGGTGGTGGCTAGGGACCTCGATGGCGGCGACGACGTTCGCCGCCGATACGCCACTGGTCGTGGCAGGGCTTGTCGCCAAGCATGGCGTGGCGGGCAACTGGCTGTGGTGGTCGTGGGCGATCTCGCACGTGTCGGTGGCGGTGGTGTTCGCTGCGCTGTGGCGCCGCTCGCGCGTGCTGACCGATGCCGAACTGATCGAGCTGCGCTATACCGGACGATCCGGCGCCTGGCTGCGCGGGTTCAAGGCCGCTTTCTTCGCCATCCTCATCAACGCCATCATCCTGGGCTGGGTGGTGCGGGCGATGGTGAAGATCGCCGCGCCGTTCGTGGACTGGCAGGCGTGGCTGGGTGCCGGCGCGGTGGGCGGGTTCGCGACGGTGTGGCCGGAGGCCCTGTTGGTCGGTACGCCCAACGACACCATCACGGTGCTCGTGCTGTTCGGCGTGATCGGGGCGTATTCCAGCCTGGGCGGCATCCGCGGCGTGATCCTCACCGACCTGGTGCAGTTCGTCCTGGCCCTTGCCGGGGGAACGCTGTTCGCGTGGTTCGCCATCGAGCATGTCGGCGGCATGCAGGGATTGCGGGAAGGCCTGGCGCAGCATTACGACGTGGACGCCCTGCTGTCGTTCGTACCGGCGCAGGATGCCGCCTGGCTGCCGGTGCACGTGTTCCTGATCTATATCGCCGTGCAGTGGTGGGCGCAGTACTACAGCGATGGCAGTGGCTATCTGGCCCAGCGGGTGTTCACCGCGCGCGACGAGCGTCACGCCGTCGGCGGTGCGCTGTGGTTCGTCGTATTGAACTACGCCGTGCGCACCTGGCCCTGGGTGCTGGTGGCGCTGGTCGCACTGCTGGTGTTTCCGCTGGGCACGGCAGGCGAGGGCGCGGCCGCCGTGGTCGCGGCGGATCGCGAAATGGCGTATCCCGTCCTGATGGCGCAGTTGCTGCCCGCGGGCGCGCTGGGACTGCTGTTCGCCTCGCTGCTGGCGGCCTTCATGAGCACGGTGGATACGCATCTCAACTGGGGCGCGAGCTACCTGACCCACGATCTTTACCGGCGCTTCGTGGACCCGGATGCCAGCCAGGCGCGGCTGGTCTGGATCAGCCGGATGTCGGTCATCCTGCTCACGGCGATGGGCGTCGTGGTGGCGTCCCGGATCGACAGCATCGAACAGGCGTGGCGCTTCTTCATCGCGCTGGGTGCCGGATTGGGGCTGCCTTCGATGCTGCGCTGGTTTTGGTGGCGCGCCAATGCGTGGACCGAGATCGCCGGCATCGTCGCGGCGGTGACGTCGGCGATGGTGCTGTATCCGCTGTTCCCGGACGCCCGTCCCGAACACCTGCTGGTGGCGATCGTGGGCATCGCGACGACGACGGCGCTGGTGGCGACCTTTCTCACGCCGCCCGTGCCCCGCGACCATCTGGCGGCGTTCACGCGCAGGGTTCGCCCTCCCGGTTGGTGGCAGGATCTGCCGGGTGCCGCGCCCAAGGCGGCCCTGGTGTGGTTGGGCCTGGCCTGGCTGGCGGGGAACGCGGGCGTGTTCGCGCTGATGTTCGGGATCGGCTACCTGCTGCTTGGCCCTCGCGCGATGGGTGTCGTGCTGGCGCTGTGCGGTCTGTTGCTGTTGTGGGTAACGCTGCGGGCCAGCAAACGCTTCCGCGTGGCGAGTGGACTGCGCGACGCGTGAGCCCTGCAGGCGCAGCGTCCCGTTTTTGTTTGCATATGTCCCATCCATGAGGTTGGATGCGAGGCTACGGGCACGCACAATCCGCGGCCCCACGCAGAAGGCCCTGCCATGTCCGTCCGTCCCAGCGCAGTGGCACTGACCCCGCTTCTGCTGTTCCTGGCGCTGTTCTTCGGCGCAGGTCTGTACTACACGGCGCAAGGGGAGGCCATGGGCTTCTACCAGTTGCGGGCCCCGGTGGCGATCCTGCCGGCGCTGGCGCTTGGCGTGTGGCTGGCGCGCCGCCGCGGACTGCCTGCGCAGCAGACCCTGCTGCAGGGCATGGGCGACAGCAACGTCATGCTGATGTGCCTGATCTTCCTGTTGGCGGGCGCGTTCGCCACGGTGTCCAAGGCGATCGGCGCGGTCGACGCGGTGGTGGCGCTCGGCCTGGGTGCACTGCCGGCCAGCCTGATCCTGCCGGGGCTGTTCCTGGTGGCGGCGTTCGTTTCGCTGTCGATCGGTACCTCGATGGGGACGGTGGCCGCCGTCGTGCCGATCGCGCTGGGCGTGGCGGATGCCGCAGGGCTGGATCGCGTGCTGGTGGTCGGCGCGGTGCTCGGCGGCGCGATGTTCGGTGACAACCTGTCGATCATTTCCGATACCACCATCGCTGCGACCCGCAGCCAGGGCGCGGAGATGCGGGACAAGTTCCGCGAGAACTTCAAGATTGCGCTGCCCGCGGCCATCGCCACCCTTGTCCTGCTAGCCACGCTGGGCGATGCGGCGCCGGTCGCCGCGCCCGATGCGGCATCGCCGTGGCTGGTGCTGCCCTATGTGCTGGTGCTCGGCCTGGCATTGGCCGGACTGGACGTGGTACTGGTGCTCGGCATCGGGCTGGTGGCGTCCGGCGTGTTCGGCTTCGTGCTGGCGCAGGACTACGACGTGGTGTCGTTCGCCGGGGACATCTACCTGGGCTTCGAAAGCATGGTGGAAATCACCCTGCTGTCCATTCTGATCGGTGGCCTGGC
Organism: Pseudoxanthomonas sp. LjRoot206; assembly: GCF_056175725.1. Lineage (NCBI taxonomy): Bacteria > Pseudomonadati > Pseudomonadota > Gammaproteobacteria > Lysobacterales > Lysobacteraceae > Pseudoxanthomonas > Pseudoxanthomonas sp. LjRoot206. The sequence goes on from NZ_JBGFFI010000001.1 coordinate 398,247, forward strand.
CGCGTTGATCAAGGCCACGGGCGGACTGGACTGGCTGGCGCAGGTGATCGCCAGATTCGCTCGCGGCCGCACGGGGCGCCGCTCGGGCGAGATCAGCATCGCCGCGCTCGCGGCGGGGTCCGATGCGCTGACCGCGAACAACACCGTCGCCATCCTCGTGACCGGCAGCCTCGCCAAGGACATCGCGCAGCGCCACGGCATCAGCCCGCGACGCGCGGCCAGCGTGCTCGACATCTTCGCCTGTGTCGTCCAGGGCGTACTGCCCTACGGTGCGCAGATCCTGCTGGCGGCCTCGCTGGCGACCGTCTCGCCGCTGGCGTTGGCGGGCAGCGTGCACTACTGCTGGCTGCTGGCCCTCTCCGCGCTGGCCTTCATGCTGTGGCCGTCGCGCCACAAGGTGACGGCGGCGCAATGAAAACGGGGCGCCTGAGCGCCCCGTTTCCATCGAGTCGAAAGACGCGAAGCGTCAGTCGCGCGACTGCAGTTTCGACAGCAGGCGCAGCAGTTCCAGGTACAGCCACACAAGCGTGACCATCAGGCCGAATGCGCCGTACCACTCCATGTACTTCGGCGCGCCCTGCTCGACGCCGGTTTCGATGAAGTCGAAATCCAGCACCAGATTCAGCGAGGCGATGACGACCACGAACAGGCTGAAGCCGATGCCGACCAGGCCGGATTCGTGGATCAGCGGGATCTTGATGCCGAAGAAGCCCAGCGCGATGGTCGCCAGGTAGACCAGGGCGATGCCGCCGGTCGCGGCGACAACGCCCAGCTTGAAGTTCTCGGTGGCCTTGATCAGGCCGCTGCGGTAGGCGAACAGCAGGGCGAACAGGATGCCGAAGGTCAGCATCACCGCCTGCATCACGATGCCGCCGAACTGCGCGTTGTAGACCGCCGAGATCGCGCCCAGGAAGAAGCCCTCGACCAGCGCGTACAGCGGTGCGGTGACCGGCGACCAGGTCTTCTTGAAGACGGTGATCAGCGCCAGCACGAATCCGCCGATGGCGCCGCCCCACATGTACACCGCGAAGCCGGGAGCGGGCAGGCCGTCAGGGCCCAGCGCCTGGTTCCACGAGAATGCTGCGGTCAGCACCGTCAGCAACAAGAGAATGCCGGTCTTGTTGATGGTGCCGTTGAGCGTCATCGCTTCGCCGTCCCGTGCGACGACCGCGCCGCTGCCAAGGTCGAGGAAGGTCGATTCCTTCAGTGCCGGATTTCCGCTACGCATGGTGGTCCCCTCATGTGGTTGCCGGACATTCTGTCCCCAGCGGCTGAGCATATCGCAGGCGGGGGTCGATCACGTTTCGTTTGACAGCGGGGCTGCGGATTCCGACAATACGCGACCTCGTTGGCGTCCAGACGCCATGCCGGGACCCTCGTCGGGGTATAGCGCAGTCTGGTAGCGCATCTGGTTTGGGACCAGAGGGTCGGGGGTTCGAATCCCTCTACCCCGACCAGTCTGATACGTCGGCAGGGTGTATTCCGGCAGGGTGAGGATGCGACAATCCGGATAGAGCGCCCGTAGCTCAACCGGATAGAGCACCGGCCTTCTAAGCCGGCGGTTACAGGTTCGAGTCCTGTCGGGCGCGCCACGCGTGGCGAACTTCGGCAGGGACAACAGGTTTCAGTGGTGGATGTAGCTCAGTTGGTTAGAGCACCGGATTGTGATTCCGGGGGTCGCGGGTTCAAATCCCGTCTTCCACCCCATTGATTCAGGACTCCGGATCGCGGGGTTTGTAACAAGCAAGGGATGCGGGTACACTACGCGCCCAGTTTTTCGGGGCTGTTAGCTCAGTTGGTAGAGCAGTTGACTCTTAATCAATAGGTCCAAGGTTCGAATCCTTGACAGCCCACCAAAGCCGAAAAGCGCCCGGTCACCCCGGGCGCTTTTTTCTTGCCGGGTCCGGCAGGGCGATGGGTACAATGCGGTGACCTGCGAAAGTGGCGGAATTGGTAGACGCACTGGATTTAGGTTCCAGCGGGTAACCCCCGTGAGGGTTCGAGTCCCTCCTTTCGCACCACCTCCCCGCCATGCCGGGGGTGCCGTTCGGCAGTGCCGCTGCTATCGACCCGAGGCCTCTCCGGCCCGATCGCGCCTCCGCCCCTACGCCGGCCCCGCTGGCAGCCTGCTCCGGAATCAGCGAAACTAGCAAGTTCCGCCGGGAGGGCCTCGTGCCTGCGTCCCAGGCGTCCCCGGATTATCAACATCGCCCCGGCTGAGCCGTGGCCGCAGGAGTCAGTGAGTATGCAAGTTTCGGTCGAATCGGTCGGCAACCTCGAGCGCCGCATGAGCTTCAGCCTGCCGGCGGAGCGTCTGGACACCCATATCGGCGGCCGCCTGCGCGAGCTGTCGCGTACCGCGCGCATCAAGGGCTTCCGTCCCGGCAAGGTGCCCGCGAAGGTCATCGAGCAGCGTTTCGGCGACCAGGTGCGTGCCGAAGCCCTCGACGGCCTGCTGCGCGAGACCTTCAACAACGCCGTGCGCGAGCAGGAACTGCAACTGGCCGGCAACCCGCGCATTGAGAAGCAGGGCGAGGGCGAACTGGACTTCGTCGCCACCTTCGAGGTGGTGCCGGACTTCGGCGACGTCGACGTCGCCAAGCTGACGGTGGTGCGCAACACCGCCGACGTCAGCGATGCCGACATCGACCAGATGATCGACAACCTGCGCATGCAGCGCCGCACCTTCCAGGTGGTCGAGCGCGGCGCGAAGGACGGCGACCGCGTGGCGCTGGAAACCTGGTCGCAGGCGGGCGATGAGCGCATGCCGGCCGAAGGCTCCGAGAAAGGCGCGACCCTGATCGGCTCGGGCGTGATGTTCGGTGAGATCGAGCAGGCCCTGATCGGCCTGGCCAAGGGCGACGAGAAGACGGTGTCGGTGACGTTTCCGGCCGACTGGCGCGTGCCGCAGCTGGCCGGCCGCCAGGTCGACGTGCACGTCAAGGTCACGGACGTGGCCGAATCGGTGCTGCCCGAGGTCGACCGCGAGTTCATCCGCAGCTTCGGCGTGAAGAGCGGTGATGCCGAGCAGTTCCGTTCGGACATCCGCAGCAACCTCGAGCGCGAGCTGAAGGGCGCGCTGATGACCCGCCTCCGCCGTGAAGTGGGCGAGCAGCTGATCGCCGCCTATGCCCACGTCGAGATGCCGCCGCGCCTGGTCGAGAACGAGGCCCGCGTGATGGTCCAGCAGGCCGCCGAGCAGGCCCGCCGCCAGGGCCAGAACGTGCAGATCCCGGACAACGCCCATGAAGGCTTTGTGGATGCCGCCCGCAAGCGCGTCCTGGTCGGCCTGCTGGTGGGCGAGGTCGCCCGTCGCAACCAGCTCCGCCTGGACCCGAAGCGCCTGAACGAGACGCTGCGCCTGATCGCCTCGACCTACGAAGAGCCGGAGCAGGTCATTGAGTTGTACCGCAACGATCCCCAGTTGATGAACAGTCTGCAGGGTCGTGTGATGGAAGAGCAGGTGATCGACTGGATCGCCGAGCGCGCCCAGCACACCGAGCAGGCGCTTTCCTTCCAGGAAGCCATCCGCAACTGATCCGGGTGCCCGCCCGGGCAGAAGGTCCGGCTATCCTAGGCCGGACCTTCCCACGAACGACAGGCGCGAGAACCGATGAGCATTCAAACCCAAGCCCTCAACCTGGTGCCGATGGTGGTCGAGCAGACCAGCCGCGGCGAGCGCGCCTACGACATCTATTCGCGCCTGTTGAAGGAGCGCGTGATCTTCCTGGTCGGGGGCGTCGACGACCACGTCGCGAACGTCATCGTGGCGCAGATGCTCTTCCTGGAAGCGGAGAATCCCGAGAAGGACATCAGCCTGTACATCAACTCGCCGGGTGGCGTGGTGACGGCCGGCATGGCCATCTACGACACCATGCAGTACATCAAGCCGGACGTCAGCACGATCTGCGTCGGCCAGGCGGCCAGCATGGGCGCGCTGCTGCTGGCGGCGGGTGCGAAGGGCAAGCGGTATGCGCTGCCGAATTCGCGCGTGATGATCCACCAGCCGCTAGGCGGCTTCCAGGGCCAGGCGACCGACATCGACATCCACGCCCGCGAGATCCTGACGCTGCGCGCGAAGCTGAACGCCATCCTGTCCCACCACACCGGGCAGTCGCTGGAAACCATCGAGCGCGACACCGAGCGCGACAACTTCAAGAGCGCGGCGGATTCGCAGGCCTATGGCCTGGTCGACCAGGTGCTCGAGCGTCGTCCGGACGATTCCATCCAGTCGGCCTGATCGCCGGATTGCGGGTTTTCAGGCTCAAATCCCCCTGTTCACGGACCCGGCCGACAAGCCGGGACCGTGTGCTATTCTCCGACCGCAAGCCCCTCCGGGCAGGTTGAGCGACCGAGTAATACCAGCATGAGCGAAGATCGTCAGGGCCGTTCCGGCGACAGCACCAAAATCCTGTACTGCTCGTTCTGCGGCAAGAGCCAGCACGAGGTCCGCAAGCTGATCGCGGGCCCCAGCGTGTTCATCTGCGATGAATGCGTCGAGCTGTGCAACGACATCATCCGCGAAGAGCTGGAAGAGAAGGCGCAGTCCGCCCGCAGCCACCTGCCCAAGCCGCGCGAGATCCTCGAGGTCCTGGACCAGTACGTGATCGGCCAGACCCGCGCCAAGCGCACGCTGGCCGTGGCCGTCTACAACCACTACAAGCGCATCGAGAGCCGCAGCAAGAACGATGAGGTCGAGCTGGCCAAGTCCAACATCCTGCTCGCGGGCCCGACCGGTTCGGGCAAGACGCTGCTGGCCGAGACGCTGGCGCGGTTGCTCAACGTGCCGTTCACGATCGCCGACGCCACCACGCTGACCGAAGCCGGTTACGTGGGCGAAGACGTCGAGAACATCATCCAGAAGCTGCTGCAGAAGTGCGACTACGACGTCGACAAGGCGCAGCAGGGCATCGTCTACATCGATGAGATCGACAAGATCTCGCGCAAGAGCGAGAACCCGTCGATCACCCGTGACGTGTCCGGCGAAGGCGTGCAGCAGGCCCTGCTCAAGCTGATCGAAGGCACCGTCGCCAGTGTTCCGCCGCAGGGTGGACGCAAGCACCCGCAGCAGGAGTTCCTGCAGGTCGACACCAAGAACATCCTGTTCATCTGCGGCGGCGCGTTCGCGGGCCTGGACAAGATCATCCAGCAGCGCAGCACCGAGGCCAGCGGCATCGGTTTCGGCGCCAAGGTGAAGAGCTCCGAGAAGAAGCCGGAAGTCGGCAAGGTGCTGTCGGAAGTTGAGCCCGAAGACCTGATCAAGTTCGGCCTCATTCCCGAGTTCGTCGGCCGCCTGCCGGTCGTGGCCACGCTGGAAGAGCTGGACGAGACCGCACTGGTCAAGATCCTGACGGAGCCGAAGAACGCCATCACCAAGCAGTTCAAGAAGCTGTTCGAGATGGAAGGCGTGGAGCTGGAGTTCCGTCCCGACGCGCTGTCCGCGATCGCCCGCAAGGCGCTGAAGCGCAAGACCGGTGCGCGCGGCCTGCGTACCATCGTCGAGTCGGTCCTGCTGGACACCATGTACGAACTGCCGTCGCTGGAAAACGTCAGCAAGGTGGTCGTGGACGAGTCGGTGATCGAGCACAAGTCCGAGCCGTACCTGATCTACCAGAATCCGCCAGCACCGAAGGTCGCATCGGCGGAGTAACCCTGCCACCGTGCTTTCCCTGACAGGCGCCCTCGTGGCGCCTGTTCAGTTTCAGGCGCCCGTCGGCAAGTGGCCGGTACCATTGCGGTTTTGGCGACGCTCTTGCATCCCTCCGGCGAAGGCCCCATAACGGGCCCATTGGTGCCTTCGCACCCCTGAATTCCGCACTCGCTGGAGCCCCCATGCCCCGCCGTCCCCAGACTGAAATCCTCGACCTGCCGGTCCTGCCGCTACGCGACGTGGTGGTGTTCCCGCACATGGTCATCCCGCTGTTCGTCGGCCGCGACAAATCCATGCGTGCGCTGGAGCAGGCGATGGAAGCCGACAAGCACATCATCCTGCTGGCGCAGAAATCCGCCGAGACGGACGATCCGGCTGCCTCTGACCTGTACACCGTGGGCACGCTCGCGCAGGTGCTGCAGCTGCTGAAGTTGCCGGACGGCACGATCAAGGTGCTGGTCGAAGGCACGACGCGCGTCAGCGTGTCTAACGTCGTCGAACGCGATGGCTCGCTGTACGGGCAGGGCGAGGAGATCGACTCCACCGACGCACGCGAACCGCGCGAGATCGAGGCCGTGGCCCGTTCGCTGATGGGCCTGTTCGAGCAGTACGTGAAGACCAACCGCAAGCTGCCGCCCGAACTGCTGCAGACGCTGGCCGGCATCGACGAACCCAGCCGCCTCGCCGATACCATCGCAGCGCATCTCGGCGTGCGCCTGAGCGACAAGCAACGCCTGCTGGAGACTGTTGAGGTCGGTGAGCGGCTCGAGCTGCTGGTCGGGTTCGTCGATGGCGAGATCGACGTGCAGCAGCTGGAGAAGCGCATCCGCGGTCGCGTGAAGTCGCAGATGGAGAAGAGCCAGCGCGAGTACTACCTCAACGAGCAGATGAAGGCCATCCAAAAGGAGCTGGGCGAACTCGACGAGGCGCCCAACGAACTGGAGGAGCTTGCACGCAAGATCGCCGAGGCCGGCATGCCCAAGCCGGTCGAGACCAAGGCGCGCAACGAGCTCAACAAGCTCAAGCAGATGTCGCCGATGTCGGCCGAGGCGGCCGTCGTCCGCAACTACCTGGACTGGCTGCTCGGCGTACCGTGGAACAAGCGCACCAAAGTGCGCAAGGACCTCAAGGTCGCGCAGGACACGCTGGACGCCGACCACTACGGTCTGGAAAAGGTCAAGGAGCGCATCCTGGAATACCTCGCTGTGCAGTCGCGGGTGAAGAAACTGCGCGGCCCGATCCTGTGCCTGGTCGGTCCGCCGGGCGTCGGCAAGACCTCGCTGGGCCAGAGCATCGCCAAGGCGACCAACCGCAAGTTCGTGCGCATGTCGCTGGGCGGCGTGCGCGATGAGGCGGAAATCCGCGGGCATCGCCGCACCTACGTCGGCTCGATGCCGGGCCGCATCGTGCAGAACCTCAACAAGACCGGCAGCAAGAATCCGCTGTTCGTGCTGGATGAGATCGACAAGATGTCGATGGACTTCCGCGGCGATCCCTCGTCCGCGCTGCTCGAGGTGCTGGACCCGGAGCAGAACAACGCGTTCAACGACCACTACCTGGAGGTCGATCTCGACCTGTCCGAAGTGATGTTTGTTGCCACCTCGAATTCGCTGAACATTCCCGGTCCCCTGCTGGACCGCATGGAAGTCATCCGCATCCCGGGCTACACCGAGGACGAGAAGGTCAACATCGCCCAGCGATACCTGGTGCCGAAGCAGTTGAAGGCCAACGGCCTGAAGGTCGAAGAACTCAAGATCGCCGAAAGCGCGATCCGCGATCTGGTCCGGTACTACACGCGCGAGTCCGGTGTACGCAATCTCGAACGCGAAGTCGCCAAGATCTGCCGCAAGGTGGTCAAGGAGATCGCCCTGGCGGGTCCGAAGCCCGCCAAGAAGAAGGCGGCTGCCATGCAGGTCAGCTCGAAGAATCTGGAGAAGTACGCTGGCGTGCGCCGCTTCGATTTCGGACGTGCCGAAGAGCAGAACGAGATCGGACTGGTCACGGGCCTGGCATGGACCGAAGTGGGCGGCGATCTGCTGCAGATCGAAGTCGCGCTGGTGCCGGGCAAGGGCGTGATGCTGCTGACGGGTCAGCTCGGCGATGTGATGAAAGAATCAGGTTCCGCGGCAATGTCCGTCGTGCGCAGCCGTGCCGCAAGTCTGGGCGTCGATGCGGAATTCCTGCAGAAGCACGACGTGCATCTGCATGTACCCGATGGCGCGACGCCGAAGGACGGACCGAGTGCCGGCATTGCGATGGTCACCGCACTGGTCTCCGCGCTCACCCGCAATCCCGTGCGTTCCGATGTCGCGATGACGGGCGAGATCACCCTGCGTGGCCGAGTCACCGCGATCGGTGGGTTGAAGGAGAAGCTGCTGGCCGCGCTGCGTGGCGGCATCACCACGGTCATCATTCCCGATGAGAACAAGAAGGACCTGGCCGACATCCCGGCCAACGTCACCGAGGGCATCAAGATCGTGCCGGTGAAGTGGATCGACGAGGTCCTCGACCTCGCGCTCGAACGGCCGCTGGCGCCTGTGCCGGCGTCGGGCGGCGATGGTGGCGAGCGCACCGTACCGGCGACCAAGAAGGAGCGCGGCAAGGGGTCGCAGCAACCTGGCGTGAAGCACTGAAAGAGATGACGGGCGATGGTGTCATCGCCCTGAAACCCGCGCCATTGCTGCGTTTCCGGCTTGCGTGGCTTTTTTTGCGCTGGTATAACGGCGTCACCCGCATGCACGAAGCAGTGCTTCGTTGCGCGTGGACATAACGACCGGCTCCGTCAAAGCGAGCGAAGCCAGAGGTTCCGGTCACTCATTCCGCGGTTGTGCCGCACAGGGAGTTACTCAATGAACAAAACCGAATTGATCGATGCCGTCGCCGACGAAGCCGAAGTGTCCAAGGCCGAAGCCGGCCGTGCCGTCGACGCCGTCATCTCCAGCATCACCAAGGCCCTCAAGAAGGGCGACAGCGTGACGCTGGTCGGCTTCGGCACCTTCCAGGTCCGCAAGCGCGCCGCCCGTACCGGCCGCAACCCGAAGACCGGCGACACCATCAAGATCAAGGCCTCCAAGAACCCGGCGTTCAAGGCTGGCAAAGCCCTGAAGGATGCCGTAAACTAATCGACTCGCTGCCGGTGGCAGGGTGCGATCACCCGGGTGCTTAGCTCAGCGGTAGAGCGTCTCCCTTACACGGAGAGGGTCGGGGGTTCGAAACCCTCAGCACCCACCACATCGGGGCGATGCAAAGTTAAAAAAATTGTTGGATGGTCTAGCGGAAAGCGCTGAAATCGTCTTACAATGTTCGTCTCAGCGCGGAGTGGTAGTTCAGTCGGTTAGAATGCTGGCCTGTCACGCCGGAGGTCGCGGGTTCGAGTCCCGTCCACTCCGCCATTTTCACCCAGAGAGCCCGCGAAAGCGGGCTTTCTGCTGTCTGGGCTTCGCCGATGCATGTCGGCAGGCATCCGGAGGGACACCGCCGCCCGATGGCGAGACGCCAATGCCCGGGCACGCTAAACTTCACGGCTGAACGAATCTCGGGTCCCGTGCGCAATGCTGCAGAAACTCCGCGACAAAACCTCCGGCTGGATCGCCAGTCTGATCCTGGGTCTGCTGATCATCCCGTTCGCCTTCGTTGGCGTGAACGAGTACATGACCGGCGGCACCGCCAGCGACGTTGCGCTCGTCGAAGCGCCGCCGACCTGGTGGGAGTCCGCGCCGCAGTGGTGGCCGGTGTCGACGCTGTGGCAGCGCGAAGAAGTAACGCAGGACGAGTTCCATGCTGCTTTCGAGCAGGCGCGCCAGCAGCAGCGGCAGGCGCTCGGTGAGGCATTCGATCCGCGCGAGTTCGAAAGCGCCGACAACAAGCGCAAGGTGCTGGAGCAGTTGATCGACCAGAAGGCGCTGGCGCTGGGTGCGAAGCGCGCGGGCATCGTCGTCGGCGATGCGGCCGTGCAAAAGATGATCCTGAGCGAGCCTGCCTTCCAGGTCGCTGGAAAGTTCAGCCCGGAGCAGTACCAGATGCTGCTGTCGTCGCAGGTGCCGGCGCTCTCGCCGCTGCAGTTCGAAGAGCAGCAGCGCGAACGCCTGCGCATGATGCTGGTGCCGCAGGCGATCGGCGAGTCCGACTTCGTGACCGAAGGCGAACAGGCACGCCTGTGGAAGCTGCTCGGCGAAACGCGCGACATCGGCATTGCGCTGTTGCCGCCGGTGGCGGCAGACACGGCGCCGGTCACCGATGCGCAGATCAAGGCCTGGTACGACGGCCACAAGAACGATTTCAAGCAGCCAGAGCAGGTCTCGCTGGAGTACATCGAGATCAACGGCGCCACGTTGCCGGTCACGGCTACTGCCGATGAAGCCGCACTGCGCAAGCGCTACGAGGCGGAGAAGTCGCGCTTCATGTCGCCGGAACAGCGCGTGGTCGCGCATATCCTGATCGCAGCGGATGCGGGTGCCGATGCCGCGACCCAGAAAAAGGCCGAGGAGAAGGCGGCCGCACTGGCGAAGCAGGCGCGCGAGGGCGCCGACTTCGCGACGCTGGCGCGGGCCAACTCGGAAGACCCGGGTTCCAAGGACACGGGCGGCGAACTGCCGCCGTTCGCGAAAGACGGCTCGATGGTCAAGCCGTTCGAGGATGCCGCGTTCGCGATGCAGGCCGGCGAGATCCGCGGCCCGGTCAAGAGCGACTTCGGCTACCACGTGCTGCAGCTGAAGCAGATCAATCCCGGCACCGGTCGCAGCTTCGAGGACGTGCGCGGCGAGCTGGCGACGGAAGAGGCCAGTGGCGAGCGCGATCGCGCGTACAACGACCTGGCCGGCCGGGTGGTCAACGAAACCCTGAAGAACCCGACGGCGCTGGCGCCGGCGGCCGAGGCCACAGGCCTGCCGCTGCAGAAGGTCGGACCGTTCTCGCGCAACGCTCCGCAGGGGATCGCGATGGTGCCGGCGGTGCTGCGTGCGGCGTTCTCCGACACGCTGGTGCAGGACGGTACGATCAGCGACCCGATCGAGATCACGCCCAACCACAGCGTCGTCATCCGTGTTTCCCAGCACACGCCGGAGCAGGCGCTGCCGCTGGACAAGGCGCGGGATGCGGTCGTCCTGGCGATCCGCGCGGACCGGCAGGAAAAGGCCGCGCAGGCGGCCGCCGACGCCCTGGTGGCGCGCGTGCAGAAGGGCGAGTCGCTGGCGACCGTCGCTGCGGCGGACGGGCTGCGTTTCAACGAACTGCCGGGTTTGCGCCGCGGCATGCCGATGCCGACGGCCGAGTCCAACGAGGCGATCTTCGCGGCGGGTCGTCCCGCCAAGGGCGAGGTCGTCGCCGGCAAGGTCGCTTTGGGTGATGGTGCGTATGCGGTGTTCACCGTCAACAAGGTGACCGACGGTGCCATCGCCGACATGCCTGCGGAGGAGCGCGCGACCATGCAGCAGCAGCTGGTGCAGCTCAATGGCGGCATCGCCACGCAAGCCTACGTGGACGCGCTGCGCAAGCGCTTCAAGGTCAAGGTGTTCGAAGAGCGGCTCTGATCCAGCGCCTCATGTTCGACCAGAATCCCGCCGAAAGGCGGGATTCTTTTTGGGTCTCGGCGTGGTCAGTCCGTGTCGCCGTCCAGTTTCAGCACCATGCCGGGACGCAGTACGGCGTCGGCCTTCAGGCCGTTCGCCTGCAGAAGCCGTGTGGGCGTCGTGCCGTAACGGCGTGCGATGGTCCAGGCGGATTCGCCGCGTTTGACCGTGTGGGTGCGGGCGGTGGGTGAGCCACTCTCCGTCGTGGCGGCTACGGAGGGCGAGGATGCGGCCGATGCCGCTATCGATACGGCCACGTCGTCGGCGCCTGCACTCGTCGGCGCCAACAGCCGGATCGGCTTGCTGCCCTGGCTGAAACGACCGGCGAGGGCGGGATTGAGGCGTTTGAGCAGCGCCGCAGGCTGTTGCTGCTGTCGCGCCCAGGCCTCGAGCGTCGCATCGCCGGGCAGGACGTGCGCCGCCAGGCGCGGTACCGGACGGTCCATCTGTTTGAGCCAGGCATCGCGATCGTCGGCCTGCTGGAAAATGCAGGCGAGCGCATGCAGCTTTTCCACATAGGCGTAGGTGATGCCCGACAGCCCCGGCAGTTCCGCCGGGCGCGCATTGCGGGCGTTCATGCCTGCACGGCGCATCGACTGCAACAGCCGGTACTCGCCGGCGTTGTACGCCATCACCGCCAGCCGCCAGTCGCCACCGAACATGCCGTGCAGGGTCTTGAGGTAACGGACGGCTGCCTGGGTCGAATCCACCGGCGACAGCCGTCCGTCGTACCCCTCGCGCATCGGCACGCCATGATTGCGTGCGGTGATGCCGATGAACTGCCACAGTCCCGCTGGTCCCTGCGGGTTGCGGGCACCCGGCTTGTAGCCGCTCTCGACGAACGGAATCAGCGCGAACTCGGTGGGCAGGTGCGCCTCGCGCAAGGCATCGACCACGTAGCCGAACAGCGGCAGCACATCGTCCTCGGCGCGCGCGAGTTGCCCCGGGGCATGGCTGAAATGCTTCTTCCACCGGCCGTTGGTCGCTTCGCTGTCGCACTCCGGATCGGCCAGGCCGTCGCGGAAGCGCTGGTAGATCTCCAGACCGCTGCGCTGGTGGCTGGCGGGGAGCGTGGCGATGTCCGGCGGCGGCGCGGCCGGCCGCGGCTGCGCTTCGGAAGGGGGCTCGGCCGCCGGGGTCGCGAGCGGCGTTAAGGCCAGGCCCGTCGCCAGCAGGGCGAGGTGCATGCGATTGCGCCGGATCATGCGCGGAAGTCGTTCTTCCACTGCCGCAGCGTGGCGAACGCCTCCACCCGGTCGACAGCGGGCCTTCCCAGGCGATGGGACACGGCGGCGCGGACGGCGTCGCTGTCCACGCGCAGGAACGGATTGGCCGCGATCTCGCTGGCCAGCGTGACGGGCAGGGTGGGGCGGCCAGCCTGGCGCATGCCGCGGGCTTCCTCGATGCGTTGGCGCAGCGCGGGATTTTGCGGGTCCACGGCGGTGGCGAATGCCGCATTGGACAGGGTGTACTCATGGCCACAGCAGACCAGCGATGATCCCGGCAGTGCCGCGAGGCGTTCCAGCGATGCCAGCATCTGGGCGGGGGTGCCTTCGAACAGGCGGCCGCAGCCAAGACTGAACAGGGTGTCCCCGCAGAACAGGTGCCGCGGGCCATCGGTGCCGCCGCCGTGGAAGGCGATATGGCTGCGTGTATGGCCGGGCACCGCGAGCACGGACAGCCGCCAGTTCTTGACCGCGACGGTATCGCCGTCGCCGACGCGCTCGGTCGCGTCGGGGATGCGGTCGTCGTCAGGCGCGAACACGGGCAGCGTTGGCCAGCGCGCGCGCAGCGCCGCGATGCCGCCAGCATGGTCAGCATGATGGTGGGTGACCAGGACCGCCGCCGGCCACAGGCCGTTGCCGGTAGCGGCCAGCACGGGCGCCGCATCGCCGGGATCGATCACCAGCGCGTCGCCATCGTCGTCGACCAGCGCCCAGATGTAGTTGTCCTCGAAGGCAGGCAAGGCGAGCAGGCGCATCGGGGTGAGGGCTCCGGGCAGGGAACGGACGCCCGGGGGCGGCGTCCTCTACAATCCGAACATGCCTGCGTTCGCGTTTACCCGTCAACCCGATGCCCTGGCGTGGTTCGGGTCCGAGCAGGGTGGACCGATCCTCGCCTCGGAGCACGCCCGTGTGAGCCAGGCGCTTACCAGCCGGACCCCGCAGCCCTGGCTGTGGGTATCGCCGGCGGGTGCGGACGCGGCGCATGCGCCGGCGACGCGTGGCGTCAGGCTGCACGCCATGGCGGGCTCCCATCGGCTGTCGGGGCAGGTCCGGTGCGGCTTGCCGTTTCCGCTGCCGACCGAGTCCGTGGGCGTGATCGTGCTCCAGCACGTGCTGGACGCCGGCGACCCGCAGCCCCTGCTGCAGGAGTGTTCCCGGGTGCTCGAGCCGGGCGGGCGCCTGTGGCTGTTCGTGCTGAATCCCTGGAGTCCCTATCGCCTGCGGTGGCGCGGCGCCGGGCTGGTGCCGCGGGCGCAGGCGCAGTGGCGCCTGCAACTCGCGGCCGCCGGCCTGGTCGCCTCCGAGCACGTCCTGCATTACGGACCCGTCTGGAAGGGCATCGCGGACGCGCCCGGCCATGGACCGGCGCCGTTGCGTGCCGCCCGCCTGATGGAGGCGGAAAAGCGCGTCGCCGGTCTCATTCCCCCCTCACCGGTGGCGCGCGCCTGGCGCGCGGCGCCCGCCGCCTGACGTCGTAGATCACGAGAATCCATGAAACACATCAGCATCCATACCGATGGTTCCTGCCTGGGCAATCCCGGCCCCGGAGGCTGGGCAGCGCTGCTGCGCTACGGGCAGAAAGAACGGGAGGTGGTCGGCGGCGAAGCGCAGACCACCAACAACCGCATGGAGCTGATGGCCGCCATCGCGGCGCTGGAAGTGCTCACCGAAGGCTGCGAAGTCACCCTCCACATCGATTCGCAGTACGTCCGCCAGGGCATCACCGAATGGATGCCGGGCTGGGTACGGCGCGGCTGGAAGACCGCGGGCGGCGATCCGGTGAAGAACCGCGACCTGTGGGAGCGGTTGCACGCCGCGACCGGACGCCACCGGATCGACTGGAAATGGGTCAAGGGCCACAACGGAGATCCCGACAACGAGCGCGTCGATGTGCTGGCGCGCAACGCGGCCGTGCGTTTCCGCAACGGGGCGGTCGCGTGACCTTTCCCTTGTCGCCGGGTCAACGGGTCGTCGAGACGCCACGCCTCGTGTTGCACGCGATGTCCGATCGCGACGATGCCGATGCGGCGCTGATGCTCGCGCTACTCAACGACCCCGCCTTCATCCGCCATATCGCCGACCGCGGCGTACGGACGCTGGAACAGGCGCGCGATTATCTGCGAAACGGTGCGCTGCGCAGTTACGCGCAACATGGCTTCGGCATGTACGCGATCCGGCGCAGGGACACCGGCGTGCTGATCGGGAACTGCGGTCTCATCAGCCGGGACGGCTTGGACGGCCCCGACCTGGGTTACGCGCTGCTGCCCGGACACGCCGGCCAGGGCTTCGCGTACGAGGCGGCACGGGCGGTCATCGCCGACGCCGCCGACCGGCTCGGGCTCGCCCGTCTGCACGCCATCGTCAATCCCGATAACGTGGCCTCGATCGGCCTGTTGCAGAAACTGGGATTCGAATTCGACAGAATGATCTTGCTCCCCGCGATCGAACACGCGGTGGACCTGTTCCACCTGCACCTCTCCAAGGAAGCCGCCGCCTGATGCGCCAGATCATCCTCGACACCGAAACCACCGGCCTGGAGTGGAAGAAGGGCAACCGCGTCGTCGAAATCGGCTGTGTGGAAATGCTGGAGCGGCGTCCCACGGGCCGGACCTACCACCAGTACATCAACCCGCAGCGCGAATTCGAACAGGGCGCGGCCGAAGTGACCGGCCTCAGCCTGGAGTTCCTGTCGGACAAACCGCTCTTCTCGGCCATCGCCGACGAGTTCCTCGCCTTTATCGATGGCGCCGAGCTGGTGATCCATAACGCGGCCTTCGACGTCGGCTTCCTCGACTACGAGCTGTCGCGGCTCGGCGAGCAGTACGGCCGCCTGTCTGACCGCGTTACCGTCGAGGACTCGTTGCTGCTGGCGCGGCAGCGCTTCCCCGGTCAGCGCAATTCGCTGGATGCGTTGTGCAAGCGATTGGGCGTGGACAACACGCATCGGCAGTTGCATGGCGCGTTGCTGGATGCCCAGCTGCTGTGCGACGTCTATCTCAACCTGACCGCCGGCCAGCGCGAGATCGGCTTCTGCGGCTCGGAAGAAGCGACGCCCGGCGCGACGGTCGCGGTCGTCCACTTCGATCCCGCCGTGGCAGGCGCCAGGCCTCGCGTGGTGGCATCGGACGAGGAACTCGCCGCGCACGAGGCGCGACTGGCCACGCTGCGGAAAAAGGCGGGCGGGCGTTGCCTCTGGGACCCGCCGGCGCTCGAAGTCGGCTGATCGAGCCGGCGGAACTCAGTGGCAGCGCACCAGGATGGCGGTGACGTTGTCCGAGCCGCCGCCGTCCAGCGCTGCCGCGATGAGCGTGTCCACGCATTCCTGCGCGCTGCAGTCGTCGTGCTTCAGGGTGGCGGCGATGCTGGGATCGTCCACTTCCTCGGTCAGGCCGTCGCTGCACAGCAGCAGCTGCATGCCGGGACGCAACTCGCCGGTCATCGTCTCGACGTTGAGATGGTTGGGGTCGGTGACGCCCAGCGCCTGGGTGACGACGTTGCGGTGCGGATGGCTGCGGGCCTGCTCGCTGGTCAGCGCGCCCTGGGCGATCAGTTCCTGCACGTAGCTGTGGTCCTGGCTCAGCTGGGCCAGCTGGCCTTCGCGCCACAGGTAGGCGCGGCTGTCGCCGACCCAGGCCACTTCGAAGCGGTTGCCCTGGATGCGTGCGGCCACCACGGTGGTGCCCATCGGCAGGGTGTCGTTGCGGCGGCGGGAGGTACGGATGATTTCCTCGTCGGCGATCCGGATCGCCTGCGCCAGCGGCGTGCCGTCGCGGATCTCGCGGACAATGGTCTCGCGCGCCAGGGCGCTGGCCACTTCGCCGCAGGCGTGGCCCCCCATGCCGTCGGCCACCAGCCACAGGCCCAGCTCGCTGTCGCCGTAGTAGGTGTCCTCGTTCAGCTCGCGCCTGAGGCCGACGTGGGAGATGTGGCCGAATTCGATCATGGTGCCCTGTCTGTGCGGACGGTTTTTTCCTATCCGGTCATACGCAATGATCCGGTCGGACAGGACATCGGGCAAGCCGAAAGCGTACATCGGCCGCTGCCAAGGTTCATCGACGTGCAGGCGAAGTGAGGCCGCGATACTCGAACAGGCCCGTCGGCTTGTCCGGATGCGGTCCACAACGTATCATTCACGCCCCCGGGGAAGCCCGGGGCCACCGGAGAGGTGGCAGAGTGGTTGAATGTACCTGACTCGAAATCAGGCATACGTTAATAGCGTATCGAGGGTTCGAATCCCTCCCTCTCCGCCAGTTTCAAGCAAGCCCCCGCAAGGGGGCTTCTGCTTTTCTGAGCTGCGGGTTGCGCGGGTGCCGCGTGCGGTGGGGGCTAGAATGGCGTTCTTTCGCAGGAGCCCCCCATGTCCGAGATCCTCGTTCCCGTGTCCTTCGGTGAGCTGCTGGACAAGATCGCCATCCTGCAGATCAAGTCCGAGCGCATGACTGACCCGGTCAAGCTGGCCCATGTGCATGACGAACTGGCCGCGCTGGAGAAGACCTGGATGGCCCATCCGGTGGCCGGCAACGACATCGTCGAGCTGCGTGCCCAGCTGAAGGCCGTCAACGAGCGGCTGTGGGTGATCGAGGACGATGTGCGGTTGAAGGAGAAGGCGCAGGCTTTCGACGACGACTTCGTCCGCCTGGCCCGCAGCGTCTACTTCGAGAACGACGAGCGCGCCCGCATCAAGAAGGCGATCAACCTGGCGCTGGGATCCGCCTACGTGGAAGAGAAGTCGTACCAGGATTACCGGGTCGCCGGCACGTCCTGAGGATCCCCACTCAGGCCGCGAGATCGCCCCGGAACCGTTCGAAGGCGGCGATACCGTCGTCGACGGTGACCAGGTCCATCACTCCGTCGTGTTCGATCTTGGTGCCCCACTTGAGCTCGGCGGCCGGCTTGCCCTTGTAGCGGCGTGCCGCGTCGTCGTAGCGGTCCACGCAGTAGCGAACGGTGGAATAGGGACCGCTGCGTCGCGGATTGCTGGCCGCGTGCAGGCCCAGCACGGCCGTGCCCATCGCATTGGCGATGTGCATGGGGCCGGAGTCGGGTGTCATCACCAGGTCGGCGCGGGCCAGCACCGCCGGCAGCTGCTTCAACGTGTCCTTGCCGACCAGGTCCAGCGCCGGTGCCTGCATGGCGGCGACGATGGCATCGGTGGTCTGGCGCTCCAGGTCGCTGCGCCCGCCACACAGCACCACGCGCCAGCCCTGCGCGGCCGCATGGTCAGCCACGGCGGCATAGCGGTCGGCGAACCAGTTGCGGCGCACATGGCTGGAGCAGGGCGAGATCACCAGCGTCCGTGTCCCGTCCGCTGGCCATTGCGCGGCGGCCCACGCGTGCGCATCGGCGGGCACCGGCAGGTCCCACACCACCTCGGTCTGCTTCAGTCCGAGCGGTTCGCAGAAGCTGCCCATCGCGTCCAGCACATGGATGCCCGGGCGGTCGGGAATGCGCTCGTTGATGACCAGTCCGTGCAGGTCCTTCGAGCGGCTGCGGTCGTAGCCTATCCGGCGCCGCGCCGGGATGAAGGCCGACAGCAGGTTGGCGCGCAGCGCCACCTGCATCTGCAGCAGCGCATCGAAGCGTGCGTTGGGCAGTTCGTGGCGCAGCGCGCGCATGCCGGCCAGCCCGCTCTTCTTGTCGTAGGTGTGGAAGCTCACGCCTTCCAGGCCTTCGAGCAGCTTGAAGCCCCCCTTGTCGATCACCCAGTGCAGGTGCAGCTGCGGCCAGTGCCGTTGCAGGGTGCGCACCAGCGGCACCACGTGGGTCACGTCGCCGAGGGCGGACAGGCGCAGCAGGCACAGGGAGAGGGGAATCGTGGACAAGTGTTGTTAGACTCGCTGGATGGTCGGATTTGACGCTTCGGAATCCCTGACGCCGTTCCGCGAAGGCAGCGGATACGGTGCGATTCTGTTCGACCGCAAACACCTGCGGCAAGCAGATCCCGACTGGTTCGCCCCGGAAAAGTGGGGCGAGCGTGCCCGGCCGGTCGACAGCGGCGGCCGTGGCAGCGCCTGGTTCATCGACGCGCCCTCCAGCCAGTGCGTACTGCGCCACTACCGGCGCGGCGGTCTGGCCGCGCGTTTCAGCCAGGACCGCTACCTGTGGCACGGGCCCGACAGGACCCGCAGTTTCGCGGAATTCCGCCTGACCCGCGCGCTGCTGGCGCGCGGGCTGCCGGTGCCGCGCCCGGTGGCGGCCAGCTACGTGCGCGACGGCATGTTCTACCGCGCCTCGATCCTGGTGGAGCGGCTGATGGACGTGCGCACGCTCGCCGACATCGCCGAGCAGGCTGAGGGGCACGCGCCGTGGGAAAGCACGGGGCGGCTGGTGGCGCGCTTCCACCGGGCCGGTCTGGACCACGCGGACCTCAACGCGCAGAACATCCTGTTCGACGCCAGCGGGCACGGCTGGCTGATCGACTTCGATCGTGGCCGCCTGCGCATTCCCGCCACCGCGTGGCGCGAGCAGAACCTGGCGCGGCTGCGGCGCTCCCTGCTCAAGCTGCGCGGCACGCGCAGCGAGGATGCGGTGGGCCTCGACTTCGCCCATCTCCGCCGCGCCTACGATCACGCCTGGTCGCGGGGCTACTGACATGGACTGGACGCTGCGCTTCCTGGGGGTCGGCAATGCCGGCGCCGTCGAACTGGGGTCGGCGATGGCGACGCTGGAACGCGACGGTACGCCCTGGCTGACGATCGACTGCGGCGGGGAGGGCCTGACCGCCTACCAGGCCCGCTACGGCGGCATGCCCGACGCGGTGTTCATCACCCACGTGCACCTGGACCATGTCGCCGGCATGGAACGGCTGTTCGTGGCCAGCTACTTCGATGAGGCGCGGCGCGGCAAGGTCCGCCTGTATGTGCCGGCGCCGCTGGTGCCGGTGCTGCACCAGCGCATCGCCAGCTATCCGAACGTGCTCGCCGAAGGCGGCGCCAATTTTTGGGATGCCTTCCAGCTGGTTCCGGTCGGCGAGGCGTTCTGGCACGACGGTCAGCGGATCGAGGTGTTCCCGGTGCGCCATCACTGGCCCGACACCGCCTTCGGTCTGCGCCTGCGCGGCAGTGCGGTGTGGACCGGCGATACGCGACCGATTCCCGAGATGCTCGCGCGGCATGCCGACGCCGGCGAGGTGATCGCGCACGACTGCGCGCTGCACGGCAATCCCTCGCACAGCGGCATCGACGACCTGGAGCGCGAGTATCCGGCCGCACTGTTGTCGCGCTGCGTGCTGTACCACTACGCGAGTCTGGAGGACGCCGACGCTCTGCGTGCACGCGGCCATCGCGTCGCCGTGGCAGGCGAGGGTCTCCCGCTGGCATCGCCATTGCCGGCCGTATTGCCGTGAATCCGTTCCCGATGCCGCGCGACCTGCTGGGGCGTCCGCTGCACGACCTGCGCCTGTCGGTCATCGACGCCTGCAATTTCCGCTGCGGCTACTGCATGCCGGCCGACCGTGTGCCCGAAGACTACGGCACCGATGCATCGCAGCGCTTGTCCTTCGACGAGATCGAGACGCTGGTCCGCGCGTTCGTGCGGCTGGGCACGCGCAAGCTGCGGCTGACCGGCGGCGAGCCGCTGCTGCGCAAGCGCCTGCCCGAGCTGGTCCGTCGCCTGGCGGCGGTTCCGGGGCTGGACGACATCGCCCTGACCACCAATGGCGTGCTCCTTGCGCAGCAGGCGCAGGCCTTGCGCGATGCGGGGCTGCGACGCATCACCGTCAGCCTGGATGCGCTGGATCCGCAGGTGTTCGCCGACATGTCGGGGCGGCGCGGTCGCGTGGAAGACGTGCTGGCGGGCATCGATGCGGCCGTCGCAGCCGGCTTCTCGCGCTTGAAGATCAACGCGGTGGTGCAGCGTGGCGTCAACGAAGGCGAGGTGCTGCCGCTGGTCGAGCGCTTTCGCGGCACCGGCCATGTCGTGCGCTTCATCGAGTTCATGGACGTGGGCGACAGCAACGACTGGCGCCGTGACCGCATGGTGCCGTCGTCGGCGCTGCGCGACGCGATCGGTGCCCGCTGGCCGCTGCACCCGCTGCAGGCGGACTACCGTGGCGAAGTGGCCGAACGCTACGGCTTCGACGACGGTGGAGGGGAGGTCGGCTTCGTCAGCTCGGTCAGCGCGCCGTTCTGCGGCGATTGCCACCGCGCGCGCGTATCGGCGGACGGACGGCTGTTCACCTGCCTGTTCGCGTCGGATGGCGCCGAGCTGCGTGCGGTGCTCGCACGGGGCGAAGACGCCCTGGCCGCGCACGTGGCGGCACTGTGGCGCGCTCGCGACGACCGCTACAGCGAGCTGCGCGGCAGCCCGGAAGTACGCGACCGCCGGCGTGTCGAGATGTATCTTATCGGCGGTTGAACCGCGCAGGATCCGCATGCCCCGCAAGACCCTGACCCATCTGGATGCCGATGGCCGCCCCGCCATGGTCGACGTCTCCAGCAAGGCGGCGACCGCGCGCGAGGCGCTGGCCACCTGCCGCGTCCGCTTCCCGGCCGACGTGGCGCGCGAGTTGAAGCGCAATGGCCTTCGCAGCGCGAAGGGCGGCATCGTGGACACCGCGATCATCGCCGGCACGATGGCGGTGAAACGCACGCATGAACTGATCCCGTTCTGCCATCCGCTGCCCATCGATGGCTGCCGCCTGGCGGTCGACTGGGATGGCGATACCACGCTGCGCATCGACTGCCAGGTCCGCACCGTGCACCGCACTGGGGTCGAGATGGAGGCGCTGACCGGCGCGACCGTCGCCGCGCTGACGGTCTACGACATGTGCAAGGCGCTGTCGCACGCGATCGTGCTGGGGCCGGCGAAGCTGGCGGGCAAGCGCGGCGGCAAGCGCGATGTGGGGCACGTCTGATGGCGAAGGTGACGCTGCTCTATTTCGCCAGCCTGCGCGAGCGTGCCGGCATCGCCAGCGAAGCGGTCACCACGGCCGCTACAGATCTGGCCGGCGTATACGACGAAGCGCAGGCACGGCACGGGTTCACCTGGCCGCGCGAGCACCTGCGGGTGGCGGTGGACGGTGAGTTCGCGCGATGGCGCGATGCGCCCGTGGCGGGCAGCGAGATCGCCTTCATCCCGCCCGTGAGCGGGGGCTGAGCATGCCTGGCTTCCATCTGTCCGAGACGCCGCTGGACATCGCGCCGTTGCGCGCACGCGTACTCGATCCGCGCGCCGGTGGGTACGCGAGCTTCGAGGGCTGGGTGCGCGATCACCACGCCGGCCGCGCGGTGGACGGTCTCGACTACGAGGCCT
This sequence comes from Pseudoxanthomonas sp. LjRoot206, assembly GCF_056175725.1. Classification (NCBI taxonomy): domain Bacteria; kingdom Pseudomonadati; phylum Pseudomonadota; class Gammaproteobacteria; order Lysobacterales; family Lysobacteraceae; genus Pseudoxanthomonas; species Pseudoxanthomonas sp. LjRoot206. Next base: position 419,942 of record NZ_JBGFFI010000001.1, read on the forward strand.
ATGCCGCACTGGCCGAGCGCGAGGGCGAACGCATCCTCCTGGAGGCGAAGGCGCGTTTCGACGTGATCGAAGCCTGCTGCGCGCATCGCGTGGGCACGCTGGCCATTGGCGACCTGGCGGTCTGGGTCGGCGTGAGCGCCGCGCATCGCGGGGCGGCGTTCGACGCCTGCCGTTACATCATCGACGAGACGAAACGGCGCGTGCCGATATGGAAGCGCGAGCACTACCGCGAAGGCGGTGCGGACTGGCTGCATCCGATGGCGGAGGGGGCATGAACGTGTTGCGTTCGCTGTCCTTCGTGATCGCGACGATGGGATGGCTGGTGCCCTTCATGCCGTCGGCAAGTGCGGCCGAGTTACTGGTCGGCAACAAGTCCGCCGATACGGTCTGGCGCTTGTCGTTGCGCGATGGCCGAAGGGTCGGCGAGTTCCGCACTGGCGAAGCGCCGCACGAGATCGCCGTGGCGCCGGATGGCCGATCGGCCGTGGTGACGAACTACGGCGAGGCGAAAACCGGCAGCACGCTGTCGGTGCTCGACCTGGTAGGCGGCAAACCGACGCGTTCGATCGACCTGGGCCAGCACGGTGCGCCGCACGGCCTGCGCTTCCTGCCGGATGGCCGGCGCGTGCTGGTGACGACGGAAGCCTCGGCCAGCGTACTCATCGTGGATGTCGGTACCGGCAAGATCGAACGGGAGATCGAGGTCGGCGCCGGGACCGGCCACATGGTCGCGGTCTCGCCCGATGGCCAGGTCGCCTATCTGACCAAGATCCAGTCCGGCACGCTGAGCCGGATCGATCTGCAGACCGGCGCGAAGACGGTCGAGCGGCCCGCAGGGAAGGGCGCAGAAGGGGTGGCCGTCCGTCCGGACGGTGCCGAAGTGTGGGTGACGAACCGAGAGGACGGCACGCTGACCGTGCACGATCCGCGCACGCTCGCGGTCAAGCGCCGGATGAGCAGCAAGGGATTCCCGATCCGCGTGGTGTTCTCGGCCGACGGCGCGCTGGCCTTCGTCACCAATGCGCGTGCGGCGACGCTGGCGGTGTTCAACGCGCGCACCAAGGTGCCGGTGGCGACCGTGCCGCTGTCGCGCGACGACGTGACCTACCAGCCCACGATGCTGGGCAATGCGGCGTTGCCGATCGGCGTGGTGGTCGCGGACGGCCATCCGCGCGCCTATGTGGCCATCAGTGGCGGCGACCGGATTGCGGTGATCGATACGCAACGCTGGCAGGTGATCGATTACTGGGTGACCGGCCGCGAACCGGATGCACTGGGCATCGTCGCGGACTAGGGCGCCCCGCGGTACATCCGCGACGATGGCGCTGATGCGGTCGCAACGGCAGGGATCAGTGAATTGCCAACCGAAAAGGCGGTAGCCCCGCCGGCTGACCTCGGCGCCCGCGTCGATCGATACCGTTGCTGCCGCGCCCCGCGATGTTCCCGCCACGATTGCAGCGATGCCGTCGCAACGGCAGGGGTCAGTGAATTGCCAATGCTTGAAAAGGCGGTAGCCCCGCCGGCTGACCTCGGCGCCCGCGTCGATCGATACCGTTGCTGCCTTCCGGCCCTGGCGGGATTTTCGACCTAGCGTCGCGAGGGGCCGACGGGGCCACCATAGACACGAAACCGCGCCGGAGCGCGGTTCGTCGTCAACCCGCCGTGGCGGGTTGCGATGAAACTGGCGGAGAGAGGGGGATTCGAACCCCCGAAGCGCGGTTTAGACGCTTACACACTTTCCAGGCGTGCTCCTTCAACCACTCGGACACCTCTCCGGGACCTGAACGCGGCCGGGGCCACTTTCAGGGGCGTGAATTCTAGCCTTCGCAGGGGTGCGGCCACAAGCGAAGCCGCACGCGGGCGGTGAGCGGAGGGAGGACGGGCAGGGCGTGGCACAATGTCGGCATGTCCTACCTCGTCCTCGCCCGCAAGTGGCGTCCCAAGCGTTTCGCCGAGCTGGTGGGCCAGGAACACGTGGTCCGCGCGCTGACCAACGCGCTGGACAGCGGCCGCGTCCACCACGCCTTCCTGTTCACCGGCACGCGCGGCGTGGGCAAGACCACGATCGCCCGCATCTTCGCCAAGTCGCTGAACTGCGAGAAGGGCACCAGTGCCGATCCCTGCGGCCAGTGCCCGGCCTGCCTCGACATCGATGCCGGCCGCTACATCGACCTGCTGGAGATCGACGCCGCGTCGAACACCGGCGTGGACGACGTGCGCGAGGTGATCGAGAACGCGCAGTACATGCCGTCGCGCGGCAAGTTCAAGGTCTACCTGATCGACGAAGTGCACATGCTGTCGAAGGCGGCGTTCAACGCGCTGCTGAAGACGCTGGAAGAGCCGCCGGAACACGTGAAGTTCCTGCTGGCGACCACCGATCCGCAGAAGCTGCCGGTCACCGTGCTGTCGCGCTGCCTGCAGTTCAACCTCAAGCGGCTGGACGAGGAGCAGATCCGCGGCCAGATGACCAAGATCCTTGGCGCCGAGGCGATCGAGGCCGATAGCGCCGCCATTGCCCAGCTCGCGCGGGCGGCCGACGGTTCGCTGCGCGACGGCCTGTCGCTGCTCGACCAGGCCATCGCCTATGCCGGCGGCGCCCTGCGCGACGAAGGCGTGCGCACCATGCTCGGCACGGTGGACCGTACCCAGGTCAGCGCCATGCTCGCCGCGCTGGCGCAGGGCGATGGCGAGGAACTGTTGCAGGTGGTCTCGCGGCTGGCGGAATTCTCGCCCGACTGGGCCGGCGTGCTCGATGCGGTGGCCGAAGCCTTGCACCGCATCCAGGTGCGCCAACTGGTGCCATCGACCGAGGTCGAGGCGGAAGGCGTCGATGTCGACGCGTTCGCCGGACAGCTGCGGCCGGAAGTGGTCCAGCTCTGGTACCAGATGGCGATCAACGGCCGTCGCGACCTGCATCTCGCCCCCAGCGGCCGCGCCGGTTTCGAGATGAGCGTGCTGCGCATGCTGGCCTTCCGGCCGGCACAGCCGGGCGAGATGCGTGGCGAGGCGCGTGCGCCGGCAGCATCCGCACCGTCAGTATCGTCAACATCCACTCCGCCCGCGCCCGCGCCCGTGGCGCAGGCGGCTTCCGCGCCATCGCCAGTGATGGCGCCGCAGCAGATGGCGCGCGAAGAGATGCCGCCGCCGCGACCTGTGGTCGTGGCTCCTCCAGCCGACGACGCGCCGCCGTGGCGTCCGGCCGAACCGGCGCCCGCCGCGGCGCCGGCCGCATCGTCGCTGCCCGTCGATATCGGCATCACAGATGCCGAGACCTGGCTGCACTTCGCCGGCACCTGCGGCCTCAAGGGTGTCGGCAAGCAACTGGTCGACAACGTCGCCTTCGCCGGCTACGCGAACGGCACGCTGACGCTGGCGCTGGACAGCGGCTTCGACTACCTGCGCTCCGAACGCACGCTCAATGAGCTCGGCGAGGCGATCACCAGCCGCTATGGCGTGGCGCCGCGGCTGGCCTTCGCCGCTGCCGCGTCCAGCAGCGAGACGCTGAAGGAGCGCAGCCACCGGCAGCGCGACGAACGCCAGAGCGTGGCCGAGGAAACCTTCATGAACCATCCGGACGTGCGGCAGCTGATGCAGCAGCATGGCGCCAGGCTCGTCCCGGACTCCATCCGACCTTACGAAGAGTGATCACGACATGCGTGGAAACATCGCCCAACTGATGCAGCAGGCGCAGAAGATGCAGGAGAACCTGCAGCGCGCCCAGGAAGAACTCGCCAAGCTGGAAGTCACCGGCAACGCCGGCGGCGGCATGGTCAGCGTGACGCTGACCGGTGCCAAGGAATGCCGCAAGGTCCGCATAGATCCCTCGCTGCTGTCGGATGCTGAGATGCTGGAAGACCTGATCGCGGCGGCGTTCAACGACGCCTCCAACAAGGTCGATGCGGAGTCGAAGTCGCGCATGGGCGCCGCCACGGCGGGCATGCCGCTGCCGCCCGGCATGAAGATGCCGTTCTGATCCCGCCCGGGGCCGGATGACGGCGGCACGTCCGCCCACGGTCCCAGGAACGATCATGTCCAGTCCGCTGCTCGAACAGCTCATCGAGTCGTTGCGCGTCCTGCCCGGCGTCGGGCAGAAGACCGCGCAGCGCATGGCCTACCACCTGCTCGATCGCGAGCGGGACGGCGGCAGGCGCCTGGCGGGCGTGCTGGCCGACGCACTGGACCAGATCGGCCACTGCGAGCAATGCCGCGATTTCACCGAAGGCGCGATCTGCACGCTCTGTGCGAGCGGCAGCCGCGATCGCCACCAGCTGTGCATCGTGGAGTCGCCTTCGGACCGCCTGGCAATCGAACAGGCCACCGGCTACCGCGGCGTGTATTTCGTCCTTCATGGCCGGCTGTCGCCGCTGGACGGCATTGGTCCGCGCGAGCTGGGACTGGACGCCTTGTCGGCGCGCCTCGCCCAGGGCGAGACGACGGAACTGATCATCGCCACCAACCCGACGGTCGAAGGCGAGGCGACCGCCCATTACCTGGCGCAACTGGCGCGGCAGCAGGGCGTGCGGCCCAGCCGCCTGGCGCACGGCGTGCCGCTGGGCGGCGAACTGGAATACGTGGACCGCGGCACGCTGGCGCATGCCTTCGGCGGCCGCAGCGAAATGACCTGACCTTACGAGCACGAGGACGCGCGAGCCCATGACCGACACCATCTTCGCCCGGATCATCCGCCGCGAGATCCCGGCCACCATCGTCTACGAGGACGACGACGTCCTCGGTTTCAAGGACATCGCACCGCAGGCGCCCGTGCATGTGCTCTTCATTCCCAAGCACGAGGCGATTCCGACGCTCGACGATGTGCGGCCGGACCAGGCGCACCTCATCGGGAAGCTGGCGCTCGCGGCCGCCGACTACGCACGCCGTGAAGGCTTCGAGCAGGACGGCTACCGCATCGTCATGAACTGCCGCGAGGACGCGGGCCAGACCGTCTTCCATATCCACCTGCACCTGCTCGCGGGTGCGCCGCTGGGGCGCTTCGGCACGCCGGGCTGAGTGTCCGCCACGCGATCACCGGACAAGAAAAAAGCCGCTCGATGAGCGGCTTTTCCATTCATTGCGACGGGATTACCACCAGCCCCAACGGCCCCAGCGCGGACCCCAGAACGGGTCGTAGTAGGGATAGGGGCGGACGACTTCGACTTCACGCACTTCCGGCCACAGGTAGACGACTTCGGCGGCCACGCGCGGCAGCTGGTAGTCGTAGTCGCCGATGCGAGTGCTCTCGTAACCGTCGATCTTGCCAACGAAGGTCACTTCGCGCCCTTCGGCGAACACGGCGGGATCATAGAAGCCTGCGCGGCAGGCGATGAAGCGGCCGTCGGTGGCATCGGGTGCCGACGACAGCGGGCGGCCGGTGCCGCCGAGCGGACGCGATACCAGCTGGAAGCAGGTGGAATTCTGGCCCGGAGTGGTGCTGATGATGCGGCCACCCCAGCGCACGGGGGCGCCAACCTGCGGCGCGCCGACCGAGTCGCGGGGATTGACCTGGGTGAAGCTGCCCTGCAACGGCGCGGGTGCCGTGGCGCAGGCGGAAAGCAGCGCGGCGGCTGCGACGACGATGGCGAAGCGAAGGTTCATGGCCAGTCTCCAGCAGGTTATGGGCGGTGCCGGCGCAGGTCTTCGATCAGTGCGCGGTTGTCTCCATCATCCGGAGCGTAGCGCGCAGCGGCGAAACGGTGGCTGAGCGGAATCAGCGTCTGCGCGGCCTTCGGCCGGCCGGCCGCGACCCGGCGCGCCCAGTCGGCGGGGCTTTCGTGCGGCTCGCGTGCCAGCCCGAAGCGGGCGTAGCGCTTGCCGAGCCGTCGCCATGCGCGCAGCAGCGGATCGCGCTCCCGTTCGCCGCGCGCCAGCCACCACCCCATCCAGGCCAGCGCCACGATCGCGCACAGGCCGAACAGCGCCGTCAGCGCGCCGCCGCCCAACTGCTTCGCGCCGAAGCGCTCCAGCAGGCGCGTCTGCCGGTTCGCGTCGAAGCCGAGGACCAGATCGTTCCAGCCGCGGCGCAGCCAGTCGCCCACCTGGCCCAGGTCGTCGATGCCGATCAGGCTCCCCACGGCGCCGGCGGCGCCCATGCGGTCCTCGATGGTGTCGTAGATGCGCTCCGGCGCGACCGCGGCCGTCGGGTCCACGCGCACCCAGCCGCGTTGCGGCATCCACACTTCGGCCCAGGCGTGCGCGTCCAGGTTGCGGACGATCCAGTACTTGCCGAGCGGGTTGTACCTGCCGCCGGCATAGCCGGTGACGACCCGGGCGGGGACGCCGGCGGAGCGCATCAGGAAGACGAAGGACGAGCTGAAGTGTTCGCAGAACCCCTGCTGCTGGTCGAACAGGAACTCGTCGACCGTGTTGCGCCCGGGGTAGGGCGTATCCAGCGTGTAGGCGAAGTCGGCGCGGATCCACTGCAGGGCGCGCGCGACGATGGCGGCATCGTTGCCGCCGGCGTCCCGACGCCACTGCGCGCCGAGCGCGCGGGTGCGTGGATTGAAGCCGGTGGGCAAGCGGAGCGCCTGCTGGCGCAGCGGAGCCGGCAAGTCCGCCTCGAACTGCGTCGGCGCCGACGACTGCAGGCGCCAGCGGGTCAACGACGTGAGCGGCGCGCGCGTCGCCATGCTGTAGTCCCGTGCCATCCATGCACCATCGGGGGTTGCCATGGGCAAGTCCAGGGCGACCAGATCGCGCCGGTCGCTAGGCTCCACGTCCATCTGGTAGTCCCATACCGCCGGTGCACGGGTCGTACCTGCGTGCGACATGCCAGGTAGCGGGTTGGCGCGCGTCCAGGTGCGGCCATCGAAATCCGACAGGACCGGTCCACGCCAGTACATCTGGCTGGTGGGCGGCGTCGCGCCGAAGAACTGCACGCGCAATGCCGGTGCTTCGTCCGCGATCAGGTCCAGATAGCTGCCGGGCGACATGTCGTCGCTCAGGCCGGGTTCCGACAGGGCCCGTTCCGGCACGCCCCACAACGGCGTGGGGAAGCGCGGGAACAGCCAGAACGCCGCGAGCACCAATGGCACGCCGATGGCGACCAGCTTTGCGATCTCCCGCACCTGCTGCAGCGGCCTGGTCATGCCGGCGGCCAAGGCCGCTTCGGCGTCCGCGAGCCGGTACAGCGCCACCAGCGCGCAGAGCACGCTGACGAGGCCCAATGCCATGCTCCAGGGGCCCTGGTCGAGCAGGAACGCGGCGAACGGCGCGAACAGCGCGAAGCCCAGCAGGCTGCGGTTGTCGCGCAGTGTGCGGGTTTCAGTCGGCTTGATCGCCAGCATGCCGGCCAGCAGGGCGCAGCCGGTATCGCGGCCGAACTGCATGCCCATCACCGACAGCACGGCCACGATCAGTGCAAGCGCCAGCAGTGCGCGCAGCAGGCCGGGCAGCGGGCGACGCCACGATGCCCACGTCAGCAGCAAGCCCGTTGCGCCGATCCCGAACGCGAGCATCGCGGGCAACTGGAGCAGCAGCGGCAACAGGCAGGCGCCGGCGGCGGCCAGGGTCCAGCGGCGACTCAGGCTGTCCAGCGTGGGCGTGTCAGCGGACGTCATGCGGAAGCAGCGCCAGCGCGCGCAGGCAGAGGTGGCGGTGGGAGGGGCCGTTGGCAGGTCCCAATGCAGGCTGGCCAGGCAAGCGCAGGCGATAGCGCAGCCCTTCGCGTTCGGCGGATTCGACCCAATGGGCAAGCCGCTGGATCCGGCGCTCGTGAGGTAGCGTCGTCAGTGTGTCCCAGTCCAGATCCACGTCGCGCCCGAGGGGTTGTTCGTAGTCGCGCACCAGCAACTGGCTGCGGCGAGCGGACGGCTTCCACGCAATGGCGCGCTGCGCGTCACCGGCACGGTAGTTGCGCAACTGGTGGACGTCCTCGCCCGCAGGATCCAGTCGCGTCCTGGTTCCGCCCTTGCCGGCATGCGGCAACGGTGGCCCCTGGACCTCAGCCGCCGGATAGACCAGCAAGGGCATGTCGGGCCATACCCATCCCCAGGCCCGGGCCAGGCCGAGCGGCTGGGTGGTGGACAGCCGCACGCGGTCGAGGTCGTACCAGCCGCGCCGTTCGGTCGGCAGCGAGATTTCGGCCACGGTCGCTTCGGCCGCCGGCAACGAGATGAAGGTGTGTTCGTCGGCCGCGTCCAGGCGCAGGCCGTGGCGTACGCGCGCATCCCGCGACGCGAGTGCGATGTGCAGTCGCAACGGCGTGCCAACGGGCACCGGATCGGCAGACAGCGCTTCCACGCGCAGGCCGTCCAGTTGCAGGTGCGCGAAGATCAGGCTGGCCAATGCCGTCGCGCCCAGCAGCAACGCCAGCAGCAGCGCCGGGTTGTTGTTGTAGTTGAGCGCGCCCAACGCCATGGTGAATATCAGCGCGGCGAAGAACAGGCCGAATCGCGTCGGCAGCACATAGATGCGCCTGCGCTCCAGCACGACCGGGAACGCTTCCGGCCGACGTGGCCGCGCCAGACGTGCGATGCGCCCCGCCAACGTCGCGATCACGTTCAATCCACCGGCACCGCGTGCAGGATCGCCTTGGCCAGCGCACCTGCCGAGACGGCCTCCGCCTCCGGCACCAGGCGATGCGCCGCGACCGCCCCGAACAGCGCCTGCACGTCGTCAGGCAGCACATGGTGGCGGCCCAGCAGCAGGGCATACGCACGCGCCGCGCGCAGCAGGGCGATGCCCGCACGCGGCGACAGGCCGACGCGCACACCGGGATGCTGGCGGCTGCGCGTGAGCAGCGCCTGGACGTAGTCGATCAGCGCGTCGCTGGCATGGACGCTGTTTACCGCGTCGCGCAGCGCCAGCACATCGTCGGTCGACAGCAGCGGCATGGCCTGCGCGATCATCATGCGCCGGTCACTACCGGCGAGCAGCTCGCGTTCGGACTCGGCGCTGGGATACCCAAGTGCCAGACGCAGCAGGAAGCGATCCAGTTGCGAATCCGGCAACGGATAGGTGCCGGACAGGTCCACCGGGTTCTGCGTGGCGATCACGAAGAACGGCTGCGGCAACGCATGGGTGACGCCGTCCAGCGTGACCTGGTGCTCGGCCATCGCCTCCAGCAGCGCACTCTGCGTGCGCGGAGGGGCGCGGTTGATCTCGTCGGCGAGCAGGACATTGGTGAACACGGGGCCGGGATGGAAGGTGAAGGCACGCGCATGCGCGTCATACACCGACACGCCCAGCACATCGGCAGGCAAAAGGTCCGAGGTGAACTGCACGCGCTGGAAGCTGAGCCCCAACGTGGCGGCCAATGCATGGGCCAGTGTCGTCTTGCCCAGGCCGGGCAGATCCTCGATCAGCAGATGGCCGTCGGACAGCAGTGCGACGAAGGCGAGCCGCACTTCGTGCGACTTGCCCAGCACCAGCGAGTTCACCTGCGCCTGCGCGCGCGCAAGGGCATCGGCCAGGCCTTCGGATAGCATAGGGCGGGTGCTGGGGATGGCGGACATCGCGCTCTCGGTTTTCGATCGTGGGTTGAGGGCAGTGTAGCGAGATGGACGAAGAACAACGCGCGAGACAATGGTTCCTGGCCGTGTGGGCAATCGTGACGGTCGTCAAGGTCGCGATCGCCTCGCGCCTGCCGTTGTTCGTGGATGAGGCCTTCTACTGGCAGGAAGGGCAGCATCTGGCCGCGGCCTACTCCGATCTGCCGGGATTGACCGCATGGCTCGCGCGACTGGGCACGGAACTGGGCGGCCACCACGTGCTGGCGGTGCGTGCACCGTTCCTGCTGATGGCCGCGCTGCTCCCGTGGCTGGTCGCCCGGAGCGCGGCGCACTGGTTCGGTGCGACGGTCGGTTGGCAGGCGGCGATGCTGACCGTGCTGATGCCGCTGTCGGGCACGCTGGGATTGCTTGCATTGCCGGACGTACCCATGGCGCTGGCCACCGTGCTGTGCGCCGACGCCGGTGCGCGGTTGTTGCGCGAGGTCGGCGCGATGTCCGCGACCGAGCTGGCGCTGGGCCTGATGATCGGTGCACTCAGTCACTACCGTTTCATCGGCGTGATCGGCGTCGGCCTGCTGGCGCTGCTCTGGTTGCCTGAAGGCCGCAAGGTGCTGCGCGACGCACGGGTGTGGGTCGCGCTGGCGGTGGGCGTGCTGGCCTGGGCACCGTTGCTGGCCTGGAACCTCGAGTACGCCGACGCAGGCCTGCGGTTCCAGTTGCTGGACCGCCATCCGTGGAGCTTCCACGGCGACGGCTTCCGCTTCGTGCTGGTGCAGGCGGCCATGGCGACGCCGCTGCTGTTCAGGGCCATGCTCGTGGTCTGCCTGCGCGGCATCCGGGGCGAAACCCAAGCGGGTACCGCATGGCGCTACTTCGCGCTGCTGGGCGCGCTGTCGACCCTAAGCTTCTTCGTGCTGGGCTTCTTCGCCGACAACGAGCGGGTCAGTTTCCACTGGACGTTGCCCGGGTATCTCGCCCTGCTCGTGGTGGTGCCGCTGCTGCTGCAGGAATGGTCGGCTGCGCGTCGTCGTGCGAGCTGGGGCCTCGCCGCGCTCGGCGCGCTGCTGATGCTGGGGTACTACGTGGCCGTTTCGCTGCCCGGACTGCGGACGCAGGTCGCGGGCAGCAAATACTACCCGGAGAACTTCGCGGGCTGGAATGCGCTGGCCGACGAGGTGCGGGCAGTGCAGGCAACGTTGCCGGAGGGAACGGTGCTGCTTGCGGACAGTTTCAAGACGGGGGCGGAGCTGGGCTTCGCCCTTGAGGACGCGGATATTCCCGTGCTTGATCATCCGCTCAATCGCAAGCACGGGCGCGCGCCACAACTCCAGTTGTGGGGACTCCAGCATGACGGCTCGCGCGCTGAGCCCACGCTGCTGGTCGTCGGCGCCACCGACGTGAAGTTCAGCGCGTTGCTCGCGCACTACCAGCAGCTGTGCCAGGTCGTCGGCCCATTGCCGCCCGCGCGGGTGGTGAACATCGACCACGGCGCGCGCCGGTTCCTGTTGTTCGCACTGCCGGCGGCCCGCGCGCAGGGCGACTGCAGCACGCCGGTCGTCGCCAACATCGATGTGCCCGCGGCGGGCGCCCGAGTGGACAGGCGCTTCACGGTTGGCGGCTGGGCGGTGAAGGACGCCGTGGGCGTGGCGAAGGTGGAGGTCTTGCTCGACGGCCGGGTCGTCGCCGTGGCCGAGGACGCGGGGCCTAATGAATGGTTGCGCGGTTTCCTCAAGAACGCGTCGCGCGATCCGCGCATGCCGCAGGTTCAGTTCACGGCCGAGGTCGATGCCGGGGACGTGCCCGCGGGCCGTCATTGGCTGGGGCTGCGGGTGACCGGTGGCGATGGCAGTGTCGAGACCTGGGCCGATCAGCCGATCCAGATCCGCTGAGAGTCCGGGTCAGGGCAGGTCGAAGCCGGCTTCGCGCAGCATCCGGCACACGGCGATCAGCGGCAGGCCGACCAGCGCCGTGGGGTCCGACGACTCGATGGCATCGAACAGGGCGATCCCCAACCCTTCCGACTTGAAGCTGCCCGCGCAGTCGAAGGGCTGCTCGGTATCCACGTAGCGCTCGATTTCGGCGGGGGAAAGGGTGCGGAACCGAACGGTGGTGACGTCCTGGGCCTGCAGGATGTCTTCGTCGCGGACCAGGCAGACGGCGGTATGAAAGTGGACCTGCCGACCCGACATGGCGGTCAGCTGGGCGATGGCGGCCTCCCGATGCCCGGGCTTGCCCAGCGGCTGCCCGTCCAGCTCGGCGGCCTGGTCGGAGCCGATGACCCAGGCCCCGGGATGCTGCCGGGCGATGGCCTCGGCCTTGGCCCGGGCCAGACGGACCGCCAGGGCGGGCACGGGTTCGGCATCCAGCGGGATTTCGTCTACCTCGGGGCGGGCGATATGGAGCGGCAGCCGCAGCCGTTCTAGCAGTTCGCGCCGGTAGCGGGAGGTGGACGCGAGCATCAGCGGCATGGGACGGTACCGGCAGGGAACGGGGCGGGGGAGTCTGCCCGCCGGCCGGGCCGGGGGCAAGCCATCCTCGTCGTCCGGGGTTGTTTGACAGTTCGGTCGTTGATCCTTAACATTCAGCGGCTTATGTCCGCGAATACGCCCGAGATGTTGGATGCTTGGCGCATGGTCGCGACCCGGCGCAGTTTCGAAGGCCGCCTGCCGTTGTCCTCGATGACGCGTTTGCAGGGCCTTCTTGTCGATACCGAAGGCGACGTGCGGTACGCGATCGAGTTCGATCACGACGCGCTGAGGGTGCCTTATATCGCGCTGCGGATCGAGGCCGGCCTGCCGCTGGTGTGCCAGCGCAGCCTGCAGCGGTTCGTGTTGCCGGTGACGGTGGAGCAGCGGTTGGGGCTGGTGCGCAGCGAGGATGAAGAATCCGCGCTGCCGCCCGGCTACGAAGCCCTGCTGGTACCGGAAGACGGCATGCTGCGCCCCGCCGACCTGGTGGAGGACGAACTGGTCCTCGCCGTGCCGGTGGTGCCGGTGGATCCCTCGTCCGAGGCCATCGAAAGCGAGTGGGCCGCGGACGAAGAAGAAGTGGCGAAGACCAGTCCGTTCGCGGCGCTGGCCTCGCTGAAGAAGAACTAGCCGCTACCGCGGTCTGGCAACACGAACCGCAAGGTTCACCAACAGATACAAGAGCTGGAGCAATCCCATGGCTGTGCAGAAATCCCGCGTCACCCCGTCCCGTCGTGGCCAGCGTCGTTCGCACGACGCGCTGACCGCCAAGCAGCTGTCGACCGACCCGACCACGGGCGAGATCCACCTGCGCCACCACGTGACCGCCGATGGTTACTACCGCGGCAAGAAGGTCATCGCCACCAAGACCTCGGCGGTCGAGGAAGATTGATCCGTGCGGCGCGCCCTCCAGCAGGGCGCGCTTGCTGCATGATCGATGACAACCAGGGCCCGTCACCGGGCCGGCAATGGGAGCGTGCATGAGCGAGCCGGGTAGCAAGGGGCGCATTTACGCGCGCATCGCCGGGACGGGCAGCTATCTGCCCGAAAAGGTGCTGACCAACGAGGACCTGTCGAAGCTGGTCGATACCAGCGACGAGTGGATCCAGTCCCGCACCGGCATACGCGAGCGCCATATCGCCGCCGAAGGCGAAACCGCCGGCGACCTGGGCTACCAGGCCGCGCTCCGCGCACTCGAGGCCGCCGGCGTCGATGGCGCCGAGATCGACCTGATCGTGGTGGGTACCACCACGCCGGACCTCATCTTTCCGTCCACCGCCTGCCTGATCCAGGCGCGCCTCGGCGCGTCCGGCTGTGCGGCGCTGGACGTCAATGCCGCCTGCTCGGGCTTCATCTATGCACTGAGCGTGGCGGAGAAATTCATCCGTTGCGGCGATGCCAAGACCGCACTGGTGATCGGTACCGAAACCCTCAGCCGCATCGTCGACTGGACCGAGCGCACCACCTGCGTGCTGTTCGGCGACGGCGCGGGCGCTGTCGTGCTCAAGGCCGATGGCGAAACCGGCATCCTCAGCACCCACCTGCACGCCGATGGCAGCAAGAAGGAACTGCTGTGGAATCCGGTCGGCGTGTCCACGGGTTTCAAGGCGGACGAGCCGAACAACGGCATCCGCATCGAGATGAAGGGCAACGACGTCTTCAAGTACGCCGTCAAGGCGCTGGACAGCGTCGTCGACGAAACGCTCGACGCCAACGGCCTGGACAAGCACGACCTGGACTGGCTGATTCCGCACCAGGCCAACCTGCGCATCATCGAAGCGACGGCCAAGCGCCTGGACATGTCGATGGACCAGGTCATCGTGACGGTCGACAAGCACGGCAACACCTCGTCCGGTTCGGTGCCGCTGGCGCTGGATACGGCCGTGCGTTCGGGTCGCGTGGAGCGCGGGCAATTGCTGCTGCTCGAAGCGTTCGGCGGCGGTTTCACCTGGGGCTCGGTGCTGCTGCGCTACTGATACGCACGCGGTGATCACATCATGAGGGCGATGCTGCGAGGCATCGCCTTCTTCGTTTCCGCAGGCAGTCGTGCGGCGCGATGACGATGCAGCGCACGCACGCTGCGCATACGCCCCGGTACAGACAATCCCGCGGGTTCGCCCGTATCATCGCGGCCTGATTTCATGCAGGGTGTCCGAGTGACTTCCACGCAATCCGCTTTCGTTTTCCCGGGCCAGGGCTCGCAGTCGGTCGGCATGCTGGCCGAACTGTCCGAACTGCATCCGGTCGTGCGCGAGACGTTCGCCGAAGCCTCCGAAGGTACCGGCGTCGACCTGTGGGCGCTGTCGCAGGGCGGCCCGGAAGAGATGCTCAACCGCACCGAGTATACGCAGCCGGCGCTGCTCGCGGCCGGCATCGCGGTGTGGCGCGCGTGGCAGCAGCAGGGTGGCGTGCAGCCGTCGCAGCTGGCGGGCCACAGCCTGGGTGAATACACCGCGCTGGTGGCGGCCGGCGCACTGTCGCTGAAAGACGGCGCGCATCTCGTGCGCCTGCGCGGCCAGCTGATGCAGGACGCCGCGCCGACGGGTGTCGGCGCGATGGCCGCAGTGCTCGGCGCCGAGGATGCGATGGTGGCGGAGGTCTGCGTGCAGGCGTCCGACAGCCGGATCGTCGTGCCGGCCAACTACAACTCGCCGGGCCAGATCGTGATCGGCGGCGATGCCGAAGCGGTCGATCGCGCGATCGCGCTGCTCACCGAGCGTGGCATCCGCAAGGTCGTGAAGCTGGCGGTCAGCGTGCCGTCGCACACGCCGCTGATGCGCGAAGCCGCGAACCGTCTCGCCGAGGTGATGGCAGGCCTCGCATGGCATGCGCCGGCGCTGCCCGTCGTGCAGAACGTCGACGCGCAGGTGCACACCGGTGCCGATGCGATCCGCGATGCGCTGGTGCGCCAGCTCTATCTGCCGGTGCGCTGGACCGAGTGCGTGCAGGTGCTGGCGTCGAACGGCGCGGTGCGCGTCGCCGAATGCGGGCCCGGCAAGGTGCTCGCCGGCCTGGTGAAGCGCATCGACAAGGGCCTGGACGCGCGCGCCATCGGCAACGTCGGCGACTTCCAGGGCGCACTCGCCGATTGGCAGGCCTGACGCACGCCACGTCCGTTCCCTTATCCTGTCCGCCACGTGCGGAACGTTCCAAGGACCCATCATGAGCAAGCCCCTGCAGGGTGAGATCGCACTCGTTACCGGCGCAAGCCGCGGCATCGGCGCCGCCATCGCCGACGCACTGGCCGCGCAGGGCGCAACGGTGATCGGCACGGCGACCACGGCGTCCGGTGCGCAGGCCATCGGCGAGCGCATGGCAGCGGCCGGCGGCCACGGCCGTGAGCTGAATGTCACCGATGCGGGCGCCGTCGATGCGCTGATCGATGCCGTCACCAAGGAATTCGGCAGCATCTCCATTCTGGTCAACAACGCCGGCATCACCCGCGACAACCTGCTGATGCGGATGAAGGACGAGGACTGGCAGGCCATCCTCGACACCAACCTCACCAGCGTCTACCGCACATCGAAGGCGGTGATGCGCGGCATGATGAAGGCGCGCAAGGGCCGCATCATCAATATCGCCTCGGTGATCGGCGTGACCGGCAATGCGGGGCAGGCGAACTACGCCGCCGCCAAGGCCGGCATCATCGCGTTCTCCAAGTCGCTGGCGAAGGAAATCGGCAGCCGTGGCGTCACCGTCAACGTCGTCGCTCCCGGCTTCATCGCCACCGACATGACCAAGGACCTGCCGGAAGACACCAAGAAGGCCCTCGGCGAACAGATCGCGCTGGGCCGTCTGGGCGAGCCGGCCGACATCGCGAACGCGGTCGCCTTCCTCGCGGGACCGGCCGCCGGCTACATCACTGGCGAAACCCTGCACGTCAACGGCGGCATGTACATGCCGTAAGAATTAGCTGTAAGTGGTTGATTCGGTAGCGATTGGCGATACCTGCCCGCCGCCGCCGGTTTCCACTACACTATCCCCGGTTTGCCTTCGCCCCGCGTCGGCAGAATCCAACACGTCACCCATCTCCGTCTGGAGCGAATCCATGAGCAGCATCGAAGAACGCGTCAAGAAAATCGTCGTCGAACAACTCGGCGTTAAGGAAGAAGAAGTCACCACCAGCGCATCGTTCGTCGATGACCTGGGCGCCGACTCGCTGGACACCGTTGAACTGGTGATGGCGCTGGAAGAAGAGTTCGAGTGCGAGATTCCGGACGAGGAAGCCGAGAAGATCACTTCGGTGCAGCAGGCCATCGACTACGTCAAGGCGCACGTCAAGGCGTAAGTCAGGCAGTCGCAGCAACCGTGTCGGGGCCGCGCATGCGGCCCCGCGCGTATCCGGCCCCCATCCGCCCGCGTATGCGGGACACGGCCGTCAAGATCCACAAGGAGTCCGATATGAGCCAGCGTCGTCGCGTCGTCGTCACCGGCATGGGCCTGGTGTCCCCCCTGGGCAATGACATGGCCAGCAGTTGGGACGGCATCGTCAACGGGCGTTCGGGCCTGGGTCCGATCACCACCTTCGATACCGAGGGCTACAGCACGAAGATCGCGGGCGAGATCCGCGGTTTCGATCCCACCGCCTTCGTGTCGCCGAAGGACGTGAAGAAGATGGACTCGTTCATCCACTACGGCCTCGCCGCGTCGCTGATGGCGATGGACGATGCCGGCTTGGAAGTGACCGAGGCCAATGCCGAGCGTATCGGCGCGATCATCGGCGCCGGCATCGGCGGCATCCTCGGCATCGAGGAAACCGCGGTGAAGCTGCACGAAGGCGGCCCGCGCAAGATTTCCCCGTTCTACATCCCCAGCACCATCATCAACATGCTGCCGGGCCACCTGAGCATCATGAAGGGGCTGAAGGGCCCCGGCTATTCGGCGGTCTCCGCCTGCGCCACCTCCAACCATTCCATCGGCATCGCCATGCGCACCATCCAGTACGGCGACGCCGACGTGATGGTCGCCGGCGGCGCCGAGCGCGGTTCGTCGCCGACCTCGGTGGGCGGCTTCTGCGCGATGAAGGCCATGTCCACCCGCAACGACGATCCGACCCGGGCCTCGCGTCCGTGGGACAAGGACCGCGACGGCTTCGTGCTGGGCGACGGCGCCGGCATCCTGGTGCTGGAAGAGTACGAGCACGCCAAGGCGCGCGGTGCGCGCATCTACTGCGAACTGGCCGGCTTCGGCGCCTCGCAGGACGCGTTCCACATGACCGCACCCAGCGAGAATGGCGAAGGCCCTGCGCGCTGCATGCGATCGGCGCTGAAGGACGCGGGCCTGAATCCCGAGCAGGTCGAGTACCTCAACGCGCATGGCACGTCCACGCCGCTGGGCGATCTGGCCGAGACGCTGGCGATGAAGCGCGCGCTGGGCGATCACGCGTACAAGATCATGGTCAGTTCCACCAAGTCGATGACCGGCCACCTCTTGGGCGCGGCGGGCGGTGCGGAAGCGATCTTCTCCGTGCTGGCCATCCACCACGGCATCATCCCGCCGACCATCAACCTGGACGAACCGGGCGAAGGCTGCGACCTCGACTACGTGCCGAACACGGCGCGCGAGAAGAAGATCGACGTCGCGGTATCCAACGGCTTCGGCTTCGGCGGCACCAATGGCACGCTGGTGTTCAAGCGGATCTGACGAGGCATCCTTCTCCCTGCGGGAGAAGGTGGCGCGTAGCGCCGGATGAGGGTGCGGCGAAATCATTGACCCCTGAACCATCGCATCTTCTCCGGACCCTCACCCCAACCCCTCTCCCGGCGGGAGAGGGGCCAGGAACACCATGATCGAAACGCGCGCGCTTCCGTCCGATACCGACCTGCTGTCCCTGCATCGTCTCGATCCGCAGCGCTATCCGGTGCTGCTGGAATCGGTGGCGTCCGGCACCGCCCAAGGACGCTGGGATTTCCTGCTGGTCGCCGACGGCACCGGCCTGCGCCTGGATGCGGATGGCATCACGCGTGATCTGCAGGGCAAGGCGGAGGCAGGCGATTTCCTCGCCGTGCTCGACCGGCATTGGCAAGCACAGCGCACGCCGAGCGAAGAGCCGCGCTGGCCGTTCCGTGGCGGCTGGGCGCTGCTGCTGGCGTACGAACTGGCGCAGCAGGTGGAGCCCGTGCTTCGGCTGCCGCAGGCACCAGCAACGCAACCCGTCGCGCTCGCACTGCGCTGTCCCGCCGCCGTGCTGCGCGACCGCAGCACCGGCGACTGCGTGATCGTCGCGGAAGCGGGGCAGGGCGAACTGATCGTGCGCACCGTCGCCGACGTCGCACGTGCGACCGAGCTGCCGCCGCTGCCCGCATGGCAACCGCCGGCGCGCATCGACGAGGACGAGCCCCGGCGCTTCACCGACGGCGTCGAGCGCATCCTCGACTACCTGCGCGCGGGCGACATCTTCCAGGTCAACCTGTCGCGTGCCTGGCAGGCGCGCTTCGATACGCCGCTCGATCCGGCCGCACTGTACGCACGCCTGCGCACCGCCAATCCGGCGCCATTCGCGGGCCTGTTTTCAGCGCCCGGCTGGACGGTGGTCAGTTCGTCGCCCGAGCGTCTGGTCTCGGTGCGCGGCGAGGTGGTGGAAACCCGGCCGATCGCCGGCACCCGCCCGCGCTTCGAGGGCGACGACGATGCGGCGCGCATCCGCGAACTGGTCGGCCATCCCAAGGAACGCGCCGAGCACGTCATGCTGATCGACCTGGAGCGCAACGACCTGGGGCGCGTCTGCACGCCCGGCAGCGTGCAGGTCGACGAACTGATGACGGTTGAGAGCTACGCGCACGTCCACCACATCGTCAGCAACGTGCGAGGGCATCTGCGAGCGGACGCGACGCCCGGAGAGGTAATCCGCGCCACCTTCCCCGGCGGCACCATCACCGGCTGCCCCAAGGTGCGCTGCATGCAGATCATCGCCGAACTGGAGCAGGTGCCGCGTGGCGCCTACACGGGCGCGTTCGGCTGGCTCAACCGCGACGGCGACCTCGACCTGAACATCCTGATCCGCAGTGCCGAGGTCATGGCCGACGGTCCGGGCAGCGTGGCCCGGTTCCGCACCGGCGCAGGCATCGTCGCCGATTCGGTCCCGGACAAGGAACTGGATGAGACGCGGGCGAAGGCGCGCGGCGTGCTGAAGGCGCTGGAAGGCTGACCGCGCGGCCGGCCGGCCCCACCGCCTGAGACAGCGACCGGGTATCCTGCACAGCCTGCTTCACACCCCGAGGATTGCGTGGCGTCAGCACTCAAGCGCGGTTGCCGCTTCATCGTCATCACCTTCGTCCTGCTGCTGGTCCTGGCGGCGGGCGCGGCGTTCTGGCTGTGGCAGGGCCACCGCGGCTTCGCGGACACGGCCATCGGCGGTGTGGCGGCCGACGCCACCGTCGAGGTGGCCCGCGGCGATGCCTTTCCGACCGTGCTGCGCAAGCTGCGCGACAAGGGCGTCGCGCACGGCACGGACCTGCAATGGCGGTTGCTCGCCCGCGAGACCGACACCGCCAGCCAGCTCAAGGTCGGCGAGTACGCGCTGGATCCCGCCCTTACGCCGCGCGAGCTGCTGCGGCGCATGCGCGAGGGCCGCACGCTGCAATACCGCGTCACCCTCGTCGAGGGCTGGAACATCCGCCAGCTGCGCGCCGCGCTACGCAACGCCACGCCGCTGCAGCAGAAGACCGCGGACATGAGCGATGCCGAGCTGATGGCGGCGCTGGGCCATGAAGGGCAGCATCCGGAAGGCCGCTTCCTGCCGGAGACCTATGTCTACACGCGCAGCGAATCCGACCTCGACGTGCTCAAGCGCGCCTACGCGGCGATGGAGAAGACGCTGGAAGGCGTCTGGCAGGCGCGTGCGCAGGACGTGCCGCTGCAGTCGGCCGAAGAGGCGCTGATCCTGGCGTCGATCATCGAGAAGGAAACCGGCATCGCCGAAGAGCGGCCGGCCATCGCCGGCGTGTTTGCGCGCCGGTTGAAGCTCGGCATGCCGCTGCAGACCGATCCCACCGTCATCTACGGCATCGGCAGCAGCTACGACGGCAACATCCGCAAGCGCGACCTGCTGACCGACACGCCGTACAACACCTACACCCGCAAGGGTCTGACGCCGACGCCGATCGCCATGCCCGGCGCCGATGCGCTGAAGGCGGCGGTGAATCCCGCCGACGGCAACACGCTGTTCTTCGTGGCCGTCGGCGATGGCAGCGGACGCCACATCTTCTCGGCCACGCTCGCGGAGCACAACGCGGCCGTCGCGCGCTATCTGGTGACGCGTCGAGAAACCTTGCGCAAGGGGGAGGCGCCATGAGCGAGGCCCTGCTGTCGCAGCCGCGGCTGATCACGCTGGAAGGCGGCGAGGGCGCCGGCAAGACCAGCGCCATCGCCGCCATCCGCGACCGCCTGCAGGCCGCCGGCCACGACGTGGTGCTGACGCGCGAGCCCGGCGGCACGCCGCTGGCCGAACGCGTCCGCGAGCTGCTGCTCGGCGCGCAGGACGAACCGCTCGCCGCCGAGACCGAACTGCTGCTGATGTTCGCGTCGCGCGCCCAGCATGTGCGCCAGGTCGTGCGTCCTGCGCTGCGGCGTGGGGCGTTCGTCATCAGCGACCGCTTCACCGACTCCAGCTACGCCTACCAGGGCGCCGGCCGCGGACTGGATCCGGAATGGATCGCTGCGCTCGAACGCCGTGCGGTGGGGCTGACGCCGGGCCTGACCCTGCTGCTCGACCTCGATGTGCGCGAAGGTCGCGCCCGCACCGCCGGCCGCGACCTGTGGCCGGACCGCATCGAGAGCGAGCAGGACGATTTCTTCGAACGCGTGCGTGCCGGCTTCCGTGCGCGCGCCGCCGCCGAACCGCAGCGCTTCCGCGTGATCGATGCGGCGTTGCCGCCCGCCGGCGTGGCGGCGGCCGTCGATGCCGCCATAGGCGCCTACCTGCGCACGCTGACCGACAGCGACCTGGCATGAGCACCGTGTTTTCTCCCTGGCAGCAGCGCGCCTACGACCACGCCGTCGCGGCGCTGGAATCGGGTCGCCTCGGCCATGGCCTGCTGGTCTGCGGCCCCGCCGGTCTCGGCAAGCGCGCGGTGCTGGATCGCCTTGCGCGCCGCGTGCTGGCGCAGGAGCGCGATGCGAATGGCGAGCCGGCGGCGGGCGACCGCAGCGCGCGGCTGATCGATGCGGGCACGCATCCGGACCTGCAGGTCATCTCGTTCGTCGCCACCAAGGACGGCAGCAAGCTGCGCACCGAGATCGTCATTGACCAGATCCGCGAGATCTCGCAGAAGCTGGCGCTCACACCGCAGTACGGTGGCGCGCAGGTGGCGCTGATCGATCCGGCCGACGCGATCAACCGGTCCGCCTGCAACGCGCTGCTGAAGACGCTGGAAGAGCCCGCACCCAACCGCTACCTGTGGCTGGTCAGCGCGCAGCCGGCGCGCCTGCCGGCGACCATCCGCAGCCGCTGCCAGCGCATCGAGTTCCGCCTTCCGCCGCGCGACGAAGCGTTGGCGTGGCTGCAATCGCAGGGCCATGCGGCCGCCGATGCGGCGCGCGCGCTGGACGCGGCGCGCGGCCATCCGGGCCTGGCCGACGACTGGCTGCGCAACGATGGGCTGGCGCTGCGCGAGGCCGTGGCACGCGATATGCAGTGGCTGGAGAAGGGCGAGATCGGCGTAGTCGAGACCGCGCAGCGCTGGGCCAACGACGAACTGGCCGATGCGCGGCTGCGGCATGCGGCCGACCTGGCGCTGGCGCAGGCGGGCAGCGTCGGCTTGACCGATCCGGCCCGATTGAACAAGCTGGCCGCCTGGTTCGACGCCGCCAACCGCACCCGCGACCTGTTGCGGACCACGGTACGCGGCGACCTGGCCATGGTGGAACTGCTGCTGGCCTGGGCCGGCAGCGATCGCGGACGCGCCGTCGGGGCGCGACGCTGACCGAGACACGGAGACGCTGATGAATGCAGCAGGTGGACGGCAGGGCATCCTGTCACTGGCAGTCAAGGACAAGGCCGCGCTGTACAACGCCTACATGCCGTTCGTGAAGGGCGGCGGCATCTTCGTGCCCACGCCGAAGCGCTACTTCCTCGGCGACGAGGTCTTCCTGCTGCTGACCCTGCCCGAATCCAGCGACCGCCTGCCGGTGGCCGGCAAGGTGGTGTGGGTGACGCCGGTCGGCGCGCAGGGCAACCGCGCAGCCGGCATCGGCGTGCAGTTCGCCGAGAACGGCGAGGGCGAAGCCATCAAGAACCGCATCGAGACGATGCTGGCCGGCAGTCTCAACGGCGAGAAGCCGACGCACACGATGTGATGCGGATGACGGCCGCGATGCGCGTCCGTCATGATGCCCGGCGGTTCCGCCGGTGATCGCGTTCCTGAAGCGGCTCAAACCCAGTGGGCTGGGCCTGTTGCTGGCCGTGGTGTTCGCCAGCGCCGGCACCCTGGTGTTTGTGACGGCCGAACCACGGTACATGGCCCACCCCAACTCGCCCAGCCGCGCGGGCCTGTTTCCGCGCAGCATGCAGGTGGAAAAGGCCAGCAAGCGGACGGTGCAGTGGTACGGCATCGCCCTCGTGGCGTTCGGGATCGGCATCGCCGTGGTCTCGCTGTATACCCCGCGCGACTGAGGTCTTGTCGATTCCAGATCTTCGGCTTCGTCGTCCGTACATCCGTACCGGAAGGAGCTCCCATGAAATACCTCGGCCTGGCCTATTTCACCCCCGAGAAGTTCGCCGCGATGCGTCCGGAGGACGTCCAGGCGCTGGTGAGCCAATGCCCTGCGCTGGACGACAGGATGCGCGCGACCGGCAAGGTGCTGGTGTCCGCGTCGCTGGGCGATCTGGAGCACTGGCGTGCGCTGCGGCCGCGCGGCGGCAAGACCCAGGTCAGCGACGGGCCCTACACCGAATCGAAGGAAGTGGTGGGTGGCCTCTTCATCATCGAGGCGGACAGCCACGACGAAGCGCTGCGCATCGCCTCCATGCATCCGGCCGCGACGCTGGGCGAGGAGGGCGGCTGGGCCGTCGAGCTTATTCCGATGGACTTCTATCTGGCGTCGTGAGGGCGGGGGCGAATTCCCAAGGCACGTGTGCGTCGTCCGTTCCGCGACCTGGATGGGACGGCATTGCTAATGGCTTCCAGCCGATAGCTTGCGTGCGGTGGGATGGCGGCCTGACACTCCACGCACGTCTATGCTGGCGTCGACGCCGCCTCGCAACGCGGTTCAACGCGAACGCCAGCCGCACCGCACATCAGGATGTTGACCATGAGCCACGAACCGCTAGCACCGTCGCTCGAGGGTTCCTGCCATTGCGGTGCGGTGCGCCTGGTGCTTCCCGCCGCGCCGGACGAGGCGCTGAGCTGCAACTGCTCGCTCTGCCGTCGTTCGGGGGGTATCTGGGCGTTCTACGCATTCGGGACCGTCACCGTCCACGGTCATCCCGAGCATACGGAAGACTACATCTGCGGTGATCGCACACTGCGCAACGTGCGTTGCATGACCTGCGGTGTCGTCACCCACTGGGAGCCGCTCGATCCCAAGCCGGGCGCCCGGCATGGCGTCAACCTGCGCAACTTCGAACCGGCACTTGTAGACACCCTGGTCGTCAGGCGCTTCGACGGTGCGGATACCTGGGCCTTCCTCGATTGATCCTGTGTCGAGCCACGGCGTTAGAAAATCCATTCATTCCGAACCCGTTTCGCGACTCGGCTCAAACCAGGCGATAGGCGCCCCATCAGATGCTCCAAGAGATCATTGGATTCTGGCAGTTCAACGTCTGGCGCGGCCTGGTGAGTCTCGCGGCCGGTCTGGTGGTCGTGTCGCCGTGCCTGCTTGTCCCGTCCTGGCGCCGCAGGCTGCTCAGGTCGGACGTCGACATCGAGGATGTCGGCGCCATCGCGCTGGTCGTCCTGCTGGTGGCGGTCGGGTGTTACCACTACGTCGGTGCAGCCGATGGCGCTTGAGTCTTCCTTCAGGCTGGCGTGGCGTCCTGGCGCGGCCTGGTTCGGGCGCCCGGCAACTCGTACGAGGAAGCGATCGGCCATTGCGCTCACGATCGTCCTGCCTGCGCTGCTCTCCGGCTGCCCGGGCGAAGGCTATTCGACGTGCTCGAGCGAGCCCGTCACCCACCCGGAAGGGAAGTGCGCGGCCTATTACTACACGACCGATTACGGTAGCGGCGGCGCAACGACGCAGGCCCTGACGGAGTGCACCATCGGCTCGCAGCGCGGCGGTGGCAACATCGTCGCGTTCCACTCGCTCCAGCGCGGCATCGGCCTCCGGTGGATCGACCCGCATACGCTCGAGGTATCGGTGCCCGACGACGTCAGGCTGGAGGATCAGCGCATGAGCGACGTCTACGCCGGCTATCCGCTGACGTACACGTACCGGCGCCTGTCGCCGGAGAGTCCCGCGTTTGCAGGATGCAGGCCGGTACGCCGGCAGAAAGATGCCTGAAAATTCTTGCGGGCCGACGCGTGCGCATCAGTTCGACCAGCGGCTACGCGCCGCGTCGACACGCCATCAGCGCCTGCGCACCACGATCATCTTTTCCTGGGTCATGTCGCGCATGGTGTAGGGAATGCCGCCGGTGCCGTAGCCGGATTCACGGCGGCCCGCGAAGGGCATCCAGTCGGTCCGGAAGGCGGTGGGGTCGTTGATCATCACGGCGGAGGCGTCGAGGCGATCGGCCGCGCGCATGGCCACGTCGATGTCCTGCGCGAACACGCTGGCCTGGAAGGCCGTGGGCAACGCATTCGCACGCGCGATGGCCTCGTCCAGGTCGTCGTAGCGATAGACCGCGACCACCGGGCCGAACACTTCCTGCGTCGAGATCCTCGCGTCGATGGCCGGATCCAGCAGCACCGCCGGTCGCAGCGTCGTTTCGGAGAGGCGCTGTCCGCCGGTCGCCAGCGTGGCGCCGCCATCGACCGCTTCCCCGATCCATTCCGCGACTCGGTCTGCCTCGCGCGGCAGGATCAGCGGACCTACCTCGGTGTCTTCCAGTGTCGGATCGCCGGTGCGCAGGCGCTCGACGCGTGCAACGAGCTTCTGGGTGAAGTCGTCCGCGATGTCCTCGTGCACGAACACGCGCTGCGTGGATACGCAGACCTGGCCGGCATGGTAGTAGCCGCCCTTGACGATCGGTTCGATGATCCTGCCGAGATCGGCACTGCGGTCGACGATCGCCGGTGCCACGCCGCCGTGTTCCAGCGCGGAACGCGCACCGTGGGCGAGCTTGGCGTGCAGCGACCAGCCGACCCGGGCCGAGCCGATGAAGCTGAGGAAGGCGATGCGCCGGTCGGTCGCCAGTTTCTCGGCAAGTTCATTGCCTTCCGGCAGGAAGGTCTGGCACCAGGGCTCGGGCAGGCCGGCTTCGTGCAACAGCGCCACGAACTCCAGGCAGGACAGCGGTGTCGCGGTTGCCGGCTTGATGATGACGGGACAGCCGACGGCGACGGCCGGTGCGACCTGGTGGACGATCAGGTTCAACGGATGATTGAACGCCGAGATCGCCGCCACGATGCCAATCGGTTCCTTGGTCGTGAACGCCCAGCGGTTCTCCGCCGCTGCCGACAGGCCCATCGGGATCTCGCGGCCTGCGAAATTGCGCAGTTCGTCGGCGGCATTGTGGACGCCGTCGATCGCGCGGGTGGTCTCGACGATGGCATCGGGCAACGGCTTGCCGCCTTCGCGCGCGATCTGCATCGCGAGATGGTCGCGCCGGGCGTCCATCAGGGACGCCAGCTTGCGCAGGATCGCGATGCGCTGGTGCGGCTTGAGCCAGCCGTCGCGGTGCTTGAACACGCGCTCTGCGGCGAGCAGCTTGCGCTCCAGCGCCGCGGCATCGTCGGTCGCGATCTCCGCGATCGGCGCGCGATCGAAGGCCTGTACGACGGTCAGCATGCGGTTTCTCCTCGTTTCACTTGCATTCCAGATCGGGCGTCCGGTTGCGCAGCTCGTCGACCAGCACGCGTGTGTTCTCGGAATAGTCGATCGGCACGTCGACCAGATGCACGCCGCCCCCGGCGAACGCGGCCTCGAGGGTCGGCACCAGGCTTTCCGCCGAGGTCACCCGCGAGCCCTTGGCGCCGTAGGCTTCGGCATAGCGCACGAAGTCGGGATTGCCGAAGGTCATGCCGAAATCCTGGAAGCCGTCGACCGCCTGCTTCCAGCGGATCATGCCGTAGGCGCTGTCGTTGAGGATGACCACGACGAGGTTGAGCCCAAGTCGCACGGCGGTCTCCATCTCCTGCGAGTTCATCATGAAGCCGCCGTCGCCGCAGACCGCCATGACCCGGCGCTGCGGATGCAGCATGGCCGCCATCATCGCCGACGGCAGGCCGGCGCCCATCGTGGCGAGCGCGTTGTCGAGCAGCAGCGTGTTGGCGACATGGGTGCGGTAGTTGCGCGCGAACCAGATCTTGTACATGCCGTTGTCGAGGCAGACGATGCCGTCGTCGGGCATGACCGTGCGCACATCGTGGACGATGCGCTGCGGGGTGAGCGGGAAGCGGTCCTCGCCTGCACGGTCGTTGAGGCGGGCAAGGATCTTCTGTCGCAGTTCCAGCATGCCCGCGTCGGCGGTCAAGCGGCCTTCCAGCCGCAATGCCAGCGCCTCGACCGACGCGCCGATATCGCCGATCACTTCGAGGTCCGGATGGTAGACCTGCTCGACCGTGGCGGACTGGAAGCCGACATGCACGACCGTCGGGCCACCGGCCTGCTGCATCAGGAAGGGCGGCTTCTCGACCGTGTCGTGGCCGATGGCGAGGATCAGGTCGGCGCGCGCGACCGCTTCGTGCACGTAGTCGCCTTCCGACAGCGCAGCGGTGCCCATGTAGAGATTGGAGCCGCCGGTGACGGCGCCCTTGCCCATCTGTGTGTTGAAGAAGGGCAGCCCGGTGCGCGCCACGAACGTCGACAGCGCGTCGGCGAGCCATGGCCGGCTGCCGGCCGCGCCGATCATCACCAGCGGTCGTTGCGCGGCGAGCACGGCCTGGGCCGCGCGATCGAGTGCGGCGTCGGGTGCGATGGCGCGCTCGATCGGATGGACCGGGATGACGGGGACGTGCTCGACGTCCTCGCCGGCGATGTCTTCCGGCAGTTCCAGGTGCACCGGGCCGGGCCGCTCGTCCATCGCCACGCGGAACGCATCGCGCACGGTCGCGGGGATCGCCGCGGCGCTGACGATCTGCCGCGTCATCTTGGTCAGTGGCTTCATCGACGCGACGATGTCGACGATCTGGAAGCGCGCCTGTTTCGCGCTCATTACCGCCTTCTGGCCGGTGATGAGGATCATCGGCATGGCGCCGAGATGCGCGTAGGCGGCGCCCGTCGAGAAATTCAGTGCGCCCGGGCCGAGCGTGGCCAGGCAGACGCCGGGCCGGCCGGTCAGTCGCCCGTGCGTGGCGGCCATGAAGGCGGCCGCCTGTTCGTGGCGCGTCAGCACCAGTTCGATGCGCGAGTTGCGCAGCGATTCGAGGAAGTCGAGGTTTTCCTCGCCCGGTACGCCGAAGATGCGGTCGACACCTTCGTTCTCGAGTGCCTCGACCAGCAAGTCGGAGCCCTTGTGCATCGTGCGGATCCTCAGGGTGATGGACCGGACTGCATCCGATGGACGTCAAACCATCCTCAGTCTAGCAAGCGACAGGTCAACGCCAGGCATGCAGCGGACGCGGATTCTGGAACGCACTGGTACGCACGTGCTGTTCGCGACTTGCGTTGCCTGCAACCCTCCTGTCGAACGATTCAACGCGGCCCGACGATGCGGCCACCATACTGCCCGTGACCGACCCCGTCCGCCGATGGTGGCGGGAATCGGCGTCGCAACGATGACAGGAGTGCGTCACGTGGATCGCTTGTTCGTCTATGGCACCCTCGCACCCGGCAGGCCCAATGCGCATGTGCTGGCCGACGTGCCCGGGTCGTGGCAGGCCGCGACCGTGCGCGGCACGCGGGTGGCGCAGGGATGGGGCGCGGCGGTGGGTTATCCCGGACTCGTTCCGTCTGCAGATGGCGGGTCCGGTGACGTCGTGCACGGGTTCGTCTTCACGTCGCCGGCGCTGCACGCGCACTGGCGCCGTCTGGACGATTTCGAAGGCGAGGGTTACGTGCGCGTGACGGTACGGGCCACGCTCGATACCGGCATCGTCGTCGACGCGCAGGCCTATGCCGTGCGGGCGGACGACGCGACCGGATGACACCGATCTCGGGCCAGCCCGGGCAGGACATGCCGGGAGAATCCCGTCCTTCACCTCAATGACGACGATGGCGGCCGCTTGCCCGGTTAGACTGCACGCAGAAGCGAGCCGGGTTCTCGGCTCTCTCCACGACATCCGCCATGTGCAGTTCCTGACCCGGGAACCCTTCGATGCCCCATCGCTCTGCAGATTTCACTCCGGACATGCTGGACAGCGAGCGCGTACGCGTCGCGCTGGCCGCAGGTGCCATCATCGGGACCTGGTCCTGGGACATCCTTGCCGACAGCGTCACCGTGGATGCGTCGCTTGCGCGGGCGTTCGGACGCGAGCCGGCCGGCTCGGGCTGGACACTGCAGGACCTGGTCCGTTCCGTCCATCCCGACGACCAACCCGAGCTGCAGGTCGCCATCGAAGAAGCCGTCGCACGCGGCGGACAGTACGTCCACCGGTACCGGACCCAGGGCAACGGCGACCAGTGGCGTTGGGTCGAGGCGCGCGGCTGGGTCAATCACGATGCGGCGGGCGTGGCCACCAGCTTTCCGGGCGTGCTGATCGACATCAGCGAAACGCGGCAGGTGGAAGAAGCCCGCGACCGTGCCGAAAGCCTGTTGAACACCTTCGTGGAAGCGGTGCCCGGCGTCGTCTACGCGAAAGACCGGGAAGGCCGCCTGCTGATCGGCAATCGCGGCACGACGGACCTGATCGGCCGGCCGCCGCAGGAATACCTCGGACGGACCGACGCCGAACTGCTCGACAACCAGGCGCAGGCAGCGGCCATCATGGCCGTGGACGCGCGCATCATGGCGTCCGGCCAGCTCGAGCAGCTGGAAGAGGAAGTGAACTACCCCGACGGAAAGCGCGCCTTCTGGCTCTCCACCAAGGCGCCGTTGCGGGATGCGCAGGGGCAGGTCATCGGCCTGATCGGCGCGTCGCTCGACATCACCGACCGCAAGGCCGTCGAGGCCAGCCACCGCGAGATCGAAGAGCGTTATCGCCTGGCCGCGCTCGCCACCAGCGACGCCATCTGGGACTGGCGCATGGCCGATGGCCATGTGGTCTGGAACGAAGCGCTGGCCACGCTGTTCGGACACGAGCGCGCCGAGAGCAGCGCGCAGTGGTGGCTGGACCACATCCATCCCGACGACCGCGAGCGGATCGGCGCCAGCATCCATCACGTCATCGACCACGGTGGCGATGCCTGGCAGGACGAGTACCGCTTCCAGCGCGCCGACGGCAGCTATGCCGACATCTTCGATCGCGGTACCGTGTTGCGAGGTCCCGCCGGCGAACCGGTGCGCATGATCGGCGCGATGCTCGACCTGACCGAACGCAAGGCCGCGCAGGCCGCGCTCACCGAAAGCGAAGAGCGCCTGCGGCTTGCGACGGAAGCCTCCGACATCGGTTTCTGGGACGTGGACCTGGTCAACGATCTGCTGATCTGGCCTTCGCGCACCAAGGCCATGTTCGGCATCTCCGCGCACGTGCCGGTGTCGCTGGCCGACTTCTATGGCGGCCTCCACCACGAGGATCTTGAGAAGACCAGCGACGCCTTCGCTGCCGCCGCCGATCCCGCGCAGCGGGCGCTCTACGACGTCGAGTACCGCACCGTCGGCAAGGAGGATGGCGTGGTGCGCTGGGTCGCGGCCAAGGGCAGGGGCCTGTTCGACGGCGAGCGTTGCATCCGCGTCGTCGGCGTCGCCATCGACGTGACGGCGAGGAAGGCCGCCGAAACGCAGCTGAAGGAACTCAACGAACAGCTCGAGAGCCGCGTCGCCGCCGAAGTCGCCGAGCGGATCCGCGTCGAGGATGCGCTGCGCCAGAGCCAGAAGATGGAAGCGGTGGGCCAGCTCACCGGCGGCATCGCGCACGATTTCAACAACATGCTGGCGGCCATCATCGGCCCGCTCGACCTGCTCCTGGTGCGGCTGGATCCGGAAGACGCGCGCGCCAGGCGCTACGTGGACATCGCCATGGAAGCGGCACGCCGCGCCGCCCAGCTCACGCAGCGGCTGCTCGCGTTTTCGCGCCAGCAGCCCCTGCAACCCGTGTCGCTGGACGCCAACAAACTCGTGGCCGGCATGTCGGACCTGCTCACCCATTCGCTGGGCGGCGATGTCCGCCTGGAGACCGTGCTGGCGGCCGGACTGTGGCGGACCCATGCCGATCCCAACCAGCTGGAGAACGTGATCCTCAACCTCGCGGTCAATGCGCGCGATGCGATGCCGGAAGGCGGGCGGGTGACCGTGGAAACGGCGAACTGCTACCTCGACCACGGCTATGCGGGCGAACATCCGGGGATCGCGCCGGGCCAGTACGTGCTCATCGCGGTGTCCGACACGGGCGGCGGCATGCCGGCCGAGGTCATCGCCAAGGCGTTCGATCCGTTCTTCACCACCAAGGAAGTGGGGCGGGGGACCGGTTTGGGGTTGTCGCAGGTGTACGGCTTCGTGAAGCAGTCCGGCGGCCACGTGAAGATCTACTCCGAAGTGGGTAACGGCACCACGGTGAAGGTGTACCTGCCGCGGCAGCTGGGCGCGACCGCGGACACGGACATGACGGCGAGCGCGATCCCGGTGCCGCGCGGCGAACTGCAGGAAGTGATCCTGGTCGTGGAGGACGAGCCGGCGGTGCGCCAGTTCTCCGTCGACGCATTGACGGAGCTGGGCTATCGCGTGTTCTCCGCGGACAGCGCGGCGGCGGCACTGCGGATCCTCGAGACCGAGCCGTCCATCAGCCTGCTGTTCACCGACGTGGTGATGCCGGAGACCAATGGTCGCAAGCTCGCCGATGAAGCGACCCGGCGATGGCCGCACCTCAAGGTGCTGTTCACCACCGGCTACAGCCGCAACGCGATCATCCACAACGGCGTGCTCGATGCCGGCGTCAACCTGATCGGCAAACCCTTCACGTTGCAGGAACTGGCGGCGCGCGTGCGCGAGATCCTGGAAACGCCGAAGCGAGACCCCGACGCGTAAGGCTTCCTATTGCGCCGGCCGGAAGCGCGTCCCGGTCGCCTCGGCCTGGAACGTGCCGTCGTCCAGCGCGACGACGCGAAGGCCGTCGGCGGTACGGAACGCTGCCGTCTCCCCGGGCGTGCCGTCGACGTCGGAGGTGATGCGGATCAGCGACACCTGCTGCCCAAGTTCGTCCACGACGAAGATTTCTTCGTTCACGTGTGTCACGTCTGCCTCCTCAATGACGCGGTCCAGCGGATGACATCGGTCATCGTCGACGCTTACGCGGTAGTTCCGCAGCACGACGGATAGCGCCAACGGCGTCAGCCGCGCTATCCGGCGAACCGCGTCCAGCTCGCATGCTGCCAGGCGTACGAACGGCGCGGCGGCGCGTGGACGACCTCTGGCGCGAGGTCTTCCCTGCCGCAGGCGCGGGCGATCAGGCGCTGGCGGTCGAGCGTCCAGCGCGTCGCCCAGCCTTTGCCGCTCTGCACCGAGCGCACGGCGAACTGCTGCGGTGCGATGCCGGGAACATGCAGCATGGTACGCACGATCCAGCCGGCGCCGACGGGCGCGATGCGGATCAGGGGATGGGCGCCCAGGTGCAGCGTGTGCTGATCGCCTTCCTGTCGCCACACGTAGTCGGGCGAGAGCTTGCTGTGGGACATGTCGTCTTCCCTGATGGGCGCGTGGGAAGCCCTACCGTACGCACATGGTGTCGATGTCGCGTCAACGGCGCGGGCGGCGCCGGACGGAGAACGGTGCGATGCGCGTCGATGCACTACGGCTACCAACGTGGTGTTCACCAACATGACCTGCGGTGCACATCGCGGTCACGCAGCGCGTGGAAGATCCGGTGAACGCCGTGCTGCACGAACTTCCGCGTCGTCGCGACGTGTCGAACGCATGCATGCGCCTTGCCACCCTCCATGATGGATACACGAATGGCCAGCCAGAAGAAGCCCGCCAAACCCGCCAAGTCCGCCAAGCCGCCTGCCCCGACCGCACGCTCGGCAGCGCGCGGCGCAGGCGACGAACGCCACGACAGCGCCGGCGGAACGCATCCCGCGCTGACGACCAACCAGGGCATCCCGGTCGCCGACAACCAGAACTCGTTGCGCGCCGCGCCACGCGGGCCGACGCTGCTGGAAGACTTCATCCTCCGCGAGAAGATCACCCACTTCGACCACGAACGCATCCCGGAGCGGATCGTCCATGCGCGCGGCACGGCGGCGCATGGCTACTTCGAACTGAAGAAGTCGCTGGCGAAGTTCACCACCGCCAAGGTGCTGACCGAGGTCGGCATGCGCACACCGGTGTTCGCCCGCTTCTCCACCGTCGCCGGCGGCGCGGGCTCGGTCGACACGCCGCGCGACGTGCGGGGCTTCGCGGTCAAGTTCTATACCGGCGAGGGCAACTGGGACCTGGTGGGCAACAACATCCCGGTGTTCTTCATCCAGGACGCGATGAAGTTCCCGGACGTGGTGCACTCGGTGAAAATGGAGCCTGACCGCGGCTTCCCGCAGGCGGGCAGTGCCCACGACACGTTCTGGGACTTCGTGTCGCTGACGCCAGAGACCATGCACATGATCATGTGGGCGATGAGCGACCGCACGATCCCGCGCTCGCTGCGCACCATCGAAGGCTTCGGCGTGCACAGCTTCCGGCTGCTGGATGCGCAGGGGCGCTCCACCTTCGTCAAGTTCCACTGGCGGCCCGTGCTCGGCCTGCAGTCGACGGTGTGGGACGAGGCGGTGAAGCTGCAGGCGGCCGACAACGACTTCCATCGCCGCGACCTGTTCGAAGCGATCCAGGCCGGCGCGTACCCGGCCTGGGATCTGGCCGTGCAGCTGTTCACCGAAGAAGAGGCGGCGACGTTCCCGTTCGACCATCTGGACCCGACCAAGCTGATTCCGGAGGAAACCGTCCCGCTGACCGTCATCGGGCGCATGGTGCTGGACCGCTGGCCAGACAATTTCTTCGCCGAGACCGAGCAAGTGGCGTACTGCCCCGCGAACATCGTGCCCGGCATCGACTTCAGCGACGATCCGCTGCTGCAGGGCCGGTTGTTCTCCTACCTCGATACGCAGCTGTCGCGCCTGGGCGGTCCGAACTTCCACCAGATTCCGGTCAATGCGCCCAAGTGCCCGTTCGCCAACCTGCAGCGCGACGGCCACATGCAGATGGCGGTGCCGAAGGGACGCGTCAACTACGAGCCCAGTTCGCTGCAGGCCGATTCGCCTCGCGAGACGCCGACGGGATTCCGCAGCCATGCCACGCCGTTGGAGGCGGGCGGCAAGCAGCGCCTGCGTCCCGAATCCTTCGCCGACCACTACAGCCAGGCGCGCCTGTTCTTCCGCAGCCAGAGTGCGCACGAGCAGGCGCACCTCGCCTCGGCGTTGGTGTTCGAACTGTCGAAGGTGCAGACGCCGCATGTCCGCGAGGCGGTCGTCGGCCACCTGCGCCATATCGACCCGGCGCTGGCCGAACGCGTGGCCAAGGGCCTGGGCATGGACGAGCTGCCGGAGGCGCCCGATGCCGCCGTTCCGCCCAAGGACATGCCGCCATCGCCCGCGCTGCGCATCATCGACCGGATGCGCGACACGCTGGAAGGACGCTCGGTCGGCATCCTGGTCGACGACGGCTCCGACGCGAAACTCGTCAAGGCGCTGCGCAAGGCGATCGAGCGGGAAGGCGCCACCGTCAAGGTCATCGCTCCGCGTCTCGGCGGCGCCACGCTCGACGACGGCACGCGGCTGCCGGCCGACGGCCAGTTGGCCGGTACGCCGTCGGTGCTGTTCGACGCCGTGGCGCTGGTGCTCGACGTCGATGCCGGCAAGCGCCTGACCAAGGAGGCCGCCGCCGTGGATTTTGTGCGCGATGCGTTCGGCCACCTGAAGGCCATCGGCGTCGATGCCGGCGCGCTGGCGCTGCTGAAGGCGGCAGGCGTCGGTCGCGATGCGGGCGTGGTCGATGCCGACCTGACCGAGGCCTTCCTCGCCGCGGCGCGTACGCGCCAGTGGAACCGCGAAAAGAAAGTCCGCACCCTGGCCTGACGACCGTCAAGAAACGCCATTCCCCGAATCATCCGCATGGAGACCTACATGGACAACCTGACCGCCGGCTACACCTTCCTCGGCTTCTTCCTGTTCGCGCTCGGCCTGGTGCTCTCGATCCTGTGGATCCTGGTGCCGTTCGCGGTCTTCGGCATCAAGGGGCTGCTGCGGCGGCAGATCGAGGAGCAGCGCAGGACCAACGAATTGCTGGCCACCGTCGCGCAGCGGCAGCAGATCGTCGCCGACCGCTATGCGGTCGCACCGGGCACGGTGGTGCGGGAGCGGCCGGTCGTGCCCCCGCTCTGACGCGCGCCGCCTGCGTCAGCGCGGCACGCCGTCGCGCGCGTCCGGATAGTCCTGTTCCGGGTCGGGGCGATCCGTGCGTGGCGCGTCGGGCTGGTCGTGGTCCTTCCAGCGCGCCTTGTCGTTGCGATGCTTGTCGGGCGTGTTCGCCTTCTCGCCGTCACGGTGCGGGTTGGGCTTCTGCGTCAGCGGTCGGTTCATGGGTTCGACTCCATCGTGGAAACGGTCTTGATTTCAGACCTGTCGCGGTGAGTGGCGCGTGAGGCAGGGAGTGCGGTGTGTTCACTTTGCGCTCACCGGACACGCGCGAAAACACCGGCATGAATGAAGAAGCCATCCAGTCGACGCTGTCCACACCCTCCAGCGAAAGCAGGTTGACGCGGCGCGCGGCGATCCTGAGTTTCCTGTTCCGCTATCGCAAATCCGGCGTGTTCAACGGCCTGTCACTGGAACCGGCGATGCTGGACGAGGACCTCGCCGACGACGGCAGTCCCGACAAGTTCGCCGACGAGCTGGAAGCGCTGGGCCCCACCTTCGTCAAGCTGGGGCAGATGCTGTCGACGCGGCCGGACCTGGTGCCGGCCGCCTACGCGACGGCGCTGGAGCGCATGCAGGAGAAGGTCACGCCGGTGTCCTTCGACGTGATCCGCGAACAGGTGGAAGACGCGCTCGGCGTGCGCATCAGCAAGGCCTACGCCAGTTTCGATGAGACGCCGCTCGGCTGCGCCTCACTGGCGCAGGTCCATCGCGCGACACTGCGCGATGGCCGCGAAGTCGCGGTCAAGGTGCAGCGCCCAGGCGTGGCGCAGCAGCTGATGGCCGACCTCGACCTGCTGCGCGGCATCACCAGCACCGCCGACCGCTTCACCGACGTGGGCCGCCATGTGCGTTTCTCGGAATGGCTGGGCGAATTCTCGCGCTCGCTCACCGCCGAGCTCGACTACGTGGCGGAAGCGGAGAACCTGGAACGCTTCCGCGAACACCTGGCGCCGTTCCGCCAGTTGTGGGTGCCGGCGCCGGTGTGGGACTACACCGCCAAGCGCGTGCTGACGATGGAACTGGCCGACGGCCGGCGCGTGGACCAGATTTCCGGCCTGCGCCGCACCGAGCAGGGCATGACGCCGCTGGCCGAGGACCTGCTGCGCGGCTACCTGGACCAGGTGTTCGTGCATGGCGAGATCCATGCCGATCCGCATCCGGGCAACCTGCGGGTGACCGAGGACGGACGCCTGGCGATCTTCGACCTGGGCATGGTCGCGAACGTGCCGCCGCGCCAGCGCGACCGGCTGCTCAAGTTGCTGTTCGCCGCCGTCGACGGCCGCGGCGAGCAGGTGGCGGAAGAGTGCATCGCGCTGGGCATCCGGCTGGAGGACTACGACGAGCCGCGCTTCCTGCGCGAAGTCGGCCAGCTGATCGCACGCTACGGCGCGCACCAGGCGTCGATGTCGGAGGGCAGGGTGGTGCTGGATCTCGTCCGCATCGCCACCCAGTGCGGCCTGCGTCCGCCGCCGGAACTCAGCCTGCTCGGCAAGACGCTGCTCAACCTGGACACCGCCTGCCACCTGCTGTCGCCCGATCTGGACACCAAGCGCGTGGTGGAGGACCAGCTGCAGCACGTGATGCGCGCACGGCTGCGCAAGTCGCTGTCCTCGCCCAACCTGGCCAGCGAGATGATGGAGGTGCAGGCATTGCTTCGCGACGGCCCGCGCAAGCTGTCGGACATCCTCTCGCTGGTCGCCGAGAACCGGTTCCAGATGCGGGTCACCGGCCTGGAGGAGTCCAGGCTGATGGAAAACCTGCAGAAGATCGCCAACCGCATCTCGGTCGGCGTCATCACCGCCGCGCTGATCCTGGCCTCGGCGATGATGATGCGCGTGCCGTCCTCGCACACGCTGTGGGGCTATCCCGTGGTGGCGCTGGTGCTGTTCCTGCTGGGCGTGGCGCTGGGCGGCGGCATCATCGTCAGCTCGCTGCTTAGCGACCACCGCGCCCGCTCGCGCGAGGAGCGCGGGCCGCGCTGAGGCCGTCGTGGGCGATCAGCCCTTGGGCCCGCCCATGACCGGCAGCACGATGCCGTTGACGTAGGACGACATTACCGGCGAGGCGAGGAAGACGAACGCCGGCGACAGTTCCTCCGGCTGCGCCGGGCGGCCCATCGCGCTGTCCTGGCCGAACTCCGCGACCTCGTCCGCGGGTTTGTCGGCCGGATTGAATGGCGTCCACACCGGGCCGGGCGCCACCGCATTCACGCGGATGCCGCGCTCCAGCAGGTTGGCGGCCAGCGCCTTGGTGAAGGCGTGCACGGCGCCCTTGGTGGCCGAATAGTCGATCAGCTGAGGGCTGCCGAACAGGCCGGTGACCGAACCGCAGTTCACGATCGAGGCGCCGCGCTGCATGTGCGGCAGGCACGCACGCGCCATGTGCACATAGCCGGCCACGTTCGTCTGCAGCGTCTCCTGCAGGTGCTCGTCGGTCAGGTCCTCCAGGCGCTTGGCGTGCAGCTGGAAGCCGGCGTTGTTGACCAGCACGTCGATCCTGCCGAAGCGTTTCGCGACCTTGCCCGCGACCTGGTCGCAGAAGGCGGAGTCGCGCACATCGCCGGGGAACAGGACAGCGGTTCGGCCTTCCTTCTCGATCCAGCGTGCCGTCTCCTTCGCGTCGTCGTGCTCGTCGAGATAGAGCACGGCGACATCCGCGCCCTCGCGCGCGAACAGCACGGCCACCGCGCGGCCGATGCCGGAATCGGCGCCGGTGACGATGGCGGTCATGCCCTCGAGCTTGCCGCTGCCGCGGTATCCGGCTGCTTCGAAGGCCGGCGCGAGCCGCAGGTCGGCTTCTTCGCCTGGCTTCTGCAGATGCTGGGCGGGCATCTGCACGGGTTGCCTTCTGGTGCCCGCCTGCGTGGCCTGCTTCGGTGGCTTCGACGGCGCGGTGGCGTCCTTTTTGTCGATCTCCGCCTGCAGCTTGCGTTGCCTGGCGACGGTGGTCTTCGCGGCCTTGGCCTGTGGAGCCGCCGGTTTCGCATCTGTCTTCTTCGTCTTCATGCCGTGCCCTCCGCGATGGAATCTCCATCTTCGCGGGCGGGCGTCGGCATTGCGTGATCGCGACGCGCGCCTTCACACCGACGCGACAGCGCGTCGGGCACATTCACCAAACTGAACTCCAACAGGGATCGCCATGTCGATGTCCGCCGTCGTCCTCATCATCGAAGACAACCGGAGTCTTGCCGAAACGGTGGGCTTCTACCTGGAGAGCCGCGGTATGGAGGTCGACTACGCCGCCGATGGCGCCGAGGGCTACCGGTTGGCAGTGGAGAACCGCTACGACGCCATCATCCTCGACGGTAATCTGCCGCGCATGGACGGGCGGGAAGTGGTGCGCGCACTGCGCAACGATGCCCGCATCTCGACGCCGGTCATCATGGCGACCGCGCGCGACACGCTCGACGACAAGCTCGCGGGCCTGGAGGACGGCGTCGACGACTACCTGACCAAGCCGTTCGCGACGCAGGAGCTGGAAGCACGCCTGCACGCGGTGATCCGTCGCAACCGCAAGGAAGTGGCGAGGCAGGTGCTCAAGGTCGGCGACCTGTCGTTCGATCCCACCTGCCACCGCGTGCGCCGCGGCGACCGCGAGCTGGAGCTGTCGCCGGTGTCCTCCAAGCTGTTGACCATCCTGATGCGGGAGTCGCCTCGCGTCGTGTCGCGCCGCGAGATCGAACGCGAGCTGTGGGGTGACGACCTGCCCGATTCCGACGCCCTGCGCAGCCATCTCTACAACGTGCGCAAGGCCATCGATCGTGGGTTCGACACGCCGCTGCTGCAGACGGTGCAGAGCGCGGGCTATCGCATCGCCGAGGTGCCGCCGGCGCATCGGCCGAAGCCTGCCGCCGTCGCGGCGGTCTAGCCTCCCACGCCATTTGCCCGGAAACGGGCGCGCTCACGGCAGCGCGACGCGGTCACGCGCACCCTCGCGGCTGATCCTGGTGACCGACGAGGTGGCGCATGTCCGGTGTCGCGAAGAGCCTGTTCGAATTGGGGATGCCGTGGTGGGAATTCGTGCTGCGCGCCGTCGCCGTCTATGTGGTGGTGCTGCTGATGGTGCGCTTCACCGGCAAGCGCACGGTGGGGCAGTTCACCCCGTTCGACCTGCTCGTCGTCGTGCTGCTGGGCACGGCCGTGCAGAACTCGCTGATCGGTGAGGACACGTCGCTGCTGGGCGGCCTGA
This sequence comes from Pseudoxanthomonas sp. LjRoot206, assembly GCF_056175725.1. NCBI lineage: Bacteria > Pseudomonadati > Pseudomonadota > Gammaproteobacteria > Lysobacterales > Lysobacteraceae > Pseudoxanthomonas > Pseudoxanthomonas sp. LjRoot206. Next base: position 458,583 of record NZ_JBGFFI010000001.1, read on the forward strand.
TCCTGGCGGCCACGCTGCTCGGGCTCAACTGGACGGTGGGCAAGCTGTCGGCGCGGCATCGCGGCTTCGACCGGATGGTGGAAGGCAAGCCGGTCATCCTCGTGCGCCGCGGGGAGTTGTACCGCGACGAACTGGCGCGGCAGTCGGTCAGCGAGCAGGACTTCGCCATCGCACGACGTTCCGCGGGCTACGCCACCCTCAACGAGGTGGAGCTCGCCGTGCTGGAAACGTCGGGGGAGATCACCTTCATCGGAGCCAAGGACCGCGGGTAGACAGGTCCTGCCATGACAGCGTCGTTCCGCCATCACCGAGGCCTTCTTCTCACGCCAGGATCAACGCTGACCCGTTCCGATCCAACGTTCCATGTTTCCCGGTGTCGCGTCGCGCTGTTCGCGTCCACGCGTCCCGCGATCAGCCCGGGATGCGGGCGATCACCTTGATCTCGAAATCGAAGCCGGCCAGCCAGGTGACACCGAGCGCGGTCCAGTTCGGGTAGGGCGCGGCCGGGAAAATCTCGTCCTTGACCTTCAGCACGGTGACGAACTGACGCTCGGGATCGGTATGGAAGCTCGTCAGGTCGACGATGTCGTCGAGGCTGGCGCCACCGGCTTTCAGCGTGGCTTCGAGGTTGGCGAACGCCAGCCGGACCTGGGCTTCGAAGTCGGGTTCCGGCGAGCCGTCGCTGCGGCTGCCGACCTGGCCGGACACGAACAGCAGGTCGCCGGAACGGATGGCGGCGGAATAGGCGTGCCTGGCGTACAGCTCATGCCGGCCTTCGGGGAAGATCGTCTCGCGCTGTGTCATGGGAATGCTCCTGGAGTGGGGTGGGCAGGCAGGTGGCCTGCGGGGTGGCGATCACTCTAGGCAGCCGCGGCGGGGCGATAAACCTGCCGAACCGGGGATCACTGTTTGTAGAATCGAAACAATCCCGCCAACCCTGGATCCCGCATGGACCGTATCGACGCGATGCAGGCCTTCGTCCGCGTGGTGGAAGCCGGCAGCTTCACCAAGGCCGCCGACACACTGCAGGCCAGCCGCACGCGCGTGACCCAGCTGGTGCAGTCGCTGGAGACCCACCTGCGGGTGAAGCTGCTCCACCGCACCACGCGCAAGGTCAACGTCACCGCCGACGGAGCCGCGTACTACGAGCGCGTCGTGCGCCTGCTCGCCGACCTGGACGATGCCGAGACCAGCCTGTCGGCCGCCTCGGCATCGCCGCGCGGGCGGCTGCGCGTGGACGTGCCCGCGCCGCTGGCCAGCCTGGTGCTGGTGCCCGCGCTGCCGGAGTTCCATGCGCGCTATCCCGACCTGCAACTGGACCTGGGCGCCAGCGACCGCAAGGTGGACCTGATCGACGAGAACGTCGACTGCGTGGTGCGCGGCGGCGAACTCACCGACACCTCGCTGCGCGCGCGCCATGTCGCCGACCTCGCCCTGGGCGTGTACGCCGCGCCGGCCTATCTGGCGCGCGCCGGCGTGCCGGCGCATCCGCTGGCGCTGGAAGCGCCGGCGCACCGCATCATCGGTTACCGCAGCTCGCGCAGCGGGCATGCGCTGATGTCGTCGATGCGGCGCGGCGAAGAAGAGGTGCGCGTGCAGGGCCGCCACGTGCTGTCGGTGGACGACGGCAATGCCTACCTCGCTGCGGGCGTGGCGGGCATGGGCGTGCTGTGGATGCCCACGTACATGGCACGCGGTCCGCTGGCGCGCGGCGAACTGGTCCCGCTGTTCGAGGACTGGCGGATCGATCCCATGCCGATGTACCTCGCGTTCCCGCCCAGCCGCCATGTCAGCCGCAAGCTGCGCGTCTTCATCGACTGGGTCGTGGAACTGTTGGCGCAGCATGCCCCGGCCATCCGGTCGCCGGTTCAGGGCAGCCGTGCGGTGCTGCCGCCGCGCTGAGGAAACGGCGCCAACGCACACAGCACCTGTACCTCCCCTCGTTTCGATTTCAGCCGTGACGATGCCAGGGGAGATCACATGCTGCGATCCAGTTTCGACGGCGGGCGACCCGAGACGGACGGAACCCGCGCCGCCCGGGAGGCGGGCGGTCCCCAGGACACCATCGGCATCGCGAAGCATGCAATGCACCACCCACGCACCATTGCTGCCCGCCCGCCCGTGCATCCATCGACCCCCTGAGTAGTCGATGTACGGAATCGTCCCTGCTGCGCCTGTGTGCGCCTTGCAGGTAAATCCAGTTACCAGCACGGGCACTTGCTTGACGCACGTTGCGTTACTAATGTGATCTGAAGCGCGCGGCAATGACACGATGTGGCGAGGACCGTTGGCCGTCCTCGCGCGTCATCCGATCAAGCACGTTTTTTCAGGGGAAAGCGATGCGCGTCAGACATCGCGGACAGACGCCGCTTAGTTCCGCTTCCTGCTGAGAAGCGCTTACCTGAAAGGATTGAAGGACGCCTGATGACGAACATTGCCTTGCGTATCCGACGTGCACGCGCGCAGGCGAAGCTGTCGCAGAGCGAGCTCGCGGGCCGGGTCGGGGTGAACCGGAGTGCGGTGGCGCAGTGGGAGCGCGAAGGCGGCACGCATCCCAGCGTCGAGCATCTGGCCACCGTCAGCATCGCCACACGCGTGCCGTTCGAATGGCTGGCGACCGGGCGGGGCGATCCGTCGGAATGTCCGTCCTCCGAGGTGCCCGCGGTAGCGTTGCAGTACGCCGTGGACGACACCGAAGCGCGGCTGCTGGAAGCGATCCGGCGACTGCCGGTGAAGACACGCCACGCGGTCTGCAGGCTGATCGAGGAGCTCGCGTCGAAAGGCTGATCGCGCGCTGGCGGTCTTGTGGTGCCGTCTACGCGCGGCTCGCGCGCCGCAGGAAGCGGATGGCCGCGGTCTCCCACTGGCGCGGCCCGCTCGCCCCGCGTGCGGCGTGCTGCAGCCGGCCGGTTTCCCAGCCGGTGAAGATGCGCGGATCCACGTAGTTCTTTTCGCAGATGCGCGGTGTGTTGCCGAGCAGGTCGGCCGCGTTGCGCAGCACGGCCTGGCGGACGCGCGCACGCTGCGCATCGTCTCCCGCCTCGGGCGGCGTCACGCCCGCCAGAGTACGAAAGGCGAGCAGGGTGGCGCCCAGCGTGCGGAAGTCCTTGGCCGTGTACGGCCCCTGCAGCTGCGCCTGCAGGTAATCGTTGACATCGCCCGAGGTGATGCGCTGGATGCGACCGTCCTCGCGGTACTGGAACAGCGCCTGGCCGGGCAGCTGCCGGCACTGGCGCACCAGTTTCACCAGGCGTGCATCGGAGACGCTGGCGTCGAGGGGCTTGCCGCCCTTGCCGCGGAAGACGAAGTGCACTTCGCTGCCGGCGATGAAGCGCGCGTGCACGTTGCGCAACGTGGTGAGGCCGTAGGAACCGTTCTCCTTCTGGTAGCTCGCATTGCCCACGCGCAACAGGGTGTGGCCCAGCAGGGCGATCACCAGCGCGACGACCTTGTCGCGCGGAAACCCCGGCAACGCCAGATCGGCACGCACCTGGCGACGCAGGCGCGGCAGGGCTTCGGCGAAGGCGATCAGGCGGTCGTACTTGCGTGCACCGCGCTCGGCCTGCCACGCGGCGTGGTAGCGGTACTGCTTGCGTCCACGTGCATCGCGACCCGTGGCCTGCAAGTGCCCGTGGGCGTCGGCGCAGATCCACACATCAGTGTAGGCCGGGGGAATGGCGAGCTGATGGATGCGCGCAATGGTGGCCGCATCGCGGACGGTGCGGCCGCGCGCATCCTGGTAGGTGAAGCCGCGCCCGCGACGACGCCGGCGCAGGCCGGGCATCGCGTCGGTGGTGTAGTGCAGGCGGGCCACGGCGCCTCAGAAGTCGTCGACGTACTCGAGTACCAGCCCGTAGCGCGCGCCGACATCGTCGGCGGTGGCGCGCACGGTGTCGGCATAGGGCGAGGCGACCTCGACCTCCACGTCGTGCACGTCGCTGGCGCCGATGTCGTCGGGCAGCCCGGCCGAACTGGAATCGTCGTCGTCCATGTGCGGCATCAGGTCCGCCAGTTCCTCCACGCGCTCCACGCCATCGACGCCCTCCAGCGCCGCCATCAGCGCATCGAAGCCGGTGGCCGGCCCCGTGGCCCGCAGTCTGATCGTGGTCATCGTGTTCCTCCGTATTCCGTGAAAACCCGTTGCATCGACCTTAGGCCGCACCCGGTCGCGCAGTCGTGAAATCGACGCGCGGGCACGCGGCGGGTCAGCCAGGGTTAGGGAAACGCGCCCGGGTCTCGCCGCTGATGCACAATGCCGTGCCCTGAACCGAGCCGGATGCCCCATGGATATCGAAGACCTGCTGGCCGCCGCCCTGCGCGAGGCCGGCTACGGACAGGACGCGATCGGTTCGGCGATGCCGCGGATCCTGCGCATCCTGGAGGCCGAGGACGTGCGGATCGAAATGGGCCGCGCCCTGTCGCGCAAGGAGCGCGAATACGTGCGCCTGCAACTGGAACTCGGCCTCAGCGTGCGCGAAGTGGTCGCCGGGCTGAAGAAGTAGGGCAGCGCCATGCGTCCGCCGGCGATCGACGGACTGGCGGCGAGCACGCTGCAACTGCCCCCCGGCCCGTGGGCGACGGTACTGGATTGCCTGTCCGATCGATTTCCGTCGGTCACGCGTGCGCGCTGGATCGAGCGGATGGCGCGCGGACGTGTCGTCGATGCCACGGGAGCCGCGATGACGGCCGAGACGCCGTATCGGGTCGGGCTCGAGGTGCATTACTACCGCGAGGTGGACGACGAGCCGGCGATCCCGTTCGACGAGGCCATCGTCTACGCCGGTACCGACCTGCTGGTGGCGGACAAGCCGCACTTCCTGCCGGTCATGCCCGCCGGCGCGCACGTGCACGAAACCCTGCTGGGGCGCCTGGTCCGTCGTACCGGCAACCCGATGCTGGTGCCACTGCACCGCATCGATCGCGAGACCGCCGGCCTGGTGCTGTTTTCAACGAATCCAGGCAGTCGCGCGTGCTACCAGGCGCTGTTCCGCGAGCGCCGCATCGATAAGCACTACGAGGCGTTGGCGCCCGCGCTGCCCGGCAGCGTGTTCCCGCAGGTCCGTCGCAGCCGCATCGTCGCCGGCGAGCCCTTCTTCCGCATGCAGGAGATCGACGGGGAGGCCAACAGCGAAACGCGGATCGAGGTCCTCGCGCGCGGCGACGGTCGCTGGCGTTATGCGCTGACGCCGGTCACCGGTCGCAAGCACCAGTTGCGCGTACACATGGCGGGGATCGGCGCGCCGATCGCGCACGACCCGCTGTATCCGACGCTGCGCCATCGCGCCGCCGGCGACTACACCGCGCCCTTGCAATTGCTGGCCAAACGGCTGGCGTTCGTTGATCCGCTCAGCGGCGTGAGGCGATGCTTCACGAGCGGGCTCGCGCTGGAGGGCTGATCGTCCGCGGACACGGTTCCGTCGGCGCAGGGCGGCCTTCGTCGCCACAGGGTGGCGGCGACGAAGGCCGGCGTCCATGCTTGGGGGAGGGAGCGGGCGCCAGGCAGGCGCCCCACATCAGGCCGGATGGCCGGGGAGTCGGGATGCGGATCGGAAGCGCGTGGCAGAGAGTCGTGGTACTCGCGGGGATGCTGATGTCCGGTCTCGCCGGCGCGGTGGAGGCGCCGGCGGCGGTCGAGGACATCGATGCGCGGATCGGAACGGCGATGGCCGATGCAGGCCTGGTCGGCGTGGGCGCTGCGGTCATCGTCGACCGTCGCGTGGTGTGGTCGAGAGGCTTCGGCTTCGCCGACCGGCAGCGCGGCGTGCTGTTCACGCCCGACACGACGATGAACATCGCCTCGATCACCAAGACGGTGACCGGGGTGGCGATGATGCAGGCGGTGCAGGCCGGCAAACTGTCGCTGGACGAGGACATCAATACGTACCTGCCGTTCAAGGTAGTGCACCCGCAGTTCCCCGGGACACGCATCACGCTGCGCCAGCTCGCCACGCATACCTCGGGCATCGACGATCGCTGGTCGGTGTACCAGCGCCTGTATCACTGGGGAGGGGACTCGCCGGAAGCGCTGGGTGATTTCCTCCGCGGCTACCTGGTCGCCGGCGGCAAGGATTACGCGGCGGACAACTTCATACCGCATCGGCCGGGCACGTATCGCGCGTACTCCAACATCGGCGCAGGGCTGGTTGGCTATATCGTCGAGCGCGTCATGGGCGAGCCCTTCCATGCGTACACGAAGCGGACGATCCTGGCGCCGCTGAAGATGACGCGCAGCCACTGGTTCCTGTCGCAGCAGTCGGCGGCCGAGCGGTCCACGCTGTACGCCTCACAGGGCGGATTCGCCATTCCGATGCCCGACTATGGCTTGGCGACGTATCCGGACGGTGGACTGCGCAGTTCGGTGGCGGACCTGTCGCGGTTCTTCATCGCGGTGCTCGGCGACGGCAGCCACGACGGCGCGCGCATCCTGTCGCCGGCATCGGTCGCGGAACTGCGGCGCTTCCAGTACACGCCCGGCCACGTGCCGGACAATGTGGTGCCTGCGGAGAAGAACTCGGGCCTGTTCTGGGCGACCAAGTTCGACACCGCCTACGTCGGCCACGGCGGTTCCGATCCCGGTGTGCACACTGCGATGCTGGCCAATCCCTCCGGCGATGTTGCCGTGGTCCTGTTCGTCAATACGTCTGTCGACGATCGCGACGGCAAGGTATACGCGCAGTTGTTCGACGCGCTTTGGCTGCATGCGTTGACGTTCAAGCCTTCGGGGAAATAGAGCATGCGCATGATCCGATACGGAATGGCGGTGCTGATGGAGCTGGCGACACTGCTGCTGGTGCCGGTGGCCGCATCGGATGACGTCGGTGCACGCCTATCGACGCCGCTGGAGCATCTGCCGGCACTGGCAGGCGACTACTTCCCGCTGACCGACCGCGGGTCCGGACGCGTGCACCATGTCTACGTGCGCTATCCGGAGGGCTACGACGCCACCGCCGCCACGCGTTATCCGGTGGTCTACCTGCTGGATGGCGACAGCCTGTTCCCGCTGCTGGCGCCGACGCACCTGTTCCTGCACTACGACGAACAGCTGCCTGACGCGATTATCGTCGGCATCGCCTACGGCGGTTTCGATCCGGCCATCAACAAGCGCCATGTCGATTTCACCGCGCCGGGCAGCGACACCACGGCGGAGCAGGGCGGGGCGCCGGGGTTCCTCGCCTTCCTGCGCGGACAACTGGTGCCGGAGGTGGAGCGCCGGTATGCCAGCGATCCTGCACGGCGCGTGCTGGTCGGGCAGTCGCGCGCGGGGTATTTCGTGCTGTGGTCGGCGTTGCAGGATCCGGACCTGTTCTGGGGACGGATTGCCAGCAATCCCTCGCCGGGTCCGGTCCGCGAACAGCTGTTCGTCGCGCCGCGGACGCATGCACGCGACGACCTGCGCGTGGCCGTCGCCAGCGGCACGCGCGACACCGCCGAACGCCAGCGCATCGCGCGCGAGTGGACAACGTACTGGGCGCGGTCCACGGCGCATGCGCCGTGGCAGGTGACGCTGCTGACGATGCAGGACGGCACCCACGCCGCGACGATCGGCGAAAGCTACCGTCGCGCGATGCTCTGGCTGTTCCGCGAGCAGATTCCGGCGCCATCGCCGTGACGGCCGCGCCGCGCATCGTCCCCGTGGCCAGGGGTGCCTGAGAGGCTTCGCGTCGCCGCGATCCGTAACCGGCTTCACAGAATCGCACCGGTCGTCGGAAACCGTCGGTTCGTGTCACATGCCGGGCATCCGGGCGGCTTAGGCTCGCCGCATGGACACCTTGGCTGATATCCGGGCCATCCTGGCCGCTGCGGGACAGCGCATCGAACGCGGTGCGCTGCGCGAGGATCCTCGCGATTTCATGGACGCGTTGTGGCGGCAAGTCTACGACCGCGCGCCCGACGACCTGCAGCCCTACGTGTGGGCACGATTGACCGACTTCTCCGCGCAACTCGGCGTGATGGCCGACCTCGCCGCCGAGCGAAGCCCGGTGCGTGCGCCGCCGGACGTGTTCGCGCGTCGCTAACCGCAGTCCTGCGCGACCCTGGCAGGCCTTCTGAGTGTGCGCTGACCTCTCTGGGCGCTCGCCTGCGTTGTCATGCGCATGGAAACAGGCAAGACTGACGGCATGAAAGCCGGTATCACCGTTCGCCCTGCACGCCCCACCGAAGCCGCCGCCGTGTCCGCCATGATGCGGCGCACGTTCCTGGCCACCCACGGCCACTGCAGCACGCCCGAAAACCTGGCGGCGCACGTGGCGGCGATGTATTCGCCCGAGCGACAGGCCGAAGAGATCCGCGACCCCGATACGCTCACCCTGATCGTCGAGCAGGATGGCGTGTGGGCCGGTTATGCGCAGCTGCGCTGGGGCACGGTGCCGCCGACCGAGGTGGTGCTGCGGCCCACCGTGGAACTGGCGCGCATCTACCTGGACGAGGCCTTCCACGGCAAGGGCATCGCCGCCGTGCTGGTTTCGCACCTGCTGGCCGCGGCCAAGCTGCGCGGCTCGCGGTCGGCATGGCTCACGGTCTGGCAGGAGTCGCCGCAGGCGATCCGCTTCTGGCGCAAGCATGGGTTCCAGAGCGTCGGCCGCTCCATCTTCTACATCGGCGACGACCCGAAAGAAGACTGGGTGATGGCACAGGCATTGCCGTCGGGATAACCCGCAGTGGTGCCCGGTGCAGGAGGAAAAAGGCCGCTCGGGGAGCGGCCTTTTTCGTGCACGGATCAGACGGTCGGTTGCCTGAGCACCGGGTTGTCCCAGCCGGGACGCGGCGCGAAACGATCGCCGTGCCGGGCCTGCAGCGCCTTCAGTTTCTCCAGCAGCACGTCGGGACCGACCGCCTTGACATGTTCGATCGGGCCGCCGCGGAACGGGGCGAAACCGGTGCCGAAGATCACGCCGGCATCGAGCAGGTCGCTGTCGGCCACCACGCCGTCGTGCAGGCAGGCGACGGCTTCGTTGAGCAGCGGCAGGATCAGGCGGTCTTCCAGATCATCGGGCGCCTTGTAGTCGGACGGCACCTGCGGCTTCACCGGCTTGCTGCCTTTATCGGTTTGTTCCCATTTGTACAGGCCCTGGCCGTCCTTCTTGCCGCGCTTGCCGGGCTCGACCGTCGCCAGTGCTGCCGGCAGGGTCAGGCCCAGGAATGGCGACAGTTCCGCCCCGACGCCCTGCGCCACGTCCAAGCCGACGGTGTCGATCAGCTCGATCGGCCCCATCGGCATGCCGAACTTCACCGCGGCCTTGTCGATCACCGGGCCGGGAATGCCTTCGGCATACGCGGTCGCCGCTTCCAGCATGTACGGGAACAGCACGCGGTTGACCAGGAATCCGGGCGTGCCGGCGACCGGCACCGGGAACTTGTCCAGCGCCTTGCAGAACGCCGCGAGCCGCTTGACGTTGGCTTCGTCCAGCGCGTCGTGCTGGACGATTTCCACCAGCGGCATCAGTGCGACCGGATTGAAGTAGTGCAGGCCGGCGAACTGCGCAGGGCGCTGGATGTGCTCGCGCAGTTCGGTCAGCGGGATCGACGAGGTGTTGGTGGTCAGCAGGGCGTCTGCCTTCAGGCGCGGCTCGACGGTCTGGTAGAGGTCGCGCTTGGCTTCGGGATTCTCGATGATCGCCTCGATCACCAGGTCGGCCTGCGGCACGCCGTCGCCGGCCAGGTCGCCCTTCAGGCGTGCGGCCACCGCGGGACGCTTGCTCTCGTCCTTCACCTTCTTGGCGAACAGCTCCTGCGCGCGCGACAGCGCACCGTCGATGAAGCGTTGTTCGCGATCCTGCAGGGTGACATTGAAGCCTTTGTAGGCGGACCACGCGGCGATGTCGCCGCCCATCACACCGGCGCCGACGACGTGGACATTGGCGATGCCATGGTCCTTGCCGCCGAGCCCTTTCAGGCGCTCGGTCAGGAAGAAGATGCGGATCAGGTTGCGCGCGGTCGGCGTGCCGGCCAGCTTCACCACCGCCTTGCGTTCGGCATCGAGGCGACCCTGGATGCCCTTGCCGCCGGCGGTCTTCCAGACGTTGATGAGGGCATACGGCGCGGGGTAGTGCGCCTTAGGGGCCTTGCGCGCGACCTGCTTGATCATCTTCGGTGCCAGGATCTGCCGCGCCAGCCAGCTGTTGCTGATCCAGCCGGTGAAGCGCTGCTTGAATGCGCGCGGCGGACGCGAGCCGATCAGCGCGACGGCGGCATCGACCAGCACCGCGGGTTCGGCGATCTTGTCGACCAGGCCCATCGCCTTGGCCGAACTGGCCGACAGCGTGCGACCGGTGAGCATCATGTCCATCGCCTTCGGCGAACCGACCAGGCGCGGCAGGCGTGCGCTACCGCCCCAGCCCGGGAAGATGCCCAGCTTCACTTCGGGCAGGCCGATGCGGGTGGACGGGTCGCTGCTGGCGACGCGGTAGTCGCAGGCCAGCGAAATCTCGGTGCCGCCTCCCATGCAGAAACCATGGATGGCGGAGACCGTGGGGCAGGGCAGGTCGGCGAGCTTCTGGAACACCTGCTGGCCGCGACGGATGGCATCGTTCACCGTGCCCTTGCGGTCGAACTCCTGGAATTCCTTCAGGTCGGCGCCGGCGATGAAGCCGCTGCTCTTGGCAGAACGAAGCACCACGCCTTTCGGTGGATCGATGGCCAGGCGCTCGATGATGGCGGCCAGTTCGATCAGCACATCCTGCGAGAACGCGTTGACGCTGGCGCCCTGGCGGTCGAAGGCAAGTACGACGATGCCGTCGTCGCGCAGTTCGGTCTGCCAGTGACTGAATCGCAGCCCATCGAAGTTTGCGGCCATGCGGGGGACCATCCGTTCGCGTATGGATAAGGCCGCTATCATCCCGAGGTTGTTTCGTCCCCGTCAAATCCACATATGGATGAGAACGTCGTCATGGGCGTGACCGGCGGCAGGGGGATGGTCCCGCTGCTCCGGTTAAATTCTTGATAGGGCAACGGTTTGGACAAGGCGTTGAACTTTCCCCCGCTAGCGCGGTCACAGGGCCCGGCCACCGCCGAGCCGACAGGAGTGCGGCGCGGCATGGCCGAAACAGATCCAACCCAGGAGCTGGACCTCGAGCTGGTCAGGCGCGTGCAACGCGGCGACAGCGCGGCCTTCGACCTGCTGGTGCGCAAGTACCAGCATCGCGTGGTGGCGCTGATCGGGCGTTACATCCATGACTGGAGCGAGTGCCAGGACGTGGCCCAAGAGACGTTCCTGCGCGCATACCGCGCGCTGGGCAATTTCCGGGGCGATTCCCAGTTCTATACGTGGCTGCACCGTATCGCCGTGAATACCGCCAAGAACCACCTGGTCGCGCACAACCGGCGTCCCCCGACGGCGGACGTGGATGCCGCCGACGCCGAGCAGTACGACATCGGCACGCGGCTGCGCGATACCGACACCCCCGAGCGCGAGCTGATGCGCCAGGAGATGGAGGCGACGGTGATGAAGGCCGTGGACGGTTTGCCCGAGGAACTGCGGACCGCGATCACCCTGCGCGAGGTCGATGGCCTCAGCTACGAGGAGATCGCGCAGAAGATGGACTGCCCGATCGGCACCGTGCGTTCCCGCATCTTCCGGGCGCGCGAGGCGATCGACGAACAGCTGCGTCCCTTGCTGGACGTGGACAGCACAACCAGGGAGCGCGCCCGCTCATGACCGCCCGCAACGAGACACCGATCATCGACAAGCTCGACATCCATCATCGCCAGCAGCTCTCCGCCCTGATGGACGGCGACCTGGCGGCCGACGAAGCCCGCTTCCTGTTGCGCCGCCTGCAGCACGACCACGAGCTGGCCGGCTGCTGGGAGCGTTGGCAGCTGTGCGGCGACGTGCTGCGCGGGCAGGGTCGCGCACCCGCGCCGGCCGGCTTCGCGGAGCGCGTGGCGCAGGCGATCGCGGCCGAATCCTCTCCCGCCGCGACGACCGCTTCGCAGCCGCAGGCCGCGCGTCCGCGCAACCTGCTCGCCCGCTGGGGTGGCGGTGCGCTCGCGGCCTCTGTCGCGCTGGTGGCCTTGTTCATGGCGCGCCAGCAGTCGCCGCAGGACGTGCCGGTGAGCGAAGGTGCGCAGGTGGCCTCGGCGCAGGCGACGTCGCCTGCTCTGGCTCCGGAATCCCCGTCCGCACCGGCCCCCGATGCCGAAGCCTATGCAGCAGCGGCCGTTGCCGTAGTGGCGAGCGTGCCGCGACGCCAGGACACGACGCGCCGCAGCGCGACCCGCAGCCAGCAGGCGGCGCGCAGCGCACAGCGCGTGGCGAGGGCGGAAACTCCGTTGCGCGCGAACGGCACGACGCCGGGCGCATCGCTGGAGGCGGTCGCCACGCTGACGGCGTCCGCGCCAGTCCACAACGCGGTCAACCCGTTCTCGCATCGCACGCAGGATGCGGGCGCCGTGGCATCCCGCCCCTGGCCACGCTCGGCCCTGTCGGCCTATCCCTCGGGCAGCGGTAGCCTGACCACGGGCTACAGCTCGGACTCGGCTACCCGGACCTTCTATCCGTTCGAGCCGCGTATGCCGTCCGGCGCCCCGGCCGTGGCACCCGTCGACGCGTCGCGCGACTGACTTTCCGCGCGTCCGGCTGCGTCCGAGCGCGCGCGACACCCTGGTTCCCTTCTTATCGAGGCATGCATTCGATGACCCTACACGCCCGTCACAACCTGTTGGCCCTGCTGATGCTCACCACGCCGCTCGCTGCCTGCGCGGAGCAGGCCGAAGCGCCAGCGCCGGTGGTCGCGGCAGCGCCCGCCGTGGCGCAGTCGGCCGCGCCGCAACTGGTCACCGGTCTGCCTGACTTCACCCAACTGGTGGAGCAGGTCGGTCCGGGCGTGGTGAACGTCGAAGCCACCGTCGGCGCGCGTCGTGGCGCGCAGGCGAGCGAGGAGGCGGACATCCCGGAGATCTTCCGCCGCATGCTGCCGCCGGGCTTCCAGATGCCGGGCCCGGGCCAGCAGGGGCCGCAACGCCGCGGCACGTCGATGGGCTCGGGTTTCATTATTTCGACCGATGGGTATGTGCTGACCAATCATCATGTCGTCGATGGCGCGGATGAGGTCAAGGTGACCCTGCCGGACCGCCGGGAGCTGACGGCCAAGGTGGTTGGCAGCGACCAGCAGTACGACGTGGCGCTGCTGAAGGTCGAGGCCAAGGGCCTGCCGACATTACGCATCGGCAACTCGGGCACGCTAAAGCCGGGCCAGTGGGTCGTGGCGATCGGCTCGCCGCTGGGCCTGGACCACTCGGTCACCGCGGGCATCGTCAGCGCGGTGGGGCGTAGCGCCTCCCCCGAGCAGCGCTACGTGCCCTTCATCCAGACGGACGTGGCGATCAACCAGGGCAATTCCGGCGGCCCGCTGCTCAACACCCGCGGCGAGGTGGTCGGCATCAATTCGCAGATCTTCTCGGTGTCCGGCGGCTACATGGGCATCAGCTTCGCGATCCCGATCGACCTGGCGATGGGGGCCGTCGACCAGTTGAAGGCCACCGGCCGTGTAAGTCGTGGGCAGTTGGGGGTGCAGGTGGGTGCGGTCACCGCGGATGTGGTCAAAGGCTTCGACCTGCCTGACAACCGTGGCGCGCTGGTCAATGAAGTACTTACCGACAGTCCCGCAGCGAAGGCCGGGCTGAGTCCGGGTGACGTGATCCGCTCGGTGAACGGTCGCGCGATCAACGATTCCAGCGACCTGCCGCCGATCATCGGTGCGATGGCGCCAGGCTCCAAGGTGGCGCTGGGCCTGCTGCGCGATGGCAAGACCAAGGACATCACCGTGACCCTGAGCGAGCTCGACGAGGGCGGCGCCGCCAGCGATTCGCTGCCGACGGCACCGGATCGTCCGACCGCGCCCGCAGGCCGCAATGCGCTGGGCATCCAGAGCCAGGGCCTGGATGCCGGCAGTCGCAAGCAGCTCGGTGTCGAATCGGGTGGCGTGCTTATCACCCGCGTCGAAGGTGCGGCGGCCCGTGAGGCCGGGCTGGCCCCCGGCATGGTCGTCCTGCAGGTAGGCCGCACCAAGGTCGACAGCCCGGCGGCGCTGGATCGCGAGCTGGCCGCCGCGAAGGCGGGCGATACGGTGATGCTGCTGGTCCGCAGCCGCGGCGTCACCCGCTTCGTGGCGGTGACGGTCGAAAAGGGCTGATCCGTCCAGGATTCACGCCTGACATCGCCCCGCGACGCCGGGGCGATGTCGTTTCCGCCCTGCGATCCTGCCTTGGCGGGCGAGGCCGGCCCCCAGCCGTGCGATAATGTCCCGTTATTCCTGACGACGGCACAGGCCGCCGCCCCCCATGTCCTCCGATTCCATGCGGAATATCCGCAATTTCTCCATCATCGCGCACGTCGACCACGGCAAGTCGACCCTGGCCGACCGCATCATCCAGCTCTGTGGCGGCCTCGAGGCCCGCGAGATGGAGGCGCAGGTACTCGACTCGAATCCCATCGAGCGCGAGCGCGGCATCACCATCAAGGCCCAGTCCGTGTCCCTGCCGTACAAGGCCAAGGACGGGCAGGTCTACCAGCTCAACTTCATCGACACCCCCGGTCACGTCGACTTCTCCTACGAAGTCAGCCGCTCGCTGGCGGCCTGCGAAGGCGCGCTGCTGGTGGTCGACGCCGCGCAGGGCGTGGAAGCCCAGTCGGTCGCCAACTGCTACACGGCCGTTGAGCAGGGGCTGGAAGTCGTGCCGGTCCTCAACAAGATCGACCTGCCCACTGCCGATGTCGAGCGCGCCAAGACCGAAATCGAGGCCGTCATCGGCATCGACGCCGACGACGCCGTGCCGGTCAGCGCCAAGACCGGCCTGAACGTCGACCTGGTGCTGGAAGCCATCGTCCAGCGCATACCGCCGCCGCAGCCGCGCGACACCGACAAGCTGCAGGCGCTGATCATCGACTCGTGGTTCGACAATTACCTGGGCGTGGTCTCGCTGGTGCGCGTGATGCAGGGCGAGATCGGACCGAAGAGCAAGATCCTGGTGATGTCGACCGGCCGCACCCACGAAGTGGACAAGGTCGGCGTGTTCACCCCCAAGCGCAAGGAGCTGAAGAAGCTCGGCGCCGGCGAGGTGGGCTGGATCACCGCCTCGATCAAGGACGTCCACGGCGCCCCGGTCGGCGACACGCTGACGCTGGCAGGCGACCCGGCACCGGGCCCGTTGCCCGGCTTCCAGGAGATGCAGCCGCGCGTGTTCGCCGGCCTGTTCCCGGTCAATGCCGAAGACTACCCGGCGCTGCGCGAGGCGCTGGAAAAGCTGCGCCTGAACGACGCGGCGCTGCGCTTCGAGCCGGAAAGCTCGGAAGCCATGGGCTTCGGTTTCCGCTGCGGCTTCCTCGGCATGCTGCACATGGAGATCGTGCAGGAGCGCCTGGAGCGCGAATACGACCTGGACCTGATCAGCACCGCGCCGACCGTGGTGTATGAAGTCCTCAAGACGGATGGCACGGTGGTTTCGCTGGACAACCCGGCCAAACTGCCGCAGTCCAACCTGATCGACGAGGTCCGCGAGCCCATCATCCGCGCGAACATCCTGACCCCCGAAGCCTACATCGGCGCCATCATCAAGCTGTGCGAGGAAAAGCGCGGCGCGCAGATCGGGATCCAGTACCTGGCCAGCCAGGTGCAGATCAGCTACGAGCTGCCGATGGCCGAGGTGGTGCTGGATTTCTTCGACAAGCTGAAGTCGGTCAGCCGTGGCTATGCCTCGCTGGACTATTCGTTCCTGCGCTTCCAGGCGGGTCCGTTCGTCCGCCTGGACACGCTGATCAACGGCGACAAGGTCGACGCACTCAGCCTGATCGTGCACCGCAGCCATGCCGACCGGCGCGGGCGCGAGCTGTGCGAGAAGATGAAGGACTTGATCCCGCGGCAGATGTTCGACGTGGCGATCCAGGCGGCGGTAGGGGCGCAGATCATCGCCCGCAGCACGGTCAAGGCGATGCGCAAGAACGTGCTGGCCAAGTGCTATGGTGGCGACATCACCCGCAAGAAGAAGCTCCTCGAGAAGCAGAAAGAGGGCAAGAAGCGGATGAAGCAGGTGGGCCGCGTGGAGATTCCGCAGGAGGCCTTCCTCGCGGTGCTGCAGGTGGACAGCAAGTAGCGTTTTCCTTCTCCTTGCGGGAGAAGGTGGCGCGTAGCGCCGGATGAGGGTACGGCGAAGTCCGCGACGCCGTCAGTGCGTGGACTTCGCCGTACCCTCACCCCAACCCCTCTCCCGGTGGGAGAGGGGCCATTCAACGGAGTGTGTATGGTCTGGTTTGAAACGATCCTCGTGGTGCTCACGCTGCTGACCGGCGTGGTGTGGCTGGCCGACAAGCTGTTCCTCGCCAAGCGGCGCAAGGCCAGCAGCGGACTGCTGGACGAGGAACCGGTGCTGGTCGACTACTCGCGCGCCTTCTTCCCGGTGCTGGCCGTGGTGCTGGTGCTGCGCAGCTTCATCGCCGAGCCTTACAAGATCCCGTCCAGTTCGATGATGCCGAACCTGCTGATCGGCGACTTCATCCTGGTCAACAAGTTCTCCTACGGACTGCGCCTGCCGATCACCAACCAGAAGTTCCTGGCCATCGGCGAGCCGAAGCGCGGCGACGTGGTGGTGTTCAAGCCGCCGCACGATCCGGAAAACAACTGGATCAAGCGCGTGATCGGCCTGCCGGGCGACAAGGTCGGCTTCCATGGCGACACCGTCTACCTGAACGGCCAGCCGTTGAAGTACCAGACCCTGGGCGAGTACACCGGGGCGGGCGACCGCGCCGAGGCGTTCGGTGCCACCCTGCTGAAGGAAGAGCTGCCGGGCCGGCCCCATACCGTCCTGGAAACCGTCGGCCAGCCGCCCCCGGGTGGCGGCGAGGGCGACTGGGTCGTGCCGCCGGGACACTATTTCGTGATGGGCGACAACCGCGATAACAGCCTGGACGGCCGTTTCTGGGACTACCATTTCCTGCCGGAGCAGAACCTGCGCGGCAAGGCCTTCCTGGTCTGGCTGAACTGCGAGGGCTGGGTCTGCAAGAATGGTTTCGATGCCTCGCGCATCGGCAACGGCATCGAGTGATCAACCAACGCTAACGGGGATGGACGGGGGAATGACGATGAAGCGCAATCAGAGTGGCATGACGTTGTTGAGCTTTGTGATCGTGCTGGCCGTGGTGGGCTTCGCTGCCTACATCACCATGCGCCTGTTCCCGATGTACCAGGAGTATTACGCGGTCAAGTCGTCCATGAAGGGTCTGGCCAACGAGGCGGGCGTGGCGGACATGGATCCCGCCCGTATCCAGGAGTTGTTCTTCCGCCGTCTGAACATCAACTATGCCGACACCGTCAAACCGTCGCACGTCAAGATCGAGCGCATGGAAGGCGGCTGGAACATGACGGTCAGCTACGAGATACGCCGTCCGCTGGTCGGCAATCTCGACGTGGTCGGCAACTTCCATGCCGAGCAGGCCATGACGCGACGCGGCGCGGACTAAGGGATTGGCGGTTGACCGCATCGGCCATGTTTTCGCCGACCAGGGACTGCTTGCGCAGGCCCTGACGCACCGCAGTGCGGGCGCACCGCACAACGAGCGGCTGGAGTTCCTCGGCGACAGCGTGGTCAACCTGCTGGTCGCCGAGACGCTGTTCCAGCGCTGGCCCAAGGCCGACGAGGGCGCCCTGACCCGCGCCCGTGCCGAACTGGTCCGCGAGGCCTCGCTGGCGACCATCGCCCGCCATCTGCAGCTGGGTGAGCGCCTGACGATGGGGCCAGGCGAGATGAAATCCGGCGGTCACCGCCGCGACTCCATCCTGGCCGATGCGCTGGAAGCAGTCGTGGCGGCGATCTACCTGGACAGCAGTTTCGAGGCCTGCCGGGCGGTGGTGCTGCCCTGGTTCGAGGACATGCTGGCGGCCCTGCCGGTCGGGCGTCCCGAGAAGGACGCCAAGACCCGGCTGCAGGAGTGGCTGCAGGGCCGGCAACGGCCTTTGCCCGTGTATGAACTGGTCTCCGAAAGCGGCGACGACCACGCCAAACTCTTTCTCGCGCGCTGCACCACGCTGGACCCGCCGCTGACGGCGGACGGCGAGGGCACCTCGCGCCGCAACGCCGAACAGGTCGCCGCCGCGGCGCTGCTCGACAGGCTCGACATCTCGAAGTGAGTACCCCGTGAATGCATCCTCCTCCTACCGCAGCGGCAGCGTCGCCGTCATCGGTCGCCCCAACGTGGGCAAGTCCACCCTGACCAATGCCCTGGTGGGCGCCAAGGTCAGCATCACCTCCAACCGTCCGCAGACCACGCGGCACCGCCTGCTCGGCATCGCGACGTTCGCGGCGGGTAAGGACCGGCCCGCCGGCCAGATCGTGCTGGTCGACACGCCCGGCCTGCACAAGCAGCAGGGCAAGTTCTCGGCGTCGGCGATGAGCCGGGTGATGAACCGCGCGGCGCGCGGTGCGCTGGAAGAAGTCGACGCCGCCCTGATGGTGGTCGAGGCCGGACGCTGGGACGAGGAAGATACGCTGGCCTACAACGTGTTGCGCGACGCCGGCATCCCGGTGGTGCTGGTGGTCAACAAGGTCGACCGGATCAAGGAGAAAGCGGCCATGCTGCCGTTCCTGTCCGAGGTCGCGCAGGATCGCGAGTTCGCGGCCTTGCACCCGGTCTCCGCGTTGAAGCGCAACGGGCTGGAGGCGTTGGTCAAGGATGTGCTGGCGCTGCTGCCGGAGCAGCCGCCGATGTTCGGCGAGGACGAGATCACCGACCGCAGCGAGCGTTTCCTGGCCGCCGAACTCGTGCGCGAGCAGCTGATGCGCCAGCTCGGCGCCGAACTGCCGTATGCCACCACCGTCGAGATCGAGAACTTCACCACCGAGAATTCGCCGAAGGGCGAACTGGCGCGCATCGGTGCGGTGATCTGGGTCGAGCGCGAGAGCCAGAAGGCGATCGTGATCGGCAAGGGCGGCGCGCGGCTGAAGGACATCGGCAGCAAGGCGCGCCAGCAGATGGAGCACCTGTTCGGGCGCAAGGTCTTCCTGGAGACCTGGGTGCGCGTACGCGAAGGCTGGTCCGACGACGAGACCGCGCTGAAGGCTTTCGGCTACGAGTGATCAGCCGGCGACGCCCGGTCATATGCGCCTGAGCGATACCGCCTTCGTCCTGCATGCGCGCCCGTGGCGCGAGACCAGCCTGCTGGTCGAAGTGCTGGGCCGCGAACATGGCCGGCTGGGCCTGATCGCGCGCGGGGTGCAGGGGCCGAAGAAACACGTCCTGCGCGCGGCTCTGCAGCCGCTGCAGCTGATCCGCCTGGACGGTGACCTGCGCGGCGAACTGGCGCGGCTGGTGGGCGCCGAAGCGCTCGACGCCGCCCCGCAGCCGGCCGGCGACGCGATGCTGGCCGCGTTCTACCTCAACGAACTGGTGCTGCGGCTGGCGCCGCGCCACGACCCCTTGCCCGACCTGTTCGATGCGTACGCACGTGCCCGCGGACACCTGCGCGAGCGCGAGGGGCTGGCGTGGTCGTTGCGCCGGTTCGAACGCGACCTGATCGAGGCGCTGGGCTTCGGCTTCGCACTGGATTGCGATGGCGACGGCGAGGCCATCGATCCGGCGGCGCGCTACCGGCTGGATCCCGAGCATGGACCGCGCCGCCTGCTGAGCGACCGCGGCCATGGGGAACGCAGCCAGGCCGCGACCGGCCGCGCACTGCTGGCCCTGGCCGAGGATGTGCCGCCGCCGCCCGACGATCTGGCGAGCCTGCGGTTGCCGATGCGCTCCGTGCTGGCGCATCACCTGGGGCCGCGCGGACTGAAATCCTGGGAAATGATCGGCGAGCTGGGACGGCTGAAGCGCGCTGGCAGCGCCGCCGACTGACCGCGTCAGCCCTCGCTCGGCAGCAGGCGTCCGCTGATCGCCACGAATGCGTCACGCAGGGCGGCGTCCGCGGGCGCCGCATGCCACCGCGACGCGATATCCGCCAGCGCGGCCGCCCCGGCGAACCCGCAGCTGGCCTGCAACCGGTGCAGCTGCGCGCGCAGTGCCGCATCGTCGGCGCGGGCGAACGCATCGAGACAGACCGTCCGCGTGGCGGGGAGTTCGGACAGGAACAACTGCCGGAGCGTCGCGACGTGTTCCCGGTTGCCGGCGAGCGCGGCGAGGGCGGCGGCCTCGTCCCAGTCCGGCCGTGCTGGCGCATCGCGTCCCACATGTCCCAGCGCGGCGCGTACTGCGTCCAGCAGCGCCTGAGCCGACAGCGGTTTGACCAGCACATCGGCAAAGCCGGCCTGCAGCAAGCGCTCGCGCATGGCGGACGTCGCGTCGGCGGTATGCGCCAGCGCGCTCGCCAACGTATCGGCCATGCGCAGGTGCTGCAGCAAGACCGTCCCGCTGCCATCAGGCAGGTTGGCGTCGATCAGCCAGGCATCGAAGGGACCGGTCGCGGCCAGCGCCTGCGCGCAGTCCTCCGCGACCTGCACGCGGGCCGGCAACGCCTCCAGTGCCGACGACAGGAACAGGGCGCTGACGGGATCGTCTTCCACCAGCAGGATCGAAGGCGTCGCGCCGTGGGTGAGGGGCATGGTCGGGCTTCCTGCGGACTCGCCCCATCTTAGCCTTGGCAGGCGCGGCCGGTGGCCATGCGACAATGCCGCCCCGCCAAAGACACGCAGCCTGACGCCACGTGGCCCGTACCCGTTCCCCCCGCATCGACAAGACCCCGTTTGAAGCTTCCATCACCGACCTGACCCACGATGGGCGCGGCGTCGCCCGTCGCGACGGCAAGGCCGTGTTCGTGTCCGGCGCCCTGCCTGGCGAGCGCGTGATGGCCGAGCAGACGGCCAAGAATCGCCACTACGACGAAGCGAAAACGCTGGACGTGCTGGAGGCCTCGCCCGATCGCGTGACGCCGCGCTGCCCGCATTTCGGCACCTGTGGCGGCTGCGTGCTGCAGCATCTCGACGAGACGCGCCAGATCGAGGCCAAGCAGCGCGTGCTGCTGGAGAACCTGGAACGCATCGGACACGTGACGCCGAAATCCGTGCTGCCGCCGCTGACCGGCGCCGGCTGGGGCTACCGTCGCAAGGGCCGCTTCTCGGTGCGCCGGGTCAACAAGAAGGACAAGACGCTGGTCGGCTTCCGCGAACAGGATCCGCGTTTCGTCGCCGACCTGTCCGAATGCCATACCGTTATCCCGGAGATCGGCGGCAAGGTCGCGGATCTCGCGGCGTTGGTCGAAAGTCTGGACGCGCGCGAGCACATCCCGCAGATCGAATTCATCGCCGGCGACGCGGGTACGGATTTCAGCGGCATCGCGCTGGTGTTCCGCCATCTGCTGCCGCTGAGCGACGGCGATCGCGACAAGCTCGTTGCGTTCGGCCAGGCCAGCCGATTCGCCATCTTCCTGCAGCCCGGCGGCCTGGAAAGCGTGCATCCGCTGTGGCCCGAGGCGCCGCAGCTGGCGTTCTCGCTGGCGCCGTGGGACGTGTCGCTGGCGTTCCGTCCGCTGGACTTCATCCAGGTCAACGCCGCGCTCAACGAGAAGATGATCGCGCGTACGTTCGAACTGCTCGATCCGCAGGCGCAGGACCGCGTGCTGGACCTGTTCTGCGGCCTGGGCAATTTCACCCTGCCGATGGCGCGGCTGGTTGGCGAAGTGGTGGGCGTGGAAGGCGAGGCTGGCCTGGTGGCGCGTGCGCGCGAAAATGCGCAACGCAACGCATTGCCGAACGCGCAGTTCCATGCCGCCGACCTGACCCAGGACCAGCGCGGCACGGCGTGGATGCGGCAGGGCTTCGACAAGCTGCTGCTGGATCCGCCGCGTTCGGGCGCCATCGAAGTGCTGCAGCAGCTGCCGCTGAAACAGTTCGACCGTATCGTCTACGTCAGCTGCCACCCCGGCTCGCTGGCGCGCGATGCCGGCTATCTGGTCAACGAGCAGGGCTATGCGCTTGTTTCTGCGGGGGTGATGGACATGTTCCCGCACACCGCGCACGTCGAGTCGATCGCGTTGTTTGAGCGAGCATGATCGTCCTGAAAGCAGGAGGGTGCGGTGGAAGCCGGGCGCGTTGCGACGCGCTCGTCATCGTGGCGCACGCGCGGGGTCGGGGCGCGGACATGTTCCCGCAAACCGCGTATGTCGAGTCCATTGCGCTGTTCGAAAGGCGGTGATCCTGCAGGAGGGGCTTCAGCCCCGACGGCGGGATACGGCGATAGCGGTCGGGGCTCACGCCCCTCCTACAACGACGCGAGGGCTTCACTCGATGGGCATTGAAATCGAACGCAAGTTCCTGGTGACCGGCGATGGCTGGCGCGAGGCCGCGCACGAGGTGGTGCCGATGGCGCAGGGCTATATAAACGATATGGGTGCGATGGATCGCGGCGAACAGAAAGCCTCGGTGCGCGTGCGCATCCAGGGCGATGCGGCCTTTCTCAACCTCAAGTCGCGCGAGCTGGGCCACACCCGGCAGGAATTCGACTATCCCATTCCCGTGGAAGATGCTCGCGCACTGCTGTCGCTGTGCGTGGGCGGGCTGGTCGACAAGCGTCGCCATCTGGTCCGCCACGCCGGGCACCTGTGGGAGGTGGACGAGTTTCTCGGCGACAACGCCGGCCTGGTGGTGGCGGAACTCGAGCTCGACCATGCCGACGAGGCTTTCGGGCGCCCCGCGTGGCTGGGCGACGAAGTCACCGACGATGCGCGCTATTACAACCTCGCGCTCGCCAGCCGTCCCTACCGTCTCTGGCCGCGGGACTGAACCGGCCGACAGCGCATCCGGCGACGGCATCGGCGCGTAGGAGTGATCACACCTACGCCTGGCCGAACATGCGCCGCAAGTCCGATCTGCCCAGCAAGCCCTGCCGCACCTGCGGTCGTCCGTTCACCTGGCGGCGCAAGTGGCGCGATGTCTGGGACGAGGTGGCGCATTGCTCGGAGCGCTGCCGGCGACAGCGCAAGGCGCGCGCGTGAGCCGGTGCGAGCGCGGTGTACCGCCGGCCCACACGCTGAGGCTGGTACTCGGCGACCAGTTGGACCCGCAGCATCCGTGGTTCTCCCGGGTCGATCCGGGCGTGCTCCATGTGCTGATGGAGGTGCGGCAGGAAACCGACTACGTACTGCATCACGCGCAGAAGGTCCTCGCCATTTTCGCCGCCATGCGCGCGTTCGCCGACCGCCTGCGCGCTGCCGGCCATCGGGTGCATTACCTCGCCATCGATGACCCGGACAACCGGCAGCAGGTGACCGCGAACCTCGATACCCTGTTGGCGGACTGCGGCGCCACCGCCTTTGCCTACCAGCCTGCCGACGAGTGGCGGCTGGATGCACAACTCCTGCAGTGGACGGCCTCCCTCGATATCGAAGCCGAACGCGCTGCCGACGTCCATTTCCTCGCGGCCCGCGACGAGGCCGGTCGTTTGTTCGGCGCGCGCAAGCATTGGCGCATGGAAGCCTTCTATCGCGCGATGCGGCAGAAGCAGGGCGTGCTGCTCGAACCCGATGGCACGCCGGCGGGTGGGCGCTGGAACTTCGATCACGACAATCGCGCTGCCTGGGGCGGTGCGCCCCCCGAACCGGTGGACTGGCGAAAGCCGCACGATCATCGCGCGCTGTGGGCCGCCATCGAGGCGGCCGGCGTGGCCAGCTTCGGCGATCCGCAGGCCGGTGCCCTGCGCTGGCCGCTGCACCGCGACGAAGCGCTGGCGGACCTTGAGGCGTTCGTCGAGCACGCGCTGCCGTGGTTCGGCCAGTACCAGGACGCCATGAGCACGCAGGCGCCGCGCCTGTTCCATTCGCTGCTGTCGTTCGCGCTGAACACCAAGATGCTGCGTCCGGCCGAGGTGATCGCGCGCGCCGAGATGGCGTGGCGCGAGGGCAGGGCACCGTTGGCGGCGGTGGAAGGGTTCATCCGCCAGATCCTCGGCTGGCGCGAGTATGTCCGTGGTGTGTACTGGGCGAAGATGCCTGGCTACGTGGCGCTGAACCACTTCGGCCACGGTACGCCGCTGCCGGATTGGTTCTGGACCGGCCGGGTGCGCATGCGCTGCCTGGCCGAGGCCGTCGGCCAGTCGCTGTCGCAGGCGCATGCGCACCACATCCAGCGCCTGATGGTGATCGGCAATTTCTCGCTGCTGGCCGGACTGGATCCGCAGGCGTTGCATCGCTGGTACCTGGGCGTCTACATCGATGCGTTCGAGTGGGTGGAGCTGCCCAACACGCTGGGCATGAGCCAGTTCGGCGATGGCGGCCTGCTGGCCAGCAAGCCGTATGTGAGTGGCAGTGCCTACCTGGACCGGATGAGCGACTACTGCCGCGGCTGCCCGTACGACCGTCGCCAGCGCACGGGAGCGCGTGCCTGTCCGTTCAACGCGCTGTACTGGGACTTCCTGGATCGCCACCGCGACACGCTGGGGCGCAATCCGCGCCTGGCGATGCCCTACCGTCAGCTTGCGCGAATGGATCCGGCCACGCGCGACGCGCTGTCCTCGCATGCCCGTCACGTGCGTGGCGCGCTGGCATCGCTCTGAAGCGGCGCATCCGCCGCATGAACGCCCCCGTCTGACGGCTGCACGGGCTTCTGCGACAATGCAGTCCCCGCGCCCTTGGGCGCCGCCCATGAGGCTTCCACCGCAATGCTCGTCATCGGCATCGCCGGCACCGAACTCACCGCGCAGGAGCGCGACTGGCTGCAGCACGACGCCGTCGCCGGCGTCATCCTGTTCACCCGCAACTTCGCCTCGCGCGCCCAGGTGGCGGACCTGTCGCAGGCCATCCGCGCCGCCGCGCCGCGGCCGCAACTGGTCTGCGTGGACCAGGAAGGCGGGCGCGTGCAGCGCTTCCGCGACGGCTACAGCGACCTGCCGGCGCTGGAGGTGTTCGGCAAGCTGTATGCGCAGGATCCGCAGGCCGCGCTGCAGCGCGCCGAAGAACACGCCTGGCTGATGGCCAGCGAGATCATCGCCAGCGGCGTGGACCTGAGCTTCGCGCCGGTCGTCGACCTGGCCCGCGGCAACCGCGCCATCGGCAACCGTGCGTTCGATGCCGATCCGCAGATCGTCGCCGAGTTCACCCGCGCCTATGTGCGCGGCATGCACAGCGCCGGCATGGCCGCCACGCTGAAGCATTTCCCGGGCCATGGCACGGTGCTGGAAGACACCCATTTCGACGACGCGGTCGACCCGCGGTCGCTCGACGTGCTTCGCGCCGAGGACCTGGTCCCGTTCGTCGCCGGCATCGAGGCCAAGGCCGACGCAGTGATGATGGGGCATGTGAAGTATCCCGCCGTTGCGCCGGAGCCGGCGGGCTATTCGCCGTTCTGGATCCAGAAGATCCTGCGCGACGAGATGGGTTTCCGCGGTGTGGTGTTCTCCGACGACATCGGCATGGCGGCGGCGTTCTCCGCCGGCGGCGTGAAGCAGCGCATTCACGACCACCTGGATGCCGGCTGCGACGTGGTGCTGGTGTGCTCGCCGAAGCTGGTCGACGAGTCGCTGAAGGCGGTCGAAGGCCGCGCCTTGAACACTGCCGCCGTGCTTGGCGTGCTGGGCCGCGGTGCCCTCGGCTGGGACGGGCTGATCGCCGACGCGCGCTACGGCGACGCGCAGGCGCGCGTGATCGACAACATGAAGGGAGTGGCGTGATGGAACCGCTGGGCAATCCGCGACCGAAGCTGGCCGACGCGCTGGCCAACGCCGACCTGCTGGTCGACCGCGCGACGATCGATCGCGCCATCACCGCGATGGCCTCGCCGATCGCACGCGACTACGCCGGCGAAGTGCCGGTCTACCTGACCATCATGCATGGCGCGCTGCCGTTCTCCGGACAGCTGTCGCTGGAGCTGGGTGCGCTGGGTCTGGACCTGGAGTTCGACTACCTGCACGCCACCCGCTACCGCGGCGAGACCACCGGCGGCGAACTGGTGTGGAAGCACCGGCCGGCCACGGCGTTGTATGGCCGTCGCGTGCTGCTGGTGGACGACATCCTCGACGAGGGCCACACGTTGTTGGCGGTCAAGCAGTGGTGCCTGGAGCAGGGCGCCACCGACGTGCGCATCGCCGCGCTGACCACCAAGCAGCACGACCGCTGCGTGGACGGCATCTGCGCCGACTACGTGGGCCTGGAGGTCGCCGACCGCTATGTGTTCGGCTTCGGCATGGACTACCACGAGCAGGGCCGCAATCTGCCCGGCATCTACGCGCTGAAGGAATGAGCATGGCCGACCTCGCGCTCGCCGTCATCGGCGGCACCGGCGTCTACAGGCTCGCCGACCTGCAGGATGTCGAGACCCGGGAGCTGGACACGCGCTTCGGCGCGCCCTCCGGCCCGGTCCGCATCGGCACGTTGGGTGGGCGGCGGGTGGCCTTCCTGGCGCGCCACGGCGAAGGCCATTCGGTGCCGCCACACCAGGTCAACTACCGCGCCAACCTGCAGGCGCTGAAGGATCTCGGCGCCACGCGTGTGCTCGCCCTCAACACCGTCGGCGGCATCACCGATGCCTGTGGCCCGCGCGTGCTGGCCTGCCCGGACCAGCTGATCGACTACACCTGGGGCCGCATCTCCACCATCTGCGAAGAACCGGGCACCGACGTGCTGCACGTCGACTTCGGTGACCCATACACGCATTTACTTCGCCAGCAGATCCTCGCGGCCGCCCGCGAAGCCGGTGTCGATCTGGTCGATGGCGGCTGCTACGGCGCCACCCAGGGCCCGCGCCTGGAGACCCGCGCCGAGATCCGCCGGATGCGCCGCGACGGCTGCGATCTGGTCGGCATGACCGGCATGCCGGAAGCGGGCCTGGCACGGGAAATGGGCCTGGAATACGCCTGCCTCGCCATCGTCGCGAACTGGGCCGCGGGCTGCGGCACCGACGAGGAGATCACGATGGACGAAGTGCTGGCGAACGTGGCCGCGGCGTCGTCCGGCATCCCGGCCCTGGTCGCGGCACTTGCACGCGGGTGATTGTCAACGCGCGCTGGGCTTTGCATACTCGGCGGGTGTGACGTCACGCCACACATTCCACCCGCATCCAGAAAAGGAAATACAAGCGCTATGCCGTACGGTACCGTGAAATGGTTCAACGATGCCAAGGGCTTCGGATTCATCGCGCCAGAAGATGGCAGCGCCGATGTCTTTGCGCACCACACCGCCATCAACAGCAAGGGCTTCCGCAGCCTGCAGGAAGGCCAGCGCGTCAGCTACGAGCTGACCCAGGGCCCGAAGGGTGCACAGGCGTCCAACATCACGCCGGCAGCCTGATCCAAGACGATTTTCTTGAACCCCGCTCCGGCGGGGTTTTTTAACGCCCGGTGTTTCCGCTACACCGGTCTACCGCACGACCAAGGAATGTCTGCGCCATGCAGTCCCGGCACATCGCGATCATCGGCTACGGCACCGCCGGCCAGGCGGCGGCGTTGCTGTTGGCGCGCGACGGACACCGGGTCGAAGTGTTCGAACGTGCGCCGGAACTGGGGCCGGTAGGCGCAGGGTTCCTGCTGCAACCGACCGGCCTGCAGGTGCTGTGGGATCTGGGCCTGCTGCCCGGTGTGATGGCGTACGGTCGGCGCGTGAACCGGCTGTATGGCGAAACGCCCTGCGGGCGCGCGGTGATGGACATGCGCTACGCAGGACTGGATGCGCGGTTGTTTGGCCTGGGCATGCAGCGTGGTGCATTGTTCTCGTTGCTGGCCGATGCCTGGGCGGAGCATGGCGAGGTGCATCGCGGCCATGCCATCGAGGACGTCAGCGACGACACACGTCGGATCCGCGACCAGCAAGGGCGCTGGCATGGTCCGTTCGATCTGGTGATCGCCGCGGACGGATCGGCATCGAAGCTGCGCGGTGCCACCAACGCGGTGAAGCGTGAAGCGGTGTATCCCTGGGGCGCACTGTGGCGACTGGTGCCGCAAGGCGACTGGGCCTGGGGCGACGAACTGCGGCAGCGCTACGTGGCCGGGCGCAAGATGATCGGCCTGCTGCCGGTGGGCACGCGGCCCGGCGACGACACGCCTCGCCTGAGTTTCTTCTGGAGCCTGCCGATCGCCGATTTCGATGCCTGGCGCACGCGCGGCCTGCCGGCCTGGCGCGACGAGGTCGCACAGTTGTGGCCCGAGGTGGATGCCTGCCTCGCCGACACCGTCGATCCCGACCAGCTGGCGCGCGCCAGCTACCGCGATGTCACCCTGCGCCAGTGGCATCGCGACCGCCTGGTCGTGCTGGGCGATGCCGCGCATGGCATGAGTCCGCAACTGGGGCAGGGCGTCAACATGGCCTTGATGGACGCGCTGGCGCTGCGCGATGCGTTGCGCGGGCAGGACGACGTCCCGGCCGCACTCGGCGCATACCAGCGCGAACGCCAGGCGCATGTGGGCGTCTACCAGTTCTGGAGCCGCTGGCTGACGCCGATCTTCCAGTCCGACCTCGATTGGGTCGCCCGCGCACGCGATATCGCCTTCCTGCCCGCGGGCCGCCTGCCGGGCGGACGCGGGCACATGCTGCGGGTATTGAGCGGCACGCAGCACGGATTCTTCGGCACCCTGAAGCTGAAGCCCGAATTCCTGGCGGCGCTGCAGGGCCAGCACTAGACCGATCATCGGGCACAATCGGGACCGACAGCCCGCCGCGGGAGCCGGTGATGGACGACCTTCCTCCGTTCGAAACGCATCGCGTGGACAACCAGCCGCCGCCGTTCGATCCGCGCGACCTGTGGGCGGACGACGTGGTCCTGCGCGAGGCCGTGGTGCGCGAGGGAGGCGATGCGTTCGCCGAACGGCTTGCGCGATACGGCGCACTGGCGGGCGACGAACTGTATCGGCTCGGCTTCGACGCCAACCGCGACCGGCCGCGCCTGCGCACGCACGACCGCAGCGGCCAGCGCATCGACATGGTGGAATTCCATCCCGCGTACCACCGGCTGATGGACGTGGCGAAGACGCACGGTGTCGCTGGCCTGTCCTGGCACGAGCCGGGCACCGGCGCGCAGGTCGCGCGCGCGGCGCTCAGCTATCTGCACCACCAGGCCGAGGCAGGCACGAGTTGCCCGCTGACGATGACGCATGCCGCCGTGCCGGTCCTGCAGCGCGAGCCCGCGCTGCAGGCGTGGGCAGCGAAGGCGGCCGCGCCGCACTACGACCCCCGCGATGTGCCCATTGCCGGCAAGGCCGGGATCACGCTGGGCATGGGCATGACCGAGAAGCAGGGTGGGTCCGACGTGCGCGCCAACGCGACGACGGCGACGCCTACCCATGACGGCATGTATGCGCTGGTCGGCCACAAGTGGTTCTTCTCCGCGCCGATGAGCGACGGCTTCCTGGTGCTGGCGCAGGCGCCCCGTGGGCTGACCTGTTTTCTCATGCCGCGTCGCCTGGACGACGGCCGGAAGAACGCGTTCCGGCTGATGCGCCTGAAGGACAAGCTGGGCGACTGGGCGAACGCGTCCAGCGAAGTCGAATTCACCGGCGCGCGCGCATCGCGCGTGGGCGAGGAAGGCCGGGGCGTGGCGACCATCATCGAGATGGTGATGCTGACGCGGCTGGACTGCATGCTGGGGTCTGCGGCGGAGATGCGTATGGCGCTGGCGCAGGCGTTGCACCATGCGCGGCACCGCAGCGCGTTCGGCAAGCCATTGGTCGAGCAGGCGCTGATGCGCAACGTGCTGGCCGATCTCGCGCTGGAATCCGAAGCGGCGACCGCCTTCGCGCTGCGGGTGGCGCGTGCGGTCGATCAGGCGACGCAGGATCCGAACGAAGCCGCATTCGCCCGCATCGCCACCGCGGTGGGCAAGTACTGGATCTGCAAGCGAGCTCCCGCGTTCGTCAACGAAGCGCAGGAATGCCTGGGTGGCGCGGGATACGTGGAGGAATCGATCCTGGCGCGGCTGTACCGGCAGGCGCCGCTCAATTCGATCTGGGAAGGCAGCGGCAACATCCAGTGCCTCGATGTGCTGCGGGCGTTGTCGCGCGAGACCGGCGTGCTCGATGCGAGCATCCATGAACTCGCGTCGGCGGCGGGCAGCGACGCGGTTTACGACGTCTTCGTCGAGCGATTGCGTACCGATCTGTCGTCCACGCAGGAAGCCGGTGCGCGGATGCTCGTCGAGCGCCTGGCGCTCGCACTGCAGGCCGCCGTGCTGGTGCGCGCCGGCAGCCCGACGACGCCGCTGTTCGTTCGCAGTCGGCTCGGCGGCGAGCATGGTCTGGTATTCGGCACGTTGCCCGCGGACGCGGACGTGGCTGCACTGCTCGCACGGGCGTTGCCGGCATGAGTCGCTGGCTGCTGATCCTGCTGGCATCGCTCGGCATGGCATCGCAAGCGCATGGAACCGGTACATCACCGCCCGCCTTGCTGCCCGTCACGCAGCAGGCGGACGCGATCCACGTCTACAAAGCGCAGCGGCGCATGGACCTGCTGCGCGATGGTCGCGTCATCGCCACCTACCGCATCGTGCTGGGCGGCGCCCCGGTCGGGCACAAGCGGCAGCAAGGGGACCAGCGGACGCCCGAGGGCGACTACCGCATCACCTACCGCAACGACCGCAGTCGCTTCCACCTGTCGCTGCGCGTGTCCTATCCGAATGAGGCGGATCGGCGGCAGGCGGTCGCGCGCGGCGTCGATCCGGGCGGCGACATCATGATCCACGGCGCGACGCCGCCCGGTTCGCAGGTGGACTGGACCGAGGGCTGCATCGCGGTGACGAATGCGGAGATGGACGCCATCTGGCAGCGCGTGCCGGTCGGCACGCCGATCCGCATCATTCCCTGAGGCGAGCGAAGGTCAGCGAGCGCCGCCGCGCGAGGCGAGGGCGCGCGAGCCGGTGATGATCAGGCGGACCATTTCCGAGAGCTGTTCGATCAGCTCGGCGTCCTTCTCCGGCGGCAGGTCCATGGCGGTCGCACCCATGGCGAACACCAGGCGGGTGATGGCACGCGACACGAGCGCCGGCTCATGGAGCGGCGCGTTGTCGCGTGCTGCCAGGCGGATCAGGTCGATGCACAGTTCCTCTTCGAAGAACTGGAGCTCGCGTTCCACCGCGTGCTTGAACGCATCCGAACCGACATTGCCCTCGCGCAGCAGCACGTGCAGCAGCTTGTCGTCGGCGCGCAACTGCTCCATGAACGCTTCCACCGATCCGCGCACCACGCTGCGGTCGCTGCTGGTGGCGCGGTGCCGCGCCTCGCCGATGATCTTGCGCAGCGAGCGGCCGGCGAGGTCGATCAGCGCGACTGCCAGTTCGTCCATGTCGCGGAACTGGCGGTAGAAGCTGTTCGGGGCGATGCCGGCTTCCCGCGCCACTTCGCGCAGGCTCAGGGTTGAGACGCTACGGTGCGGGCCCACGAGCTTCAGGGCGGCCGCCATCAGGTCTTCACGCGAAATGGACGCCTTGCGGCCGGGGCCGTGGTCGTCCTGGAGCTGCGGTTGCGGGTTGGGAATCACGCGAAGGGGCCGGGCATACGGGGTGGTAGGGGCATCATAGCCCCGTAAATTAATATACAAGTGTATACACAAGCGTCTTCACGACGGTATAGTGAGGCCATGAACGCCCAGATCCGTCCGACCCCCCGCCGGCCCGGTCCCCTGAAACGCCTGATCCGGCCGCTGGTCAAGCCGGACGTCTTCGATTTCTGGGCCACCCGTTTCCACCGCACCTGGACCTGGGACCGCCCGCTGGCGCGCCTGGTCGCGCGCGAGGTCGCCTCGGCCGACGCCGTGACCCTGCTGTTCAAGCCCAACCGCCACTGGGCCGGCCATCGCGCCGGCCAGCACGTGAACCTGGGCATCGAGATCGATGGCGTGCGCGTGACCCGCAGCTACAGCGTGACCGCACCGCCACGCGCGGACGGGCTGTTGCCGATCACCGTCAAGGCGATCGAAGGCGGCCGGGTCAGCCGGCACCTGTGCCAGAACGCCCGCATCGGCGATATCGTCGAACTGGGCCAAGCCTTCGGCGAGATGACGCTGACGGCGTCGTCCTCAAGCTCCTTCCTCTTGCTGGCCGCCGGCAGCGGCATCACCCCGCTGATGGCGCTGGTGCGCGACCTGGCCGGGCAGGGCATGCCGGCCGACCTGACGCTGATGTACTGGGTGCGCCGCCGCGAGGAGGCCTGTTTCCTCGACGAGCTGCGGACGCTGGCGGCCGAACATCCGCGCTTCCGCCTGCGCCTGCTGCTGACGCGCGACACCGCAACGGCTGCCGACGAAGCCGAAGGCCGCATCGACGACGCGCTGCTCGCGGCGCATGCGGGTGATCTGTCGGCGCTGCAGGTGATGGCCTGCGGTCCTGGCGGATTCGTCGAAGCCGCACGCGACTTGCTGGCGTCGCGCACCGCGGCGTTCCAGGCCGAAGCCTTCACCGCGCCGCCGGTCACGGTGGTCGACGAAGGCGAGGTCGACATCCGCCTGCAACGCAGCGGGCGCACGCTGCGCGTGCCGCGCGGCGAATCCCTGCTGGTGGCCCTGGAGCAGCACGGACTGAAACCGCCGTCCGGTTGCCGCGTGGGCATCTGCAACACCTGCGCCTGCGGCAAGTCGGCCGGCAGCACGCGTCACCTGCCCAGCGGCGAACTGATCCACGAACCCACCCAGGCGTTGAAGCTGTGCATTCACAGCGCCGCCACCGATCTCGAACTGGACCTCTGATGGCCGCTTCCCGCAATCGCAAACTCACCGTCGCCGAGCTCGACCAGTTCGGCGAGGAACTGGACGCGCTGCGCGCACGTACCGTGGCGACGCTGGGCGCCCGCGACGCGCGCTACATCCGTAACGTGGTGAAGGCCGTGCGCTACGCCAACCTGATCGGGCGCGTGCTGCTGTTCTCGGCCGCGGTCGCCGGCGGCCTGTGGCTGGCCGACAGTGCGGTGGGCTGGCTGTTCTGGGTGCTGTGGGCGCTGGGCGCGTTCTCGCTGGGCCTGGGCAAGATCCTGGACAACATGGAGCTGGGCCACAACGTCATCCACGGCCAGTACGACTTCCTCGGCGATCCGCAGCTCAACGGCAAGACCTACGACTGGGACATCGTCGCCACCAGCGACAACTGGCGCCACACCCACAACTTCCGCCACCACACGTATACCAACGTGCGCGGGCTGGACGACGACATCGGCTACGGCCTGCTGCGCATCTTCCCCGAGCAGAAGTGGCGCCCGTTCTACCTGGTGCAGCCGTTCGTCGCGGTGGTGTTCGCGCTGCTGTTCCAGTGGGGCATCGCCATCCAGGACCTGAAGCTGGGTCGCTGGTGGAGCGGCAAGATGACCAACAAGCAGCTGCGCCGCAAGTCCGCACCGGTGGTGCGCAAGATGGGCCGCCAGCTGGCCAAGGACTACGTGATCTACCCGGCGCTCGCCGGTCCGTTCTTCCTGCCGGTGCTGCTGGGCAACATGGTCGCCAACGGCCTGCGCAACGTGTGGACCTACGTGATCATTTTCTGCGGCCACTTCACCGCCAATGCGGAGACGTTCCCGAAGGAATGCATCAAGAACGAATCGCGCGGCCACTGGTACCTGCGCCAGCTGCGGGGTTCGTCGAACCTGCGCGGCGGTTTCCTGATGAACGTCATGTCGGGCAACCTGAGCCACCAGATCGAACACCACTTCTTCCCGGACGTGCCGGCCAACCGCTACGCCGAGATGGCCAAGGAAGTGCGCGCCATCTGTGCGCGCTACGGCCAGCACTACAACACCGGCACGCTGCTGACCCAGTTCGGCCAGGTGTGCTGGCGCATCGTGCGGCATGCCTTCCCCAGCCGCCCGCGCCGCGTGCCGGCGCTGGTGCAGGCCGACGTGATGGCGTAGGCCGTCAGGGACTGTCCGGCGCCGCGGCCTTCGCCGCGCGCGCCACGTCGCG
Source organism: Pseudoxanthomonas sp. LjRoot206 (assembly GCF_056175725.1). Lineage (NCBI taxonomy): Bacteria > Pseudomonadati > Pseudomonadota > Gammaproteobacteria > Lysobacterales > Lysobacteraceae > Pseudoxanthomonas > Pseudoxanthomonas sp. LjRoot206. The sequence continues at coordinate 492,362 of NZ_JBGFFI010000001.1, forward strand.
CTTCAGGCGCCACTCGGCGAAGAACGAGGCCGAGATCAGGGCCGTGCCGAGCAGGCCCAGCCACTGGAACCAGGGATTTTCGAACACATCATCCGCCAGGTCGTTGCCTTGCAGTTGCAGGCGCAGCAGGCGTACTTCGGTGGCGAGGGCGTCGGCACCGCGTTCGCCGTGATGCAGGCCTTCTTCGGCGTTGACCGCCAGTTGCGTCATCGCTGCGCGTGACGCGACCTCGTCATCCGGCCTGCGCTCCACGACCACGACCAGCGCACTGGTCGCCAGGATCAGGGCGGTACCCAGTCCGCGCAGCAACGGCGGCAACGAGTCGGGGATCATGCGCGGCTTCCGGCCGGGAGACGGCCGCATCCTAGACCACGCGATGCGTGGCCGTCACCGCCGTCAGTCGAGGAATTGCAGGCGCGCCAGCTCCGCATACAGCCCATCCTGCGCCAGCAGTTCGGCATGCGTGCCCTGGGCGACGATGCGGCCACGGTCCATCACCACGATGCGGTCGGCTTTCTGCACGGTCGCCAGGCGGTGCGCGATGACCAGCGTGGTGCGGCCCTCCATCAGGCGTTCCAGCGCGTGCTGCACGGCGCGTTCGCTCTGCGCGTCCAGCGCGCTGGTGGCTTCGTCGAGCAGCAGGATGGGCGCGTCCTTGAGCAGGGCGCGCGCGATGGCGATGCGCTGCTGCTGGCCGCCCGACAGGCGCGCACCCCGTTCGCCGAGTTGACTGTCGAAGCCGCCCGGCAGTTCGCGGATGAAATCGTCGGCCTCGGCGGCTTCGGCGGCGGCCTGCAGTTCGGCATCGGTGGCGTCGAGCTTGCCGTAGCGGATGTTCTCGGCGGCGCTGGCGGCGAAGATGGTCGGCTGCTGCGGCACCAGCGCGATGTGTTCGCGCAGGTCGGCGGGTACGAGTTCGCGCAGGTCCACGCCGTCCACCTGCACGCTGCCGGTCTGCGCATCGTGGAAGCGCAGCAGCATCGAGAACACGGTGCTCTTGCCGGCGCCGGACGGACCGACCAGGGCGACGGTTTCGCCGGGATGCACGGTCAGGTCGAAATCGTCGAGCGCGGGCAGGTCGGGGCGGGACGGGTAGTGGAACGACACGTTGTCGAAGCGGATCTCGCCCGTCACCGGCGCGGGCAGCGTGCGCGGCGTTCCCGGCGCGCGGATCGCCGGCGTTTCGTTCAACAGTTCGGCGATGCGGCCCATGCCGCCGGCCGCGCGCTGCAGTTCGTTCCAGACTTCGGCCAGGGCGCCGACGGAACCGCCACCGATGAGCGCATACAGCACGAACTGGCCCAACGTGCCTGCGCTCATCGTGCCGTCGATGACGTCGTGCGCGCCCGACCACAGCACCAGCGTGATGGCGCCGAAGATCAGCGTGATCGCTGCGGCGGTGACCCAAGCCTGCGCGCGGATGCGGCGGCGTGCGGTCTCCACGGCGGTCGCGATGGCGGCGCCGAAGCGGCCGCGTTCGTAGGGTTCGCGCGCATGCGCCTGCACCGTGCGCACGGCGCCCAGCGTTTCGCTGGCCAGCGTGTTGGCGTCGGCGACGCGGTCCTGGCTCGCGCGCGAGGCTTTTTCCAACCGGCGTGCGCCCAGCACGATGGGCAGGACTGCCAGCGGAATGCCGATCAGTGCGAACGCCGCCAATCTTGGGCTGGTGACGAACAACATCGCCAGGCTGCCGATCACGGTGACGCTGCTGCGCAGCGCGACCGACATGCTGGTGGCGACCACGGTGCGCAGCAGCTCGCTGTCGGCGGAGAGTCGCGATACCAGTTCGCCACTGCGGGTGCGGTCGTGGAATTCGGCGTCCAGTCCGATCAGGTGGCCGTAGAGCTGGCCGCGCAGATCGGCGACCACTTTTTCGCCCAGCAGCGACACGAAATAGAACCGCGCAGCACTCGCCAGGGCCAGTACGACAGCCACCACGAACAGGAACAGGAAGGCGCGATTGATGTTCGCGCCATCGGTGAACCCGTTGTCGATCATCTGACGGAAGGCGACCGGCAGGCTCAACGTGGCGGCTGACGCCAATGCCAATGCCAGCAGCCAGGCCGTGAACAGGCCGCCATGCTGTCGCACGAACGGCCACAGGGCGCGCAGCGTGCCCAGCTTGGCCTTGGGTTTGGCGACAGCGTCGTCCACTGACTCGGCAGGGGTACTCATCGGGAATCCGTCTTCGAAGCGGTTGTGGAAGGGACTTCAGCCCTGACCGGGCCAGCGTGCCTCGTCGTCCCGAAGCCCCTTCCACAAGCACCTGGGGTCGGTCGGTCGATCAGGCCGGTCCGACGAAGCGCACCCGGTTACGGGTGGCGTCGCGCAGCTGCGATTTCAAGGCATCGATGCGGTCCGCCGGCAACTGCACGCGCAGTCGCGCGCCCGTCTCGTCGAAGCGCTCGTCCTGTTTTGCGGCCTTGTGGGCCGCCAGCGCCGTGTGCACATGCCCCAGATCGTCGAACGGGCAGACCAGTTCCACGTGCGCCAGGACGACCAGCGGCTCGCGTGGCGCCAGCCGCAGGCATTCCGCCGCCGCGCCGCCGTAGGCGCGAACCAAACCGCCGGCGCCCAGCTTGATGCCGCCATACCAGCGGGTCACCACCACCATCACCCGGTCGAACCCCTGGCCATCGATGGCGGCCAGGATGGGTCGCCCCGCCGTGCCTGCCGGCTCGCCGTCGTCGCTGGAGCGGTATTCCTGGCCGATCCGGTAGGCCCAGCAGTTGTGGGTCGCGGCCAGGTCGCCGATCTCGCGCAGAAAGGCGAGCGCGTCCTCGGCGTTGTCGACCGGCGACGCCTGCGCGAGGAAACGGCTGTGCTTCACCTCCAGCAGCTGCGAGGCGCGCGCGGCGAGGGTGTCGCTCACGGGTTGCCGAGCAGCGGGCGCAGGTCTTCAGGCACGCGCTGGAACGGATGCTCCTGCACGAACAGCTGCAGGCTGCGCAGGGCGTTGGCGTTGTCGCCCAGGTCGCGGCGCAGGCGGATGCGGTCCAGCCACTCTTCCGGCGGCAGCCGTGTGTCGGCATCCACCGGGACCTGCAGGTCGGTGCGCCGCAGGGCATTGCGTGCCGCGCTCGGCTGGGCGCTGCCCGCACTGGCGGCCGGAGGCGGCGGGGGAGGAGGTGCGGCGGCAGGTGCCGGTGCAGGCGCGGACACGACGTCCTTCGTTCTCGCCTGGCGGTCCCGCGACTTCACCCGGCTGCCGGTCACCGCAATGGAATCGAGGGTCGTGTTGTCTTCGGCCTTGGCGGCCGCGTCCCGTCGCTGTTCGTCGAAGCGGGCGCGTTGCTCCTGTTCCTGCAGCGCGGTGGCGCGGTACTGCGTCCGCTCTTGCAGGTCGGCTTCCGGTGCGGACGAAGCAACGATGCCTTGCGGCGAGCGGGAAAACCCATCGACGTCCGCAGGAAACGCCTGTGGCGCTGCCTCCGGTGCGGGTGGCGCGGGAAGCATGGGGGCAGGGATCAAGGCCAGCGGGCTGCGCTTCGGCGCGGGTTCCTGGCGCGCAGCGGCTTCCGCGTTCTGGCGGGCCGGTCCCGATGCCGTCGTGGCGCGCCCGACGTGAGCAGGTGGCAGCACCTTGGCAGGCATCGGGGGCGCGACCTCCTGCGCCACGATGGCGGGAGATGCCGGCAGGTCGGCGACCGCCGCGGCGGCATCGGCGGCAGCGACCTCCGGCGGGGCGGACACCACGCCGACCGAGCGCTCGGCATCCATCGGGACTTCACTGGCGACCGGGATCTCGTGGACCGGGCGAAGCTGCCAGGCGACGCCGGCCGCAAGCAGCACTGAAGCGGCCACGCCCATGCCCAGTGGCCAGCGACGACGCGAAGGCGACACCGGACTATTGGTCGAGGGAGTGCTCTGCACGGCCGCCCGCGCCGCACCCAGGATGCGCGCGTCCAGCTCGGGCGAGGGACCGCCGTGCGGTCCTAGCCGGGACAGCGACTGCGCGAGGGCGCGCTCTTCGGGGGTCAGGGGCTCGTGGGGCATGCTCATTCGTTCAACCTCGTCCGCAACCGGTCCATCGCATACCGCAGGCGCGACTTCACGGTTTCCCGGCCCACGCCGGTGATCTCGCCGATCTCCTCCAGGGTCAGTTCCTGCTCCAGCCGCAGCAGCAGCACCTCGCGCTGTTCTGGCGGCAATTCATCCATGGCCAGCTGCAACCGCCGCCGCTGCTCGAACTCGGACAGCTGCCGCTCCGGCGTCTCCGGGTCGGGTACGCGCGCCATGCGCTCGTCCGCGTCGACCGGTGCCGCGGGGCGGTGCTTCGACGCACGCCAATGGTCGTTCAGGCGATTGTGCGCGATCCGGTACAGCCAGGTCCCGAACGCCGCTTCCGGTTTCCAGCCCTGGCGCGCGGTGATCACGCGCTGCCAAGTGTCCTGGAAGAACTCGTCGGCCAGCGCGGCATCGCGCAGGTGCCGCAGCAGGAACCGGTACAGCGGACCGCGATGGCGTGCGTAGAGCTGTTCGAACGCCGACGGGTCGCCTGCGGCGTAGGCCAGCATCAGGGTCTCGTCGGCGGGTTCGGCAAAGTCGTTCACCGGCGCCAGCGTAAGCGGTCCCTGCGCGCGCGTGAAGCTGGCGGAGGACCGCGGGGCTGCCGCGTTCATGCTCGACCGGCCGGGCGCATGGCTGACGGAAGCGGCGAACACGGCGGGAGCAGGGAAGGCAGGCACCCGTACGCGAACGGCCGACGGCCGGCGGCGGGGTTGTACGGGCGGTTTCCGTTCAGGGGGCGGCAGGCGGTATGCTCGCCGCTGGGGGACTTCCGGATACCGCACACCGACCCAGTCGGACCATGGGCATGCCTAAGCCATCGATCAGCGCCGACAACCCGGCCAGCACGGATGCCTCCCCGGCGGAGCGGATCGCGCAGGTCCTGTGCGGCCTGCTGCCTGAAGGGTCGGAACTGGTCGTGTGCTGGCGCGACTGGGCGCTGGGCAACGGCAGTGGCGCCACGTCGGGCGCCTCCAGTGCCTTGAGGCGGCGCGCCGAGCACGCGCTGGCGGAAACCGTGGTCGAACACGACGGGCCCGAGTCGCGCGCCTACGCCTGGGACAACGCGGACGGCAACGCCCGGGTCGCGCTGGCGCTGGCACTGCCCGCGCCGATGCCGGAAGCCGATGAGGCATCGTGGGTGGTGCTGGCGCGCACGTTGCTGGTGACGTCGCTTGACGCGACGCGGTCGCAGGCGCGCGTCGTCTCGCTGGAGAAGTCCAAGCGCCTGCAGCAGGCGCTGTACGAGATCGCCGACCTGGCCGGCGCCGACCTCGAGATGCCGGAGATGCTCCGCCGCATCCACGCGGTGGTGAACTCGCTGATGTATGCGGAGAACTGTTACATCGTCCTGTACGACGACCAGCGCCGCAGCGTGCGCTTCCTGTACTTCGCCGACCAGCGCGACCCCTACATCGCCGAGCCCGACCGCGAGTTCGGCGAAGAGGAAATGGTCAACAGCATGACCTTCGCGCTGCTGCGCCACGGCCAGCCGCTGCGCGGGCCGTCGGCGGTGATCCGGCAGAAATTGGGCGTGGTGCGCGATCCCTCGCATGGCCCCGACAGCCTGGACTGGCTGGGCGTGCCGATGCGCCGCGACGACCATGTCTGCGGCGCCATCGTGGTACAGAGCTACGACGCCCCGGCCAGCTACGCCGACGAGGACCGCGCGCTGCTGGGGTACGTGGCCCAGCACATCCTCACCGCGCTCGATCGCAAGCATGCGCATGTCGAACTGGAGCATCGCGTGGCGGTGCGCACGCACGAACTGCAGCGCGCCAATCGCGAGCTGCAGGCCGAGATCATGGAGCGCAAGCGTGCAGAGAAGCTGCAGCGCGCGCTGTTCCGCATCACCGACCTGGCCATCACGTCGGACAGCCTGGAGCGCTTCTACGCCGACGTGCACACGGTGGTCGACGAGCTGATCAACGCGCGCAATTTCTACATCGCGCTGGTCTCCGACGACGGCAAGGACCTCAATTTCCCTTACACCATCGACGAGCGCGATCCGATGCGCAAGACGCGGCGGATGACCAACGGCCTGACCGAATACGTCATCGAAGCCGGTCGTCCGCTGCTTGCGGACCGCGAGGTGATCGGCCAGCTCGCCGAGGCCGGCAAGGTGCTGCAGCATGGTCCGCCGGCCTACAGCTGGCTGGGCGTGCCCTTGTTCCGCGGCGAGGACGTGGTCGGTGCGGTGGTGGTGCAGAGCTACTCGGAAGAGGTGAAGTTCACCTCCCACGACCAGAACCTGCTGACCTTCGTCGCCCACCACATCGGCAACGGCCTGGACCGGCAACGGGCGCAGGAGCGCCTGCGCAGCGCACATGCCGAACTGGAGCGACGGGTCGACGAACGCACGCGCGAACTGGCGGAAGCCAACCACCAGCTGCGCTCGCAGATCGGCGAGCGCCTGCGCGTCGAGCAGCAGCTTACCCACCAGGCCACGCACGACGCACTGACCGGCCTGCCGAATCGTCCGCACCTGCTGGATCGTCTGTCTGCCGCGATCGAGCGCGCGCGCCATGGCGACGGCCAGGCTTTCGCCGTACTGTTCCTCGATCTCGACCGTTTCAAGCTGGTCAACGACAGCATGGGTCACGCCGCCGGCGACGAGCTGCTGGTGGAGGTGGCGCGCCGCATCACCATGAGCGTGCGCGACGAGGACGTGGTGTCGCGCCTGGGCGGCGACGAGTTCGCGCTGCTGGTCGAGTACGCCGAAGGCGTGGAGAACGTGCGCGAGTTCGCCCAGCGCCTGCTGGCCGTGCTCGGGTTGCCGATGTGGGTGGCCGGGCGCGAACTGTTCCCCTCGGCCAGCCTCGGCATCGCGGTGTGGCATCCGCGCTACCGCAACGGCGAAGAACTGCTGCGCGATGCCGATGCGGCGATGTACCGCGCGAAGGAACAGGGACGCGACCGTTGCGCGATGTTCGACGAGGCCATGCGCGAAGCGGCCGTACAGAGCCTGGATCTCGAGGCCGACCTGCGCCGTGCGATCAACCACCGCGATTTCCTGCCGTTCTACCAGCCCATCCGTCGCATGGACGACGGTCGTGTCATCGGCCACGAAGCGCTGCTTCGCTGGCAGCACGAACGGCGTGGCCTGCTGCTGCCGGCGGAATTCATCGGCCTGGGCGAACACAGCGGCCTGATCGAACAGGTCGACTGGCTGCTCTACGAACAGGTGGTGCGGCAGATCGCACGCGGCGTCGAGGGCTACATCTCGGTGAACGTCTCGCCGCGGCATTTCCGTTCGCCCGATTTCGGCGACCGCCTGCTGGCGATGTTCGAGGCGCAGGGCGCCGATCCGTCGCGCCTGCGGCTGGAGATCACCGAAGTCGCACTGCTCGACGATGCGCCGCGCACGCTGCGCATCCTGCGCACGTTGCGCCAGCATGGGATCCTCGCGCAGCTGGACGACTTCGGGACCGGCTTCTCCGCGCTGTCGTATCTGCACCGGTTCCCGATCTCGGTGCTGAAGATCGACCGCAGCTTCGTGTCCGGCCTGGGCAACGAGGCGCGTCCGGAAAGCCTGGCGCTGGTGCGGGCCATCCTGGCACTGGCCAGCACACTGGGCATCGAGACGATCGCCGAGGGCGTGGAGACCGAGGAACAGCGCCAGGCGCTGATCGAACTGGGTTGCCACCTGGGGCAGGGTTACCTGTTGGGACGGCCGGCGGCGCAGATGGACGTCGTGGTCGCCGACGTCGCGTAAGCCGCGCGGTCAACTCTCACGGCTAGCGTATTTCGATGGAGCGTTCGGCAGAGGGGGGTATCTGTCCGGAGGATGCAGTGCTTCGGTCCGTCGTGACCTCGCGCCAATTGAGCCAGAAATGGCCTCCGCATAACGTTCGAAATCGCACCTGCTGGCTCCCTCCGCCAGGAACATGCACTTCTTGCCGCTGTGAAAGGCGCAGCGGCATCCTTGCCGAAATGCGCGTCTCATCCACATCATCCGACTCGGGAGCGGGCAGTGCCTGGTCGGAGTCGAAGCTCTTCAGTGTCAGATTGACGGGCCGATCGCGATGGTTGGCCACGAGTACGTAGGTGACGCAACTGTTCGCGATAGCGGGTGCCGGAATCAGCAGCGCACACAACACGAGTAGCATCTGTTTCATGGGGTCTTACCTGCAAGCCGTCGGAGAACAGCCGGGGCCGCGCTGACGACCCCGGCTGGCTTGCTTCATTCGCCCGCGATCGCAGGCGCGTCCGTCTTCGTCCCGACCAGCCTGTGCGTCTGGTCGACCATGCCGGCGAATTCCGCCTTGAGGCCGTAGGGATCGCGTCCCGCTGACGCACGTGCGGTGCGCGCCACGTCGTCCCAGTTCCAGCCGTCGATGCGCTGGCCACCGCGCAGCAGGTCGGCGTAGGCCGCCACCGCACTGGCGAAACGGAACGCATCGCTGGGTTGCGTGCTCAGCGACGTGCGGGCGATCGGCGTTTCGATCAGGCGGCTGCTGTCCTGGTCCGGCAGCTTGTAACGCAGGCGTACGTGCGCCACTTCGGTCGTGGACGCACCGGCCGCGACCTGCTTGCCGCCGTAGCGCAGGGCCGGCAAGCGATCCGCGCCGCTACCGACCGGCGTGATCTCATACAGCGCGGTGACTTCGTGGCCCGCCCCGATGTCGCCGGCATCGACCTTGTCGTTGGCGAAATCCTCGTTGGCCAGCACGCGGTTCTCGTAGCCGATCAGGCGGTACTCCGATACGACGGCGGGATTGAACTCCACCTGGATCTTCACGTCGCGGGCGATGGTCAGCAGGGTCGACTGCATCTCGTCCACCAGCACCTTGCGACCTTCCTGCAGCGTATCGATGTAGGCGTGGTTGCCGTCGCCGACGTCGGCCAGCTTCTCGGCCAGCGCATCGTTGTAGTTGCCGGTGCCGAAGCCCAGCGTGGTCAGTGCGATACCGGAGGCGCGCTGGTCGGCGACCATCGTTTCCAGCGCGTCCTGGCTGACCGTGCCGACGTTGAAGTCGCCATCGGTGGCGAGGATCACGCGATTGACGCCGTCCTTGACGAAGGCCTGCTTCGCCATCGCGTACGCCAGGCGGATGCCATCGCCGCCATTGGTGCTGCCGCCGGCCTGCAGGCGGTCGAGCGCGCCGAGGATCTCATCGTGGCGGTTGCCGGGCGTGGGCGGCAGCACCAGGCCCGCGGAACCGGCGTAGACGACGATGCTGACCCGGTCCTGCTCGCGCAGCTGCTTCACGAGCTGGGCGAAGGACTGCTTCAGCAGCGGCAGCTTGTCCGGCGACTCCATCGAGCCGGACGTGTCGAGCAGGAACACCAGGTTGGCCGGCGGCAGCGTCGCCTTCGGTACGTCGTAACCCTTGATGCCGACCATCAGCAGCTGGCGTTTGCTGTTCCAGGGTGCCGGCGCGAGTTCGGTGGTGACCGCGAACGGACGACTGCGGTCGGTCGGCGTGGCGTGGCCGTAGCGGAAGTAGTTGATGAATTCCTCGGCGCGCACCGCGTCGGCGGGCGGACGCTGGCCGTCGCGCAGCATGCGCCGCACGTTGCTGTAGCTGCCGGTGTCCACGTCGACAGAGAAGGTGGACACCGGCTCGTCCAGCGTGCGGTGCACCGGATTGTCGTGGCGATCGGCGTACTTTTCGGTATTCGCGGGCTGGGATTGCGGCACCACGATGGCGTTGGCGGTCCGGTATTCCATCAGCATCGCGGGAGCCGCCGGGGGCGGCGGCGCGGGAGGTGCGTAGGCAGGACCCACGACACCCATGGCCTTGGCCTGCTCGCTGCGCAGGCGGCTGCCGGTCACTGCGATGCGGTCGAGCGTCGCCTGGTCGCGTCGCGCGGTGTCGGTGGTCTGGCGGGCATGGCTGTCGACCGCTGCGGCAGCTGCGTCGGCCTCGGCTTTGGGACTGTGCTGGGCGGTGGGGTTGGACTGGCAGGCGGCCAGCAGGGCGGCGGCCAGCAGGGCGGCGGCCAGCAGGGTAACGGTCAGACGGTGCGACATGGCGTGACTCCGTGTGTGGGACAGGGAGTCGAACGCGTGGGTCCGGGAAACGGGGTTGAGCGATGTTTACGTCGTGCCCCGTGCCCACCGGGGCAGGATGGCGTCAGTCGATGGCGCCGACGTCCATGCCGTCGTAGGCATCCAGGCCATGCTCGTCGGCGAAGCGGTACAGCGTCTGGTTGCGCTCATGCAGGCTGTCCGGCGTGTGGACCTCGGTCTTCTCCACGTGAAGCCACCACAGGTCCGGATCCTTGCGGTTGTCCTTGTCTTCCAGGTACAGCGCGATCACGCGGTAGCCCTGTTCCTGCAGCAGCGGGACGACCGCCTCCAGCGGTGCGCGCGAGCCATGGGTGAAGAAGTAGCCCCAGACCAGCGGCTTGCGCAGGTCCCACGGCGTTTCCTTGGCCATGTTGTCGAACATCTCGACCAGTTCTTCGCGGGTGATCATGGGGTGCTCCTGGTGCGTTTGGATGCGGACGCACGCCATACGTCCCTAGCGAAGAAGAGAAACAAAAAAAGTGCTGGTTACGGAGCAGGTCGAGGCCTTGCCTGTCGATACTGGCGCCGATCACCCAGTCGTCGGCTCTCGGTATTGATATTGACACAGATGAGGCCGTCACAAAGGGTTGCGTCTGACGCTGCATATGCCTGTAGTACCGGAATCGCGTCTTCGTGGCGTCGGAGTTCCTCCCTGACGACCGCTAGCTCTTGACGGTAGTGGCCCAGTGCGATCCAGCTACACAGGAGCGTCAGTACCAGGATCGCACCAGCGACAGCGCTCCAGACCGATAAAGTTCTGCGCACCGCATGCAGTCGCATCGAAACATCGCGGCCAAAGCCCGTTGCAATGGGCGACAGAGTCTTCTTCGCATCATCGGCGATCCTGGCGGCGGCGCCATCGACAATGCTCTTTACTTGGTTACCGAGGGCGGAAACGTCGTCCTTCAACGCCTGCACGCTCTGGCCGACCATGGATTGCATGCTTGCTTCGCGCTGCTCGAACTTGGCAAGCAGCGCGGATTGCAGCTTGAGCGAGTTGTGTAGAGATGCGAGAAGCGTCTGGAGTTCCTGTACATCGTACATGGGCAGTCCCTGCCGAGGCTGTCAGACCGATAGTCCGCGAGTCTGTGGCTCGCGATGCATGTCTTGCTGATGGGGATCCTGCGATGAGCGTTCGGCCAGGAGTTCACGCCCCCATTGCTCGAACTGCCGGACCTGGCCGGACTCGGCGACCTGCGCGATCGCTCGGGATGCAACTCCGTCATCGTCTGAGGAAAGGGCGGCTACCAGTCGGTCGAGATCCCGGTCGCCGGTGCCTGCGGCATGGTGCCCAGTCGAAGGCTGGCCAAGGGCTGGTTGAACCATGTCAGGCGCCCCCATAGAGCCGTCCGATTGCAGGTCGCGTTGCTCGGTCGCTCTATCGATCTCACGCAGGGTTGATGGGTCCGCGCGTCCTGTCACCGGTAGCGCATTCCGCTCCTGGAAGTTCCGGACAGCCTGTTCGGTTTCACGGGTAAACACGTCGCCCGCCGGTACGCGTTGGTTCCGCTCTGCGCGGATGTCCATGGCACGCAAGTGATCATTGAGTTGCCTGACCTCCTCGCCCGTCTCCAAGCGACGGAGCGCTCCATCTTCCAAGGCCGGACGGCCCGTCGCGGGCGTTACCGAATTGCCCGCTCGGATACGGTCTGCGTCGAATTCCGCGATGAACGTCGGCGTCAAGACCGCATGCCAGGCGTCATAGCGATTAAGCCTGTCTTCCAGACCGTTCTCCCCGTTGTTGATCGCACGGCAAGCCTTGGAGACGTCGTCGCGGTCGTGTTCGGGAACTTGGTGCTGCCAGAACCAGAGAGCGATACGTTCTGCGTTTTCACGATCTGCCGCCAACGCGGGATGGGTGATCAGATCCAGTTCCAGCGCCATCCCGGCGGTGGCGTAATTACTTTCCCCGGTCAGTTGAGCGTACCCGCGGCCGCGATACAGGTAGCCGTCGCCGGCGTCGTCGTTTCCCATGCGATTGCCGTACATAAGGCGCCCAAGAGCCTGAGGGCGCCCCTGCAGTGCCTCCAGCCGTGCCGATTCCAATGCTTGTGCGCCCTCGCGCCATGCGGATCTGACGGGGATCTGATCGATTCCTCTGGTGTACCGGAAGCCTTCTTCAAGACGGGTGAATCCTCCGGATTCATGACCCATCTGCGCCATGAAGTTGGCCATCTCTTCACGAGAGTTGACGCCTGCTTCACGTGCCGCGCGTAGCAGGGAGAGCTCGTTGTCGTTGGGCATCGGCGAAGTCCTTTTCAGCGAGCGTTTGGATCAGGGGATGGCATCCGCCGGATAGTCGGCCGGATCGAAGAATTCGAGGGACGCTTCTTCAAGGGGAGAAACGACCAGTCGCCGTTCGGCAGACATCCCCGTGAGGCGGTCCATTCCTTGGTGCACGATCTGGTTCAATCGCCATCGCTCGGATTCCGGCGCATACCTGAATCTGTACTCGCTGGACCACAGTTCGCGCGACCCACCCTCGAAGCGAAGCGTGAGTTCGCCATTCTCGGCGCTCACACTCTGCAGTGGGTCTCCCATCGTTCCGCCGCAGGTACGGCAAAGGATGGCTTTCGGGCCATACGCGGCCTCTGCCAGAGACGCGTCCGGACCACGCCGGAGGATCAGCAAGCCGCGGGGGACAGAGTCATGGCTTGGACCGCGACCGACCACGATTAGAGCATCGGCGTCGCCATCTCCATCCGCATCACCGGATACGCTCATCTCCAGCGATGCGTCTTCGGGAACATGTCGCAAGAGATCCGCACCACTCGATGTCGAGCGCGTGACGCAAGCCGTCAACGCCACGCATAAAACGAAATGCGTGGTCGCCCAATGCACTCGATGGATGAGATGCTCCTTCGTCATGCAGAACCTTCCTCCGTGATGCCAGAGGAAGTCTAGCCGCAGGTTCGGGGCCGATTCTATTCACATTATTCGTGTCATCCAGTGTGTTGCCGGATGTCGACGAGGCGGTAAGCGGGATCGTTGACGCGCCGTTGTCGTGGCGTCATTCCACCGTCAGTTTCACGGTTCCATCCGCCAGTCGCGCGTGGACGTTGTCTCCCGCCTGCACCTGCGTCACCGAGCGCACCAGCGTGCCGTCTTCCTTGGTCACCAGCGCGTAGCCGCGCGCGACGGTGGCGAGCGGGCTGACCGCTTCCAGCGAACGGGCGAGGGCGCGCAGGCGCAGGGCGTCGCGTTGCAGCGTACGTGCCACGGCGGCCTGGGGTCGTGGCGCGAGCGCAAGCAGGCGCGTGCGCAGCTGTTCGAGGCGGCGCTGCGGCGCATGCGCGCGCAGCACGGCGTCGGCGTGGCGCAGCGTTGCGATGCGCCGGGCCTGCTGGTGCAGCCACAGGGCATGCAGGCGGCGCGCGGCGTCGTCCTGTCGCCGGCGGAACGCCTCCAGTCGCGTCTGCGGACGCTGCGCATTCAGGCGCAACGCAGCGCGATCGGCGCGCTGCATGGCATTGCGCAGGCGGTGCGCCTGGGTGGTGGCGAGACGGCGTTGCAATGCCTGCACGCGCGCCAGCAGGTCGCGCCGGTCCGGGACCAGCAGCTCGGCAGCGACGGAGGGCGTCGGCGCCCGCAGGTCGGCGGCGAAGTCGGCGAGGGTGAAGTCGGTTTCGTGGCCGATGGCGGACACGACGGGAACGGGCGAGGCGGCGATGGCGCGCGCCAACCTTTCGTCGTTGAACGCCCACAGGTCTTCCAGCGAACCACCGCCGCGGGCAAGCAGCATGACGTCGTAGCGGCCGCTGCGTGCCGCCCGCTGCAGAATGTCGACGATCTGGGACGCAGCCGTCTCGCCCTGCACCTGCACGGGCAGCACGTCGACCTCGAGCAGCGGGAAGCGCCGCTGCAGCACGCTCAATACGTCACGCACCGCCGCACCGGTGGGCGAGGTCAGTACGGCGAGTCGCTGCACGTGGGCGGGCAGGGGGCGCTTGCGGGCGTCGTCGAACAGGCCTTCGGCGGTGAGCCGTGCCCTCAGTTCCTCGAACGCGCGACGCAACGCGCCTTCGCCGGCTTCCTCCAGGCTGTCGATCACCAGCTGGTAGTCGCCGCGCGCTTCGTACAGGGTCAGCCGGCCGCGCGCGAGTACGCGCAGTCCCTCGCGCGGGGCGAACTTCAGCCACTGGCTCTTGGGCTTGAACATCGCGCAGCGCACCTGTGCGCGTGCGTCCTTCAGGGTGAAATACAGATGGCCCGACGCTGGACGGGTGACGTTGCCCAGCTCGCCTTCCACCCACACGAGCGGAAACGCGCCCTCCAGCAGGTCGCGCGCCAGCGTATTGAGCTGGGTAGGCGTGAGGATGTCGCGGGCGGTGTCGGTCATGGTGCAAGGATAAACGCTCGCGACGAAGGACACCGCGAATGCCTGCGACAGGCCGTCGCAGGCGGTGGGGCGCATTCCGTGCTGGAATGGCGCGCTCCCGTCGGCCGGAATCGTCTTCCATGCTCACGTCCCGCTGGACCCGTCCCTTGTTGCCGGTGTTGCTCGCCGCGCTGGCCGCCTGTTCGCCCCCGGGCGAACCGGTGCCTACGGCCGTTGCGCCCTCACCCGTCGTGGACGTGGTGGACCTTCCTTCGCCGCCGGGCGCCGCACAGCCCGACCTGGTCTCGACGCCGGACGGTGCGCTGCTGTTGAGCTGGATCGAACCGGTGGACGGGGCAGGCCATCGGCTGCGTTTCAGCCGCCGGCCTGCAGGGACGGGGGGCTGGGAATCACCGCGCACGATCGCCGAAGGCGACACGTGGTTCGTCAACTGGGCCGACACACCGCATGTGTATGCACTGCCGGACGGCTCGCTGTGGGCGCACTGGCTGCGCAGTACCGGGCCGTCGCGGATGGATTACGGCATCGACCTGGTACGTTCCGGCGATGGCGGCACCACGTGGAGCGCGCCGCAACTGGTGCATCCGTCCGGCACGCCCGGCGACCATGGTTTCGTGACGTTCTGGCCGCAGGCGCGCGACCGGCTGGGTATCGCCTGGCTGGACAGCCGGCAGAAGGCAGCGTCCGGACATGCGGGTCACGACGGTGAAGGACACGACCACGCAGGCGGTGCGGCGATGATGCTGCGTGCCGCGACCTACGATGCGCAGGCGAAGCAGGTGGGAGAGTGGCCACTGGATACGTCCACCTGCGATTGCTGCACCACCTCGTCCGCGGTGACGGATCGAGGCGTGGTGGTCGTCTATCGCGGACGCGGCGATGGCGAGATCCGCGATACGCGCATCGTTCGCTTCGACGGCCAGCGCTGGACGCCGCCCCGCGATGTGCATGCGGATGGCTGGACGATCGCCGGTTGCCCCGTCAACGGGCCGATGGCGGTGGCGGACGGTGCCACGGTCTGGGTCGCGTGGTACACGGAAGCAGGTGGCGTGCCGGAACTGCGTGCGGCACGTTCGGACGACGCCGGCGATACGTTCGGTGCGCCGGTGACGCTGGCGAAGGGCATGCAGGTGCTGGGTCGCCTGGGCCTGGTCCTTGGCGATGGCCACCTGCTGGTGAGCTGGCTGGAACAGGCGCAGGACGAACGCCAGACGCTGGTGCTGGCGCGCTACGACGACGCCTGGGCGGGGGCGCAGCGCGTCGATGTCGCGATCCTGTCCGCACGTGGACGCGCGAGCGGCATCCCGCGACTGCAATGGCACGACGATGCCGCCTGGCTGGCGTGGACCGACGTGGCCGGCGAAAAGCCGCGGTTGCAAAGCGCACGCGTCGTGTTCCGCTGATGCGCCCGGGTGCGACACTTCGTCGCACCTGACCTGCATCACACGCTCCGGTTAGAATCCCGCGGTGATCCGTTCGTCCGTCTTCCTCCGACCGATGCTGCAGCTGGCTTTGCTGGCGGCGCTGCTGATGGCGTTCGCGCCGTCGGTCACGCGGTGGGTGAACGCCACGGGATCGCAGGTGCTGGCCGGCTGGACCGAGCTGTGTACGACCGATGGCATCAAGTGGGTCGATACGCGGGCCGAATCGCCGGTCGCCAAGGCCCCGTTCGGCAAGGCGCCATCACCCGCCGGCATGACGATGGGTGCCGATTGCGCCTACTGCACGCTGGCGGCCGCATTGCCGCTGTTGCTGCTCTGTATCGCCCTGCTGTTTCCGCGCCTCTCGGGCGGCATCCTCGTGGGATTGCCGGCGCTTCCACGCGTGGGACGACTGCGCCTGCGTGGCCTGGGCGGGCAAGGGCCGCCCGTCCTGCTCTGAACCACAAGACCCCTGATTGACCTTGCGGCCCGTGCGCCGCGTCCTTGTGCTTTGGAGTGTCCATGTCCCTGTCTTTCCGGGCGACGCCGCGTGCGTCCTGCCTGTCCGTGGCCGTTGCCGCGGCCCTGTCCGTTCCGTCCTTCGCCTTCGCGGCAGACCCGGTCGCGTTGCCCAACGGCTCCCGCGCCACTCAGCTCGACACGGTCGAGGTCAAAGGCCACAAGGCCGGCCTCGAGCAGGTCGCCGGCACCGGCACGCGCCTGTCGCTGACCCTGATGGAAACTCCGGCGTCGGTCACCGTCATCGACCGCGATGCGCTCGATGCGCGCGGAGTGCGCACCACGCAGGAAGCGCTGGCCGGCATTCCCGGCCTCACCGTCGCGTCGCCGCCGGGCAATGGCAATGCGGTGACGTACCGCGGCTTCTCCGGCAGCCAGATCACCCAGCTGTTCAACGGCATCGACGTGCAGTACGCCAGCATCGCCGCCCGACCGGTTGATGCGTGGCAGTACGAGCGAGTGGAAGCGATCGGCGGGCCGTCGAGTTTCCTGTATGGCGCCGGCGCGGTCGGAGGCACGATCAACTATGTCACCCGGCTGGCGCGACTGGACCGCGACGAGGCCGCCGTGCAGGCGTCGTGGGGTTCGTTCCGCGACGGCACGCTGGCGATGGGGGCCAACCTGCGCATCGGCGGCGACGAGGCGCGCCAGGCCGTTCGCGTGGATGCGAGCGCGCGCGATGGCGAGAGCTGGATCGACGGTCAGGAGCGCGAGGCGTCGACACTCGCCGCCTCGTGGCTGGTGCAACTGGCGCCCACGCTGCGCCACACCCTGGCGGTGGAGGTCCAGCAGGAGGACAGCCATCGTCCGTACTGGGGCACGCCGGTGCGCCAGCCGGCCACCGGCCGCCTGTCGGTGCTGCCGGAGACCATCGGCCGCAACTACAACGTCGCCGACGGCTACTACGGACAGGACGTGCGCTGGGCGCGTTCGCTGCTGGAATGGACACCGGGTGAGCACGACACCGTGCGCAACACGGTCTATCACTACGACGCGCTGCGCGACTACCGCAACGTCGAGAGCTACCGCCTGACCGCCGGCAACGACGACGTGATCCGTTCGGGCACGCTGCTGCAGCGGCACGACCAGCAGGTCTACGGCAACCGCCTGGAATGGAGCCATGACGGCACGCTGTTCGGCCTGCCCACGCAGTGGGCCACGGGCCTGGATGTCAGCTACAACCGGCAGACGCGTTTTCCGCTGTCGCTCTCGGCCACCGTGGACACGGTACCGCTCGACGCCGTCACGCCGGGCCGCTTCCTCGACGTGCCCGGCACGGCGATCGTCTACACGCCCGACCGCACCAACCGTCTGCACACGCAGGCGCTCTATGTCGAAAACCTGACCGAACTGACCCCGTCGCTGTCGCTGCTGACCGGCGTGCGCCGCGACCGCATCGTGCTGGACGTCGTCAACCATCGCGCAGTCACGCCCACCAATCCCGCGCGTTTCGAGCGCGAGTACACCCCCACGACCGGGCGTGCCGCGCTCACCTGGTCCATCACCCCGCAGGCGAGCGTCTACGCGCAGTACAGCACTGCGGCCGATCCACCGGCCGGCATCCTCAGTACGGCCAACTTCGCCACGCTGCGCGACTTCGATCTGACCACCGGACGCCAGGGCGAGATCGGCACGAAGCTGCAGACGCGTGACGGACGCAGCTTCGCCACGCTGGCCGCGTATCGCATCGTACGGCGCAATCTCGCCATCACCGATCCTGCCAATCCAGGACAGACATTGCCGGTCGGCCAGCAATCCTCGCGCGGTATCGAAGCGGCGTTCGGCTGGCGTCCGCTGGAGGCGTTGAGCGTCGAAGGCAACCTGGCCTGGGTCGATGCGACGCTGGACGATTTCTACGAGAACGTCGGCGGCGTGCCCGTATCGCGCGCGGGCAACCGGCCCACCAACACGCCCTCGCGCGTCGGCAACCTGTGGCTGGACTACCGCTTCAGTCCGCGCTGGTCGGCCGGCTTGGACGTGCGGGGCGTGTCGTCGCGCCATGCCAACGCGGCCAATACCCTGTCGACCGCAGGGTATGCGACGTGGGGAGCGCACGTGGCCATGCAGTTCGGCGACGACACGACGCTGACGCTGCGAGGGCGCAACCTCGGCGATCGCACCCATGCCGTCTACGCGCTGGGCAGCACGATGGTCTACCTCGGCGATCCCCGGACGTGGGAACTGGTGTTGCGCAAGGGGTTCTGACCGGTGCCGTGCGCGACGATGACGCGGATTTCGGTAAGGTAACGGCCGGACATCCGGAGGGCGCCTGCCATGCGTGGTCTCGACTTCAGTTCATGGCAGGGCCTGCTGACGACGCTGGCTGGGCTGGCGCTGATCACGCTGATCGGCGTCGGCATCCGGCTGGTGGTGATGCAGACGGTGCAGGAGCGGCGGGCGCGCGAGAACCGCCAGATCAACGAACGCCTGCGCACATTGATCGCCGCCTACAAGACGCTGGGCGGTTCGTTCACCGGTGACCTGGACGTCGATCCGACGCATCTGCGCGACCTGCGTCGGCGTGCGCGGGAAGAAGGAAGCGACGACGATACCGGCAGCGACCGTGGGCGCCGCATCCGCGATGCGGTCGAGGCGGCCTTGTCCGACATCATCCTGTTGGGCACCGACGATCAGGTACGGTTGGCGGCGCAGGCCGCCACCGACCTGGCGGCGGGTCGACCTATCCATACCCACGATCTGGTGGTGTCGTTGCGCGACTTCATCCGCAGCGTGCTGGACCTCGATCCGATTCCGTCCGGACTGGCGATACCGAGGCAGGGGCCGGCACGGCCGGTCGCGGCGAAAGGGAAGGGCGAGGGCGGCAAGGGCGACGGCCGCGGCGACGGCGGGCGAGGTGGTGGAGGCGGGACGGGCGCCGGCATGGGGGCGGGCGCCGGTCTCGGCATGGGGGCCGGGATGGCGATGGATCCCGACCGCGATCCCTCGCGCTGACCGCTATTCGTCGATCCAGCGACGCTCCGGTCCCGGTCGCTTCGCCAGCTTGCGTTGCAGCGAGCGCCGGTGCATGCCCAGCAGGCGCGCTGCGGCGGAGATGTTGCCTTCGGTTTCGGCCAGTGCCTGCTGGATGTGTTCCCACTCCAGCCGGCTCAGCGGCGTCATGGTGTCGTCCGCCGCGCTGCCTTCGTCCATGGCGGCCGGCGCTTCCAGTCCCAGCGCACGCAGGATGGTCGGTACCGTCGCCGGCTTGGGCAGGTAGTCGTCGGCGCCGCGCTTGATCGACTCCACGGCGGTGGCCACGCTGGCGTAGCCTGTGACCAGCAGGATCCGCATGTCGGCGCGCAGCGCGCGCAGCGGTTCGATTAAGGTCAGGCCGGAATCGGCGCCTAGCTTCAGGTCGACCAGGGCGAAATCGGGCCGATGTTCGCGTGCCCGCGCCAGCGCGCTGGCGGCGTCCAGCGCGATCTCGGTCTCGATGCCCTTGCGCCCAAGGCTGCGCTGCAGCGTGCGCGCATAGAGTTCGTCGTCGTCGACCAGCAGGCCTTTCATCGGATGCCTCCCATCAATGGGTTTCGTCGTGGCCTGCCACCGGCAGGCGGAATTGCACCTGCACGCCCTTCGGCGGCACGGCGCGCATGGTCATGCGTCCGCCCAGCCGCTCGATGGTGGCGTGCGACAGGGCCAGGCCCACGCCCATGCCCTCGGGCTTGCTGGTGCGGAACAGTTGCTCGGACTGGAACGGCAGCGCTTCGTGGAAGCCGTTGCCGTAATCGCGCACGGTGCCGACCAGTTCCCCGTCTTCGCAGCGCAGGTCCAGGTCCACGCGCTGCGAGCCGGCCTGTCGGCTGGCATCGGCGGCGTTGTTCAATAGCGCCTGCAGCAAGTGCCCGGTGGATGCATCGGTCGGCAGCCACGGCGGCAGGGCGCCGGTGCGCTGCAGCTCCACGGTCGGGCGGATCAGCTGCCAGCGCTGCACCACGTCGTCGAGGTCCACGCGCTGATGCACGCCCATGTCGGCCGAAGCGGCGAGCGCGCGCACGCGGTCGCGGCACACGTCGATCAGCTGGCGCATGGTGCCGGCGTCCTCGCGGATGTCGGGTTCGGCCGCGTGCTCGCGGATGTCCTCGGTCAGCAGCGTCAGCGTCGCAAGCGGTGTGTTCAGTTCGTGCGCGACCGCGGCGGCATGCGTGGCCAGCGCGACGATGCCTTCGTTGCGCGCGAAGCGCTCGCGCAGGCGGGCCAGTTCCTGTTCGCGCAGGCGCAGCGCGGCGACCAGGCGCGTGGAGAAGTACAGCACCACGGCCGCCGACAGCACGAAGTTCACGCCCATGCCCCACAGATGCACGTTGAAGGCATCGTCGTGCAGGTGCGGCAGCGGGCGACCGAAGATGGCCGTCAGCACGTAGCCCAGCAGGCAGGCCACGCCGGTGGCGATCACCCAGCGCAAGGGGAGTGCCAGCGACGACACCGCGATCAGCAGCAGGAACATCGAGCTGAACGGATTGCCGATGCCGCCACTCCAGGCGACCAACCAGGACAGCACGGCCACGTCGACCAGCATGTGGGCGAAGGCCTCGGCGGCGGTTTCTTCGCCGGGCCGGCGGCTGCGCCAGGTGGCGTAGACGTTGAACAGGGCCAATGCGCCGATGCCGGCCCACAGCGGCCAGCGCGGCAGGTCGATGCCGAGGGGACCCAGCGCCACCAGCACGGTCACCGCCTGTCCCACGATCGCCACCCAGCGCAGGTTGCACAGCGTGCGCAGGAACGACGGCGACAGGGTCAGCAGGGTATTCGGCATGCTCCCATGCTAGTGCAAGGCCGTGGACCGGCGCCTGCGTCAGGGTGTCGCAGGACGGCGAGGCGCCCACGCTACAATGCGGCCATGCACGACGCCGTCACCCGCCCCACGCCCCCCACCGACGCCGCGCCCTGGCCGCGCCGCATCACCCAGGCCGTCCGGATCGGCAACGCCACCGTCGGCGGCGGCCGTCCGGTGGTGGTGCAGTCGATGACCAATACCGACACCGCCGACATCGCCGGCAGCGTGAAGCAGGTGGCCGAACTGTGGCGCGCCGGTTCGGAAATGGTCCGCCTGACGGTCAACAATCCCGAGTCCGCCGCCGCCATTCCGCGCATCCGCGAGAAGCTGGAGATGATGGGCATCGCGGTGCCGCTGATCGGCGACTTCCACTACAACGGCCACCAGTTGCTGGCGGGCGAACCGGCCTGCGCCGAGGCATTGGCCAAGTACCGCATCAACCCGGGCAACGTCGGCTTCGGCAAGAAGAAGGACACCCAGTTCGCCCAGCTGATCGAGTTCGCGATCCGCTACGGCAAGCCGGTGCGCATCGGCGCCAACTGGGGCTCGCTGGACCAGGCGCTGGCCGCGCAGCTGATGGACGAGAACCACACGCGCGAAACGCCGTGGGACGCCGGCCGCGTGCTGCGCGAGGCGCTGATCCGCTCGGCGGTGGATTCGGCCGAACGCGCCGTCGAGATCGGCCTGCCGCGCGACCGCATCGTGCTGTCGGCCAAGGTCAGCGGCGTGCAGGAACTGATCGCGGTCTACCGCGACATGGCGGCCCGCACCGATTTCGCCCTGCACCTGGGCCTGACCGAGGCCGGCATCGGCAGCAAGGGCATCGTCGCGTCGAGCGCGGCGCTGGCGGTGCTGCTGCAGGAAGGCATCGGCGACACCATCCGCATCTCGCTGACCCCGGAACCCGGCCAGTCGCGCACGCAGGAAGTCATCGTCGCGCAGGAACTGCTGCAGACCACCGGCCTGCGCGCGTTCACGCCGATGGTTACCGCCTGCCCAGGTTGCGGCCGCACCACGTCCGAATTCTTCCAGGAGCTGGCCAAGGTCGTGCAGGAACACGTGCGCGGCAAGATGCCGGAATGGAAGGTCACGCATCCGGGCGCGGAGAACATGACGCTCGCGGTGATGGGCTGCGTGGTCAACGGGCCCGGCGAATCGCGCCACGCCAACATCGGCATCTCGTTGCCCGGCACCGGCGAGGCGCCGGCCGCGCCGGTATTCGTCGACGGGGAAAAGAAGGTCACCCTGCGCGGCGAGAACATCGCGCACGAGTTCGTCGCGTTGATCGACGACTACGTCGAGAGCAAGTACGCGCGTGTCGCCGGCTGAGCGGTTGGCCCAAGGCCGGCGTCTCATCGCCAGCCTTCTGCGCGAGCACGGCGGCCGCCTCGTCCTGCTGTTCCTCTGCCTACTGGCGCCGCTGTGGGCCTTCGTCGAGCTGGCCGACGAAGTGCATGAGCTCGAGGCGTTCTATTTCGACGATCCGTTGCTGTGGCACGCGCATGCCATGACAGGGCCAGCGCTGGACCGGTTCTTCATCTTCATGTCCGCGATCGGCTACCAGTGGGGCGTGGTGCCGGTCGATATCGCACTGACGCTCGGTCTGCTGATCGCGCGTCGCTGGCGAGAAGCCACGTTCGCCGGCGTGTCGTTCGCCGGCTCGGCGCTGCTCAACATGGCGACCAAGCAGTTCTTCCAGCGCGACCGGCCGACGCTGTGGGAATCGATCGCGCCCGAGCACACCTTCAGCTTCCCCAGCGGCCATGCGATGGGCTCCGCGACGCTGGCGATGGTGGTCGTGCTGCTGTGCTGGCATACGCGCTGGCGCTGGCTGGCGGTGGCGCTGGCCGGCAGCTTCGCGCTGCTGGTCGGCATCTCGCGCATCTACCTGGGCGTGCACTATCCGTCCGACATCCTCGGCGGCTTCGCGGCCGGCATCGCATGGGTATCGGGTGTCTATCTGGTGCTGTATCGCGTGCGTGGACGGCCATGGCTGGCCCGCTAGGCAGTTGCCAGCGGTTGTAGGAGCGACGTAAGTCGCGACCGGATCAACGACAGGTCCTGACACCTCAACGAATCATGATCGATCCAGCACCACGGAGCGTGCTGCATGGATCACGACGCGATGGCGTGCGGTCGCGACTTACGTCGCTCCTACAGAGGAGCAATCCTAGGGTGCGTACGCACGCTCGCGCTCTTCCTGCAGCCGTTGGCGCAGGTACTGGTCGCGGGTGAGGCCAGCGGGAATCGAGGTCATCGCCATCACCTCGCTGACGACCTGGGCTTCGCGTGCCTTGTACGACTGGAAGCGGGGATCGCTGGCCTGCTGCGTCGCGAAGGCGGCCATGCGCTGGTCGGCATGCGCGCGGTAGCGGTCGGCCATCTCGGCGACCGCCGCAGCCTGCTCGGCGGGATCGTCAACGGTGGCCTTGATCAAGGCGGTACGCAGCAGCACGGCTTCGCCGGCGGACAGGCCATCCTCGGCCTCGTAGCGGTCGATCTGGCGCGACAGCGCGTCGGCGCGTTCACTGCGCTCGACGGCACGCAGCGACGGTGCGCGCGCGAAGAAGTCCTTCGCATCGGCCTCGAAGCGCTGGCGCTCGCGATGCGCCTGCGCTTGTGGCGTGGCCTGCAGTGAGGCCAATGGCAATGCGGAGGTGGCCTCAGTCGACGCGGACGATGTCGTTTCGCCAGGATCCCGCGCGTCGTTCTTCCACCAGACCACGGCCGCTGCGAAAACCAGGCAGGGCACCAGCAGGGTCAGCAGTTTCTTCATTCCCGGGTCCTCGAGTACCCGGACCGCCGCATCGCGACGGTCCCGGACATCGTCCTCAGCCCATCAACTGGTCCACCAGCCAGTACAGCAGGTTGAACGGCTTGGCCTTGTCGGCCTTGTCGTCCTGTTCGCTGGCGTCGAGCACCTTGCCCTGGCCGTCGAGCACGCTGTCGATGAAGTGCTTCAGCTCCAGGTTCTGCGCCTGCACGTCGGCGTTCTTGAAGTCGACGATGGTGGTGCAGTGGCTTTCGTTGAGCGCGCGGTACTGCGGGAAATAGCCGCCGACATTGTTCAGCCCGTTCAGGCGGTCGCGCAGGCGGGCGGTGTCGGTGTTCCAGCGGGCATGGATGCGCGCTTCCTTGGTCGCCTGGTCCGGCGCGTTGGCGATGTCGGGATAGAAGCGCTCGTACGAGTACGAGGAGTAGTTGAGGTCCTTCCAGAAATGCGTATGGCCAAGCCGGTCGCTCGCGTACTTGCTGGACAGGGCTGGATACAGCGTGCCGAGCTCGTTGAGGTCGAACTGCGGCAGGCCGCTGGCGAGGTAGGGCAGCGGGCCGTTCGGCTGGTCCAGGCCCCAGGCACTGCGGATCAGCGCCATCAGCGGCTGCGACGGGTAGTCGACCGGGTTGCCGTTCTTCGGGGTGGGGAAGATCGGGCCGGAGTCGTCGATCAGGAAGCTGCGTGTGGGCGCCAGGTCGCGGCGCAGCGGGTGGTAGCTGGTCAGGCTGCCGGCACCGCCTGCGCTGCAGCCGGTGGAGAGCATCTGCGTGGGCCGGGGCAGGTTGTCCTTCAGCCAGCTCACCACCGCACGCACGTTGCGCGCGCCGTTGTGGTGCCAGACCAGCGGCGCATTCTGCCCGCTCGGGTCGTTGTACACGGCCACCTTGTCGCCGCTGTAGATGTCGCCGGTGCAGTAGGGCACGTAGACCATGTTCCAGCCCTGCGTCTTCACCCCGTCGAAGGGACTGACGCGGGTGACGAACGGGCTGACCAGGCTGGCGCCCGGATTCAGCAGGCCCATGTAGTCGTCGGGGATGCCATTGGGGTTGCGCGCGCCGCGGATGCCGCTCTGGCCGCTGCAACTGGCGTAGTCCCAGCAGGCGCCGCCGCCTTCCATGTAGATGATGGTGTTGCGGGTGTCGGCCACGCGGTTGACGAAGAACTTGAACGGCGAGCCGTCGCCACAGACCGCGCCCGTCGAAGGCGCCAGCTGGATGGTCTGCCAGGCGTCGTAGCGGCCGGGTTGGAAGCCGTCGTTGAAGCCGGATGGGTTGGACAGCAACGGATAGTTGCCGGTGCGCTGCGCGGCGGTGACCTTGTTGTCGGCCTTGGGCGGCGAGACCAGGTTCACCAGCGTCTGCCAGAAACTGTAGTCGCCTTCCTCGGCCTTCAGCGGGGCGGCGATGGCGAGGGTCAGCGTGGCGGTGGCGAGGACGAGGGGCAGGCGGGCGGGTCGTACGGGTGCAACCATGATCGGATCCTCCGGCGAGAGTCAGAGCGGACGTTCAACGGGATGGACTGCCTTGGCGTGCGGCACACCCTGGGGGCGGCGACCGTACAGCGGCGCATGGTGGTGCGTTCGTCTCGCTGCGGGATTAAGCCGGCGTGATGGCACGGGGTTTGGCTGCCCATGCCCCCGACATTGGCCGCGATGCCCCCCTTCGCCGGCGTCGTGGACGGTCAGGTAAACGGGACGATCCTGCGGCGCAGCACGCGTCCGCGGCTTGGTATACGCGTGCGCTATCCCCGCCGGACAACGGATCGTTGCGGGCCGATGGCTTGCCGCCGCCCTCCTGCGGATCGAACATGCCGGCTCGCCGCGACGCGCGGCAGCAGCGACGGGGATCGCGATGCAGGACGTGGTGGACAAATACGGCGTGCTGCTGGTGTTCGCCAACGTGCTGGCGTTGTCGCTGCGCCTGCCGGTACCGGCGATGCCGACGCTGATCCTGGTCGGCGCCGGACTGGCGCTGCAGCCGGAGGCGATGTGGCTGCCGCTGCTCGGCGTGCTGGCAGTGTCGGTCGCGGCCAGCCTGATCGGCGACAGCGTGTGGTTCTACGCCGGCCGCCGCTACGGCAACCGCACGCTGCAGTCGCTGTGCCGGTTGTCGCTGTCGCGCGACACCTGCATGAAGCGTACCGAGCGCTTCTATGGCCGCTTCGGCATCCGCGTCCTGTCGGTGGCGAAGTTCATTCCCGGCCTGTCGATGGTCTCGGTGCCGCTGGCCGGCGCCATGCAGGCGCGACTGCCGCTGTTCCTGCGCTACGACGGCCTGGGCGCTGCGCTGTGGGCCGCGTTGGGGCTGGGGCTGGGCGTGGTGTTCTCACGGCAGGTGGAAACCGTCATCGACACGCTGTCGCAGCTCGGCGCCGGGGCGGGCGTGCTGGTCGGCATCGCGCTGGCGGCCTACGTGGGCTGGCGCTGGTGGCGCCGGCGCGCGCTGCTGGCGTCGCTGGAAGCGGCACGCATCGAGCCGGTAGACCTGGACGGCCTGATCCGCAACGGCCAGGCGCCTGTTGTATTCGACATCCGCGCGCCGGGATTCCGCGACGTCGATCCGTACCGGATTCCCGGCGCGGTGTTCGCGGACGAGCGCCAGCTCGACGGCATCCTCGCCACCTATCCGCGCGAGCAGCGCATCGTCATCTACTGCGCCTGCCCGGACGAGGTTTCGGCCGCCTGGATGGCGGGGCGGCTACGCCGTGCCGGCTTCCGTGACGTGCTGCCGCTGCGTGGCGGCATCGACGCGTGGCGCGCGCAGGGATACGGCGTGGAGCCGCTGACCGGCTGAGCCGTCAGTGCTCGATGCAGACCCGGTTGCGGCCTTCGCTCTTGGCGCGGTACAGCGCTGCGTCGGCGGCGGCCATCATGCGGCTGCAAGTGTCGCGCTCGGGCGTCAGCGCGGCGATGCCGATGCTGACCGTGATCGTCTGCGCTTCGCCGCCCGGTTTGAACACTACCGCCTCCACCGCTTCGCGCAGGCGCTCGGCGAAGCCGTAGGCCGCCTCGGGCCCGCACTCCGGCAGCAGCACCGCGAACTCCTCGCCGCCGATGCGGGCGGCGGCATCGTCGTTGCGCACGTGGCGGCGGACGAGTCCGGCGATCTGCTTCAGCACGTGGTCGCCGGAGATGTGGCCGTAGCGGTCGTTGATCGGCTTGAACAGGTCCACGTCGATGATGCACATGGTCAGATCGCGCTGGTGGCGCATCGCGCGGGCGATCTCCTTCTCCACCGTCTCGATGAAATGGCGGCGGTTGTACATCTCCGTTAGTGCATCGTGGGTGGCGAGCTGGTAGATCTCCTCGTGGTAGCGCGCTTCCACGCTGCTGTGGCTGATGAACTTCAGGATGCTCTCGCCCAGCGTGATGTGGTCGCCGTCGGCCAGCACCATTTCGGACACCGGCGCGTCGTTGACGCGTGTGGTGTTGGTGGCGCCGAGGTCGCGCACGCGGTAGCTGTCGCCGTCGCGCCAGAGCTCGCAGTGCAGGCGCGAGACGCTGTTGTGGGGGATGTGCAGGTCGGCCTCCTGCGAGCGGCCCACGCGCACGCGCGCGGTGTCGATGTCGGCGCGCCGGCCCAGGCCTTCGCCATGGATCACCACCACGCATGCGGACCGGTGCGACGACGGCGTCGGGCCGTCGCTCAGGATGGTCCGTTGCGTGGTCGGTGGATTGAGGAAGTCCCGGGACATGCGAGCGCGGCAGGCAGGTGCGGGACCGAGTGTAACGGATCGGTCGGTCAACTCACGCTTCCGCTACCATGCCGGGGCGCACCGGGGACAGTGGCATGACATCGCAACCTTACGACGACCTCGCACCCACCGAGAGCCTGGCGACGCGTCTGACAGACGCGCCTACGTCGGCTGACGGCACGCTCGCGCCCGGCGCGCGGCTGGGCCATTACCGGATCGAGGCCCTGCTGGGCCGCGGCGGCATGGGCGAGGTCTACCGCGCCGCGCAGCTGGAGCCGGTGCGGCGCGAGGTCGCGCTGAAGCTGATGCGCGTCCAGCGCCTGCAGGCCCGCCACCTGGCCTGGTTCGAAGTGGAACGGCAGGTACTGGCGCAGATGCGCCACCCGGCGATCGCCCAGATCTACGACGCCGGCACCACCGAGGAAGGCTATCCGTTCTTCGCGATGGAGCTGACCGACGGCAGCCCGATCACGCGCTACTGCCGCGACCAGCGCCTGCCGCTGGATGCGCGCGTGGCCTTGTTCATCCGCGTCTGCGAAGGCGTGCAGCACGCGCACCACAAGGGCGTGGTGCACCGCGACCTCAAGCCCGGCAACCTGCTGGTGGACACGCTCGACGGCAGGCCGGCGCCGAAGATCATCGATTTCGGCATCGCCATGGCCGCGTCGCTGGCCGGCGATGCGGCGCTGGAGCGCGCCGGCACGCCCGAATACATGAGCCCCGAGCAGGCGCAGGGCGATACCGGGCAGGTCGACACGCGCAGCGACGTCTATTCGCTGGGCGTGGTGCTGTGCGAACTGGTGACCGGCGTGCGTCCGGAAGCGGCCGGCGAAACCTGGTCCGCCGATACCCCGACGGCCGTGGCACCGTCGTCGCGGCTGGCCGCGCTGCCGGCCGGGCAGGCGCAGCAGATGGCGCAGGAGCGTGGCCTGTCGCTGGCGCGGATGCGCGAGCGGCTGCGCGGCGACCTCGACTGGATCGTGCTGAAGGCCATGCAGCACGACCGCGATGCGCGTTACGACTCGGTCGCCGCGCTGGCGGACGACCTGCAGCGGTATCTCGACGGTCGCGTGGTGTCGGCGGTGCCGCCGAGCCGCGGCTATGCCTGGCGCAAGTTCCTGCGCCGCCATCGCACGGCGGCCGTCGCCGCCGGGTTCGCGTTGCTGGCGTTGCTGGGCGGACTGGGCCTGTCGCTGTACGGCCTGCAGCAGGCGCGCACGCAGCGCAGCGTCGCCGAGGCTCGCAGCGCCGAGCTTGAGAAGGTCGCCGCGTTCCAGCAGTCGATGCTGGAAGGCATCGACATCGAGACCATGGGCGTGGGCCTGTCCGAGGGCCTGGTGCGCCAGGTCAGCAGCGTGGACCCGTCCGCCGCCGACGCGTTCGGCGCCACGCTGGCCAAGACCAGCACGAACGACCTGGCGCGCGACCTGGTCGACCGTCAGTTGCTGGCGAACGCGGAAGAGGCGATCGCGCGCGATTTCGCCGACCAGCCCGACGTGGCAGCCAGCCTGCGCGAATCGGTCGGCCACGTGTATGCCGCCATCGGGCTGTACGACAAGGCGGCCGCGCATTTCTCGCAGGTGGCCGATTACCGCAGCCGCGTGCTCGGCGAGGGCGCGCAGGACACCCTGCGCGCGCGCAACGACCAGGTGAAGGCGCTGCTGGAAGGTGCGCACATCGACCAGGCCGAGGCGGCGCTGCAGAGGGCATTGCCGCGTGCGTTCGCGCTGGCGGACAACGACCGCGTGCGGGTGAAGCTGGAACTGGCGCAGGCGCAGGTGATCTCGGCGCGCGGCGACCGCCCGCGCGCGAAGGGCGTGATCGAGGCCGTGCAGGCGCGGCTGCTGGCCAGTGCGGGTCCGGACGATCCGGCGACGCTGGAGGCGACCAATGACCTCGCGGCGGTGCAGCGCAACCTCGGCGAGCTCCCCGAGGCGCGCGCCAACATGGAAACCGTGGTTGCACGGCGCACCGCCACGCTGGGTCCAGATCACGAGGAAACGCTGTCGGCGATGGGCAACCTCGCGGTGTTGCGCATCATGAACCGCGAGAAGGACGCGGCCATCGCCCTGCAGCGCGACCTGACCGATCGCTACATTGGCAAGCTGGGCAGCGAACACCCGGTCACGCTGCAGGCCCGCAGCACGCTGGCCACGATGATGATCGACGGCGCCGACGCCGCATCGGTGGAGAAGGCGTTGCCGCTGCTGCAGGACGTCCTGGCCGCACGCGAACGCGTGCTCGGCCGCGATCATCCGCAGACCGTCCGCACGCGCCTGAACCTGGCCACGGCCTTCGCGCGTCGGAAGGACTACGCGTCGGCGCTGCCGCTGGAAGAGCAGGTCATCACCGCGCGCAGTCGCGTGCTTGGCCCGGGCCATCCGGACACCCTGTCCATCCTCGTCAACCATGCCGGCACGCTGCTCAATGCGGGCCAGGCGGAAGCCTCGCTGCGCCTGCTGGCCGATGTGCAGCCGCTGGCGTTGAAGACGCTGGGCGAGAAGCATCCGCAGGCGCAGGCCACGATGGTCATCCGCGCCGAAGCGCTGCGGGTGCTGGGTCGCGTGCCGGAAGCGCTGGCCGAATTCCAGCGCCTGTTCGAGCTGCGCCGGCGTGCGCTGGGCGAGACGCACGTGGAAACGCGCACGGCAGCGTGGAACCTGATCGACACCTACCGCGAACTGGGTCGTCCGAAAGAAGCGGAGCCGCTGTACCGCCAGTACATCGCGCCGCTGCTGGCAGCGGACCCCACGACGCTGGATGACGCCGACGCCGAACTCGCGGAGCGTTATCGCGAGAACAAGCGGCCGGGCAGGCAGCCGACCACGCGCGGCTGAGCCCGCGTGGCGGTCACTCCCCGGGTTTGGCGCCCGCGCTCGGCGCTTCCGACGCGGCGCGACGGGACAGCACCGCCTCGCGGTGCGCGATATAGGCGTTGGCGCCGAAGATGATGCCGGCGCCGACCAGGGTCCAGGCGTCCAGCGTCTCGTCGAACAGCAGCCAGCCGAACAGCGCCACCACCGGCAGCTGCATGAAGCTGATCGGCGTCAGCGCCGACACTTCGCCCAGCTTCAATGCACGCGTCCACAGCATGTGGCCACCGGTGCCGAGCACGCCCGCCGCGATCACCCACACCCAGGTGATGCCCTGCGGCCATTCCCATACCGCCAGCGCCGGTACCAGCGACATCGGCACCCACAGCAGCGTGGTGTAGATGACGATGCGGTCCGCCGGCTCGGTGTTGGACAACTGCTTGATCTGGATCGCCACCAGCGCGCTCATCACCGCCGCCAGCACGGCGATCATCGCGTCGACGGTGAACTGCGACGTGCCCGGCCGCACGATGATCAGCACGCCGATGAAGCCAAGCACCACCGCGGTCCAGCGGCGCGCGCGCACCTGCTCGTTGAGCATCGCCGCGGCGGCGAGGGTGACGAACAGCGGGGTGGAATACGACAGCGAGACCGCCTGCGCCAGCGGCAGGTGGCCGATCGCCCAGAAGCCGGCCAGCATCGAGCAGATGCCGATCACGCAGCGGAACAGGTAGCGCGGGAACTGGGTGGTCTTCAGGAAGCCCGGCCCGTGGCGCAGGATCAGCGGTGCCGCCGCGAGCAGGCCGAAGAAGTTGCGGAAGAACGCGATCTCGAACGTATGCAGCGTGGCCGAGGCCAGCCGGATCGCCACCACCATCAGCGCGAAGAACACCGTGCTGCCCAGCATCAATGCGGCGGCGCGGTAGTGGGCGGGCAGGGTGGGCATCAACGTTCCGGATCTGCCCCTTCCCCCGCCTGCGGGGGAAGGCTGGGATGGGGGCGAGCGGCTCCGAGACGTTCGAACGCGCCGCCGATCATTGCCGGCACGACGCAGCGAAGATCCGCCCCTTTCCCCGCCTGCGGGGGAAGGGGCGGATGGGGGCGAACGGAGTCCATGAGCGCGGGTATGCGGTCGATGGGTCGCCGCACTCGCTGCCATCGCGGTCGCCGAGGGCGGTCGGCTTCGGCATCCCCCCACCCCAACCCTCCCACGCACGCGGGGGAGGGAGCTGTATCCGAGGCAGGATGAGGATCATGGGAGGGGCTACCAGCTCGCCCCGATGATCTTCGGTTCCGGCTCGATGGCGACGCCGAAGCGCGCCTGGACCGACGCGGCGATCTTCCTGGCCAGTAGCAGCAGCTGCGCACCGGTCGCCTCGCCGTGGTTGACCAGCACGAGGGCGTGCGCGGCGGAGACGCCGGCGTCGCCGTCGCGGTGGCCCTTCCAGCCACAGGCTTCGATCATCCAGGCCGCCGACAGCTTGCGGTTGTGCGCGGCGTCGCCGCGGAACACCGGCAGAGTGGGGTAGTCGACCAGCAACGCGTCGGCCTGCGCCTGCGAGACGATCGGATTCTTGAAGAAGCTGCCCGCATTGCCGACCACGGCAGGGTCGGGCAGCTTGCGCTGGCGGATGCGGATGACCGCGTTGCCGACGTCGCGCGCGGTCGGATCGGCGATGCCCATCGCACCCAGCTCGTCTCGGATGCCCGCATAGTCCAGGCGCAGCGCCGGCGCGCGCGGCAGCAGGAACTCGACCGCCGTCACCAGGTAGCGGTCGGCGTCGTGCTTGAACACGCTGTCGCGGTAGGCGAAGGCGCAGGCGTCGCGGTCCAGCCGCACCCGCGTGCCCCGGCGACGATCGAGCGCTTCGACGACATGGATGAATTCGCCCACCTCGGTCCCGTAGGCGCCGATGTTCTGGATCGGCGACGCACCCACCGTGCCCGGGATCAGCGCCAGGTTCTCCAGTCCGCACAGGCCCTGGTCCAGCGTCCACATCACCAGCGGATGCCAGGCCACGCCGGCGTCGGCGCGGACGAGGGCCTGTACGCCGTCGTCGGACAGCACGCGCAGGTCGTGCGTGGCCATCGCGATGACGGCGCCCGGCGCGTCGCCGGCGAACAGCAGGTTGCTGCCGCCGCCGATGATCAGCGGTTCGGCTCCGGCGACCTGCGGCAGCGCGAGCACCTCATCCAGTGCGGCGGCATCATCGACCTCGATCAGCCACGGCGCCCGCGCAGGGACACCGAACGTCGTGCGCGCACGCAGCGGGGCGTTCGCGGTGACGCGGTAGCCGCTCGTCATTCCGGCGCCACCGGACCGCCGCTGCGGGCCTCGCGACGGCGGCGGATGGCTTCCACGCATTCGCGGATCAGCTCGGGACCGCGGTAGACCAGGCCGGTATAGCACTGCACCAGCGAGGCGCCGGCAGACATCTTCGCCACCGCGTCGGCGCCGGACAGGATGCCGCCCACGCCGATCAGCGGGATCGCATCCGGCAGGCGCGTGCGCAGGCGGCGCAGCACCAGCGTGGACTGGCCCATCAGCGGCGCCCCGGACAGGCCGCCGGTCTCGCGTGCATGCGCATGCTCCTGCACGCTGATGCGCGAGACGGTGGTGTTGGTGGCGATGACGCCGTCGACCTGCATGTCGCCGAGCACGCGCGCGACCGCATCGATATCGCTGTCGGACAGGTCGGGCGCGATCTTCACCAGCATCGGCACGCGCTTGCCGTGCTGCGCGGCCAACTCTTCCTGTGATTCGCGCAGGGTGCCGATCAGCTGGCGCAGCGCCTGCTCTTCCTGCAGCTCGCGCAGGCCGGCGGTGTTTGGCGAAGAAATGTTGACGGTGATGTAGTCCGCCAACGGGTAGACGCGCTCCAGGC
This sequence comes from Pseudoxanthomonas sp. LjRoot206, assembly GCF_056175725.1. Classification (NCBI taxonomy): domain Bacteria; kingdom Pseudomonadati; phylum Pseudomonadota; class Gammaproteobacteria; order Lysobacterales; family Lysobacteraceae; genus Pseudoxanthomonas; species Pseudoxanthomonas sp. LjRoot206. The sequence continues at coordinate 525,609 of NZ_JBGFFI010000001.1, forward strand.
AGTACAGGTAATCGGACGCGGCGCGCTCGTTGGAGGTGTCCTTGTTCTTGCCGATGTTGATGCCGAGCAGGCCGCGGTCGCGGCGCGCGGCCTCGACATTGCGGACCAGCGCGTCGACGCCCTCGTTGTTGAAGCCGAGGCGGTTGATGACGGCCTGGTGCTCCGGCAGGCGGAACATGCGCGGCTTCGGATTGCCCGGCTGCGGCTTGGGCGTGACCGTGCCGATCTCGACGAAGCCGAAACCCAGCGCGAACAGCGCATCGATGTGTGCGCCGTTCTTGTCCAGGCCCGCGGCCAGGCCGACCGGATTGGGAAAGGTCAGGCCCATGAGCTTGGTGGGCATCGGCGTGATCGGCCTCGCCATCAGCGGCGTGGTACCGGTGCGGTAGGCCAGGTCGAGCGCCTTCAGGCCCATGCCATGGGCGGTTTCGGCATCGAGGCCGAAGAGGAAGGGGCGGGCGAACGAATACATGGACGCGAGCGGGCTCAGCTCAACGTCGCCAGCCAGGCCAGGCCGCCGAAGAACAGGAAGATGGCGGCGATACCGAGGATCCACAACAGCGCCGACACCCAGCCCAGCACCAGGCCACCGATCGCCAGTCCGTCGCCGTCCAGCGTGCCTGCGCTGCGGCGGATCTCGGCGCGCGCCATGTGGCCGGTGATGATGGCCACGAGCGTGCCGATGACGGGAAGGAGGGTCCAGCCGAGGATGCCGGACACGAGGCTGGCAATGGCGAGACTGCTGGTGGTGCGGACTGGGGTCATCTGAGGGCTCCGTGCAGGGGTCAGGGAGGCGGGATGGCGCAGGCTCGGACAGGCAAAAAAACGCGCCACCCGTGAAGGTGGCGCGATTATCCCAGAAGCGGGCCCGTCCAGGGCGGCCGGCTTGCAGCCATGCCGGCCTTGCTTCCGTCAGAGGTCGAACTTGATGCCCTGCGCCAGCGGCAGCGAATCCGAATAATTGATGGTGTTGGTCTGCCGGCGCATGTAGACCTTCCACGCATCCGAACCGGATTCGCGTCCGCCGCCGGTGTCCTTCTCGCCACCGAAGGCGCCGCCGATCTCGGCGCCGCTGGTGCCGATGTTGACGTTGGCGATGCCGCAGTCGCTGCCGGCCGCCGACAGGAACTGCTCGGCCGCCTTGAGGTTCTGGGTGAAGATCGACGACGACAGGCCCTGCGGCACAGCGTTCTGCATCTCGATGGCTTCGTCCAGCGTCTTGTACTTCATCACGTAGAGGATCGGCGCGAAGGTCTCGTGCTGGACGACCTCATCGGAATTCTTCAGGCCGGTGACGATCGCCGGCAGCACGAAATTGCCCGGACGGTCGATCGCGGTGCCGCCGGTCTCGACGGTGCCTCCGCTGGCCTTGGCCTTGGCGATGGAGTCGAGGAACTGCTGCACGGCGCCCTGGCTGTTGAGCGGGCCCATCAGGTTGGCCGGGTCGGTCGGGTCGCCGATCTTGCCTTCCACCTGCTTGTACGCCTTGATCAGCGTGGCCAGCACGGTGTCGTAGATGGATTCGTGCACGATCAGGCGGCGCGTGGTGGTGCAGCGCTGGCCGGCGGTGCCGACGGCACCGAACACGATGCCGGGCACGGCCAGCTTCAGGTCGGCGGTTTCGTCCAGGATGATGGCGTTGTTGCCGCCCAGCTCCAGCAGGCTGCGGCCCATGCGGCGCGCGACGCGCTCACCGACCGTGCGGCCGACCTGGGTGGAACCGGTGAAGCTGATCAGCGGGACCCGCTTGTCGTCGACGAACTGCTGCGCCAGCTCGACGCCGGCGTCGTTGATCAGGAAGAAGATGTCCGGGAAGCCGCCTTCCTTCAGCGCGTCGTTGCAGATCTTCATGCTGGCGATCGCGGTCAGCGGCGTCTTGTTGGACGGCTTCCAGATGCAGATGTCGCCGCAGATGCCGGCCAGGAACGAGTTCCACGCCCACACGGCGACCGGGAAGTTGAACGCGCTGATGATGCCGACCAGGCCCAGCGGCTGGTACTGCTCGTACATGCGGTGGCCGGGACGCTCGGAGTGCATGGTGTAGCCGTACAGCATGCGGCTCTGGCCCACGGCGAAGTCGGCGATGTCGATCATCTCCTGCACTTCGCCGTCGCCTTCGGGCTTGCTCTTGCCCATTTCCAGCGCGACCAGCGAGCCCAGCGCGTCCTTGTGCTTGCGCAGTGCTTCGCCGCACAGGCGGATCGCTTCGCCGCGGCGCGGGGCGGGGGTGGTGCGCCAGATCTTGAATGCGGCCTGCGCGCGGGCGACCACCTTCTCGTAGTCGGCCTGGCTGCTGGCGTGGACCTCGGCGATCACCTCGTTGGTGGTCGGGTTGATCGACTGCAGCAGGCCGGCGTCGGTGGTCTTGGACCACTCACCGCTGCCGAGGTAGGTGCCGGAGTTGGTGGTGGTAAGGCCGAGGGCCTTGAGGAGGTCAGCAGGCATGGAAGCTCCAGGGTCAGTGCACGGGATGCCGCCGGAGATCGCGCGGCATCGAAAGAGGTGCGCGATTCTACCAGAGCGGGCCGACCGGACCTTGCGTAAGTCCGTGTTTTTCCAAGCGATTCCCGGGTTGCGGCGCGTTGCACGGAACGACGAGGAATCCGTGCCGGGCTTTGTTCGGATTGCCGATGCGGGAACGGATCGATCGTCGATTCGCCGAGGCGCGCAGGTGGCGCGGGGCGATGGGAGAGATGGTGACCCCGGCGCGATTCGAACGCACGACCTGTCCCTTAGGAGGGGACCGCTCTATCCAGCTGAGCTACGGGGCCATCGACCGCGATTCTCGCACGAAGCGGGCCGCGGCACGACGCACGGACACCTTGGCCATATCCCGCCAGCGGTCCGCGTGGCACTGTGGCGTCAGTCCCCACCTGCCGGCCTGCATGGACATCCGCCTCGACGATCTCCGTCATCCCGCTGTCATCGCCCTCCTGCAGGAGCACCTGGACTGGATGCGTCGCACGTCACCACCGGAAAGCGTGCATGCGCTCGATCTCGACGCTCTGCGCGGCCACGACATCAGCTTCTGGGCGGTATGGGATGGCGAACAATTGGCCGGCTGCGGTGCGTTGCGCGAACTGGATGCGGGCCATGGCGAAGTGAAGTCGATGCGCACGGCGCAGCGCCATCTGCGTCGCGGCGTGGCCGCGAAGATGCTCGCCCACATCGTCGACGAGGCCCGCCGACGCGGCTACCGGCGGCTGAGCCTGGAGACCGGATCGATGGCGTACTTCGCGCCAGCCCACGCGCTGTACGCGCGTGCGGGCTTCACGCCGTGCACGCCGTTCGGCGATTACGTGGACGACCCGAACAGCGTCTTCATGACGCGCGCGCTGTAGAGTGCGCGCCATTGGTTTCAGTTGCATCCATCTGAAATCCTTGGCTTTGTTGCGTCGCAGCGCTTGACAGCCCCCCGGGGTGGCGTGCTTTTCTTCCTCCATGCGCTCCCATGCCTCGCACGCCATGTCCTCCACGCCGGCCCCGTCGCCAGCGATGGTGCGTGCGGGTGCCGGACGCACGTCCATTACCACCACCATTACCACCCTGACTCGTCGGGTGCGGTTGGTTGTGTTCGCGTAATCCGCAGACCACGGCCCCGCACCCGGATCAGGATGCAGGGCCACCCCACTTCCTGATGCGTGCCGGGCCTCCTACCCGAGGTTCCTGACCCATGTCGTCCCGCAGCACCGAAGTCGAACAGCCCAAACCGCGCACCGTCGTCCACAAGTTCGGCGGCACCTCCGTTGCCGATGCCGACCGCTACCGCCATGTGGCGCAGCTGCTGCTCGCGCGCGACGAAGACCTGCAGGTCACGGTCGTCTCCGCGATGAAGGGCGTCACCGATGCCCTGATCGAGCTGTGCGAACTCGCGGCCGCCAACCGTCCCGAATGGCAGGACAGCTGGCATGCGCTGCGTGCGCGCCATCGCGGCGCAGCGGTGGCGCTGCTGGGCGAGTCCGCCGGGCCGGTCATCGAATGGGTGGACGAACGCTTCCAGCGACTGCACGAGATCCTCAACGCGCTGATCGTCATTGGAGGCCTGCCGGAGCTGGTCCTGCAGCGCGTGCAAGGACTGGGCGAGGTGTGTTCGGCGCGCTTGCTGGGCGAGTACCTGACCCTGCAGGGCGAGGATTGTGCGGTGCTGGACGCACGCGAGGTGCTGCGCGTCGACCATGGCGAGCTTGGCGTCGTCGTCGACTGGGACACCAGCGCGCAGCGGCTGGCGGCATGGCAGGCCTCGCACCCGCAGCGCCGGGTCGTCGCGACGGGCTTCGTGGCACGCGACCGCGAGGGCCGCTTCACCACTCTCGGACGCAACGGCAGCGACTACTCGGGGGCGATCTTCGCCGCGCTCTACGACGCGGCGGAACTGCATATCTGGACCGACGTGGACGGGGTGCTGTCGGCCGACCCGCGCCTGGTGCCGGAGGCCGTGCAACTGGAGGCACTGAGCTACGACGAAGCCTGCGAACTGGCCTACTTCGGCGCCAAGGTCGTGCACCCGCAGACCATGTCGCCGGCGATGGAGCGCGGACTGCCGATCATCATCCGCAACACCTTCCATCCGGAGCATCCCGGCACGCGCATCACCGCCGAACGCGATGCGGTCGGTCCGGTCAAGGGCCTGACGTTGAGTGCCGACTTGGCGCTGTTGAACCTGGAGGGCACCGGCCTGATCGGCGTGCCGGGCACCGCCGAGCGCGTATTCGCCGCCCTGCGTAATGCGCACGTGTCGGTGGTGATGATCTCGCAGGGATCGTCGGAGCATTCGATCTGCTGCGTGGTCAGGGCCAGCGAAGCGGCGAAGGGACAGGCGGCGTTGCTGGAGGCGTTCGCGCACGAACTGGATACCAAGCAGATCCAGCGCGTGCAGCGCCGTGACGGCGTCAGCGTGCTGGCCGCCGTCGGCGATGGCATGGCGGGAACCCCGGGCGTGTCCGCGCGCCTGTTCGGTGCGTTGGCGCATGCCCAGGTGAACATCCTGGCCATCGCGCAAGGCTCGTCCGAACGCAATATCTCGGTCGCCATCGACGGCACCGACGCCACCAAGGCGCTGCGTGCCGCGCATGCCGGCTTCTGGCTGTCGCCGCAGACATTCGCGGTCGGCGTGATCGGTCCGGGCAACGTCGGTGCGACGCTGATCGAACAGTTGCGCGCCGCGCAGCCGCAGTTGCTGGGCAAGGCCAACCTCGACCTGCGCCTGCGCGCCATCGCCTCCAGCAAACGCATGCTGCTGGACGAGCGCTGCATCGGCGCCGACTGGCGCGCGCGGTTCGACGCCAGTCCGCAGGGGGCCGACCTGGACCGCTTCACCCAGCACCTGCTGTCGGCGCACATGCCACATGCGGTGATCGTGGACTGCAGCGCCAGCCCGGAAGTGGCGGACCGCTACGCCGAGTGGCTGGCGGCCGGCATCCACGTGATCACGCCGAACAAGCAGGCCGGCGCCGGTCCGCTGGCGCGCTACCACGCGATCCGCGACGCCGCGGCCGCCAGCGGCGCGCGCTTCCGCTATGAAGCGACGGTCGGCGCCGGCCTGCCGGTGATCTCCACGCTGCGCGACCTGCTGGATACCGGCGATACGGTGGTGTCGGTGGAAGGCATCTTCTCCGGCACGCTGGCGTGGCTGTTCAACAAGTTCGACGGCAGCGTGCCGTTCTCGCAGCTGGTCACCGAAGCGCGTGGCCTGGGCTATACCGAACCGGATCCACGCGACGACCTGTCGGGCACCGACGTGGCGCGCAAGCTGGTGATCCTGGCGCGTGAGGCCGGCCGCGAACTCGCGCTGGAGGACGTGCAGGTCGAGAGCCTGGTGCCGGAGGCGCTGCGGCAGGCCAGCGTCGACGACTTCATGGCGCGGCTCGGCGAGGTGGATGCCACCTTCGGCGAACGGCTGGCAAGGGCCCGTGCCGCCGGCAACGTGTTGCGCTACGTCGCCCGACTCGATGCAGAGGGCCGCGCCAGGGTGGGCCTGGTGGACCTGCCGGCCGCGCATGCGTTCGGCAACCTGCGCCTGACCGACAACATCGTGCAGTTCACCACCCGCCGTTACTGCGACAATCCGCTGATCGTGCAGGGCCCAGGTGCGGGTCCGGAAGTCACCGCCGCCGGTGTGTTCGCCGATGTATTGCGCGTGGCGGCAGGGCAGGGTGCGAAGCTGTGAGGCATCCGATGAAGAAGGACGTGGAGTGGGCATGAGGCAGCAGGCAAGTGCGTTCTCGCCGGCATCGGTGGGCAACGTCGGCGTGGGGTTCGACATCCTGGGCCATGTGATCGAAGGCGTCGGCGACACCGTCACCGTGCGCCGCATCGAGGTACCCGAGGTGCGGATCGCCGCGATCCGCGGGGCGACCGTCGACCTGCCGCTGGATGCGCCGGGCAATACCGCGGGCGCGGCGCTGATCTCCTTGCGCGAAGCGCTGGCGCTGCCGTTCGGCTTCGAGGTCGAGATCGAGAAGGGCATTCCGCTCGGCTCCGGCATGGGCGGTTCCGCCGCCTCGTGCGTGGCGGCGCTGGTCGCTGCCAATGCGCTGCTCGATGCGCCGCTGTCGCACGAGGCGCTGTATCCGCACGCGCTGGTCGGCGAGGCCGTCGCCAGCGGCGGCAAGCATGGCGACAACCTTGGCCCGATGCTGCTGGGCGGGCTGGTACTGTCGACCGCCGACCGGCTGGTGCGCATCCCTGTGCCCGAGCACTGGCACAGCGTGCTGGTGCATCCGGACGCGATCCTGGAGACGCGCCGCGCACGCGCCGCGTTGCAGGGCGCGTACGAACTGAAGGACTTCGTGGCACAGAGCGCCAACCTTGCGTTGATGCTCGCCGGCTGCCATGCCGGCGATGCCACGCTCGTACGCGATGGCCTGCGTGACGTCCTCGTCGAGCCGCGCCGTGCGCCGCTGATCGTCGGCTTCGATGCGGCCAAACAGGCGGCGCTGGAGGTCGGTGCCATGGGGGCCAGCATTTCCGGTGCCGGTCCCAGCGTGTTCGCGTGGTTCGAATCGCGTGTTGAAGCCGAAGCGGCCGCGCCGGCCATCCAGGCAGCGTTCGCGGCCGCGGGCTTCGACAGCCAGGCTTGGGTGTCCCCGATCAATGCGACCGGCGCCGAACTGCTGTCCGCCAACTGATTTCTTCACTCCGGTCGTCGCGTCTCGCACGCGGCGCCATTCCAGCGACCGATCATGACCTTCATCTCGACCCGCAACGCTTCACCCGCCGCCACGCTCAGCCAGGCCATCGCCGCCGGGCTGGCGCCCGATGGTGGCCTGTATGTTCCCGAAGCGCCGCCTGTCTCGCGCGCACTGGCGCCTGGACGCGATATCGCCGAGACCGCGACCGCGTTGCTGGCGCCGTTCTTCGCCGGTGACGGGCTGGAAGGCGAACTGGCGGCGATCTGCCGCGAAGCCTTCGATTTCCCCGCGCCGCTCGAGGCGCTCGGCTCCCCGGGCGATCATGTGCTCGAGCTCTTCCACGGCCCGACCGCGGCATTCAAGGATTTCGGCGCGCGTTTCCTGGCCGCCTGCATGGCGCGCCTGCGTCGCGATGAGGCCAAGCCGCTGACCATCCTGGTGGCGACCTCGGGCGATACGGGCGCCGCGGTGGCGGCGGCGTTCCATCGCCAGCCCGGCCTGCGCGTGGTGGTGCTGTATCCGGACGGTCGCGTGTCGCCGCGGCAGGCGCACCAGTTGGGCTGTTTCGGCGACAACATCACCGCGCTGCGCGTGGCCGGGTCCTTCGACGACTGCCAGGCGCTGGTGAAGCGCGCACTCAACGACGCGGACCTGCAGGCGCAGGCGCCGCTCAGTTCGGCCAACAGCATCAGCCTGGGCCGGCTGCTGCCGCAGATGAGCTATTACGCGCACGCCGCGCTGGCCCATCGTGCGACGACGGGACAGGCGCTGAACCTCGTCGTTCCCACCGGCAACCTGGGCAATGCGATGGCGGCGATCCTGGCGCGCGCTATGGGCGTGCCGCTGGGCAGGATCGTGCTGGCGACGAATGCCAACCGGGTACTGCCGGACTTCTTCGCCGGCAATGACTACACGCCGGCCGCCAGCGTGTCGACGCTGGCCAATGCGATGGACGTGGGGGCGCCCAGCAACTTCGAGCGGCTGCGCTGGCTGTATGCCGGCGACGACGCAGCGCTACGTCACGCGTTCACTGCGGCCAGCGTCGACGACGCGACCATCCGCGAGGTCATCGCGCGGCGCTACCGCGACCATGGCGAAGTGCATTGTCCGCACACCGCGACGGCGGTGAAGGTGCTGGAAGACCTGCGTGCGCAGGGCGAAGGCGGCGACTGGGCGGTCGCCGCCACCGCGCACCCCGCCAAGTTCGAGAGCGTGGTGGAACCGCTGATCGGGCGTTCGGTCGACGTACCGCCGGCACTGGCCGACCTGCTGGCCCGTCCCGCTCACGCCGACCCGATCCCAGCCGAGTACGACGCGTTGCGCGAGTGCCTGCTGGTGTAGTCAGACCGCGGACACCCCTGTAGGAGCGACGTCAGTCGCGACCGCACGGCTTGATGCAGTGGCCCGCGTCCTCATGCGCGTTATGGATGAGGTGGGGAGGGCCTCCGAGCGGCCGCTGGTGCACGGTCGCGACTGACGTCGCTCCTACAGGATGGCGTCCCCGCGCTGGATGCACGACCCACCTGCGATAAGCTCCCGCCCATGAAACGCACCCTGTCGTCCACCCTCCTGCTCGCCGCACTGCTCGCCGCGACCACGCCGTCCATCTCGCACGCGCAATCCGCGGTGCCGCAGGCCGACGTCCGGGCGCTCAAGCCCGGCGAGTTCCTGTGGTATCCGCAGATCGCGCCCGAGGGTCCCGTGGTGCTGGTGGTCAGTCTCGACGAACAGCGTGCCTACGTGTACCGCAACGGCATCGCCATCGGCGTGTCGACGATCAGTTCGGGCAAGGCGGGAAAGGACACACCGACCGGGGTGTTCACCATCCTGCAGAAGAACAAGGACCATCGTTCCAACCTCTACAACAACGCGCCGATGCCGTACATGCAGCGGCTGACGTGGGACGGTATTGCGCTGCACGGCGGCCACCTGCCGGGCTATCCGGCTTCGCATGGTTGTGTGCGCCTGCCGCAGGCGTTCGCCGAAAAGCTGTTCGGCATCACCCGCTTCGGCGATTCGGTGGTGGTGGCGAACGCCAAGGCATCGCCGGCGAGCCTGGTGCATCCCGCCGTGCTGGCGCCGGTCACCGCCGGAGGGAAGTCGGCGCATCCGGACCTCTCGCCGTACGAGGTCTACTGGAACGAGACGGCATCGCCCGAGGGTCCGGTCAGCATCCTGGTCAGCCTGTACGACCAGCGCGTCTCGGTGCTGCGCAATGGTGTACTGATCGGCGCGGCGCCGTTGCAGATGGTGCGCGACTTCGCGCTCAACGGCACCGTGCTGCTGGTGATGACCACGGAGATGGAGGACGTTCCCAGCCTGCTCGACCCAAGCCAGAAGGAACATCGCTGGGTCGCGCATCGGGTGCTGGGCGAGGAGGGCGCGCCGATGCCGCCACTGCGCGCGCTGGGCGATTCTTTCTGGATTCCGCAGGACTTCGCCCGCCGCCTGTACGGCGTTCTGAAGCCCGGCACCACCGTGTTGTTGTCCGACTTGCCGGGCGTGCGCGCAACCCCCGGTGACCAGCCATCCGTCCCGGTCTTGGAATCGGACGCGGCCGGCCCCACACCTCCCCTGCGCTGAGCCTTGCGGACGGAATCGGAATGCTGGCGCGATCCATCGCTACCCGGATTTCCGCATGAACCGATTCCCCTCGCTGCTTTCGCTGTGCATCGTCGTTACGGCGTTCTCGCAGGCCGGCGCGGTGCGAGCCGGTTCTACTGCTTTCGCATCGCCGGAGCACCTGGTCGAGCGACTGCATCGTGCCGCGCCCGCGCTCGACCGCGAGGTGCTGTCGATGGCCGCGCATGCGATGACGTGTTCGATCAAGCGTGGCGAGCCCGTGCCGATGCGCCGGCTCAGCGTTATCGACTATTCGCTGCCGTCGACGAAGCCGCGGCTCTGGGTCTTCGATCTCGAAGGCGCGCGCCTGTTGTTCGAGGAGCGGGTCGCGCATGGGCGAAATACCGGCGAGAACCTGGCGACGCGCTTCTCCAATGCCTCCGGCAGCTATATGTCGAGCCTCGGCGCGTTCGTCACCCAAGAGTCCTATCGCGGCGCGAACGGTTACTCGCTGCGCCTGCAGGGGCTGGAGCCCGGCTTCAACGACAAGGCGCGCGAACGTGCCATCGTCATCCACGGTGCGCCGTACGTCAGTGATGCACTGGTGCGCGCGCAGGGACGCCTCGGTCGCAGCCTGGGCTGCCCTGCGGTGCGCACGACCGTGGCGCAGCCGCTGATCGACAGCATCCGCGGCGGGTCCTTCCTGTTCGCTTACTACCCCGATCCTGCGTGGCTGAAGCAGTCGCGCCTGCTGGGCACCGACTGCGGGAGCGGAGTCGCGGCCCATCGGGCTTTGTCCACGCCAGGCGGCTGAACCGGTTCAGATCTTGAGCGGGATCTTCAGGTAGCGGCGGCCATTGGCCTCGGGATCGGGCAGACGCCCGGCGCGAATGTTGACCTGCAGCGACGGCAGCAACAGCGTCGGTGCCGACAGCGTGGCATCGCGCGCCTCGCGCATCGCCACGAAACTATCCTCATCCACGCCACCGCCGACATGGATATTGTCCGACTTTTCGTCGGCGACCGTGGTTTGCCACGCGTAGTGGTCGCGCCCCGGCGCCTTGTAGTCGTGGCACAGGTAGAGGTGCGTGTCGGCCGGCAGCGCCAGCAGTTTCCGGATCGAACGGTACAGCGTGCGCGCATCGCCGCCCGGGAAATCCGCACGCGCGGTGCCGTAGTCGGGCATGAACAGCGTGTCGCCGACGAACACCGCATCGCCGATGCGGTAGGACACGCAGGCCGGCGTGTGGCCGGGCGTGTGGATCACCTCGACCTGCAGCCCACCGAGCGGGAACGTCTCGCCATCGCGGAACAGGCGGTCGAACTCGCGACCGTCGCCGCTGACATCGTCCAGTCCGAACACCGGCGCAAAGGTGCGCTGCACCTCGGTGATGTGTTCGCCGATGCCGACCGGGGCGCCGGTCTTCTCCTTCAGGTAGGGCGCGGCGCTGAGATGATCTGCGTGCGCGTGCGTTTCCAGGATCCACTGAACCGCCAGACCGTGGTCGGCGATGAAGCCGATCAACGTGTCCGCCGCGCGGTGCGAGGCGCGTCCGGAGCGATGGTCGTAGTCCAGCACCGGATCGATGATCGCGGCATGGTGCGTGGCCGGGTCCCAGACCACGTAGCTGACCGTGTGAGTGGCTTCATCGAACTGCGCATGCACCCGGGGTTGTGTCATGGCAGCGCTCCTGGCGGGTTGCGGCGGACCATCATGGCAGCCCGCACGCACCCGGCCAAGCGCTCTCAGGACGCTTTCGCGGAGAACTCCTCGAAGGCTTCCAGCGCATGCGCCGCATACATCAGCGATGGGCCCCCGCCCATGTAGACGGCGACGCCCAGCATGTCCTGGAACTCCTCCGGCGTGGCACCGAGGCGCACCAGCGCCTTGGCATGGAAGCCGAGGCAGCCGTCGCAGCGCGTCGCCACGCCGATCGCCATCGCGATGAGTTCCTTGGTCTTCTCGTCGAGCGCTCCGGCGGCCATCGCACCGCGCGCCATGGCGCCGAATCCCTGCATCACCTCGGGCGCGGCCGTGCGGAAGGGGCCGAGGTGCCGGTTGATGCGGGTGGTCAGTTCTTGATAGCGGTCTGCACTGGACATGGGAATACCTCGTGGTGTCGGATCAGTCGTGTCGCACGATGAGCAGGCCGTGGCTCTGCCACGCCGCCATGCCACCGGCCAGGTTGAGATAGGTACGCGCGGTGTCGCCGGACAGGATGGCCTGGGCCACGCGTGAGCGCATGCCGCTCTGGCAGCCCAGCACGACCTCGCGCGTACCGGCGGGGAGGCGGACATCCAGCAGCGCGGTGCCGCCGGCGCGCAGTTCCCCCAACGGGATGTTGAAGGCGCCCTGCACACGACCGCGTGCGAACTCGCCCTGTTCGCGCACGTCGACCAGGGCGGCCCCCGGTTGAGGCACGCGACCGCTTCCTGCGGAGAAGCCTGCGCCCCGCGGCGGCCGAACAGGGACTTGAGGATGCTCAGCATCACGATCTACCCGCGCGCCTCCGCGGCGCTGGCGCCGCGGCCGGTGCGCAGTAGATGCCGTGCAGCGTATGCATGACCTGCGCCGCCGGCCCCGGCATCAGTGCGTAGAACACGTTCTGGGCCTCGCGGCGCGTCTGCACCAGGCCTTCTTCGCGCAACACGGCCAGGTGCTGCGACAGCGCGGACTGGCTCAGGTCGAGCAGGGCGTTGATGTCGCCCACCGAGCGCTCGCCTGCGGTCAGCAGACACAGGATCTGCAGCCGCTTCTCGTTGGCGAGAGCCTTGAGCAGTTGCGCCGCATCGCCTGCATGCGCCTGCATGGCGGCGATGTCGAACGTGGACGTGGAGAGGCTGCGGGTCATGCGGGTTCCGGGGTGAGGGAATGGCCGGCATTGCGCCATGCGGTGAGCCCGCCCGCAAGCGATCGCACACGGGTGAAGCCGAGCGCCCGCAGGCTGTCGGCCGCCAGCGCCGGGCGTCCGCCGGTGAGGCAGTACAGCACCAACTCACGGTCGGCGACGGCCAGCGCTTCGCTGTTGGTGCAGGCCATCGCCGGGTGCGCGTGGATCTGGAATTCCAGCACGCCGCGCGGCAGGTTGATCGCGCCCGGCAGGTGGCCCTGCGCGTATTCACCGGGTTCGCGCACATCGATCAGGACGCAGTCGTCCTGCGCCGCCAGCTGGTCGGGCGCGATCTCTTCGATACGGCCGCGTGCCTCGGCCACCAGATCCTGGACGGTGCGTGCCATGGATGCCTCCAACACATTAGTTGACGCTAATATTAGTAGATGCTAATTTGTATTGCAAGCCGACGGCACTCCTGCCGGCGGCGGCCATCGAACCTGGAGGGGAAGACATGGCACGCATCGTCGTATTGGGTGCAGGCATCGGTGGCATGAGCGCCGCCTATGAGCTGCGCGGCACCTTGGGCCAGGGGCCGGAGATCACCGTGATCGGGGAGGGCGACCGCTTCTCGTTCACGCCCTCCAACCCCTGGGTCGCTGTTGGCTGGCGCAAGCCGTCCGATGTCGAAATGCCGGTCGCCCGCTATCTGGCGAAGAAGAGGATCGCCTTCGAGGGTGTCGGCGCCGAGCGCATCGAGCCCGACCACCACCGCGTGCGGCTGCGCGACGGACGTCTCCTCGACTACGACTATCTGGTGATCGCGACGGGTCCGCGACTGGCGTTCGATGAGGTGCCGGGCCTGGGGCCGGAAGGCGGCTTCACCCACTCGATCTGCACCACGACGCACGCGGCCACCGCGTGGCAGGCCTACCAGGCGTTCCTCGAGAACCCGGGGCCGGTGGTCGTGGGTGCCGCGCCGATGGCCAGCTGCTTCGGGCCGGCGTACGAGTTTGCGATGATCCTGGACAGCGACCTGCGCAAGCGCAGGCTGCGCGACAGGGTGCCGATTACGTACATCAGCCCGGAACCGTACGTCGGACACATGGGGCTGGGGGGTGTCGGCGATTCCAAGGGCATGATGGAAACGGAGTTTCGCCAGCGCCACATCCGGTGGATCACCAACGCGAAGATCACTGCGGTGCGCGACGGTGAGGTGGACGTGTCCGAAATGGACGACGCCGGCCAGTTGAAGCAGATGCACACCGTGCCGTTTCGATATTCGATGGTGCTACCGGCGTTCACCGGCGTGCCGGCCGTGCGCCAGGGAGAAGGGCTGTGCAATCCGCGCGGCTTCATCCTGATCGACAAGCACCAGCGCAATCCGGCCTATCCCAACATTTTCTCGCTCGGCGTGTGCGTGGCGATCCCGCCGGTGGAGGCCACGCCGGTGCCGACGGGCGCACCCAAGACCGGTTTCATGATCGAGTCCATGGTCACCGCCGTGGCGCACAACATCCAGGCCGAGCTGGCGGGGAGGCCGGCCACGGCCGAGGCGACTTGGAACGCGATCTGCCTGGCGGACATGGGCGACACCGGTGCGGCCTTCGTGGCACTGCCGCAGATCCCGCCCCGCAACGTCACCTGGGCCAAGGTCGGCAAGTGGGTGCACGTGGCCAAGATCGCATTCGAGAAGTACTTCCTGATGAAGATGAAATCCGGCAACACCGAACCGATCTACGAGAAATACGTGCTCAAGCTGCTCGGCATCATGCGCACCCGCTGATTACCCCATCGCGATTTACGGAGAACACCTCATGAACCTCGACCGTGCCGTCCTCGGCTTCGCCGGCGTGATGACCCTCGCCAGCCTGGCGTTGGCCCACTTCGTTTCGCCGCTGTGGCTGTGGTTCACCGTCTTCATCGGCGTGAACCTGCTGCAGGCCAGCGTGACTGGCTTCTGTCCCGCCGCCATCATCTTCCGCAAGCTGGGCGTACGCGCCGGCTGCGCCTTCAAGTGAGCGCGAGGGCTGCCGTGAGCCGTATCGTGATGTCGTCGCGCCCATTGTTGCCGCTGTTGCTGGTGGCCGCCCTCGCCGCGTGCGGGCATGAAGAACCCGCCGCGGCTGCCGCGCCCATCGAGGGACTGCAGACATTCCAGGTGCAGGCCGCCGATGCGGCAGGCGGCCGGGCCTGGGAAGGCGTGGTGGAGGCGGTGCAACAGGCCACGCTGTCGGCGCAGACGAACGGGCGCGTGGTCGCCGTGACGCGCGACGTCAACGACCGCGTGGCGGCAGGCGACGTGCTGGTGCGGCTCAGTGCGGTCGAACAGCAGTCCGGTGTCGACGCCGCCCGCGCCCAGGTGCGCGCGGCCGAAGCATCCGCGACCGAGGCGGAAGCCAACTACCGGCGCTTCGCCAACCTGGCGAAGGACCAGTTCGTCTCCCGGGCCCAGCTCGACCAGGCCCGGATGGCGCGCGATTCGGCGGCCGCTGCGCGCGACGCCGCCCGCGCCCAACTGGCGAACGCCGGCCAGCAGAGCGACTACACCACGGTGCGCGCGCCCTACGCGGGCATCGTCGCCACCCGCGATGTCGAACCCGGCGAGAGCGTCGGCATCGGCCAGACCCTGATGACCGTGTTCGCACCGGGCGCCCTGCGCATCGAAGTAGCGGTGCCGCAGTCGGAAGCGGAGGCGGTCCGGGCCAACCCCACCGCCGTGGTCACCTTCGACGATGGGCGCCGGATCGATGCCGCCGACGTCACCGTCTTTCCGGCCGCGGATGCGTCCACCCACGCCGTGCGGATCCGCGTGCAGCTGCCGGCGCTCGATGTGCCGCCGCAACCCGGGCTGACCGCGAAAGTGGCGTTCCCGGCCGTGAAGGGCGCGTCATTCACGCGCGTTCCCACCAGCGCGCTGGTGCGCCGCGGCGAGGTGACGGCGGTGTACGTGCTCAGCGACGGGCGGCTGTCGTTGCGTCAGGTCAGGCTGGGTGATGCGGCCGGCGACCAGGTGGACGTGATCTCGGGGTTGAAGCCCGGCGAGAGGATCGCCACCGATCCGGTCGCCGCGCAGCAGGCGCTGGTGGCGGCGCGCAAGGACGACTGACATGGCATCGCTCCCGAACCCGCCGCGACTGGGCATCTCCGGTCGCCTGGCGCGCACGTTCCAGACCAACCCCCTGACGCCGATCCTCGCGCTGCTCGGCCTGCTGTTGGGGCTGGTGGCGGTGATGATCACGCCGCGCGAGGAAGAGCCGCAGATCGACGTCACCATGGCCAACGTCATCGTGCCGTTCCCGGGCGCGGATGCGCGCCAGGTCGAGCAGATGGTGACCTATCCGCTGGAACAGAAACTGTCCGAGATCGAGGAGATCAAGCACACCTATTCGATCAGCCGGCCCGGCATGGCGGTGCTGACGGTGGAGTTCGACGTGGGCGTGAAGCGCCAGCCCGCACTGGTGCGCCTGTACGACAAGGTGTTCTCGAACCAGGACTGGATGCCGGTGAACCTCGGCGTGGGCCAGCCCATCATGAAGCCCAAGGGCATCGACGATGTGCCGGTGATGGCGCTGACTCTGTGGACGGACGATCCGCAGCGCGGCGCACGCGACCTGGCCGAGGTGGCCCACACGCTGGAAACCGAGCTCAAGCGCATCCCCGGCACGCGCGACGTGTTCACCCTGGGTGCGCCTGAGCGTGCCGTCATGGTGCAGCTCGATGCCGCGCGACTGGCTAGCCATGGCTTGGCGGTGAGTGATCTGTCCGCGGCCCTGCAGGCCGCCAACCTCGCGCGCCAGGCGGGTGAGCGCGTCGGTGCGGACGGGGTGGTTCAGGTGACTTCGGGGCAATTTCTGGCCGACCGCGCGGATGTAGCCGGCCTGGTGCTGGGCGTGGCGGGTGGCCAACCCGTGCGGCTGGAAGACGTGGCGACGGTCCGCGATGCGGCCGATGCGCCATCGAGTTACGTCTGGCACGGTGCGCCCGCGAAGCGCGCAGGACCCGCCAGCGGCGTGGCCCCGGCGGTAACACTGGCCATTGCCAAGAAGCCGGGCAGCAATGCGGCCGACATCACCTCCGCCGCCCTGGCGCGGGTGGAGGCCATGCGCGGCACCGTAATCCCGGATGGCATCCAGGTGGAGACCACGCGCGACTATGGCCTGACGGCCAGCGACAAGGCGCAGACGCTGATCAAGAAGCTGGTCTTCGCCACCGGATCGGTGGTGCTGCTGGTGCTGTTCGCGCTGGGCCGTCGCGAGGCCATCGTCATCGGCAGTGCGGTGGTGCTCACGCTGGCGGTCACGCTGTTCGCGTCGTGGGCCATGGGCTTCACCCTCAACCGCGTCTCGCTGTTCGCGTTGATCTTCTCCATCGGCATCTTGGTGGACGATGCCATCGTGGTGGTCGAGAACATCCACCGGCACATGGCACAGGGCGGCATGTCGCTGGCCGAGGCCATTCCGCCCGCAGTGGACGAAGTGGGCGGTCCGACCATCCTGGCCACCTTCACGGTGATCGCGGCGTTGATGCCCATGGCCTTCGTGACCGGTCTGATGGGGCCCTACATGCGGCCCATCCCGATCAATGCCTCGGTCGGCATGCTGCTGTCGCTGATGATCGCGCTGGTGGTGACGCCGTGGCTGTCGCTCAAGCTGCTCAAGCGGCATGCGGTCGCGCCTGCAGGTGAGGGCGCTGCCCACGGGCATGCGGAAGGCACCATGGCCGCGCGCCTGCATCGCCTGTTCGAGCGTGTGATGTCGCCGTTCCTCGATGCTGGCGCAGGTGCGCGGCGCCGGCGCCTGCTGTTCGTCGCCATGGCCGCGCTGGTGGCGCTGGCGGCCAGCCTGACGGTGTTCAAGCTGGTGGTGCTGAAGATGCTGCCGTTCGACAACAAGTCGGAACTGCAGATCGTGGTCGACCTGCCCGAAGGCCGCACGCTCGAGGACACCAACGCCCTGCTGACCGAACTCGCCGGCGTGCTGGACCGCACGCCGGAAGTCCTGCATTACCAGGGTTACGCCGGCACGGCCGCACCGATCAACTTCAACGGACTGGTGCGGCAGTACTACCTGCGCGAGGGTGCGAACGTGGGCGACCTGCAGGTGAACCTGGTCGACCGCCACGACCGCGAGCGCAAGAGCCACGAGATCGCCGTCGCCCTGCGCCCGCAGGTGGACGCGATCGGCCGTCGCCATGGTGCGTCGGTCAAGGTGGTGGAAGTGCCGCCCGGGCCGCCCGTGCTGTCGCCGATCGTGGCCGAGGTGTACGGGCCCGACTATGCCCGCCAGCGGCAGGTCGCGCGGGCGCTCGAGCAGCGTTTCCTGGCTACCGACGGCATCGTCGACGTGGACACCAGCGTGGAGGCCGATGCGCGCCGCGACATCCTGGAGATCCACCGCGTGCGTGCGGCGCGCCTGGGAGTACCGCAGTCGGCGATCACCGAGACGATCACCACGGGCCTGTCGGGGCTGGACGCGACCCACGTGATCGATGGCGGCTCGAAGTATCCCCGCCCGATCCGCTTGCGCCTGCCAGTGGCAGACCAGGCGTCGCTCGACGGCCTGCTCGCGCTGCGGGTGAGGGGCGGCAGCGGCCAGCTGGTGCCGCTGTCGGAGCTGGTGCAGACACGTTCCACCTGGTGGGACGGTGCCATCCATCACAAAGACCTGTTGCCGGTGGTCTACGTGATGGGCGACGAGAGCGGCACGGTCGACAGCCCGTTGTACGGCATGTTCGATCTGGTCGGGCAGGTGTCGGACAACGTCATCGACGGACAGCAGGTGGGGCAGTCCTACATCCGCCAGCCGCCCGAGACCACCGGCTTCGGTATCAAGTGGGACGGCGAATGGCAGATCACCTACGAGACCTTCCGCGACATGGGCATCGCCTATGCGGCCGGCATGGTGCTGATCTACCTGCTGGTGGTGGCCTACTTCCGCAACTACGTGGTGCCGCTGGTGATCATGGCGCCCATCCCGTTGACCGTGATCGGCGTGATGCCGGGCCACGCCCTGCTGGGCGCGCAGTTCACCGCCACCAGCATGATCGGCATGATCGCGCTGGCGGGCATCATCGTGCGCAACTCGATCCTGCTGGTGGACTTCATCAATCATCTGGTCGAGCGCGGGCAGTCGCTGGAGTCGGCGGTCGTCGACGCCTGCGCGGTGCGTGCACAGCCGATCGCGCTGACCGCACTGGCGGCGATGGCCGGTGCGTTCTTCATCCTCGACGATCCCATCTTCAACGGCTTGGCGATCTCGCTGATCTTCGGCATCCTGGTCTCCACGGTGCTGACGCTGGTGGTGATCCCGTTGCTGTACTACGGGCTGTTGCAGCGCGAGCAACGGCTCGCATGGAAGGCCCAGTGACGCGTCCGCCGCTCACCCGGAGCAAGTGTCGCGTGACGTATGCTGTTCTGACCCGCCAGCACCCTGCGTGAGCCGACCATGAGTGATCCCCAACGCATCAGCCTCACCCTGGAACAGGAAGAGGACTACAGCTTCCGCATCCGCTTCGACGACACCACCATCGCCGACTTGATGGCGGACGAGCCGCCGCCGCTGGGCAAGGGCGAGGGCCCGAATCCGACGCGGCTGCTGGTAGCGGCGGTGGCCAACTGCCTGTCGGCCAGCCTGTTGTTCGCGCTGCGCAAGTTCAAGAACACGCCCGCCAGGCTGGTCACGCACGCCACGGCGGAACTGGTGCGCAACGAGCAGGGCAGGCTGCGGGTGGGTCACCTCCATGCCGACATCCGGCTGGCCGAGTCCGGCACGGCGCACGCGTCGCTGGAGCGCATCCTGGCCCAGTTCGAGAACTTCTGCGTGGTGACCGAGAGCGTGCGCCACGGCATCGACGTGTCCGTCAGTGTCACCGACGCCGAGGGCGTACAGCTGCACGGCACCGCGCGGGCGGACCAAGGCACTGCCTGACCCGCGGGGCTGTTGTGGGAGCGATGTCATGAGCAGGAATTCTTGCGAACCTGCCCGCACCTCCGGATCGCCGCCGGGGGCCGGGCGTGGCATGATCCTGACCTCCGTCGCCCATAGCCGCAGCCGTTCGTGATCGCGCCCATCAAGGGGAAGGCCACCTCGCTGGACATCGCCCACTTGGCGGGCGTGTCCCAGCCTACCGTGTCGCGCGCGCTGCGCGGCAGCCCGATGGTCAACGAGGAGACGCGCAAGCGCATCCTCGCCATCGCCGAACAGCTCAACTACAAGGTCGACAAGAACGCCTCCAACCTGCGGCGCCAGCACTCCGGCACGCTGGCGCTGCTGTTCTTCGAAGACCCGACGCCGGACGAGTCGGCGATCAACCCGTTCTTTCTGTCCATGCTGGGCAGTATCACGCGCGCCTGCGCTTTGCGCGGTTACGACCTGCTGATCTCGTTCCAGCAGTTGTCCAACGACTGGCAGGCGGACTACGAGGACAGCAAGAAGGCCGACGGCATCATCCTGTTGGGGTATGGCGACTACCTCGAGTCGCGTAGCCGGCTGGAAAGGCTGGTCGAGCAGGGCACGCACTTTGTCCGATGGGGTGCGGTGCAGTCCGGTACGCCGGGGGTGTCGATCGGTTGCGACAACTCCCAGGGTGGGCATGACATCACGTCGCACCTGATCGCACAGGGGCGTCGCCGCATCGCGTTCCTCGGACACGCGTCGAACCACTATCCGGAATTCTTCGAGCGCTACCTTGGCCATCGACAGGCGCTTGAAGCTGCAGGCCTGATAGCCGATCCCGCGCTTCAGGTGGATGCGGTCACCACCGAGCAGTCGGGTTACGAGGCCGCCGGCGCGCTGCTGGCGCGTGGCGCGGAGTTCGATGCGGTCTTCGGTGCCAGTGATCTGATCGCGGTGGGTGCGATGAAGGCGCTGCTCGAGCATGGCCGGCGCGTGCCGCATGATGTCGCAGTGGCCGGCTTCGACGACATCCCGTTGGCCAGTTTCATGAATCCCGGCCTGTCCACCGTGCAGCAGGACACCAAGCTTGCCGGCGCACTGCTGGTCGAGACGCTGCTGGCCTTGATCAATGGTGAGCCCGTTGAAAGCCGGACGATCCCCGTGAAGCTGGCGCTGCGCGGATCGACCGCAGTGAAATGATCCTGCTTTCGTAGGAGCGATGTCAGTCGCGACCGCACGCCATCAGCTCCCCTGGCGTCCCCGTTTCCGAGGACATGCCGTCTCCAGCGTGCCGATGCGCGCACAGGTCGCTTCTGGTTGAAGCTCGCGACTTGCGTCGCTTCTACAGAAGACATTGATTCAATCCGCTTTCGGCGATTTGCGTGCCATCAGTTCGGCGAGACGTGCACGGGTATCGGTCCGGGTAATCGCGTCATCCAGCAGGAAGACACGCACGCCGTGCGCCGGCACCTCCGCCTGCAGGCGATTGTGCACGCGCTGGGTCTTGCCGGTGAACGCGTCGCGCCAGGTGCCTGCCTCCAGATACTCGGAGACCGACAGTTTCGTGGCCGCATCGCTCTTGTTGAGCAGCACCAGCGCGGTCTGGTTGACGCCGTCGTGCTGCAGCACGCGGTAGAAGATCGCCTGGTCGCCCTTCAGGCGCACGTTGAGTTGCAGGCCGCGCTGCAGCGCCGGCGTGTCCCGACGGAGGGTGGCGATGCGTTTCAGGGGCGCGAAGATCGGGCTCTGCGGCGCGGCGTCGATGCGTTCCTGGCCGAAGTAGTTGCGGTTGCCCGCGTGCTCGGCATGGCCGCGCTCGAAGCCGGTCTCCGACCCGTAGTAGATCACCGGGATGCCGCGTGCGGTGAACAGCCAGTTATGCGCATCGATAAAACCACTGTCGTTGGCGTTCATGCGCGCCATGTCGTGATTGTCGTAGAACGTCATCAGGTCGTACGGATTGGCGTAGGGGCCGTCTTCCAGGTACAGCGCCTTGCCGATCTCCTCGTAGCTGGTGCCAGGCTTCTCGAACACCTCGGTCAGCTTTCCCTTCAGCGGGAAGTCCAGCACGCTGTAGCCGCCATTGCGCGTCCAGGTATGGCCGGCGATGCTGGCGGCGTCGTAGTTGAAGTTCTCGCCGAACATGAAGAAGCCCGGCTTCTTCGCGCGGATGCGATCGGCGAATTCCTTCCAGAACGCATGCGGCATCCAGGCGATCGTGTCCACGCGGAAGGCCGCCGCGCCCTGGTCGATCCACTGCTCGTAGGCGCCGACCAGGTACTCCATCACCGCCGGATTGTTCTCGTTGAAGTCGGACAGCTGCGCCAGTCCGCCGCCGGTGTTGTAGAACGCGTGCATCGGCTTGCGGCGCGGATCCAGCCTGTCCGGGTCCAGGTTCTGGTGGTCGGCGACCAGCGTGCCGTCCTTGTCCCAGACCTTGCCGTACTGCGGCTGCATCTTCGGCATGGAATACGCGGGCGAGCCATGGTTGCCGACGATGTCGAGCACTACGTCCAGCTTCCGGTCCTTCATGCCGCGGGTGAAGCCGGCGAAGTCCAGGCCTTCGCTGGGCAGGTGTTCGTCCAGCGTGTAGAAATTGATGCCCCAGTAGCCGTGGTAGCCGGTCTTGCCGCGGTCGGTGAACATGCCAGCCCACTTCACTTCCTCGCCGCCGGTGAAGGCCTCGTCGGGGTTGTCGATGATGGGCGTGACCCAGACCGAAGTGAAGCCGAGGTCGCGGATGTAGCCGGCGTTGTCCAGCACGCCCTTGAAGTCGCCGCCGAGGTAGCCGACGTTGTCGGCCCGGCCTTCCGGCGCGCCCGGGGTGGGGCGGTCGAACGTGGGATTATTTCCGCCCTGATCTCGATGATCGTTCGACGGATCGCCATTGACGAAACGGTCGGTCAGCACGAAGTAGACCGCTTCCTTCGCGAAGGGCTCGGTGGTGCCGTAGAAGTCGTCGGCCGCGTATGCAACAGGCGCGCCGAGCAGCGATGCCAGCAGGAGGGCGAAAGGACGAGGGCGGGGACGTCGCATCAATGCACCTGCGGCTGCGCTGAAAGAGGGGTGTCGTGGGTTTCCCGCACGCCTGCGAGCGACAGGGCCGCAAGCAGCAGGCTGGCGCCGCTGATGACAAGGGCGAAGATCGCCTGGTTGTCGAACAGGCCGCGCAACGCCGGGCCGAGCAGCGTGGCGGCCACGATCTGCGGGATGACGATGAACATGTTGAAGATGCCCATGTAGATGCCCATCCTGTCGGCCGGCACATGGCTGGACAGCAGGGCATACGGCATCGACAGGATGCTGGCCCACGCCACGCCGACCAGGGCGAACGAGCCGATCAGCCACGACGGCTGCGGCACGAACCACATCGACAGGAAGCCGATGCCGCCCAGTACCAGCGAGCCGGCGTGCACGGCCTTGCGGTTCAGCGGCAGGCGAGCCGCGTAGAAGCTCAGCAGCAGCGCCACCAGCATCGACGACAGGCCGTAGTAGCCCATGTAAGAGCCGACCAGGTCGGCGGCATCCTGGAAGGCCCCGTTCGCCGACTGGAATGCAGCGGCCTGTGCCGGCACCGTCATGTCGAACGCCGCCGGATCCGGCGCGGGCGCCTTGAACACATGTTCGGTCAGGCCGGGCGTCGCCATGCTCCACATCGCGAAGAACGCCAGCCAGCTGAAGAACTGCACCACGCCCAGCCGCAGCATCTGCGCGGGCATCTGGATGACATGCCGGACGATCTCGCTGGCGACGTTGCCCTGTGCGCGCTTCTCGGCGCGGAAGCGCTCCATGTCCTCCGGCGGATACTCGCGCGTGGTGAGGATGGTCACCAGGATGCTCGCCATGAAGATGAAGGCGCCGATGGCGAAGGCGATCTTCACCGACGGCGGCACCACGCCCGGGCCTGCTTCGTTGGATACGCCGAGCTGGGTGATGAACCACGGCAGGTTGCTGGCCACCCACGTGCCGATGCCGATGATCAGCGTCTGCAGCACGAACCCGTAGGAACGCTGGCTTTCCGGCAGCTTGTCGGCCACCAGCGCACGGAACGGTTCCATGCTGATGTTGATGCTGGCGTCCAGCACCCACAGCAGGCCGGCAGCGATCCACAGCGTCGGCGAGTGCGGCATGAAGACGAGGGCGATCGAACTGAGGATCGCGCCGGCGAGGAAGTAGGGACGACGACGACCCAGCAACGGATGCCAGGTGCGGTCGCTGAAGTAACCGATCACCGGCTGTACCAGCAGGCCGGTCAGCGGTGCCGCGATCCACAGCAACGGCAGGGCATCCTTCTCCGCGCCCAGCGTCTGAAAGATCCGCGACATGAAGCCACCCTGCAGCGCGAAGCCGAACTGGATGCCGAGGAAGCCGAACGACATGTTCCAGATCTGCCAGAAGGACAGGCGGGGCTTGGCGGTCATTCGGGTTCCCTGATGGTGCGAGGCGGTCGGAGTGCACGCATGCGATGGCGAGCGTCGCGGCATCTTGCCGGCATGCGCGGCCGATTCCATGCTGCACCGCAAACAACACCGACGTCCGACGGTGACCGCATCCATGCAGCGTCGCGCCGTGCCTGCGCGTGGAAAACCTTTGCTGCATCTACGTTTCAGCCGCACTCATGCGCGGGAGAGGCGTCCTGGGTCGATCGGCGCGCCTTCTCCGCCCACCGCCATCTGCATACGTATTCATGCGCGTCGATGACGACCGGCCTGCGCGCATCCGGATGTGCCGTGGAATAGTGGCGCCCGCCGAGCGCACCGGAGGGGTGCGCTACGCATTGCGACAGGTGCATCGATGACGAAGAACAACTGGTGGCGCGGCGCGGTGATCTACCAGATCTACCCCCGCAGCTTCCTGGACACCAACGGCGACGGGGTAGGGGACCTGCCGGGCATCGTCGAGAAGCTCGACTACATCGCCGGCCTGGGCGTGGACGCCATCTGGATCTCGCCGTTCTTCAAATCGCCGATGGCCGATTTCGGTTACGACATCGCCGACTACCGCGACGTCGACCCGCTGTTCGGCACACTCGCCGACTTCGATCGCCTGCTGGCCAAGGCGCATGCGCTGGGCGTCAAGGTGATGATCGACCAGGTGCTCAGCCATTGCTCGGTCGACCATGCCTGGTTCAAGGAGAGCCGCGAGAGTCGCGAAAATCCGAAGGCCGACTGGTACGTATGGGCCGATCCGAAGGAAGACGGTACGCCGCCCAACAACTGGATGTCGCTGTTCGGCGGCGTCGCCTGGCGCTGGGAACCGCGCCGCGAGCAGTACTACCTGCACAACTTCCTCGCCAGCCAGCCCGACCTGAACTTCCACAACCCGGCGGTGCAGCAGGCCACGCTCGACAACGTGCAGTTCTGGCTGGACCGCGGCGTCGATGGCCTGCGGCTGGATGCGATCAACTTCTGCTTCCACGACGCGCAGTTGCGCGACAACCCGCCCAAGCCCAAGGACAAGCGCGTCGGTCGCGGCTTCAGTCCCGACAATCCCTACGCCTACCAGTACCACTACCACAACAACACGCAGCCGGAGAACGTGGCCTTCCTGGAGCGCCTGCGCGGGCTGCTGGACCGCTATCCGGATGCGGCAGCGCTCGGCGAGATCTCGTCGGAAGATTCGCTGGCGACTACCGCCGAATACGTCACCGACCAGCGCCTGCACATGGGCTACAGCTTCGAGCTGCTGACCGAGGATGGCAGCGCGGCCTACATCCGCGCGACGGTCGAGCGGCTGGAAGCGGCGATGGCCGAAGGCTGGCCGTGCTGGGCGGTGTCCAATCACGACGTGCAGCGTGCGGTGACGCGCTGGGGCAACGGCGATGCGTCGCCGGCGCTGGCGGCGCAGCTGGTCGCGCTGGTGTGTTCGCTGCGCGGTTCGGTTTGCTTGTACCAGGGCGAAGAACTGGGCCTGCCGGAAGCCGACGTGCCGTACGAGGCGCTGCAGGATCCCTACGGCAAGACGTTCTGGCCGAACTTCAAGGGCCGCGACGGCTGCCGCACGCCCATGCCGTGGAATGACGATAGCCAGGCGGGCTTCAGCCAGGGCCAGCCCTGGCTGCCGATTCCCTCCGAGCATCGCGCCATCAATGTTGCCGCGCAGGACGCCGATCCGGCATCCGTCCTCAATCTCGTCCGTGGCTTCCTTGCGTGGCGGCGCGCACAACCCGCGCTGCGCAGTGGCAGCATCCGCTTCCTCGATGCGCCCGAGCCGGTGCTCGCGTTCGTGCGTGAAGAGGGCGCACAGCGCATTCTGGTCGTGTTCAACCTGTCCGCTGCTGCCGTGCAGTGGCCGCTGCCGGACGGCCTCGTCGCCGACGCACTGGAAGGCCATGGCCTGCAGCGCGTCATGCAGGACGGCAGCACGCTCTCGCTGCCTCCCCGCGGCGTGTATTTCGCAACGATCGCCTGATCTCCAGCGCCCCGACCGTGGGTCGGAGGCATCGAGCGCCGCTCGCGTGAGCGGCATTCATGAATCGTGTCCGGACGCGACGGCGATGCCGTTCTGGCGCCTGTTTTTCCGTATGGAACGCGAGTTACGGACGCTCGCGAAAATATGCATGAATACGTATGCAGCGCGATTTGTGCGGCCGCGCACGCCACTACCATGGCCGCACGTTTCGGGGCGCATGCCCCGGCGTGGCAGACCCGGGCGATCGCATCGTGCGACGTACCCGGTTCATCGCATACAACGTCCTTGGAGAGGGGAACATGCATTTCAAGCGCAACCTGCTGAGCGCGGCGTTGGCGTCCGCCATCGCGCTCACCGCGACCGGCGTACAGGCCCAGACGGCCGATGCCCCGGCTGACCAGAACCAGACCGACGCGACCGACCTCGACACCGTCGTCGTCACCGGCATCCGCCGCGGCATCGAGAGCGCGATCTCGGTCAAGCGCGAATCCACCTCCATCGTCGAAGCGGTGTCCGCCGAAGACATCGGCAAGCTGCCCGACGTCAGCATCGGCGAATCCATCGGTCGCCTGCCGGGCCTCGCCGCGCAACGCGTGGCCGGTCGTGCGCAGGTGATCAGCGTGCGCGGCCTGTCGCCCGACTTCTCCACCACGACGCTCAACGGTCGCGAGATGGTCAGCACCGGCGACAACCGCAGCGTCGAGTTCGACCAGTACCCGTCCGAACTGGTCGCCGGCGTGACCGTCTACAAGACGCCCGATGCCGGCCTCATCGGCCAGGGCCTGTCCGGCACGATCGACATGCAGACCGTGCGTCCGCTGAGTTTCGACGCGCCTGTCGGTACGGTCGGCGTGCGCGGCCAACGTAACGCGCTGGGCGCGGCGGCGGATTCGTCCGCCTACGGCGAGCGCATCAACGCCAGTTACATCACCCAGAACGAGGCGCGCACGTTCGGCTTCTCGATCGGCTATTCGCACACCACCACCCCGATCCAGGAAAACCAGGTCGGCCTGTACGAGCCGTGGCAGGCGATCGGCGACAACTGGCGCCCGGGCGTGCCGTCCGGCACGTTCTACTCCGACGGCATCAAGGCGCTGCGCCGCACCGGCGAGACCCAGCGCGACGGCGTGATGGCGACCCTGCAGTTCCGTCCCTCGAATGCCTGGACCAGCACGCTGGACCTGTTCCATTCGGAAGCCGAGCAGGTCGACACGGCCAACCAGCTCGAAGTGCATATCGGCGATTACAACGGGACGAATGGCGCGACCCGGCTCCAGGTCACCAACCCGTCCATCAATGGCAGCAACACATTCACCGGCGGGACCATGGGCAATGTCTACCCGCTGGTGCGTGGCATGTACAACAAGCGCGAGGACGAGATCAACGCGTTCGGCTGGAACAACGAGTTCACCGCCGGCCCGGCGCGCATCATTACCGACATCGGCTGGTCGCGCGCCAAGCGCGACGAGCTCAACCTCGAGAACAACACGCAGCTGCTGCCTTCGCCGCAGTTGGATACGCTGCAGCTGCAGATCCGCAACAACGGCTTCTCGCAGATCAACCCGGGGCGCGACTATTCGAATCCGGACTCGCTGTACTTGGCCAACACGATCTATGGCTCGGGCTACGGCAAGGTGCCGAACGTGGTCGATGAGCTGCGTACCGGCAAGCTGGCGGCCTCATTCCCGGCGCCCGCGTTCCTGTCGTGGATGTCGGACATCGATGTCGGCCTGAACTACGCGGACCGCGAGAAGAACAAGCGCCAGCCTGAGGGCAACATCAACCTCGGTCCACAGGGGGAGACGACGATTGCTTCCGATCTGCAGTACCGGCCGGTCGACCTGAGCTTTGCCGGTGTCGGCTACATCCCGTCCTGGAACGTTCCGGCCGCCGTCGCGCGTTACATGGTCTTCCGGCCGAATACCGATGCGGACTATCTCGTCGCCAAGTCCTGGGACGTCAGGGAAAAGACCACGACTGCTTACCTGCGCGGCAACATCAACACTGATTGGGGCAACGTCAGCGTGCGTGGTAACGCAGGTGTGCAGGTCCAGCGTGTCGACCAGTCGTCCGACGCGATCCGCCTCAGTGGCGGTGGCGATCCGCAGCCGATTCACATGGGCAAGACGTTCACCGATGTGCTGCCCAGCATGAACCTGGCGTTCGGCTTCGAAAGCGACCAGACCCTGCGCGTCGCCCTGGCCAAGCAGGTGGCGCGTCCGCGCGTCGACCAGCTGCGCGCGTCGCTGGAAGTGTCGGCGTCTGACGGTCCCGACCAGGACAACGGCCTGCGCAACAGCTTCGCCAGCGGTGGCAATCCGCTGCTGGATCCGTGGCGTGCCTACGCGTTCGACGTGTCCTACGAGAAGTACTTCGGCACCAAGGCCTACGTCGCCGCCGCCTACTTCTACAAGGATCTGCGGAACTACATCTACACCCAGACCGATCCGTTCTACGACCTGTCCGCGTATACGCCGGACATCCCGCCGAGCACGAACAACCCGGGCATCGGTGTCGATCCGATCGGCAGCTACACGCGGCCGGTGAACGGCGAGGGCGGTACGTTGCAGGGCCTGGAACTGACGGCTTCGCTGCCGTTCGACATGTTCACCGACGCGCTGCAGGGCTTCGGTGTGGTCGCCAGCGCCACGTTCAACGACAGCAACATCCAGATCCGCGATCCGGAAAGCGCCTCCAGCGTCGGCGGCGGCGATATCGACCTGCCGGGCCTGTCCAAGCGCGTCTACAACCTGACGGTGTACTTCGAGAAGAACGGCTTCGAAGCGCGCGTCAACCAGCGTCGCCGTTCGGACTTCATCGGCGAAATCGGCAACTTCAACGGCAACCGCACGCTGCGCTACGTGGTCGGCGAGAACATCACCGACGCGCAGGTCAGCTACTCGTTCCCGGACGGGCATGCGCTCGGCGGCCTGAGCGTACTGCTCCAGGCCAGCAACCTGACCGACGAGGCCTACCAGACCTACGCCGGCACCAAGGATCG
The DNA here is from genome assembly GCF_056175725.1 of Pseudoxanthomonas sp. LjRoot206. Taxonomy (NCBI): domain Bacteria; kingdom Pseudomonadati; phylum Pseudomonadota; class Gammaproteobacteria; order Lysobacterales; family Lysobacteraceae; genus Pseudoxanthomonas; species Pseudoxanthomonas sp. LjRoot206. The sequence continues at coordinate 554,440 of NZ_JBGFFI010000001.1, forward strand.
TCCGCTGGAATACGTCGAATGGGGCCGCAGCTACCTGCTGGGCGTCAGCTACAAGTTCTGATCACGTAACCCGTGCTCTCCCGGCCCGTCGGCGTCCTGCCGGCGGGCTTTTTCTTTGTGGGGGTGGCAGGGGCAGCCGTACCGTCGTGCCGGAAGGTCCGGCCAACTGCATCCGGCGCTCGCATCCGGACCGCCCAGGTGCCATCATCCGGCCGTCGATACCGACCAGAGGATGCGGACATGGCCAAGGGCCTGGACAAGAAGAAAGAAGAGAAGAAGAAGCCTGCCAAGACGCTGAAGGAAAAGCGGGCGGACAAGCAGGAAAAGAAGAGTTCGCGGTAAACGGAGGCCGGGCGATCGCCCGGCCTTTTTGTTTCGTAGTAGGTCCGAGTAGGTTAGTTGTGCGACTGATTCAGGATCCGACTGCCAAGTCGTTGGGCGCCGGCCATGGATCCGGGAGAGATCATGAGGAAGGATATTGAAGCCTGGTGCAACAACAGCGGCGTGGTGATTCCTTCAGGCTTTCATCGTCATCCAGCACAACGCTACGTTGCTATCGATCTTGGGCAGCAACCACCGAAGCTGGTCGCCAGAACTTGGTTCAATCTGGAAGACATGCAGTACTACGTGGACAACGTGGGGCAATCAGCCAGCTATCGCTTCCTAGACTTCAAAGAACGCCAAGAGCTCACGTTGTCGGAGAGTGGTCGACTTGCGAGGTCGCATGGGTTCTGACCTTGCCTCCACGCCGATCTGCTGCGCGACTTTGATTCAGGCTTCGACCATGTCATGACAACGCCTTGTTACCCGGGAACAAAAACTCCTGTCCGTCGTGGAGACTTGGTACGGTGGCATGACGACGAGCAACTGGCTACCGTTGTTTTCGTCATCAGCACGGGTGATTTCGCTGACGACGAGTTGGGGAAAGACTGGTTCCGAACAGAGTTCAGCGAGGGCGTTATGATCGACACGCCGAGCGCCGGTTGGGTATTGGAGTCCGAGGACTGCAAGCACATCACGTTGGTGCGCTCCGTCGCGAGCGACGTCTGACTGTTCATCAATGCAGTTGAAGCGGGCGCTGTAGCGAAATGATCGGGAAAGTCGTGCACCGTCGGTGTCCGGAGACGGTCCGCGCCCACCATCGGAGCGGCCCCACCCCACAAAACAAAAAGCCCCGCGTGAGCGGGGCTTCGTGTAAGTGGTGGAGCCAAGGAGGATCGAACTCCTGACCTCGTCGATGCGAACGACGCGCTCTCCCAGCTGAGCTATGGCCCCACAAGAGCGGCGCCATTCTAGCCCGCAGGAATCGCCTGTGCCAAGCCTCGGGCGCCCAGGATCGGGGCCAGTACCGGCTCCAGTTCACGGCGCCGCCAGCCGGACAGGGCCGACGGCCACTGGCCGGACTCCTGCAGCGCCTCCAGGTAGCGGCGCGAGGCCAGCACGCCGTCCGGCAGGCCGAGCTCCTGGCTGCGCGCGGACACCGCATCCTGCAGGCGCTTGAGCTGCGCCTTGTCGTCGTCGCTGGCGTTACGGGCCACCGGCATCGCCGATTCATCGTCCAGTGGCGTCTCCAGCGCCTGCCAGACCGCGTCCGCCAGCTTGCGCGGGGCCTTCGGCTGGGTGTCGAACAGGCGCAGCAGCGCCGCCTTGTCCGCGGGCGGCGTGCGCGCCAGCGCCACCGCCAGCTCGTTGTCCAGGATCCAGCTGCGCGGCTTGTCGCTGGCGCGCGCCTGCACATCGCGCCAACGCAGCAGGCGCACCAGCCGGCGCTGCGCGTCCACCTCGAGGAACTGCGCACTGCGCATCGACAGGTGCGGCCAGCGCTCGCCGTCGTCGTGCGCCGCGTTGTCGACGAAGCGCGCGCAGTCTTCCTCGACCCAGGCCTGCCGGCCCGTGGCCGCCAACTCCGCCTGCAGCGCATCGTGGATGGCGAACAGGTAGCGCACGTCGTCGGCGGCGTAGTGCAGCTGCGCGTCGCTCAGCGGCCGGCGCAGCCAGTCGGAGCGGGTCTCGCCCTTGGCCAGCGCCACGCCGGTGACGCGCTCTACCAGCTTCTGGTAGCCGATGCCGGCGGCCACGCCGGCGATCGCGGCCGCGATCTGGGTGTCGAACAGCGGCGCCGGCAGCGCATCACAGGCCACCTTGAACGCCACCAGGTCCTCGCTGGCGCTGTGCATCACCTTGGTGATCGAGGTATCGGTGAGCCACGGCCGCAGCGCGTCGGTCATGCCGGGCGCCAGCGGATCGACCAGCAGTACATCGTCGTCGATCGCGATCTGCACGAGGGCGAGCTGCGGCCAGAAGGTGCGCTCGCGGACGAATTCGGTATCCAGGCCGATCCGCGTCGGCCGGCGTTGCAGGTGCGCATCCAGCGCGGCAGGGGTGTCGATCCAGTGGGGCACGTCATCTCCGCGTGATGCTTCGTTTGCTCAGTCAGGGGACAATAACCTAAGGTCCCGGTCCAGCCGGTATCGTCTGCCGGCACTGTCCGCCGGCATTCTCTCATGGGGCCGCCGGGCTCCCGTCACGGAGGGTGTTTGCGCGCGATCCTCGCCGCCTTGTTGTTGTCGCTGCCCTGGCTCGCCGGCTGTACGCGCGATGCGGCTGATGCCGCGGGCGCGGATGCCGGCGCCGACACGGTCCGCATGCCGAGCGTCACCGTGACCGGCGACGACAGCGCGGTCGATGAATTGAACTGGCGTCCTCCCGCGGTGACGCTGGCATCCGACGGCGTGGCCGATGCGCACCAGCGCGCCGCGAAGGCGCTGTCGGAAGGCCGGTTGTTCGACAGTGCCGACGACGCCATCCCGCTCTACCTCGCCCTGCAGCGCCTCGACGCCGGCGACGCACGCGCGAAGACCGGCCTGGGCCGCAGCCTCGATCGCCTGCTGGAGCAGGGCGCGCAGGCCCTGCGGCACGCGCAGGACCGCACCGAGTCGCTGCGCCGCGCGCGCCAGATCGCCGCGGTCGCGCGCACGGTGGCGCCGGGCGATAGCGCGGTCACCGCGTATCTCGCCAAGGTCGATGACGTCGACCAGCTCACCCGGCTGAACGTGGCCAGCGAGCGCGCCCTGCGCGAAGGACGGCTGGGCGAAGACGGGGGCGGTGCGCTGGCCGGCTTCCGCGAGGTACTGAAATGGAAACCGGGCCAGGCGCGCGCGATGCAGGGCGTGGCCGCGGTCGAGAGCGCCATGATCCGCCACGCCGAGGACGCCGCGCTCGCCAGCGATTTCCCCACCGCGCTGCGCTGGCTCGACGATGCCGCCAAGGTGCGCGACGACGCACAGACGGTGGCCGACGCGCGCGTGCGCGTGGAGTCCATCCGCCTGGCGCGCATCGTCGAACTGCGCGACGCCGGCGTGCGCGACATGGCCACGCCGCTGGGCCTGAAGGACGCGCGCATCAAGCTGACCGAAGTGCTGCGCATCGCCGAGCCCGGCAACCGCGTGGCGGCCGACTTCCGCCAGCGCATCGACCTGGCCACCTATTACGGCCAGTTCCGCCCGGGCCAGGCCTTCACCGACGGCCTGCACTACGGCGGCCGCGGGCCGGAAATGGTGGTGGTGCCGCATGGCGGTTTCCTGATGGGCGCCGCCGACGAAGAGAGCGGCGCGGCCGATGCCGAGAAGCCGGCGCATTACGTGCGCTTCGACCGCGGCTTCGCCATGGCGCGGCACCCGGTGACGGTCGGCGAATTCCGCCGCTTCGTCGAGGCCACGCAGTACCGCCCGCGCGCGACCCGCCGCGGGCACTCGGTGGTCTACGACGAACGCAGCGGCAACTTCGTGCGCCGCAGCGGCGTGGACTGGCGCTCGGACTACGCCGGCCAGCCCGCGAGCGAGGACATGCCGGTGCTGCACGTCAGCGTGTACGACGCCGAAGCCTATGCCGAATGGCTGGCCGGGCAGACCGGCCACGGCTATCGCCTGCCCAGCGAGGCCGAGTTCGAATACGCGCTCCGCGCGGGCGAGCAGGGCCGCTATCCCTGGGGCAACGGCCAGCCGCCGCGCGGGGTCGGCAACCTGACCGGCGGCAACGACGCCTCGCCCAGCGGGCGCACGTGGAACAACGCCTTCGTCGGCTACGGCGACGGCTACTGGGGGCCGGCACCGGTGGGTCGTTTCCGCGCCAATGCCTTCGGCCTGAAGGACCTGGACGGCAACACCAGCGAATGGGTCGGCGACTGCTGGCACGCCAGCTACCGGCGCGCGCCGGCCGACGGCGCGGCGTGGTTCAATCCCGGCTGCCGGTCGCGGGTGGTGCGCGGCGGCTCTTGGGCCAGCTCGCCGGCCCAGGCGCGGGCTGCATGGCGTTCGTCCTCGGATTCGGATATGACTAATGCGCGGGTGGGCTTCCGCGTCGTGCGCGGCATCTAGCCGCCAGGGAGAGGGGCATGAGGCAAGATCCTTACGGGCGTTCGCAATACGGGCAGGGCGGCGGCCGGCGCGGCGGCGGTCTCGGCAACCTGCGCTGGCTGATCCTGCTGGGCTTCCTGATCTACGGCGGCTGCTACTACTTCGGCAACCGCGTGGTCGATCCCTATACCGGCGAGAAGGTGCTGATCGACAACTCGATCGGCGTGGAGGAGGAGAAGGCCCTCGGCCTGCAGGCCTATGAAGAGATCCTGCAGCAGGAGCGCCCGGTCGATCCGAATTCGCAGATCGCGCAGCAGGTACGCACCATCGCCCAGCGCCTGATCGCCAAGATCCCGGAAGTGGAAGCGGCCATCGCGGCGGAGAAGGGCACCCAGCCCAGCGGCAACTGGAAGTCCTTCGAGTGGGACGTCAACGTCATCCAGTCCGACCAGGCCAATGCCTTCTGCCTGCCCGGCGGCAAGATGGCGGTCTATACCGGCCTGATCCCGGTGGCGCAGAACGCCGACGCGGTCGCGGTGGTGATGGGCCACGAGATCGCCCACGCGCTGCTGCGCCATGGCGCGCAGCGCATGTCGCAGCAGAAGCTCACCCAGATCGGCCAGATGGCCGGCGCGATGAGCGGCATGGACCCGCAACAGCAGCAGATGGTGATGGCCGCGATGGGCTACGGCTACCTGTTGCCGTACGCGCGCGAACACGAGACGCAAGCCGATGAAGTGGGCCTGATGCTGGCCGCCGCGGCCTGCTTCAATCCAGAAGAGGCGGTACCGCTGTGGCAGCGCATGAGCGAAGCCAGCGGCGGCCAGGCGCCGCCGGAGTTCTCGTCCACCCATCCCAACCCCGGCACGCGCATCCAGAACCTGACCGCGCTGATGCCGAAGGCAAAGGAGTACCGGCAGAAGTTCTGCGCGCAGGGCGCGGCACAGTGAAGTGCCTGCTACGCCACGTGCTGCTGATCGCGGGCGCGATCGCGGCGCCGGCCTATGCCGAGGTCAAGGACGCAAAGCCGGACGGTTTCACCATCGAGAATTCGGCATGGGTCCCCGCCAAGCCGCAGGCGGCCTACGCGGCGCTGGTGAACGACGTCGGCCGCTGGTGGCCGGCCGAGCACACCTGGTGGGGCGATGCGTCGAAGCTCTCGATCAGCGACAAGGCCGGCGGCTGCTTCTGCGAGATCAAAGGCGCGCAGCAGGCCTGGCATATGACGGTGACGTTCACCGACCCCGGCACGCTGCTGCGCATGACCGGCGGCCTCGGCCCGCTGCAGGGCATGGGCTTGAACGGGGCGCTGGAATGGCGCTTCGCCGAAGAGAACAACGGCACCCGCATCACGCTGTGGTACCGCGTCGGCGGCTACACCCCGGATGACCTCGGCAAGTTCGCACCGGCCGTGGACAAGGTGCAGGGCGTCCAGCTCGGCGGCCTGGCGACCTTCCTCGGCGCACCGACACCGACACCTTCGCGTTGAGTTCCATCACATCCCTCAAGGAGAGCAGGACCGCATGAGCATTCGTCTGACCGAAAAGGACAGTGGCCGCGCGCTGGGCACGATCTCGCAGGAAGACTTCCAACTGCTGGTCGACCACATGGAAGAGGAGTCCTCGACGGACCGGGACTACTACGTCGAGCACACCGCCATCGATGCGCTGGAAAGCCTAGGCGCCAGCGCCGAGTTCGTCGCCCTGCTGCGCACTGCGGTGGGCGAGTCGAAGGGGATCGATGTGGTGTGGGCCGAGGCGTAAGGCGCGACGCACGACGTAGGATGGGTGGAGCGAGGCAATACCCATCGCTTTGAACATGATCGCAACGAGAGGTCGGCAGGCCGGGTTGTCAGGCCAGCCGATCGGGAGCCACGATAACGAGGCGTTGAGAAGATGAGGTGCGTGTCGTGGTGATCGGTAGGCCTCAGGCACGTCGCGCGGTTGCCATGGGCGTGCTCGCGGCGTCGCTCCTGTTCGCGGGCTGCGGGTTGTTCGATTCCGGCGTGCGATGGGAGGATGGCCGCTTCGTGGTGGCCTGGATCGACACGCCATCGAGCGCTCATCTCGCTTACAAGATGGAGGGTGACACCTCGACGCGCGTCGTCGACGCCTGCGTCTTCGCGGTCGCTTCCGATGCGCGCTACATCACGCTGGTGCAGGCGACGGACGGCCGGGCAGCCGATGCGCGCCATTTCGTCGTGGACAAGATGGCCTACTCGCCGGAGAGCGCGCCTGCGAAAGGAATACAGGGTCCCCTGTCGAAGCCCGCATTCGATGCCTTGCGTGAACGCCTGCAACTGCCGCTGCCTCGCGAGGTGATGCCGGCGCGCCTGTGCAGTCCCCCCTGATATCGTTTGTAGGATGGATGGAGCCCAAGGCGGCCTCCAACGGCGAACCCGGTCTACCCATCATCTCGGACGACGATTTTCTTGACGATGGGTATCGCTTCGCTCCACCCATCCTACGTAGCTGCACCGGCCCGGCTCGAACTTCCGTGCGCTCGAGGAATGACAATGCTTGCGAGATTGCTGTTCGTGGTAGGCGGATTCTTTGCGGGCGTACTTCTTAGCTTCGTGGGCGCGAGCCTGTTGGTTCGCCTGACCTATACCTGCGTGCCAGCGGAAGCGCCTTGCGATGGGGGCGCCTACGCAGGTATCGGCCTTTTCATCCTGTTGGCTCCCATCCTGGGGCCCTTGTTTTCTTGGGTGGGGTATCGCGTCTACATCCGCCACATCGCGTCGCAGGAGTAAATCTGCATGTCCCCCCGCATCATCCCCATGCAACCCGTCCGCCATCTGCCGCGGGCGATCGCGTTCTACGAGCAACTGGGGTTCACCGTCGAGGATCGGCGCGACGACTGGGGCTGGGCGAAGCTGCGCTGGGGCGAGTGTCGGGTGATGCTGGACCAGTCGATCAACGTCAATCCGGATGGCCCGCGCGGCGCGGTGCTGTACCTGTATCCGGACGATCTGGTGGCGTTCCACCGGCAGGCGCGCGACAACGGCCTGGACGTGCCCGACCTGGACGACACCTTCTACGGCATGCGCGAGTTCCGCATCGACGACCCGGATGGCAACCGCCTGTGGATCGGGCAGCAGGCGACGGGATAGGGCGTCGCACCAGCGGGATCGTGACGGACCGTCGTCCGGGCTCACATCCGTCGGCGGGGATGGCATTCCGGGCGCCATCGATGGCCCTCGATGCTCCATCGATGGGGCTTCGATACCCTCTTGTCTCACACGGAATGCCAACGATCGGGCTCGGAAAGCCAGGGTGTGGCACTCGGAAAGCCATCGATCGCATTCCGGGCCCGGCGCGTCTCACGTTGAAAGCCATCGATGGGATTCCGAATGCCATCGATCGCTTTCAAGATGCCATCGATGGCGCTCGGAGTGTCATCCGTCTCACACTAAATCCCATCGATCGCGCTTCGAGTGCCAAGGGATCGCCCTCAGAATACCATCGATGGCTTTCCGAGCCCGAGGTTTGGCATTCCAAGCCTTGCGCGAGGGATTCGGGGCTCCATCGATGGGGCTCGACAGGCGAGCTCGCCTCGCGAATGCCACCTTGCTGACCTCCGGCACGGCATCTCTGCGTTGGAAAAGACGTCGGTGGCACGCCAGCGCCGGCTTCCCTCCCTCACATGGAACCTGCCCATGGCCGTAGTACGTGACCGTCCGTATGCCGGAATGAACTTCCTCGTCGACCTCGGCACCGGGGAGGACGGCGCCCAGGGCGGCGTGTCCGAAGTGACGTTTCCCGATGCGCGGCTGCAGCTCAACGAGTACCGCAACGGCAACGACAAGACCCTCGAAGCGACCAAGCTGTCTACGCTGACGCACTACGGACACCTGGTGCTGCGGCGGGGCGTGATCGGATCGCTGGCCTGGTACCAGTGGTGGGACGAAGCACGCAACGGCGGCGATGCGCGGCGCACGATTGCGGTGACGCTGCTGGACGAGCAGGGCAATCCGGCGATGCGCTGGCGCTTCCTGCGCGCGCGACCGGCGGCCTACCAGACCTCGTCGATGGATGCCGCACTGGGCGAAACCCTGTTCGAGACGCTGGAGATCGCGTTCGACCGCTTCGAACTGGAGTAAGCCTCAGTCCCGCGGATCGCGCGGCGCATCACGGAAGTAATGCAGCACGAAGCCGATCGCCACGCCCAGCAGCCCGCAGCCGAGCGCCATGGCGGCGGAGGCGGGCTCCTTGCCGGTCAGATAGAACACGGCGACGCCGGCGGCGATACCGAGCAGGGTAGGGATGGCGAAGCGCGGCCTCGCCCAGAGGTCGAACAACAACGACCCGAGCATCTCCATGACGGGTCAGGGTGCTGGCGGTGCAGGGCAGGGGCCCGACATGCCGGTCTCGTACATCTGCAGCGTCCAGCCGGCGGGTTCGAGCACATAGCGACGCTCGGTGCGGACCGCGCCCTCGCATCCGACCAGCAGCACGCTGGAACCGGGCTTCGCCATCGCCAGTGCCACCGGCTCGATGCAGCCGACACGCTTGCAGCGTGGTGCATCGGCGCGTGCGGTGGTCTGCGTGGCGCAACCGGCCAGGCCGGACAGTGCCATCACGACGATCAGCCATCCTGGTGAACGGACACCGTGCATGCGACCTTTCCTGAGCAGGCCACGCAGCGTGGCGGGACGACGGTATCGCGCCGCCCGCCTGCATACAACCCGGTGTCAGAGCTTGCTGAAGACCGTGGCGGCGACCAGCAGGCCGAAGCCGGCGACCACCAGCCAGAACGCGTGCGGCGCCAGTACCGGCACGTAGCCGAACTTGGCGGCGATGCCGCCGCTGCCGAGCAGCAGCGCGATCAGCCAGACGCCAAAGGTGGGAGGAGTGAGTTTCATCGGGAATCCTTGTCGTGTCGGTGGTGCGTCGGGCGAAGCCGGCGCTCAGAAGCTCATGAACAGGCCGCCATTGACCGGCAGGTTGGCGCCGGTGATGTAGCCGGCGTCGTCGGCGGTGAGGAACGCCACCGCACGCGCGATGTCGTCCGGCTGGCCGATGCGGCCGACCGGTACCGCAGCGACGGTGCGGTCGCGCACGTCATCGGGCATGGCGCGCGTCATCGGCGTTTCCACATAGCCGGGCGACACGCTGTTGACGGTGACGCCCTTGCGCGCGACTTCGCGCGCCAGCGACATCGAAAAGCCGTGCAGGCCGGCCTTCGCCGCAGCGTAGTTCACCTGGCCGAAGTTGCCGGTCTGCCCGCTGACCGAGCTGATGTTGACGATGCGCCCGAAGCCGCGCGCCTGCATGCCGTCGACGGCGTGGCGGCAGAGGTTGAACACGCTGTCCAGGTTCACCCCGATCACCGCGTCCCACTGCGCCTTGTCCATCTTGCGCAGGGTCGCGTCGCGGGTGATGCCGGCGTTGTTGACCAGGATGTCGAGCGCGCCGTGGCGCGCCTCGATGTCCTGCACCAGCCCCGCGCAGGCGTCGAAGTCGGCCACGTCGACGGTGGCGGTCTCGATGTCCAGCGAGGCGGTGCTGGCGCGGAAGTGGTCCAGCCGTTCGGGCGAAGCGGGCAGGTCGGCGGCGATCACCTTGCGGCCGGCGTGCGCCAGCGCCCGGCAGATCGCCAGCCCCAGCCCACCCATGCCCCCGGTGACCACGGCGATGCGTTGCGTCATGCGGAATTCCTGTATCGCGGCTCAAAAAAAGGCCCGCGCAACGGGGCGCGGGCCGGGTTTCATTACGTTCGGTATCAGCGGGCGCGCGTTTTCGGCGTCTCGCGCGGGGTTTCCTTCGGCTTGACCGTGGTCGGACGGCCCATGCCGCCGGTGAGGTTGCGCTGGAATTCCTGCCACAGCTCCATGTTGCGCTCGGTGAGCTGGTTCATCATGGTCCACGGCGTCTGGCCGAGCAGGTTGCCCATCTGGCTGCGGAACTGCTGCTGCTGTTCCATGAACAACTGCATGCTGCGCTCCAGGTAGTTGCCCATGAAGCCCTGCAGCGAGTCGCCGTAGAAACGGATGATATGGCTGAGCAACTGGGTGGACAGGATCGGCTCACCGTCCTGTTCCTGTTCGCTGATGATCTGCAGCAGCACGGTGCGGGTCAGGTCGTCGCCGGTCTTGGCGTCGCGTACCTCGAAGTCCTCGCCATCGACGATCAGCTGGCGCACGTCCTCGATGGTGATGTAGCTGGAGATCTCGGTGTCGTAGAGACGACGGTTGGGGTACTTCTTGATGATGCGGATCGCAGCCATTGAGTCTTCGCTCTAAACGCGTATGACGGCAGCATGACGCAGCGCAACAGCCCTTGCAACAGGCCACAAGGCAGGGACTCCCTGTTCAGGGAGCGAGAGATGCTGCGCAGCATAAAAACGGACGACGCCCCTGGCGGGGCGTCGGGGGACACGGTCGAGGCAGGCCGCTACGGGCTTACCAGCCCATGTGGTGGCCACCGTTGATGTCGAGATTGGAGCCGGTGATCCAGCTGGCCTGTTCGTCCACCAGGAAGGCCACCGCATAAGCGATTTCCTCCGGCTTGCCGAGGCGGCCGGTGGGGATGTCGGCGGCGATCTTGGCGCGGACTTCTTCCGGGACCGCCATCACCATGTCGGTGGCGACATAACCGGGCGACACCGTGTTGACGGTGATGCCGAGCTTGGCGTTCTCGCGCGCCAGCGAAATGGTGAAGCCGTGCATGCCGGCCTTGGCGGCCGCGTAGTTGGCCTGGCCGTACTGGCCCTTCAGGCCGTTGATCGAACTGATCTGGATGATGCGGCCCCACTTGCGGTCGCGCATGCCGTCGATCACCGGACGGGTGACGTTGAACACCGAATTGAGGTTGGTGTTGATGACATCGCCCCACTGGGTGGCCGACATCTTGTGGAAGGTGCCGTCGCGGGTGATGCCGGCGTTGTTGACCAGCACTTCGACCGGGCCGAGGGTCTGTTCGACTTCCTTCACCATGGACTGCGCTTCGTCCGGCGAGGTCACGTCACCCTTCACCAGCGCGAAGTCGTATCCGTCGGCCTTCATCTGCGCCTGCCACGCGCGCGCCTTCTCTTCGTTGCGGTAGTTGGTGGCGACCTTGTGGCCCATGTCGGCCAGCTTCTTGCAGATGGCGGTACCGATACCTCCGGTGCCACCGGTGACCAGGGCGACGCGCGATGTCATGTGGGGAATCTCCTTGGACCGTCGCAGCCCGACGGCCACCCGATTCTAGACAGCGCCCGCGACAGGATTGTTGTGCGCTGCAGCGAACGTCATCGACCTCACATTGGGCAGGCGTTCCGGGCGGAATTCGCGCGTCATCGCACGCAGCGCGACATCGACCGTCACGGCGTCCGCGACCACGGCCGCCGCCTGGCCCAGCGCCTGCCAGGCGACGCGCAGGGCGGGCAGGGGTGCGGCGGCGTCGACCGGGAGCGAGGCCATCGACTTCGACAGCTTGTCGCCCTGCGCATCGACGATCAGCGGCAGGTGCAGGTAACGCGGCGTGGGCACTCCGAGCGCGCGTTGCAGCAGGATCTGCCGCGGCGTGGAGTCCAGCAGGTCGGCGCCGCGCACGATGTCGGTGATGCCCTGCGCGGCGTCGTCGACGACGACGGCCAGCTGGTACGCCCAGAAACCGTCGGCCCGCCGCAGCACGACGTCGCCGACCTCGCGGTCCACCGCCTGCACGACCTCGCCCTGCAGGCCGTCGTGGAAGGCGACCCGGGTGCCGTCCGGTACGCGCAGGCGCACGGCGGGCCGGCGCGCGTGATCGCGGGCGACGCAGGCGCGGTGGATGCCGCCGCTGGCCGCGAGTTCGCTGCGGCTGCAACGGCATTCGAAGGCGCTGCCCTCGTCCAGCAGGCGCACGAGGGCGTCGGCGTAGGCGGCATGACGCGTTCTCTGCCAGATCACCGGTTCGTCGGACACCAGGCCGAAGGCGGCCAGCGTGGCGAGCTGGTGCTGTGCGGCGCCCGGGACTTCACGCGGCGGGTCGAGATCTTCCACCCGCACCAGCCACGTGCCTGCGTGATGGCGCGCCAGCAGCCAGCTGCCCAGCGCGGCGACCAGCGAGCCGACATGCAGCCGACCGGTGGGCGAGGGCGCGAAGCGGCCGCGATAGGGGGAGGGAACGCTGTCGCTCATTCGTCAGAGAAAGGAAAGCTGAACCACGCAGTCAGGGAGTCGCTTGAATTCAAGCGGGCACAGCCGCAATTCTGCGGGCGTAACCGTTTGCATACCACTCATTCCGGAGATCGCTGTCGTGTTCACGCGTGTCGCGTTGTTCCTTGCTACCAACTTGGCCGTGCTGGCCCTTGCCAGCGTCGTCATGTCCCTCCTTGGCGTCAATTCCAGCCAGATGGGCGGACTGCTGATCATGGCGGCGATCTTCGGCTTCGGTGGCTCGCTGATCTCGCTGCTGACCTCGAAGTGGATGGCCAAGCGCGCCACCGGCGCCATGGTCATCGAGCAGCCGCGCAACGACACCGAGCGCTGGCTGGTGGCCACCGTACAGCGCCAGGCCCAGGCGGCCGGCATCGGCATGCCGGAAGTCGCCGTCTATGACGCGCCGGAGATCAACGCCTTCGCCACCGGCGCCAACCGCAACAACGCGCTGGTGGCGGTATCGACCGGCCTGCTGCGCTCGATGACGCAGGACGAGGCCGAAGCCGTGCTCGGCCACGAGGTCGCCCACGTCGCCAACGGCGACATGGTGACGATGGCGCTGCTGCAGGGTGTGCTGAACACCTTCGTCATCGTGCTGGCCCGCGTGGTGGGCGGCATCGTCGACGGCTTCCTGTCCGGCAACCGCGAGGGCGAAAGCCGCGGCTTCGCGTACTACACCATCGTGATGGCGCTGGAAGTGGTGTTCGGCCTGTTCGCGACGATGATCGCGATGTGGTTCTCGCGTCGACGCGAGTTCCGCGCCGACCAGGGCGGTGCCACGTACGCGGGCCGCCAGAAGATGATCGCCGCGCTCGAACGCCTTAACCAGCAGCACCAGCCGAGCACGCTGCCGGCGCAGGTGGAAGCCTTCGGCATCGCCGGCGGCATCGGCCAGGGCATGAAGAAGCTGTTCCTCAGCCATCCGCCGCTGGAAGACCGCATCGCCGCGCTGCGCGCGCAGCAAGGGACGTTCGCCTGAGCCGCGTCGCGACGGCAATGAAAGGAAAACCCGCCGGAAGGCGGGTTTTTCATGTCCGGTCTTTGTAGGAGCGGGCCATGCCCGCGATGCTCTACCTCGACCGTCCCAAAAGCATCGCGGGCATGGCCCGCTCCTAAAAGGCAAACGGCCGATCAGCCGACGTTGTACAGAGCCGCAACCAGGTCAGCTGAAGTCGTAGTTCATCGCCGGGCCCGGTACGGCCAGGAAGTTGCCTTCCACGTAGTCCACGCTGGCGGTGAACAGGAAGGCCATCGTCGCCGCGTCCTGCACGTGCTCGGCCACCGTCAGGATGCCCAGCGCCTGCGCGCGCTCGGCGATCTCGCGGATCTTCTGCTGGTGCTCGGTGTTCTTGCCCAGGTCCTCGCTGAAGACGCGGTCGATCTTGAGGAAGGTCGGCTGGAAGTGCGACAGCAGCTGGAACGAATCCAGGCCCGCACCGAAATGCTCCAGCCCCACGTGGCAGCCCAGCTTGGCGGCGGCAGACTGGAAGGTCTGCGCCTGGCGCAGGTGGGTGAACACCTTGGCCTCCGGCGTCTGCAGCCACAGGCGGTCGCCGGGCACGTCGTGCGCGGCGAGCTGCTTCGCGATCAGGTCCAGCAGGCGGTTGTCGGCGAAGGAGGCAGGACTGACCTTCACCACCAGGCGGGTGTCGCGGCCGGCGCGCTTACGCTCGGCCAGCACTTCGATGGCGCGGTTCACCACCCAGCGGTCGATGGCGTCGAGCAGGCCGTTCTCTTCGGCGATGCCGATGAAGGACTGCGGCAGCACGACCTCGCCGTTGGATTCCAGCCGCAACAGCGCTTCGTAGACCTCGCCGGGTTCGTCCTGCAGGTTGACCACCGGCTGGTAGTACAGGCGGAAGCTGCCGTCCTGCAGGGCTTCCTGCAGGCGCTTGATCCAGTTCTGCACGCGCTCTTCCTCGGCGCGGTCCACCGCGCCGGGGTCGAAGATCTCGATGCGGTTGCCGCCCAGGTTGGTGGCGGTCTGCAGGCCGTCGGTCGCCCGCGTCAGCACCGGTCCCACGCTGGCGATCTTCTCGCCGATCTGCACGCCACCGATGCTGGCGGTGACCGAGGCCGAGCGTTCGCCGACGTTGAACACGTGCGAGGCGTAGGACGCACGCAGCTTTTCGGCGAGCGCCGCGGTCTGCGCATGGTTGCCGCGCAGCAGGACGGCGAAGGTGCGTTCGCCGAAGCGGGCGGCGAGGGTGCCTTCGTCCAGCTTCTCGGACAGGCGCGCCGCCAGCGCGGCGGCCAGCGCATCGGCCGAGTCGATGCCGATGTCCTGCAGCAGGCGCTGGTAGTGGTCGGGTTCGATCAGCAGCAGCGCGTACTGGTCCTCGCCGCGGGCCACCTGGGCCACGGCGTTCTCCAGTTCGCGCAGGAAGGTCGGGCGGTTGAGCAGGCCGGTGACCATGTCGCGCTGGCGCAGGTCCTCGACCTCGCGGGCGAGTTCGGGATCGAACTCCTCGCGGCGGCGGAACACCACCTGCACGCAGGCCTCGCCCTCGTAGGTCGCGGTGGCGAACTCCAGCGTGGCGGGAAAGCTGTCGCCGTCGATGCTGCGCGCTTCCAGTTCGAAGCGCGGCGGCGGCGGTTCGCCCTTGCTGAGCTTCTTCAGCAGGGCCTTGAAGTCGTTGACGTACTGCGGACCCACCAGGTCGAGCAGCGACAGGCCTTCCACGTCCTCGAAGGACTCGAAGCCGAACATCTCCAGGTAGGCATCGTTGGCACGGATATGCATGCCTTCGTGGATATAGGCGATCGGGTCGCGCGAGGACGAGATCAGCGCGTCGCAGCGGCGCTCGGTCTCGCGCATCTGGCCTTCCAGCCGGCGCTGCGAGCGGCGTGCGTCGAGATCGGCCCATTCGCGGCGCAGGACGGTCAGCACGTGCTCCGGCCGGCC
This sequence comes from Pseudoxanthomonas sp. LjRoot206, assembly GCF_056175725.1. Lineage (NCBI taxonomy): Bacteria > Pseudomonadati > Pseudomonadota > Gammaproteobacteria > Lysobacterales > Lysobacteraceae > Pseudoxanthomonas > Pseudoxanthomonas sp. LjRoot206. Next base: position 569,828 of record NZ_JBGFFI010000001.1, read on the forward strand.
GCGCAGGGCGACCGCGCGCGCGCCGGCCGCCTGGTCGGCGAGCAGGTCGGCTTCGCTGATCGCATCGGCCAGCACGATGACGGGGATGTCCTTGCCGCTGGCATCGACCTGGCTGAGCACCGTAGCCAGCGGGATGCCCTTGGCGCTGCGTGAGGCCAGCAGCAGGTCCATCGGCTGGCCGGCGACCATCTGCCCCAGTTCGCCCGCGTCGACCGGTCGCAGCGGGCGTACGGCAATGCCGCCGTTGCGCAGCGTGGAGACGATGGCTTCCGCGTCTTCCGCGCTGTCGTCCACCAGGGTCAGTCGTAGCGTGGTGTCTTTGCCGATCTGCATGCAGCGTGTCCGCGAGGGGTGCGCGTTTAATACCTGAACGCGTGTGACGAGTCCAATGCAGCCGTCGCAGATGCGCACACGACCACTGGCCGGGGCGTCAGAGCGATCGCTTGCCGGTATCGCCGGCGACTTCGCGCACCAGCCGCGGCACCAGGTAGCCCGACAGACGCGCCGCCAGCGCGGCATGCAGGGCCCTGGCGCGGGCGTCGTCCACCGCGAAGTGGGCCGCGCCGGCTACCCGGTCGAGCTGGTGCAGGTAGTACGGCAGCACGCCGGCGGCGAAGCCGCGCTCGCTAAGCGCGGCCAGGGCGTCGACGTCGTCATTCACGCCGCGCAGCAGCACCGCCTGGTTCAGCAGGTGCACGCCGCCCCCGCGCAGGCGCGCGAGCGCCGCATCGACCGCCTCGTCGAATTCGTTGGCATGGTTGGCATGGAGGACCAGGGTCACCGGCCACGGCAGGCCAGCCAGCCAGGCGATCAGGCCGTCGTCGATGCGCTCGGGCAGGACCACCGGCAGCCGGCTGTGGATGCGCAGGCGGCGCAGGTGCGGCGTGCCGGCCAGGGCGTCGGTCAGTTCGGCGAGCTTGGCGTTCGACAGCGACAGCGGATCGCCACCGGACAGCAGGACCTCTTCGACGCTGGCGTCGTCGCGGATCAGCCCGATGGCCTCGCGCCAGCCATCGCGCGCGGCGGTCTCGTCGGCGTAGGGGAAGTGGCGGCGGAAGCAGTAGCGGCAGTTGATCGCACAGCTGCCGGTGGCCACCAGCAGGGCGCGGCCGCGGTACTTCTGGATCACGCCGGTCCCGGTCCGCGCGGCGCCGTCGCCGACGGCGTCCAGGCCGTAGCCGGCGATCGGCTGCATCTCGTCGTCCAGCGGCAGCACTTGGCGCAGCAGCGGATCGTTCGCATCCCCGTACCGCATGCGGGCGACGAAGCCGCGCGGCACCCGCAGCGGGAACTGCGCCGCCGCCTCATCGGACAGCCGGTCCGCCAGCGCATCCAGTCCCAGCAGTGCCAGCAGCTCGCGCGGATCGCGCACGGCATCGCGCCACGCCTGCTGCCAGCGGGGCGCGGCCAGCGGGGCGGGCTGTCGGGGGTCGGGGGCTGCGGTTATCATGTCGGGTCTGGAAACAAGCACCCGCCGGGTCCGGCGGGTTCCCCATTCTATCCGGCCGGCCGCCCTGCGCGGCGGGTACGCCTTACCCTCAGGAGCACACGCATGGCCAGTTACGGCATGAACGACGTCAAGAACGGGATGAAGATCCTGATCAACAACGACCCGGCGATCATCACCGACACCGAGTACGTCAAGCCGGGCAAGGGCCAGGCCTTCACCCGCGTGAAGTACCGCCTGATCAAGAGCGGCCGCGTGCAGGAAATCACCATGAAGAGCACCGACTCGGTCGAGGCGGCGGACGTGGTGGATACCGACATGCAGTACCTCTATTCCGACGGCGAGTACTGGCACTTCATGCAGCAGGAGACCTTCGAGCAGGTGCAGGCCGACAAGGCCGGCATGGGCGGCGCCGAGAAGTGGCTGAAGGGCGAGGAAGACTGCGTGGTGACCCTGTGGAACGGCAACCCGATCCAGGTGACTCCGCCGAATTTCGTCGAACTGCAGATCACCGAGACCGACCCGGGCGTGAAGGGCGATACCGCCGGTACCGGCGGCAAGCCGGCCACGCTGGAAACCGGCGCGGTCGTGCGCGTGCCGCTGTTCGTCGGCCAGGAAGAGATCATCAAGGTCGATACCCGCACCGGCGAATACGTCAGCCGCGTGAAGTGATGGAGCAGCTCGCGCTTTACCTCGGCATCTGGGCGGTCGGCGTGCTGCTGGCCGGGCTGGGCGTGATGCTGTGCTGGAATGCGACCCTGCCGCGGCTGTTCCCCAGCGTGCCGAGGCTGGGCTACGGTCGCGCGTTGGCGCTGATGCTGCTGTGCTGGCTGCTGTTCGGCGCCGGCGCCATCGGCCTGACCTACACGCTGGGATTCTGAGCCGAGGCCCCATGAACGACCGCACCCCCGACGCCTGCGACTTGTTGATCGAAGCCGGTTTCGTGGTGCCCGTCGTCCCGCACGGGGTGGTGCTGGAAGGCCATGCGGTCGCCGTGACCGGCGGGCGCATCGTCGCCGTCCTGCCGGTGGCGGAGGCGCGCCAGCGCTTCCTGCCGCGTGAAACGGTGTCGCGCCCGGACGCGGCGCTCATCCCCGGCCTGGTCAATGCGCATACGCACAACCCGATGACGCTGCTGCGCGGCGTCGCCGACGACCTCCCGCTGAAGGTGTGGTTGCAGGAGCACATCTGGCCGATCGAGGGCGCGGTGATCGGTCCCGATTTCGTCGCCGACGGCATCACCCTGGCGATCGCCGAGATGCTGCGCGGCGGTACCACGTGCGTCAACGAGAACTACTTCTTCCCCGACGTGCAGGCGGCGACCTACAAGCATCACGGCTTCCGTGCGCGCGTCGGCCTGCCGGTCATCGATTTCCCGACGGCCTGGGCGTCCTCCGACGACGAGTACTTCGACAAGGCGGGCGAGGTCCACGACCAGTGGCGCGACGACGCACTGATCGCGACCGCGTTCGCGCCGCATGCGCCGTATACGGTGAACGACGCGAACTTCGAGCGCGTGCGCATGCTGTCCGACCAGCTCGACGTGCCGGTGCACCTGCACCTGCATGAGACCGCGCAGGAAGTCGAGCAGTCGCTGGAAAAATACGGTCAGCGCCCGATCGCACGCCTGGATCGGCTGGGCTTGGTCAACGACCGCCTGATCGCCATCCACATGACCCAGCTCACCGAGGCGGAGATCCACCTGTGCGCCGAGCGCGGCGTCAGCGTGGTGCATTGTCCGGAATCCAACCTCAAGCTGGCGTCCGGTTTCTGCCCGGCCTGCGCGCTGGAACGCGCGGGCGTGACGCTGGCCGTCGGCACCGACGGCTGCGCCAGCAACAACGACCTGGACATGTTCAGCGAGACCCGTACTGCGGCGCTGCTGGCCAAGGCGGTGGCGCAGGACGCGGCCGCGCTGGATGCCTTCAATGCGCTGCGCGCGGCCACGCTGGGCGGCGCGAAGGCGATCGGCTTCGACGACCGCATCGGCTCCATCGAGCCCGGCAAGGAGGCCGACCTGGTCTGCGTCGACCTGGCCGCGCTGGAAACGCAGCCGCTGCACCACGTGGTGTCGCAGCTGATCTACGCGACCGGGCGCCAGCAGGTCAGCGACGTGTGGATCGCCGGCCGCCCGAAGCTGCTGCAGCGCGTGCTGGTCGAGATCGACATCGACGGCGTCATCGCCAATGCGCGCCAATGGCGCGAACGGATCGCGGGCATCCGCCTGTCTTGATCGCGTCATCCCAGCGAACGCTGGGATCCATGTGGACGTTGCGTTTGCTGTTTCGGCTGCCGATTCAGGCAAAAGCAAGATGGGTCCCAGCTTTCGCTGGGACGACGGGATGGCGCTTCAGCGGGTCGGCCCGCTCTACAATGGCGGCATGACGACCACGACTTCCTCCCGCGACGACAATTTCACCCAGGCCGAGCTCGACAAGTTCGGCGCGCTGGCCAACCGCTGGTGGGATCCGGACGGCCCGCAGAAGGCCCTGCACGCGCTCAATCCGGTGCGCCTGCAGTACGTGCGCGACCGTGCTCGCCTGCCGGGCGCGACCGCGCTGGACGTCGGCTGTGGCGGCGGTCTGCTGAGCGAGGCGCTGGCGCGCGAGGGCGCGCAGGTCACCGCGATCGACCTGGCGCCGGAACTGGTGAAAGTCGGTCGGCTGCACAAGCTGGAGTCGGGCGTGCAGGTCGACTACCAGCTGCGTTCGGTCGAATCGCTGGCCGAGGAACGCCCGGGCAGCTTCGACGTCGTCACCTGCATGGAGATGCTGGAGCACGTGCCGGATCCCGCGTCCATCATCCGCGCCTGCCACACGCTGCTGAAGCCGGGCGGGCAGCTGTTCCTGTCCACGCTGAACCGTACGCCGGCCGCGTTCGCGCTGGCCATCGTCGGCGCCGAGTACATCGCGCGCCTGCTGCCGAAGGGCACGCACCACTACAAGGAATTCATCCGCCCCTCGGAGCTGGCCGCGTGGCTGCGCGAGGCGGGCTTCCAGGTGCAGGACGTCACCGGCCTGGCCTACGAGCCATGGCGCCAGCGTGCCCGGCTGACCTCGCGTACCGACGTGAACTACCTCGCCAGCGCGGTGAAGCCGTGACGCCGACGGGGTTCCCGCGCGCAGCGCTGTTCGATCTGGATGGCACGCTGCTCGACAGCGCGCCGGACATGCTGGCCACCGCCAACCGCATGCGCGCCTCGCGCGGCATCGGTCCCATGACCATCGAGGTCCTGCGCCCGCACGTGTCGAAGGGTGCGCGCGCGATGCTGGCGGCGGCGTTTCCGGAGATGGAGCAGGCGCCTCGCGAAGCCCTGGTTCCCGAGTTCCTCGAGATCTACCAGGAGGAGCTTGGCCGTCACAGCGTGCTGTTCGACGGTGTGGCCGAGATGCTCGTTGCCCTGGAACAGGCGGGCAGCATCTGGGGCATCGTCACCAACAAGCCGGAGTACCTGGCGCGTGACATCCTGCCGCAACTGGGCTGGAGCGATCGCTGCGCGGTGCTGATCGGCGGCGACACGCTGGCCGAGAAGAAGCCGCACCCGCTGCCGTTGCAAGTCGCCGCCGAACGCATCGGCATCGCCATCGCCGATTGTGTCTACGTCGGCGACGACGAGCGCGACGTGCAGGCCGCGCGCGCCGCCGGCATGCCGTCGATCGCCGCGCTGTGGGGTTACCGGCAGGCGCATGAAGTGCCGGCGGAGTGGGGCGCGGAGGTGATGTGCGAGACCGCGGGCGCATTGCAGGATGCTGCCGTGTGGCCCACCAGCCGGCTTGATGTAGGAGCGATGTAAGTCGCGACCACACGGCTGCGGTTCCAGCCATTCCACCGGCGCCCCCATCGTGTCGTGGCCGCTCGCCCGAGCGTCCCGGCATCCTGGTCGCGACTTACCAGTGCCGGCATGCCGGTACTACTCCTACAGAGTTCCATTGCATGTCCGACTCCGCCGCTCTCGTCAGCTTCCTCGAAAAATGGCACGCCCGCTGGCCCGAATGGTCGGTGGCCGAGATCTTCATCGCGCCTGCGCGCAGGGACATCGCGGTGGCGTGGTTCGCGCTGCTGCAGGAGTTCGATGACGTGCTGAACATCAGCGGCGATCCGCTGCCGGCCGATGCCAAGCTTGCCTGGTGGAGCGAGGAGCTGCGAGGCTGGAGCGGCCAGCGTTCGCGCCATCCGCTGGGTCGCCGGCTGGAGCCGGTGCGGGCGCCGTGGACACAGTTGGCGGACGCGTTGCCGGCTCTGGTGGCGGCGCGCGAGACACCGGCGACAGGCTCCGAGGCGTTCGCCGCGCTGGCGGCCTACGGCGCCGCCGTCGCGGCGGTGGAGGCGGATGTGCTGGGCCGTGCGCCCGATGCGGACGCCGTTGTCGCCCAGGTGCTTGCCGCGCGCGTGGCCGACATGGGCGTCATCGCTACGCCGACGGCGTCGAGACGGGCCGATGACGCATCGTCGGTGCAGGCCTGGGCGACGGAGATCCTGCAGCGCTGGCCCGCATCGCGCCAGGGCGCACGCGAGCGTCGCGTCCTCGCCGCGTATGCGCGGGGCAGGCTGGAGCGCCTGTCGCGGACGGGGGCACCCGCCTCGTTGCCCTCACGGCCCGTCCTGCTGTTCACCGGCTGGCGTGCGGCGCGCGGCGACTGAAGGCGCTGCATATCGCAGCGATAGCGACGGGAATGATCCGTAACGGACTGTTTCATCGGGGGATTCAGGGGCAGGGCGTACAATGCACGGCATCCACTCCCCCGTGCATGACCATGGCTCCCTCGCTTCCCGTGGCGCCCCGCGCCGATCTCCCCGATGTCGCCCATCAGTGCGTGCCGCTGGCACGCCCCCTGGACTGGGTGGGCATGGAGAACATCGCGCTGCCGGTCCGCATCGCCGACGGGCAGGGTGGGCAGCTGCAGGTGGCGGCCAGCATCGACCTGTCGGTGAACCTCGCCAATCCCGATGCGCGCGGCATCCACATGTCGCGCCTGTACCTGCAACTGCAGGACGGGCTGGCGCGTGAGGCGATCACGCCGGCGGGCCTGCGCCACCTGCTGCAGGACAGCGTGGCCTCTCAGGCCGGACTGGCGACCAGCGCACGCTTGAATATCCGCTACGACGCGCTCCTGCAGCGCAAGGCGCTGGAGAGCGACTACGCGGGCTGGAAGCGCTACCCGGTGGAGATCGAGGCCACGCTGGTCGAGGGCCATCTCAACCTCGCGCTGTCGTTTGAGGTCGAATACTCCAGCACCTGTCCGGCCTCCGCCGCGTTGTCGCGGCAGGCCAACGCCGAACGTTTCACCCAGGACTTCAGTGCCTCGCCTGCGTTGTCGGTCGATGCCGTGCACGACTGGCTGGCCTCCGAACGTGGCTTGACCGCGACGCCGCATGCACAGCGCAGCCGCGCCAGCGTGCGGGTGGAACTGCGTCCGCAGTTCGACGAATTGCCGCTGGTGCCTTTGGTGGATGCCATCGAAGCTGCGCTCGGTACCCCGGTGCAGACGGCGGTCAAGCGCGTCGACGAGCAGGCCTTCGCCCGCCTCAATGCGGAAAACCTGATGTTCTGCGAGGACGCAGCCCGCCGCGTTGCTTCGGTCCTGTCCGGCGATGCACGCGTGGCCAAATACGACGCCACCGTCGCGCACTACGAAAGCCTGCATCCGCACGATGCCGTCGCCCGCGTGAGCGGCAGCAACGACTGACGTCGACCGGGGTCTTCGGGCCGGCCAGCAGAAGGGTGTGGGAGCGACGTAAGTCGCGATGGTCGTCTTCAAGACTGCAGTCGACAGCGCTTCGATGTCCGGTTTCCGTGCGGGGCAATCGCGACTTACGTCGCTCCCACGCGTTGAACACTACTTTCCGCGTTCGAGGACGAGTAGCGGGTCGATCCTCACGTCGAACCGCGCCGCCTGAAACGATGTACATCGGTGCGGCAGAACGCGTCGCAACGCGCCTCGATAGCGAATGCTCGGCGGTTACTTTCCGCGTTCGAGGACGAGCAGTGGGTCGATGCGGACATCGAACCAGTTCATCCCCCAATGCAGGTGCGGCCCGGTCGCGCGCCCGGTCGCACCGACGGCGCCGATCACTTGGCCGGATTCCACGCGGTCACCCACCTTCACGTCGATGCGCGACAGGTGCAGGAAGTTGGAGCTGACGCCGTGGCCATGGTCGAGCAGCACGGTGCCGCCGGTGAGGTAGAGGTCCGGCGAGGCGAAGGTCACCAGGCCACCGGCCGGCGCCTTGACTGGCGTACCGTTCGGGGCCGCGATATCCATGCCGGAATGGCCGGCGCCGGGCTGGCCGTTGTAGACGCGCGCGTTGCCGAAACGGCCACTGATGCGGCCTTGCACCGGCCACTGGAACGGCAGGGCGAAGTCGGCGCGCTCGTCGTCGCGGCCGCGTGCCGCAGTGACCAGCGCCTGTTCGCGCTGGATGCGCGCGGCGATCTCCGGCGGCGGATTGACCGTCTTCGGCGGCACACCGTTGACGCGTTCGACCGGCCAGTCGCGCGGCGTCACCGCGATGCTGACGGATTCCGTGCGTCCCGAGGCCGTGACGACATCGACCTTCAGTGGTCCTGTTTCATCGCGACCCACGCCGAACACGACGGTGCCGTAGCCGGTGGCACGCAACAGGCGTTCGCCGTACCGCACCTGGCTGCCCCGCGGCACCTTGCCGAACACCAGCGCGCCCTGCGACACGCTGGTCGGGAACACCACACGTTCTTCCTGCGACACCGGGGCCGCCGGCGCCGCGTCCTGCGCGGCGACGAGCGGAATCCATCCGGCGCAGACAGCGGCGAACAGCGCCGCGACCGCCAGCTTCAACGTGCGAACTCCAGGCGTTGGCCATTGGGTGTGCCGACCAGCTGCTCGCCATTCCAGACCATGCGGCCGTTGACCCAGGTGGCGCCGATGCGCGAGCGGAACGTGCGCCCCTCGAACGGCGACCAGCCGACCTTCGACAGCACGTCCTCGCGCTTCACCGTGAAGGGCTCGTCGTCGATCAGCACGAGGTCGGCGAAATAGCCTTCGCGCAGGTAGCCACGTTCCTTCACGTCGAACAGCTGTGCGGGCGCGTGCGCGAATTTCTGCACGACGCGGGTCACGTCCATGCGCTGCTCGTGCACCAGTTCCAGGGCGGCCACCAGGGCGTACTGCACCAGCGGCAAGCCGGAGGGCGCCTGCACGTAGGGCTTTTCCTTCTCTTCCAGCGTATGCGGCGCGTGGTCGGTCGCCAGCACGTCGACGATATCGTCCACCAGCGCCTTGATCAGCGCCTCGCGGTCGCTGGCGTCCTTGATCGCGGGATTGCACTTGATCAGGTTGCCGAGCGCGGCGTAGTCGGCGCGATCGAAGCGCAGGAAGTGGATGCAGGTCTCCGCGGTGATCTGCTTGCGCGTGCCGTCGGCGGCGATCAGCGGGCCTGGCGTGAACAGCGCCAGTTCGTCGGCGGTGGAGATGTGCAGCACGTGCAGGCGAGTGCCGTGCTTGCGCGCCAGCGACATCGCCAAGCGGGTGGACTTGATGCAGGCCCCGCGGCTGCGGATGTCGGGGTGGTGTTCGGCGCTCAGCGCGTCACCATACTTGGCCTGGAACGCCGCCAGGTTGGCATCGATCATCGGCGTGTCTTCGCAGTGCGTGATGATCGGCGTGGGCGCCTCGCGGAAGATCGCGTCCAGCGTGTCCGGGTTGTCGACCAGCATGTTGCCGGTGGAGGCGCCCATGAACACCTTGATGCCCGGCGCGGTCTTCGGGTCCAGCGTGCGGATCGCCTCCAGGTTGTCGTTGCTGGCGCCCATGTAGAAGCCGTAGTTGCCCCAGGCCCGGCCCCTGGCACGCTGGTACTTGTCTTCCAGCGCGGCCGCGTCGAGCGTCGGCGGGCTGGTGTTGGGCATGTCCATGAAGGTGGTCAGGCCACCGGCGACGGCGGCGGCCGATTCGGTCGCCATGTCGCCCTTGTGCGGCATGCCGGGTTCGCGGAAGTGCACTTGGTCGTCGATCATCCCCGGCAGCAGCCAGCGACCGGCGGCGTCGATGACCGTTTCGTCGCCCTGGGGACGGATCTCGGCGGCGATGCGGGCGATGCGGCCGTTCTCGATGCGCAGGTCGCCCTCGGTGACGCGGCCTTCATTGACCAGACGGGCGTTGACGATGACGGTGGGGGGCATCAGTGGTGTCCTGTGCAGGAATGGGGGGAGGAGGTATCGGCCCGCGGCGGAACGGGATCGTGGCCGCCGGGATGCAGGGGATGGCAACGGCCGATCCGGCGGACCGCCAGCCAGCCGCCCTTCAGCGGGCCGAACCGGCCGATCGCTTCCATGGCGTACTCCGAACACGACGGCACGAAGCGGCAGCGCGGTCCCAGCAGCGGGCTGATGAAGCGCTTGTAGCCCTTGAGCAGCAGGATGAGCAGGCGGGCGAGCATGGCCCGATGATACCGCGTCGGGTTGCCGCTGCCTTCCGGGTAGGCTATAAAAGCCCGCTTTCCCGATGCTCGGGAAGAACAAGGAAGCGCTGTTCGTGGCTGCAAAGAAACCTGCGAAGAAGGCCGCCAAGGCCGCCAAGAAACCCGCTCAGACCGTCGCCAAGAAGCCTGTCGCGAAGAAGGCTGTCGCCAAGAAGCCGGCGCCCAAGCCGGTCGCGAAGAAAGCGGCCCCCAAGCCCGTCGCCAAGAAGCCGGCTGCCAAGAAAGCGGCACCGGCCAAGAAGGCAGCAGCCCCGGCGAAGAAGCCGGCGGCCAAGCCCGTGGCGAAGCAGGCGGCACCGGTCAAGAAGGCGGTCGCCAAGGCGACCAAGCCCGCAGGCGCCAAGAAGCCCGCACCTGCGCCGGCCACCAAGGCGCCCGTCGCCAAGGCGGCTCCGGTGAAGGCGCCGGCCAAGGCCGCGAAGCCCGCTCCCACCTCCGCACCGAAGCCTGCCGCCAAGCCGGCTCCGGCAAAGTCCGCCCCCACCGCGGCTGCGACCAAGACTCCCGTGCCTGCATCCGCCCCCAAGGCGGCTGCCCAGGCCCCGGCGCCCGCCGCCAAGGTTCCGTCCCCCCCGAAGCCTGTGCCAGTCCCGAAACCGAATACCAAGAACGCCAAAGCCTCTACCGCCGTCGAAGCGCCCGTGAGCCCCCGTCCCGCCGTTGCCCGCCCGGTGGGCAAGGTCGCGGTCGCCGTGGCTGCCCGCCCTGCGGCGCCGGTCGTGCGCGGCAAGGTGAAAGAAGTGCCCTACAAGACCGACGAAGCCACCGGCCGTCCGATCGTGCCGGCCGGCTACAAGCCCTCGTCCGACGAGGAGTACATGAGCACCCTGCAGCTCGAGTACTTCCGCCAGCGCCTGCTGAACTGGCGTGCCGATCTGGTCGAGGAATCCAAGCAGACCATCGAGAACCTCAAGGACGAAGTCCGCGACATCGGCGACGAGGCCGAGCGCGCCACCCGCGAGACCGAGAACTCGCTGGAACTGCGTACCCGTGACCGCTACCGCAAGCTGATCGGCAAGATCGACAGCACGCTCAAGCGCCTGGAAGGCGGTGACTACGGTTACTGCGTCGACACGGGTGAAGAGATCGGCCTGGATCGCCTGGAAGCGCGCCTCACCGCCGAACGCACCATCGACGCCCAGGAGCGTTGGGAGCACCTGCAGAAGCAGCAGGGCGACTGAGTCCAGCGGTTCCTGCAGGAAAAGAAAAGCCCCGCTTCGGCGGGGTTTTTTCGTGGCGTCTCCGGCAGCGCTACTGCAGGTCGCGCAGGTCGAGCCGGCGCAGTTTCGGTGCTTTCCATGCGGTCACGCCCGCAACCGACAGGATCGCGAAGCCGCCGAGGATCACCGCCGGCACCAGTCCCAGCAGTTTGGCCATCGTGCCGGCGTAGAAGGCGCCCAGTTCGTTCGACGAACTGACGAAGATGCCGTTGATCGACGAGACGCGCCCGCGCATCTCGTCCGGCGTGGACAGCTGCAGGATGGTCGAACGGACCACCACCGAGACGCCGTCGCACATGCCGTAGAACAGCAGGATGACGGCCGACAGCCAGAAGCTGCGCGACAGCCCGAAGGCGATGACCGCCAGGCCGAAGCCGGCCACCGCGAACAACAGCACGCGCCCCGCGTTCTTCTGCAGCGGATGGCGTGCCAGCCACAGGCCGACGCAAACCGATCCCGCGGCCGGCGCGGCGCGCAGGATGCCGAGGCCTTCCGGCCCGTAGTGCAGGATGTCGTGGATGAAGGCCGGCAGCATCGCCACCACGCCGCCCAGCAGGACCGAGAACATGTCCAGCGCCATCGCGCCGAGCATGATCTGGTTGCCCATGACGAAGCGGGCGCCCTGCGCGATGCTGGCGAACACCGGCAGGCTGACCGCCGGCGGTCCGGGCTCTTCCACGCGCAGGCGCGCCAGCACGATGCCGGCCATCAGCGCGAAGACTACCGCCATCGCGTACGACAGCGTCTTGCCGCCGAAGCCGACCAGCAGGCCGCCCAGGGCGGGACCGGTGACCAGCGCCGCCTGGAAGATCACGCTGCCGAGCCCGGCGGCGCGCACGAAATCCTCGCGCGGCAGCACCTTCGCGAACAGGGCGTTGTAGACCGGACTGAGGAAGGAGCGCGCCATGCCGGTCAATGCGATGGCGGCATAGATCGGCCACGCGCCATGGAACGGCAGCCAGCCGGCGGACACGGCCACCAGGATCACGGCGGTCGTTGCGAGCGCCGCGCAGGCGACGATGCCGACGCGGCGTCGACGCAGGTGGTCGACGAGGTAACCGGCGAACGGCGCCACGCAGAAGAACGGCAGCACTTCCGCCAGGCCGACCAGGCCCAGCGAGAAGGTGTCGCGGGTCAGTTCGTAGATATGCCAGCCGACCGTGACGGCGACGATCTGGTACGACAGCAATGCGCAGATGCGGTAGGCCAGTACCGCCGCGTAGCCGCGGTTGCGGAGCAGCGAGAACGCGGAAGGCGCACCGGTTCCGCTCACTTCGCGTTCGCGGCCGTCTCGCGGATGAAGGCCAGCAGAGAGGCCAGGCCGTTGCTGCGCGTCGGTGAGAGGTGCTTGGCCAGGCCGATGTCGGCGATGTAGTCGGGCGAGGTGGCCAGGATTTCCGCGGCCGGGCGGCCGGCGTACACGCGCAGGGCCAGGAAGATCAGGCCGGAGACGATCGCCGAGTCGCTGACGGCGTGGAAATCCAGTTTCGCTGCGTCGCCTTCCGGCACGATCCAGACCATCGACTGGCAGCCGAGCAGGCGATGCTCCTCGCGCTTCCACTCCTCGGGGAAGGCAGGCAGCTTGCGACCAAGGTCGATCAGGTACTGGTAGCGCTCGGACCAGTCGCTGAAGAAGGCGAATTCGTCCTTGATGGCGGCTTGCGCGTCGGCGGCGGTGGGTTCGAGCGGGAAGATCGTGTCGGTCACGGAGATGTCTTGTAGGAGGGGCTTCAGCCCCGACCACTGAAGATCGGCGCGAAGACGGGCATTGTAGGAGGGGCCGATACGCCGACGGATGAAATCGGGATCCGGGTCGGGGCTGAAGCCCCTCCTACAGAAGCGGGATCAGGCGCGCTTCCAGCGCACGCCCTGCGGCGTGTCTTCCAGCAGGATGCCTTCGGCTGCCAGCTGGTCGCGGATGGCGTCGGAGCGGGCGAAGTCGCGGGCCTGCTTGGCGGCGATGCGTTCGTCGATCAGACCCTGGATGCGGGCGTCGTCGTCGGACGAGGTACCGCGGCCGAACCATTCGGCAGGATCCTGCTGGAGCAGGCCCAGGACCAGGCCGGCACCCAGCAGCTCGTTCTTCAACCTGAGCCTGTCGTCCGGTGTGGTGGCCTTGCGCGCCTCGGCGGCGATGCGGGCGACCTCGGCCAGCGCCTGCGGCGTGTTGAGATCATCGTCGAGTGCGTCCTCGATTGCCTGCGGGGTCAGCGGCGTCGCGCTGACGTCGCCCATATCTCGCAGCGTGCCGTACAGCCGGTCCAGCGTGTTCTTGGACTGTTCGACCAAGGAGTCCGACCAATCCAGCGGCTGCCGGTAGTGCGCCGACAGTAGGGCGTAGCGCAGGGCTTCGGGCGGGTGCTGCTGCAGCAGGTCGTGCACCTTCTCGATGTTGCCCAGCGACTTGCTCATCTTGGCGCCGCCGAAATTGAGCATGCCGTTGTGCAGCCAGAAACGCGCGAACGTCTTGTGCGAACCGTCGGCGTGCTTGTGCGCGCACTCGCTCTGCGCCACCTCGTTCTCGTGGTGAGGGAACTGCAGGTCCACGCCACCGGCGTGCAGGTCGATGGTCTCGCCCAGGTGGGCGGCGGCCATCGCCGAGCATTCGATATGCCAGCCCGGGCGGCCCACGCCCCACGGCGAGTCCCAGCCCGGCAGATCCGGCGTGGACGGTTTCCACAGCACGAAATCGCCCGGATCGCGCTTGTACGGGGCCACGTCGACACGCGCGCCTGCCAGCATTTCCTCGGGGTCGCGGCCGGAGAGCTTGCCGTAGTCGGCGAAGCTGCCCACCGAGAACAGGACGTGCCCTTCGGCGGCGTAGGCATGTCCGCCGGCGATCAGCTGCTCGATCATCGCGATGATGTGGGCGATGTGGTCGGTGGCCGCCGGTTCGATGTCCGGGGCGAACTCGCCGGTCACGCCCAAGCCTGCCATGTCCTGACGGTAGGCGGCGGCGTAGCGGTCGGTGATGGCCGAGATCGCCACGCCGAGTTCCTTGGCCGCGGCATTGATCTTGTCGTCCACGTCGGTGATGTTGCGGGCGTAGCGCAGACCGCCGTAGCGTCTGCGAAGCAGGGCCGCCAGCACGCCGAACACGACCGGACCGCGGGCATTGCCAATGTGGACGTAGTTGTAGACGGTGGGCCCGCAGACGTACATCGTGGGGATCGGGCCAAGCGGTCGGAAGTCCTCGACCCGGCGGGTGAGGTTGTTGTGCAGGCGCAGGGTCATGGGAACAGGGCAGGGGAGAACCGTGGAATTCTAACGCCTGAGCCGCAGGCGAGGGCCAAGGCGCACGGGAGGCTGATGTTCAGCCCCACTCAAGGCGCGGTCCCTACACTGTGACACCGGGATTCCACGCACAGGCCACATGCTCCGCCTCCGCACCACCCTTTTCCTGTCCTGTCTTCTGCTCACCGCGCCCGCCGTGGCGCAGGAGCGGGTGATCCCGACGGAGAACGTGCGCCTGGACTATGCGCAGGTGTTGGGTGTCGAGCCGGTCTACCAGACCCTGCGGGCCACGCGCACCGAGCAGCGTTGCGACGAAGTCCCCGCCGCCAGGCCCGAAGCCGCGCCGCCGGAGCAGGACGAGAGTCGCTGGAGCAGGATGGTCAGCTCCGTGCGTGGCTGGTTCGGCGGTGACGAGGAGCCGGCGCAGGCGCCTCCGGTGACGCTGCCGCCTGTCAAGGTCAATTGCCGCGTGGTGCCCATCGAGCGCGAGTTCCAGCGCCCCATCGCCTACGACGTGGACTACATCTACAAGGGCGTGAAGTACCGTTCGCGCCTGGCGGAAGACCCGGGCAACCGCCTGCGCATCCGCATCTCGGTGGTGCCATACGTGGCGCCCGCCCAGTCCACCGCCAGCGGTCCCTGATTCCGTGCCCGGTTGCACACGCAACCGAATCCGTCCTTGCGCTGCGCCGCAGCACATGCGAGCATTCGCGCCCATGAAGATGAACGCACACGCCCATGCTGACAGCGCGGCCTCGCAGGCCTCGAGCATGACCTCGCGTGCCCGTCGACCGGAATCCTGCATCTAGCTGGGTACCCCGGACGTCGTCGCTTGTTCACCGGAAACCCAGCCAGAGGCTGGGTTTTTTCGTTTCTGAAGCCCGTTTTGCCACATTCCCGAAACCAGGATGCCGTAATGAAGCACTTCTTGAACACGCAGGACTGGAGCCGCAGCGACCTCGACGCGTTGCTGACGCAGGCCGCCCTCTACAAGCAGAACAAGCTGGGCGACGCGCTGAAGGGCAAGTCGATCGCGCTGGTGTTCTTCAATCCGTCCATGCGCACCCGCACCAGCTTCGAACTGGGCGCGTTCCAGCTGGGCGGCCATGCGGTGGTGCTGCAGCCGGGCAAGGACGCGTGGCCGATCGAGTTCAACCTGGGCACGGTGATGGATGGCGACACCGAAGAACACATCGCCGAAGTGGCGAAGGTGCTGGGCCGCTATGTGGACCTGATCGGCGTGCGCGCGTTCCCGAAGTTCGTCGACTGGGCCTACGACCGTGAGGACATCGTGCTGAAGTCGTTCGCCAAGTATTCGCCCGTGCCGGTGATCAACATGGAGACGATCACCCATCCCTGCCAGGAGCTGGCGCATGCGCTCGCGCTGCAGGAGCACTTCGGCACGTCCGACCTGCGCGGCAAGAAGTACGTGCTCACCTGGACCTACCATCCCAAGCCGCTGAACACCGCCGTCGCCAACTCGGCGCTGACCATCGCCACGCGCATGGGCATGGACGTGACGCTCCTGTGCCCGACGCCGGACTACGTGCTGGACGAGCGCTACATGGGCTGGGCCGAGCAGAACGTCGCCGAGAGCGGCGGTTCGCTCAAGGTCAGCCACGACATCGACAGTGCCTATGCCGGTGCCGACGTGGTGTATGCCAAGAGCTGGGGCGCGCTGCCGTTCTTCGGCAACTGGGAGCCGGAGAAGCCGATCCGCGACCAGTACCAGCACTTCATCGTCGACGAGCGGAAGATGGCGCTGACCAACAACGGCGTCTTCAGCCACTGCCTGCCGCTGCGCCGCAACGTCAAGGCGACCGACGGCGTGATGGATTCGCCGCAGTGCATCGCCATCGACGAAGCCGAGAACCGCCTGCACGTGCAGAAGGCGATCATGGCCGCATTGGTGCGGTAACCACGATGCACTCCTTCCCCCGCGTGCGGGGGAAGGCTGGGATGGGGGCGAGCGGCCTCCGGAGAGTTCGGCCCCATCCCATCGCCCCCACCCCGACCCTCCCCCGCGATGCGGGGGAGGGGGCACACCACCAGAGAACCCCATGACCGCTTCCGAATCCAAAGACATCGTCCTCGCCTTTTCCGGCGGCCTCGACACCAGCTTCTGCGTGCCCTACCTGAAGGAGCGCGGCTGGAACGTGCACACCGTGTTCGCCGACACCGGCGGCGTGGATGCGGAAGAGCGCGCCTTCATCGAGCAGCGCGCCGCCGAGCTGGGCGTGGCCAGCCACGTCACCGTCGATGGCGGTCCCGCGATCTGGGACGGCTTCGTCAAGCCGTTCGTGTGGGCGGGCGAGGGCTACCAGGGCCAGTACCCGCTGCTGGTGTCCGACCGCTACCTGATCGTCGACGCCGCGCTGAAGCGCGCTGCCGAACTGGGCACCAACGCCATCGCGCACGGCTGCACCGGCATGGGCAACGACCAGGTCCGCTTCGACCTGGCAGTGAAGGCCAGCGGCGACTACCGCATCGTGGCGCCGATCCGCGAGATCCAGAAGGAACATACGCAGACGCGCGCCTACGAACAGGCCTACCTGGAAGAACGCGGCTTCGGCGTGCGCGCCAAGCAGAAGAGCTACACCATCAACGAGAACCTGCTGGGCCTGACCATGTCCGGCGGCGAGATCGACAAATGGGAGGCGCCCGGCGAAGGCGCCCGCGGCTGGTGCGCGCCGCGCGCCGAATGGCCCGAAGCGCCGCTGCGGGTGACGATCGGCTTCAAGCACGGCGAGGCGGTCAGCCTGGACGGCCAGCCGGTCGCCGGTGCCGCGCTGCTGGCGAAGTTGAACGCGCTGTTCGCACCCTATGGTGTGGGCCGTGGTGTGTACACCGGCGACACCGTGATCGGCTTGAAGGGCCGCATCGTGTTCGAAGCGCCGGGCCTGGTGTCGCTGCTCGCCGCGCACCGCGCGCTGGAAGAGACGGTGCTGACCAAGCAGCAGAACCGCTTCAAGCCCGAGGTCGCGCGCAAGTGGGTGGAACTGGTGTACGAAGGCTTCTACCACGACCCGCTGAAGACGGACCTGGAGGCGTTCCTGCAGTCCTCGCAGGCCATCGTCAACGGCGAGGTGGTGCTGGAAACCCGCGGCGGCCGCGTCGACGCGGTGGCGGTGACGTCGCCGCACATCCTCAACGCCAAGGGCGCGACCTACGCGCAGTCGGCCGACTGGGGCGTGGAAGAGGCGGAAGGCTTCATCAAGCTGTTCGGCATGAGCTCGACCCTGTGGGCCGAGATCAATCGCTGAGCCCAAGGGATAAATCACCACGTCATTCCAGCGAACGCTGGAATCCAAGTTGATTCTGCCTAGGATGCTTCCGAGGCAAGATCAAGATGGATCCCGGCTTTCGCCGGGATGACGACTGAAACGACGACGGTCCACGGACACACACCATGCTGCAATCCGTTCTCCATCACCTCGAAAAGCTGGTGTCCTTCGACACCCGCAATCCCCCGCGCGACATCGGCACCGACGGGATCTTCGACTATCTACGGGTCCAGTTGCCGGATTTCCGCATCGAGGTGACCGACCACGGCGCGGGCGCGGTGTCGTTCTTCGCCGTGCGCGGACAGCCGAAGCGGGTGTTCAACGTGCACCTGGATACGGTGCCGTCGTCGCCGGCGTGGAGCGCCAGCCCGCACGTGCTGCGGATCGAAGGCGACCGGGCCATCGGCCTGGGCGCCTGCGACATCAAGGGGGCGGCCGCGGCGCTGGTCGCGGCCGCGCAGGTGACGCAGGGCGATGCTGCGTTCCTGTTCACGACCGACGAGGAAGCGAACGATGCACGTTGCATCGCTGCCTTCCTGGCGCGCGACCATGGCTTCGGCGAGGCGATCATCGCCGAGCCGACCCGCTGCGAAGCCGTGCTCGCGCACCGCGGCATCAGCGCCGTACGCATGGCGTTCAAGGGGCAGGCGGGTCATGCCTCGGCCGAGAACGCGCTGTCGTTGAGCGCGCTGCACAATGCGATGCGCTGGGGCACGACGGCGCTGGATTTCGTCCAGCAACAGCATCACCTGCGTTTCGGCGGACTGACCGGATTGCGCTTCAACATCGGCCGGGTCGAGGGCGGCATCAAGGCCAACATGATCGCGCCGAGCGCGGAGGTCCGCTTCGGCTTCCGTCCGCTGCCGTCGCAGGACATGGACCAGCTGCATGCCACGTTCCGCGGCTTCGCCAATGCCGAGGCGCTGGCCGAGTACGAAGAGACCTTCCGCGGTCCGTCGCTGCCGTCGGGCGATGTCGCGCGTGCCGAAGAGCGCCGCCTGGCTGCGCGCGATCTCGCCGACGAACTCGGGCTGCCGATCGGCAACGCGGTGGACTTCTGGACCGAGGCCTCGCTGTTCTCCGCCGCCGGGCTGACCGCGTTCGTCTACGGCCCGGGCGATATCGCGCAGGCGCATACCGCCGACGAATGGGTGTCGCTGGAGCAGTTGCAGCGGTATGCCGACAGCGTCGCGCGCATCCTCGGAAAAGCCGATTGACCTGTAGGAGGGGCTTCAGCCCCGACTGCAATCTGTGGGACCACGGTCGAGGCTGAAGCCCCTCCTACAAAACGACAACAAGAACGCGATGGAATCGAACAAGCAAACCCGCCAGACCATCATCCGCCTGCTGTCCAGCATGGGCAGCGCGAAGGAGATATCGCAGTACGTCAAGCGCTTCTCGCAGCTGGACGCCAAGCGCTTCGCCGTGGTCAAGGTCGGCGGCGCGGTGCTGCGCGACGACCTGGAGGCGCTGACCTCGTCGCTGACCTTCCTGCAGGAAGTCGGCCTGACACCGATCGTCGTGCACGGTGCCGGTCCGCAGCTGGACGAGGAGATGACGGCCGCCGGCATCACCAAGCAGACCGTCAACGGCCTGCGCGTGACCACGCCGGACGTGCTCGCCATCGTGCGCAAGGTGTTCCTGCAGCAGAATTTGGCGTTGGTCGAAGCCCTGCAGCAGCTGGGTGCGCGCGCCACGTCGATCGTCTCCGGCGTGTTCGAGGCCGAGTACAAGGACCAGGCCACCTACGGGCTGGTCGGCGACGTCACCCGCATCAACCAGTCACCGATCGAGGCCAGCCTGAAGGCTGGCTCCATCCCGGTGATCGCCAGCATGGGCGAAACCATCGGCGGGCAGATCCTCAACATCAACGCCGACTTTGCCGCCAACGAACTGGTGCAGGTGCTGCAGCCGTACAAGATCATCTTCCTGACCGGTACCGGCGGCCTGCTGGACGCGGAAGGGCGGGTGATCGACTCGATCAACCTGTCCACCGAATACGACGAACTGATGGCGCAGCCGTGGATCAACGGCGGCATGCGGGTGAAGATCGAACAGATCAAGGATTTGCTGGACCGTCTGCCGCTGACCTCGTCGGTCTCCATCACCAAGCCCGCCGAGCTGGCCAAGGAACTGTTCACCCATCGCGGCTCCGGCACGCTGGTGCGCCGTGGCGAACGCGTGCTGCGCTTCGGGAACGGCTGGGACGGCGTGGATCTCCCGCGCCTGAAGACGCTGATCGAATCCAGCTTCGGTCGCACGCTGCTGCCGGACTACTTCGAACGCACCGTGCCGTACCGCGTCTACATCAGCGAGAACTACCGCACCGCGCTGATCCTGACGCAGGAAGAAGGCTTCGCGTACCTCGACAAGTTCGCGGTGCTGGACGACGCGCAGGGCGAGGGCCTGGGCCGCGCGGTCTGGCACGTGATGCGCGAGGAGAATCCGCAGCTGTTCTGGCGCTCGCGCCACAACAACCAGGTCAACATCTTCTACTACGCCGAATCCGACGGCTGCTACAAGCAGGAGAAGTGGAAGGTGTTCTGGTACGGCATCGAGGATTTCGGCGATATCGAACGCTGCGTGGCGCATTGCCGCACGCGGCTGCCGACGCTGAAGGACTGACATGGCAGCCGACGTGCTTCCAGCTGCCTGGCAGCAGGTTCCGGTCCTGACGGGCCGCCACGTGCGCCTGGAACCGATGTCGCGCCATCACGTCGATGGCCTGCGCGCGGCATTGGCCGGCGACGCCTTGGCGGCGTTGTGGTTCACCAGCGTGCCGAAGGCCGATGACGCGGCGAGCTACGTCGATGCGGTGCTGGCGGCGCAGGCCGAGAGCCGCGTCCTGCCCTTCGTGGTGTGCGATGCGGGCGGCCGTGTCGTCGGCAGCACGCGCTACTACGGGCTGGAAGCCGACGTCCCCAAGCTGAGCATCGGGTACACCTGGTATGCCCCCGACGTGCAGCGCACCGGCTTCAACACCGAAGCCAAGCTGCTGCTGCTCACGCACGCGTTCGAAACGCTGGGCTGCATCAGCGTGGTGTTCGAGACCAGCTGGTTCAACCAGCGCTCGCGTGCGGCCATCGCCCGCCTGGGCGCCAAGCAGGACGGCGTGCTGCGCAACCACAAGCGCCACGCCGATGGATCGCCGCGCGATACCGTCGTTTTCTCCATCATCGACAGCGAATGGCCTGCGGTGAAACGCACCCTGCAGGACAAGCTGGCGCAGCACGAACAGGATTCCCCATGAGCAGCAAGAAGACCGTCGGCATCGTCGGCGCCCGTGGCCATACCGGCGCGGAACTGATCCGCCTGATCGCTCGCCATCCGCAACTGACGTTGGCCTTCGTCTCCTCGCGCGAGCTCGCGGGCCAGAAGGTCAGCGACCATATTGCCGAGTTCGCTGGTGACCTGCGCTACGAGAACCTGAGCCACGACCAGGTCGGCGGCAAGGGCGCGGATGCGGTGATCCTGGCGTTGCCGAACGGCAAGGCCGCCGAGCTGGTCGCCGCCATTGATGCGCAGGCGCCCGATACCGTCGTGGTCGACCTGTCGGCGGACTACCGCTTCGACGAACACTGGTACTACGGCCTGCCCGAACTGACCCGGCAGAAGTACGCCGGCGAGAAGCGCATCAGCAACCCCGGCTGCTACGCCACCGCCATGCAACTGGCGATCGCGCCGCTGCGCGACCGGCTGGCAGGGCCGCCGCAGTGCTTCGGCGTGTCCGGCTATTCCGGCGCGGGCACGTCGCCGTCGGACAAGAACAACACAGAGCTGCTGCGCGACAACCTGATGCCGTACGCGCTGACCGACCACATGCACGAGCGCGAGGTCAGCCGGCAGCTCGGCGTGCCGGTCGAGTTCATGCCGCACGTGGCGCCGCATTTCCGCGGCATCACCATGACGGTCAACCTGTGGCTGCAGCAGGCGATGAAGCTCGACGAGGTCCGCGCGCTGTACCGCGAGCGCTATGCGGCCGAGCCGTTGATCCGCATCCTCGACGAAGCGCCGTGGGTCAGCCGCATCGCTGGCCGGCACGGCGTGGAGATCGGCGGGTTCACCCTGGCGCCCGGCGGCAAGCGCCTGGTCGTGGTCGCCACGCTGGACAATCTGCTCAAGGGCGCGGCGACGCAGGCGATGCAGAACCTCAACCAGGCGTTCGGCTTCGACGAGCTGGACAGCATTCCGCAGGAGACGAAGGCATGAGCGACCTGTTGTGGCAGAAGCCCGGCGTGGCGGTGGACGCGGAGATCCAGCGTTTCCTCGCCGGCGACGACGTGGTGCTCGACCGCGAATTCTTCCTGCACGACATCCAGGCCAGCGCCGCGCATGCCGAAGGCCTGCAGCGCGCCGGCATCCTGTCGGGCGATGAACTGGCAGGGCTGAAGCGCGAGTTGGCGACGCTGGCCGAGGATTTCCGCCGCGGCGACTTCGTGCTGGACGAACGCTTCGAGGACGGCCACTCCGCCATCGAGGCGCGGCTGACCGAGCGGCTGGGCGATGCCGGCCGCAAGATCCATACCGGCCGCAGCCGCAACGACCAGATCCTGGTCGCCACCCGTCTGTGGCTGAAGGAGAAGCTGGCGCGCGTGGCCGTGCTGTCGCGCGAGATCGCCAAGGTCGCGCTCGATCGCGCGCAGGCCGAGCGCGACCTGCCCATTCCCGGCTACACGCATATCCAGCGGGCGGTGGTGTCGTCGGCCGGTATGTGGTGGGCGGGCTGGGCCGAAGCCTTCATCGACAACACCACGCGCGCGCGCGACACGCTGCGGCTGGTCGACGCCAACCCGCTGGGCACCGCCGCCGGCTACGGCGTCAACCTCAAGCTGGATCGCGAGCACACCACCGCCGCGCTCGGCTTCGCGCGCATGCAGGTCAGTCCGATCTACGCGCAGCTGTCGCGCGGCAAGTTCGAACTGGCCGCGCTGGAAGCGCTGGGCGGTGCCACGCTGGACCTGCGCCGCATCGCCTGGGACCTGTCGCTGTTCACCAGCGCCGAGTTCGGCTTCGTGGCGCTGCCGGCGCAGTACACCACCGGCAGTTCGATCATGCCGAACAAGCGCAACCCCGACGTCATCGAGCTGATGCGCGCGACCCATGCCAGCGTCTCGGCGGCACGGTCCGAGATCGAGCATCTGCTATCGCTGCCTTCCGGGTACCACCGCGACCTGCAGGCCAGCAAGGGCGCCATCTTCCACGGCTTCGGTCGCGGACTGCCGGCGCTGCAACTGCTGCCGGCGCTGCTGGCCAACCTGGAGTGGCGCGAAGACCGCCTGCGTGCCGCGATCGATTCCGGCATGTACGCCACCGATGTCGCGGTCGAAGCGGCTGTGGCGGGCGTGCCGTTCCGCGAGGCCTACAAGGCCGCTGCGGCATCGGCCGACAGTGCAGGGCAGGGGCGCACGCCGGAGGGCAGCTTGGCCGCGCGCGTGTCGCCCGGTGCGGCCGCCGACCTGCGGCTGGACGAACTGCTCGCCCGCTGGGACGCGCTGTGATCCGATACCTCGTCATGGCAATGCGCCGTCCCTCGTTCGACAATGCGGTGATCGCGCCGCATCTCGCGTTCCTCGACGAACTGCGCGCCGCCGGCCAGTTGGAGATGACCGGCGGTTTCAGCGACAGGAGCGGCGGCGCCTACGTGCTGGTCAACGTCGCCTCGCTGGACGAGGCGAAGGCGATCGCCGCACGCGATCCCCTGGCGCTGACCGGCACGTCAGACCTGACGGTTTACGAATGGAACACCCGCTGAGCTGATCCGATGACCCACGCCACGCCGCCGCCGTTCTCCGAACACCCGTTGCCGGCCTGGCGTCGCGCCGTGCTCAAGGTGGGCAGCAGCCTGCTGGCGGCGGAAGGCGAGGGACTCAGCGCACGCCATGCGCTGAACCTGGCGCAGTTCGTGTCGTCCAGCATCGCCGCTGGTCGCGAGGTCGTGATCGTGTCGTCCGGTGCGGTGGCCGCGGGTCGCGGGCTGCTGCACCGCAAGCCGCAGACCGGTGTGGCGATGGCCGAACGGCAGGCGCTGGCGGCGCTGGGGCAGGCGCAGCTGATCGCGCTGTGGCAGCGCTTCTTCGACCGTCCCGTGGCGCAGGTACTGCTGACCCACGACGACCTGCGCAACCGCCGTCGCTACCTCAATGCGCGCGCCACGCTGCAGGAGCTGCTGGCGCTGGGCGCCTTGCCGGTGGTCAACGAGAACGACACCGTCTCCGTCGACGAACTCAAGCTCGGCGACAACGACAACCTCGCCGCGGTGGTCGCCGCGCTGATCGACGCGGACGCGCTGTTCATCGCCACCGACATCGACGGCTTCTACACCGCCAACCCGCGCACGCACGCCGATGCGCAGCCGATCCTCGACGTGGAAGCGCTGACGCCGGCGTTCTTCGCGATGGCCGGTGGTGCCGGCAGCGGCGTCGGCACCGGCGGTATGCACACCAAGCTGGAGGCGGCCGCCAAGGCGGCAGCGGCCGGCATCGAGACCTTCCTGTTCAACGGCACGCAGGCGGCGACGCTGTCGGCGCTGTCGCGCGGCGCGCTACTCGGCACGCGGTTCCGCCCGGCGCAGAACCGGCTGGCGGCGCGCAAGTACTGGCTGCGCAACGTGCCGGTGGAGGCCGGGGCGATCGTGGTCGATGCCGGTGCGGCGAATGCGATGGGGCAGAAGGGCGCCTCGCTGCTGCCGGGCGGCGTGGCCACGGCCGAGGGCGATTTCCGCCGCGGCGACATGGTCGAGCTGGTGCTGCGCGACGAAGCCGGCGACCACCGCATCGCGCGCGGTGTCAGCCAGTACTCGGCGGTCGATATCCGCCGCATCGCGCGCCGCCATTCGCGCGAGATCGAAGCCATCCTCGGTTACACCTACGGCGAGAACGTCGTCCATCGCGATGACCTCGTCCTGCTGTGATGCCGTTGCTGCACGCATTACACGCGATGCACGAATCGCACAGGTCGCAAACATCGCCCGTAGTGCCCTTATCCCCCGCATCACCCGCATCACCCGCATTTTGTAGGAGCGCCCTCGGGCGCGATGCCCCTGCTCGGGATTCCAGATCCAAGAGCATCGCGCCCGAGGGCGCTCCTACAAAGAAGAGAGATGGATTGCATGATCGATACTGAGCCAGGAGATCGCATGACCGACATCAAGACGTTGGCGCTGGAATGCCGCGACGTGGCGACCGCCATCGCGGGCCTGCCGACGGAGGCGAAGAACGCGCTGCTGCGCGCGATGGCCGATGCGCTGCTGGCCGATGAGGCCGCCATCCTGGCTGCCAATGCGCGCGACCTTGAGGCGGCATCGGCGAAGGGCATTGGCAGCGCCATGCTGGACCGCCTGCGGCTGGATGCGTCCCGCCTGCAGTGCATCGCCGCGGCCGTGCGCGAAGTTGCCGAGTTGCCGGACCCGGTCGGGCAGGTGACGCGCGCCTACGACCGGCCCAATGGCATTCACGTGGAGCGCGTGCGCGTGCCGCTCGGCGTGATCGCGATGATCTACGAGGCGCGACCGAACGTTACCGCGGACGCGGCGGCGCTGTGCCTGAAGGCCGGCAATGCGGTGATCCTGCGCGGTGGGTCGGAGGCCATCCATTCGAACACCGCCATCGCGGCAGCGCTGAAGCGTGCATTGCGCGAGTCCGGTCTGCCGGAGGCGGTGCTGACGCTGGTCGAGGACCTGCGCCGCGAGACCATCCTGGAGCTGATCCAGCTCAGCGACGTGATCGACTTGGTGATCCCGCGCGGCGGCGAGGGGTTGATACGCTTCGTCGCCGAACATGCCCGCGTGCCGGTGATCAAGCACTACAAGGGCGTCTGTCATCAGTACGTCGATGTCGGTGCGGACGAAGACTTGGCACTGGCCCTGCTGCTGGACGGCAAGGTGTCGCGCCCGTCTGCATGCAACTCACTGGATACGCTGCTGGTCCATCGCGATATCGCGCCGACGTTCCTGCCGCGTGCGGCCGAGGCGCTACGTGCGCGGGGTGTCGAGGTGCGGGCGGATGCGGAAGCTGGGGCGCTGATGCCGGGCGCGGTCGCCGCGACGGACGAGGATTTTGCCGCCGAGTTTCTCGATCTGGTGATTGCGGTCGGTGTGGTGGACGATCTGGGCGCCGCCATCGCGCATATCCGCCGCTATACGTCGGACCATACCGAGGTCATCGTCACCCGCGATCCCGTCCATGCAGAGAAGTTTCTCAACGCGTTGCGGTCAGCCGTGGTGATGGTCAATGCTTCGTCACGGTTCTCGGATGGTGGCGAACTGGGTTTGGGCGCTGAGATCGGTATCTCGACCACGCGACTGCATTCGTACGGCCCGATGGGGCTCGAGGCGCTGACGGTGGAGCGGTTCGTTGTGCGAGGGGAAGGTCAGGTTCGGCATCCGAATTTATTGGGCTGAAATCTGGCGAGTCCGGATGTTAGGGCAGGCAGTTCATCCCGTCCTAGACTCCACAGTCGGCAAATGGAGATGACGATGCCTGCGTACTACCTGATTTCGACCAGTGGTTCCGACAGAAAGTGGGGCGGCAAGGAGCTTCTTAGAGATGTCATCGTTGATGTCGACGGTGTTGAGGTTAGAAACGAAGTTGCATTCGGAAAGAGTTCTTTTGGGCAGACCTGTTTCGGAGAGTTCCTAAGGACTGGGAATGTCTCGCCGGTTCAGTTTGTTTTTACGGCGCGAATACTGGTGATCTCCGATGTGGTACGTAAGTTCGAAAGCAGCGATATTGAATCGATGGAGTTCATTGAACGGTCGACTGGCAGAGATTTTCGAATTTTCCGGCCGAAACTCGCGGTTGACGCGACCGATTTCTCTAGATCCAACATTGATCCATGGCCAGATCACGCCGTTCTGCGGCCATGGCACGATCCGAGAGGCAGAATGTTTCTCCGTCCCGCAATTGATTGGGGAAAGATTCCGCTAGGCACGGATGCATTCCGTTTGGCCGATTGGCCAGGAGTGTCAAACATCGTTGTCTCGGATGTGTATAAGCGCCGTATTGAGGATGTCATCGAGGATGGGTACATCTCGTTTGAGCAGATGGGCTAGTGCATGGGTTGGGTGGCCGAAGTGAAACCCCAACATCAAAATGCTGGACCTCTCCTCTGTTGGGGTTTGCAAGCTCATCCCAGCCTATGGCCTACCACAGCGGCGGTAGGGATACGTCGAGTTGCGGTGAGGGAGGGATTCGAAACTCAAGCCGCGTGGGCGATTCGCTTGGGGTGCCGGAAATAGGAATCGAACCGTGCCTCGCACGACCATCGCCTGCGCGGCGATTCGTGGAATGTCTGCACCTTGCAGGCATGAAAAAACCGCCACTAGGGCGGTTTCGTCGTAACACTCTGAATCTATTGGTCGGGGAGACAGGATTCGAACCTGCGACCTCTACGTCCCGAACGTAGCGCTCTACCAGACTGAGCTACACCCCGACTGAGCGCGAAATTATAGGTGGGCGGCCCGGCCCGGGCAAGCCCCCGACAGCATCCTCCAACGAAAGTTAGGCCAACAGGCTGGGAAAGGCTGCGGCGGATACGCCAACGAAAGTAAAATGGCCCGTTCACGAAAGCCGGAGTCTCCCTTGATCAAGCCCCGTACCCCGCCTGGCGTCATGGAGCTGCTCCCGCGCGAGCAGATCGCCTTCCAGCGCATGCTGGACACCATCCGCCGGAACTACGAGCGCTTCGGCTTCCTGCCCGTCGAAACCCCCGTCTTCGAACTGTCCGAGACCCTGCTGACCAAGTCCGGCGGCGAGACCGAGCGCCAGGTCTACTTCGTCCAGTCCACCGGCGCCCTGGCCAAGGAAGGCGAAGGCCTGCCCGAGCTGGCCCTGCGTTTCGACCTGACCGTGCCGCTGGCCCGCTACGTGGCCGAGCACGAACACGAACTGACCTTCCCGTTCCGCCGCTACCAGATCCAGCGCGTCTACCGCGGCGAGCGCCAGCAGCGCGGCCGCTTCCGCGAGTTCTACCAGTGCGACATCGACGTGATCGGCAAGGACGCGCTGAGCGTGCGCTTCGATGCCGAGATCCTGGCGGTGATCCACGCGGTCTTCAGTGAGCTGGGTATCGGCGCGTTCACCATCCAGCTGAACAACCGCAAGCTGATGCGCGGCTTCTTCGAAGCGCAGGGCGTCACTGACGGCGAACAGCAGGCGCTGGTGCTGCGCGAAGTCGACAAGCTGGACAAGCGTGGCGCCGACTACGTGCGCGAGACGCTGACCGGCGAAGGGTTCGGCATGTCGGCCGACGGCGTCGACCGCATCCTCGATTTCGTCGCCGTGCGCAGCACTGGTCATGCCGACGCGCTGGCGAAGCTCGACGCGCTGGGTCAGGGCAGCGAGACCTTTAACCAGGGCATCGCCGAACTGCGCGAAGTGCTGGAGCTGGTCAAGGCGCTGGGCGTCCCCGAAGACGCCTACTGCCTGAACTTCTCCATCGCCCGTGGCCTGGACTACTACACCGGCACCGTCTACGAGACCCAGCTGGACGGCTACCCGCAGATCGGCTCGATTTGCTCCGGCGGCCGCTACGAAGACCTCGCCAGCCACTACACCAAGTCCAAGCTGCCCGGCGTGGGCATCTCCATCGGCCTGACCCGCCTGTTCTGGCAGCTGCGCGAGGCCGGCCTGATCGCCGGCAGCGACGAGAGCAGCGTGCAGGCGATGGTCGCCCTGATGGACGATGGCCAGCTGGCGGGGTCTCTGGACATCGCGCGCCGCCTGCGCGCGGCCGGCATCAACACCGAAGTGCAGATGGAAAGCCGCAAGCTGGCCAAGCAGTTCCAGTACGCCTCGCGTGCCGGCATCCGCTTCGTGGTGTTGGCGGGCGAGGACGAACTCGCCCGCGGCGTGGTGACGGTCAAGGACCTGCAGCGCGAGCAGCAGTTCGAAGTGACGCGCGAGGAACTGGCCAGCAGCCTGAAGGTGGAGCTGGAACAGGCGCGCGCATTGGCGGGGCGCTGACATGAAACCGATCCTGCTGGATGGCAAATCGCTGACCCGTGACCGGCTGGTCGAGATCGCCTTCGGCGCCAGCGTCGAGCTGGACAAGGGCGCGCTGAAGGACGTCGCCCGTGCGGCCGACTTCCTGGCCGAACAGGTCCGTCGCGAAGAGCCGATCTACGGCGTGTCCACCGGCTTCGGCAGCAACGCCGACAAGCTGCTCGGCGCGCATCCGCTGCGCGACGAACTGCCGGGCGCGACGAAGTCCGGGCGTTCGCTGCACGAGGAGCTGCAGTACAACCTGATCGTCACCCATGCCGTGTGCGTCGGTGAGCCGATGGCGCCGGAGATCGTCCGCGCCATGCTCGGCATCCGCATCAACACGCTGCTGAAGGGTCACTCCGGCATCCGTGTCGAGACGCTGCAGGCGCTGGCGGCCATGCTCAATGCCGGCATCGTGCCGGTGGTGCCGTCGCTGGGCTCGGTTGGCGCCTCGGGTGACCTGGCGCCGCTGTCGCACCTGGCCATCGTGCTGCTGGGCGGTGGCGAAGCGTTCTATGAGGGCGAGCGCATCACGGGCGCCGACGCGCTGAAGCGTGCCGGCTTGTCGCCCGTCGCGCTGTCGTACAAGGAAGGCCTGGCGCTCAACAACGGCACGGCACAGATGCTGGCGATGGGCGTGCTGGCCACCTACCGGCTGGATCAGTTGCTGGACACCGCCGACCTCGCCGCCGCGATGACCATCGACGCCTTCGCGGGCCGTCTGGGCGCGTTCGCCGAGGAAGTGCATGCGCTGCGCCCGCATCCGGGCCAGGTGCACGTCGCCGCGCGCCTGCGCGAGCTGCTCGACGGCTCGACGCTGGCCGACATCCCGTACCACCTGGTGCCGAAGTTCCGCCCGTGGCTGCCGCGCAGCTGGGACACCGCCGAGGCGCAGGCACTGCGCTTCGACATCGGGTGGGACTGGGTGCCGGCCGACCAGCGCCATGGTCGCGAGAAGTTCTACGGCCGCTTCATGCCGTTCCGCGGCGGCAAGAAGCACCAGCCGCAGGACAGTTACTCGCTGCGCTGCATCCCGCAGGTGCACGGCGCCGTGCGCGACGCGGTCGAGCAGGCCCGGCGCGTGCTGGAGATCGAACTCAACGCGGTCACCGACAATCCATTGGTGTTCCCCGACAAGCAGGCCGAGCACGTCGAGGAGCAGGTGATCTCGGCCGGCCACTTCCACGGCATGCCGCTGGCGCTGGCGATGAGCTACGTGAAGGCCGCCATCCCGACGCTGGCGTCCATCTCCGAGCGCCGCCTCAACAAGCTGGTCGACCCGTCCACCAACGACGGCCTGCCGGCGTTCCTGATCGGCAACGAGGACGGTACCGAGTCGGGCCACATGATCGTGCAGTACTCGGCGGCCGCCATCGTCAACGACCTCGCCAGCCGCGCGCATCCGGCCAGCGTATTTTCGGTGCCGACCAGCGCGAATGCGGAAGACCATGTGTCGATGGGTGCCAACGAAGCCCGCCACGTGCTGGCGATGGTGCAGGACCTGGGCAAGGTGCTGGCGCTGGAGCTGTACACGGCCGCGCAGGCGCTCGACCTGCGCCGCGACATGATCAATGCGGCGCGTGCGCTGTCGGATCGCACGGATGCGGAAGGCCTCGCCGCGAAGGTATCCGGTGGCCCGTCGGCAGGTGTGGAAGGGCGCGACGCGTTCCTGGCCGAAGTCGATGCGCTGCGGAAGGCGCTGGCGTCCAGCGAGGCATTCCATCCGGGCCATGCGGTCGCGGCCGCACATGCGGCGATCCGCGCGAAGATTCCGTTCCTGGACCGCGACCGCGCACTGGATGGCGAAGTCGCCACCGCCGTGCGGCTGGTGGAATCAGGCGAGATCCTCGCTGCTGTCCGGAGCCGATGAGGCCCCGAAGCAAGTGTAGGAGCGACTGAGGTCGCGTCAGGTATCCGAGCCATGATCAGGATCGTCAAATACCTTCTTGTGGGCATCGAAGACTTGCTTGGCCTCGCACTTCTAGGAATGGCGGCGGCCGCGCTTGTGGAGACCCTGTGGCCATCGCCTGAAACGACAGATCCTGTTGGCGCTGTCGGATACGTGTTCTCTGCACTTGCTCTAGCAGCGTCCTCACTGTTCTTCGTTGCGGCAAACAATCTTCTGAGAACCAAGACTGTTCGACCGCGCCTCCACCTGGCGCGGTGGCCTGCACGATGCTCATTCCTCTATTTGGATTTTCCCTTTGGCCCAGCTGACCATTCATTCAAGCCGAGCCCGTTTCATGGATCGGCTTGATCGAGGAAATAGCGGGAAAGCTCGCGACTTACGTCGCTCCCGCCACAGCAGAAGCCTCTACAACGTCCGCACGCAATCCCGCCCTTCGGCCTTGGCGGCATACAGCGCCTGATCCGCCACCTGCAGCGCCGACTCCAGGCTGTCGCGTGCCTCCAGATCGACGCAGTGCACGCCGATGCTGGCGGACACGGCGATCTCCAGCTCGCCGCTGCGGCACGGCTGCGCGCGCAAGGCCTGGCGCAGTTCCTCGGCCACCACGCTGGCTTCGCCCAGGCCCATGCCGGGCAGGGCGGCAATGAACTCCTCGCCACCGAACCGCGCCAGCAGCGCGCCATGCGGCCGCAGCGTCTCGGCCAGGGTGTTGGACGTGCAGCGCAGGCAGTCGTCGCCGACCAGGTGTCCGTAGGTGTCGTTGATGCGCTTGAAGTGGTCCAGGTCGATCATCAGCAGCGAGATCGGCCGCTGCGAGTTGCGCGACTGCGAGAGCAGGTGTTCGAAGGCTTCGCGGAAATGCGTGCGGTTGTAGAGATCGGTCAGGCCGTCGAGGCGGCTGGATTCGCGCAGCCGATGGTGGGCGGTCTGCAGCTCCGACATCGCCTGCCGCAGCTCGCCGGTGCGGACGACGATCTGCTCCTCCAACAGGTTCTTCGCATCGCGCACGATGCGTTCGTTCTCGTTGCGCAGGGCGGCGTAGCGGTAACCCAGTGCCACCGACAACAGCAGCATTTCCAGCGCCGAGCCGATCTGCACGCCGTACTCGGTGATGAAGGTCTTCGGCAGCAGGCCGAACGCCAACGCGACGAAGATGCCGGTACCCAGCAGGAACATCGCCCACGCCAGCAGGAACACCTTGGCGGGCCGGTAGCCGGTGCGCACCACCATCAGCGTGATCACCGCGATCCACACGATGCTGGGGAACACGGCCGCCGAGGCGATCGGCGTGGCCACGTGGTAGGGCAGCTGCGTGGCGGCGATGCCGAGCAACACGAAGAACGCGATGATGCCCTTGCTGATGCGGTCGCCCACTCGCCATCGCGTGTTGAGGTCCAGGAACGTACGCGCGAACTGCTGCATGCCGATCTGCGCCAGGCAGACCGAGAGCGGCACGGATTTGTCCGCCAGCCAGGTGGAATGCGGCCACAGGTATTCGAAGCCCAGGCCGTTGAGGGTGAACAGCACCAGCCCGAACGCGCTGATGTGGAACAGGTACCAGAAGTAGCTGCCGTCGCGCAGCACCAGCCACAGCACGAGGTTGTAGAAGAACAGCGCCAGCAGGATGCCGTAGTAGATGCCGATGCCGAGCTGGCCGTCGCGCCACAGTTCGGCGAAGGCGGCGGGTGTGTAGAGGAACAGCGGTACCTGCATCGAACTCTGGCTCTGCACGCGCACCAGCAGATCGACCTCTTCGCCGGTCGGCAGGTCGAGCCAGAAGTTGGGGTGGCGGTAGCGGATGCTGCGCTGCTCGAACGGGAAGCTGTCGCCGCCGGCGTGGTGCACGGTGCGGCCGTCCGGGTAGCGCGCATACACGTCGATGCGATCGCTGAGCGCGTACTGCTGCACCAGCAGCCAGCGCTGCTCGCGCGGGTTCTCGTTGGTCACGCGGACGTGAAACCAGAACGCGCCGGTCTGGAAGCCGAACGAGGCGTCGCCGTTGGGCAGCGGCTCGAAGCGGCCTGCGTCGAGCAGGCGGTGCGCTTCGTTCAGTGTCGTGGCGCCGCCCGCGTCGTGCAGGTAGGTGGTCTGTGGCGCGAGCGGCAGGTAGCTGGTGTCGTGCTGGATGCGGGCCGGGGTGTCGGCGGCGGCCAGCAACGGAAAGCACAGGAGCAGCAGGAGCCAGGCTGGCAGCCCGCGGCGCGTGAACAGCGAATGGCGTAACGGCATGCCCGTCCCCCCCGGGGTGCCCTGCAGGCCGTCGGTATTCCCGGTCCGGCGTTCGGGCGTCCTTGGCAGTGTACTCATCGTCCCTGTCCGCTCCAGTCCATCGCGGTCCCCCGTGCTGTCCCGTCCATACAACGCAATCCGCGGCGCTATCCAGACAGGAGACGCGTGGGGCGGGTTGACGCTACGCAGCAATGCGACTAATGTACTAGCGCATTAATACATTGGATATCCGGTCTGCATGAAGCGCCGTTCCGCCCACGAAGACACCGACGCCGCCAGCGGCCCACTGCAGGCGCTTTCCGAAGCGCTGGCCGCGCTGGGGCAGGCGGATGAGGTGCGTGCGTTCCTGGAAGACCTTTGCACCCCGGCGGAACTGGAAGCGATGTCCGACCGCTGGCGGGTGGTGCCGTTGCTGCTGAAGGGCGTGCCGTACCGCGAGATCCACGACCTGACCCAGGTCAGCGTGACCACCATCGGCCGTGTCGCCCGCACGCTGGAGCGCGGGGCCGGTGGCTACGCCGCCGCCGTCCAGCGCCAGCAGGCGACGGCCTCCGCTTCCCACTGAGTTCCCCCATGAGTCCCTCCCTGACCCCCGCGACGCGCGAGCGTCTGCGCATCGCCATCCAGAAGAGCGGGCGGCTGGCCGAGCCGGCGCGCACGCTGCTCGCAGCCTGCGGCCTGAGCTGGCGCGAGAGCCGCGACAAGCTGTTCTGCTACGGCGAATCCCTGCCGGTCGACCTGCTGCTGGTGCGCGACGACGACATCCCCGGCCTGATCGCCGATGGCGTCTGCGATTTCGGCATCGTCGGCCGCAACGAACTCGACGAACAGGCCGGCGAACGCGCACTCAATGGTCTCCCTGCGGCCTACCGCGAATTGCGCCCGCTCGGGTTCGGCAGCTGCCGGTTGATGCTGGCGATCCCCGACAGCTGGGAATGGACCGGACCCGAACAGCTGCAGGGCTTGCGCATCGCCACCAGCTATCCGTCCGTCCTGCGGCAGTGGCTGCAGGCGCGAGGCATCGACGCGGCAGTGGTCGAGCTGTCGGGCTCCGTCGAGATCGCACCGAAGCTGGGCACTGCCGACCTGATCTGCGATCTGGTCTCGAGTGGCGCCACGCTGGCGGCGAACCAACTGAAGCCAGTGGAAACCCTGCTCGACAGCGAAGCCGTCCTGGCCGGCCCCGCGCGCGAGTTCGACGATGCCCGCGCCGGCCTCGCCGACATGCTGCTGCGCCGGCTCGATGGCGTGCTGAAGCTCAAGGACAGCAAGCTGCTGATGTTCCGCGCCGAGCGCGACACCGTACCGGCGTTGTCGCGCCTGCTGACCGACAGCGAAGGGCTGGTCACGCTGCCGGGCGGCGAGGACGGTCCGCTCTCGCTGCAGGCGATGTGCCACGGCGCGGTCACCTGGCAGCGGCTGGAGGAACTGCAGCGTGCCGGCGCCCAGGGCCTGATGGTGTTGTCGGTCGAGAGGTCGCTGGCATGACCGCATCGCCTGCTCCCGTGTACGACTGGGATTCCCTGGATGACGCCGCGCGGGCCTCGCTGCTCGCCCGGCCCGCGCAGACCGTCGCGCAGCGCACGCACGATGCCGTGGCCGGCCTGCTGGCCGAGGTGCAGGCGCGCGGAGACGCGGCGCTGCGGGAGGTCACCGCGCGCTTCGATGGCGTGGAACTGGCCGCCTTCGAGGTCGGCGAAGAGGAATTCGCCGCCGCGCACGCCGCCGTGCCGGCCGATCTGCGCCAGGCGATGCAGGACGCCGCCGAGCGCATCGAAGCGTTCCACCGCGCCGGCATGGCGCAGCCGTACGCGGTCGAGACCGCACCGGGCGTGGTCTGCGAGCGGATGATCCTGCCGATCCCGCGCGTGGGCCTGTACGTGCCGGCCGGCAGCGCGCCGCTGCCGTCGACCGCGCTGATGCTGGGCGTGCCATCGCGCCTGGCCGGCTGCCGCGACGTGGTGCTGTGCACGCCGCCGCGGAAGGACGGTACCGCCGATCCTGCGGTGCTGGTGGCCGCCCAGCTCACCGGCGTGCGCCGCGTGTTCAAGCTCGGCGGCGCGCAGGCGATCGCCGCGATGGCCTTCGGCACCGAGAGCGTGCCGGCCTGCGACAAGCTGTTCGGCCCTGGGAATAGCTATGTGACCGAAGCCAAGCGGCAGGTCGCGCAGGCCGGCGCCGCCGCCATCGACATGCCGGCCGGTCCCTCGGAGGTGCTGGTGATCGCCGATGCCGGCGCGGATGCCGCGTTCGTTGCCGCCGACTTGCTGTCGCAGGCCGAGCACGGTCCGGATTCGCAGGTGCTGCTGCTGTCCGACGACGACGGCTTGATCGAGCGCGTGCAGGCCGAACTGGCGACGCAACTCGCCGCGCTGGACCGCGCCGACATCGCACGGCAGGCGCTGTCGGCATCGCGGCTGGTCAAGGTCGCCACGCTCGACGACGCCTTCGCCATCAGCAACCGTTATGCGCCGGAGCACCTGATCGTGGCCCTGCGCGAGCCACGTGCCTGGCTGGGCAAGGTGGAGGCGGCCGGTTCGGTGTTCCTGGGCGATTACACGCCGGAAGCGCTGGGCGACTACTGCAGCGGCACCAACCATGTGTTGCCCACCAGCGGCGCGGCTCGCGCGTACAGCGGGGTCAGCGTGGCCAGTTTCCAGAATTTCGTCAGCGTGCAGTCGGCCAGCCGCGCCGGGATCGCCGCCATCGGCAACTGCGCACTGACGCTGGCGCGCGCCGAAGGCCTGGATGCGCACGCCAACGCCGTCGCGCTGCGCCTGCGCAAGGCGGCCGCATGAGCGCCGTGCTCTCCCTCGTCCGTCCGGACCTGCGCGGGTTCGCCGGTTACAAGTCCGCGCGCAGCGAAGCGCTGGAGGGCGATGTGTGGTTGAACGCCAACGAGTCCGCCTGGGCCAATCCGGCCGACGGGCAGGGCCGCAGCCGCCGCTATCCCGATCCGCAGCCGCCGGCATTGCGCGCACGGCTGGCGCAGCTCTACGGCGTGGTGCCGGAACAGGTGCTGGTCGGACGCGGCAGCGATGAAGGCATCGACCTGCTGGTCCGCGCGCTGTGCGTGCCGGGGCAGGATGCCATCGTGGTGACGCCGCCGGTGTTCGGCATGTATGCCGTCTGCGCGCGCCTGCAGGGCGCACGCATCATCGACGTGCCGCTGGTGGACGGCGAAGCGGGCCTGGTCGCCGATCTCGACGCGATCCGCGAGGCCGCACTGGCGCAGGGCGCGAAGCTGGTGTTCCTGTGCTCACCGTCGAACCCGGCCGGATCGGCCATCCCGCTCGACGCCATCGCTGCCTTGGCGAAGGCGTTGGAGGGTCAGGCATTGGTGGTGGTGGATGAAGCCTACGGCGAATTCGCCGACGTTCCGTCCGCGACTACGTTGCTGGACACACAGGCGAACGTGGCGGTGCTGCGCACGCTGTCCAAGGCGCACGCACTGGCCGCCGCGCGCATCGGGGTGGTGATCGGCGATGCCGACCTGATCGCCGTACTGCAGCGCTGCCAGGCCCCGTATCCGGTACCGACGCCGTGCGCCGACCTGGCGCTCGACGGTCTGTCCGATGTCGCACTGGCGCAGACTCGGGAACGCGTGGCGCTGGTACGCAGCGAGCGCGAACGGCTGCTGGCCGCGCTGCAGCGGACCGCAGGTGTCCGCCGTGTGTATCCGTCGCAGGGCAACTACCTGCTGGCGCGCTTCGACGATGCAGAGCGGGCCTTCCTCACGCTGCTCGCTGCCGGCGTCGTGGTCCGCGACCAGCGCGCCGCGCCGCAGCTGGGCGATGCGCTGCGCATCACCGTCGGCTCGCCGGCCCAGAACGACCGCGTCATCGCGGCCCTGAACGAAGATGTTGTAGGAGGGGCTTCAGCCCCGACCGTCACTGTCATCGGGGCTGAAGCCCCTCCTACAGAAGCTATTTCATGACCCCCATTCTTTTCATCGACCGCGACGGCACGCTGATCGAGGAGCCCGAAGACTTCCAGATCGATGCGTACGAGAAGGTGCGCTTCGTCGCCGGCGTCATCCCGGCGCTGCTGAAGCTGCGCGACGCCGGTTACCAGTTCGTCATCGTCAGCAACCAGGACGGACTGGGCAGCGACCAGTATCCGCGCGCCAGTTTCGACGGTCCGCAGGCGCTGATGATGCAGGTGTTCGAAAGCCAGGGCATCCGCTTCCGCGACGTGCTGATCGACGAGAGCTGGCCGCACGAGAACAAGCCAACGCGCAAGCCGGGCATCGGCCTGATGGTGCCCTACCTGCAGGACCGCAGGATCGACTGGGCGCGCTCGGGCATGGTCGGCGACCGGCCGACCGACATTCAGTTCGCCGACAACCTGAAGATTCGCGGCTTCCAGCTGAAGACCGCGCAGTTCGGTGGTGAGTGGGACTGGGCGGGCATCGCGCACGAGCTGGCGGATGCGCCGCGCCGCGCGGTGGTCCAGCGCAACACCAAGGAAACGAAGATCCGCGTCGAGGTGGACCTCGACCGGGTCGCCGAGCCGGTCGCGAAGACCGGTCTGCCGTTCTTCGACCACATGCTGGAACAGATCGGCAAGCATGGCGGCTTTGCGCTGGACGTGCGCGCCGACGGCGACCTGCACATCGACGAGCACCACACCGTCGAGGACACCGGCCTGGCGCTGGGCCAGGCATTGAAGGAAGCGCTGGGCGACAAGCGCGGCATCGGTCGCTACGGCTTCACCCTGCCGATGGACGAGACGCTGGCCAGGGCCGCGCTGGATTTCAGCGGCCGGCCGTACTTCGTCTTCAGTGGCGAATTCAAGCGCGAACGTGTCGGCGACCTGCCCACCGAACTGGTGCCGCACTTCTTCCGCTCGCTCTGCGACGCGTCCGGCCTGAATCTCAACCTGAAGGTGGAGGGCGACAACGACCACCACAAGGTCGAGGCCAGCTTCAAGGCGCTGGCGCGTGCGTTGCGCCAGGCGGTGAAGCGCGAGGGCGCGGAACTGCCCACGACGAAGGGCGCGTTGTGATGAAGGTGGTCCTGGTCGATGCAGGTGGCTCCAACATCGGGTCGGTGCGTTATGCGCTGCAGCGTCTTGGCGTGGACGCGGAGCTGACGGGCGATGCCGCGACGATCCGCAGCGCCGACCGGGTGATCCTGCCCGGCGTTGGCGCGGCCGCCGTGTGCATGGCGCGCCTCAACGAGCTGGATCTGGTCGATACGCTGCGCACACTCGACAAGCCGCTGCTGGGCGTCTGCGTCGGTGTGCAGCTGCTGTTCGCGCACTCGGAGGAAGACGACACGCCCTGCCTGGGTTTGTTGCACGGGCGCGTGCGCAAGCTGCCGGCCTCGGCCGGCATCCGTGTGCCGCACATGGGCTGGAATACCTTGCAGCGGCAACGCGACAGCTCGCTGGTCGCGAGCATCGGCGAGGGCGACCATGCCTACTTCGTCCACAGCTATGCCGCGGCCGTCGACGACGACTGCCTGTGCAGCAGCGAACACGGCCAGCGCTTCGCCGCCGTGGTGCAGCGGGGCAATGTCGCCGGCGCGCAGTTCCATCCCGAGCGCTCGGGTGCCGTGGGGGCGCGACTGCTGAAGAACTTCATCGAGTACGGACTGCAATGACCGGTTTCATCGTGTATCCCGCCATCGACGTGCGCGACGGCCGTGTCGTGCGCCTGGCGCAGGGCGACTACGCGCGCGAGACGCGCTACGAAGGCGCACCGCTTGACGTCGCATCGCGCTATGCCGAGCAAGGCGCGGAATGGCTGCACCTGGTCGACCTGGACGCCGCCCGTGCCGGCGGCTATACGCTGGCGCCGCTGCTGGGCGAGATCGTACGCAGCACATCGCTGAAGGTGCAGACCGGTGGCGGCGTGCGTAAGCGGGACGACGTGGCGCGCATCCTCGATGCCGGCGCGGATCGCGTGGTCATCGGCTCCCTGTCGGTGCGCGAGCCCGACACCGTGCTGGCATGGTTGTCCGAGTTCGGCAGCGACCGCATCACCGTCGCCCTGGACACGCGCCGCGATGCGCACGGCACCTGGCGCCTGCCGGTGCACGGCTGGACCGAGACCGCGTCCGAAACGCTGGACGAACTCGCCGGCCGCTACGCGGCGGCCGGGCTGCGTCATCTGCTGTGCACCGACATCGCCCGCGACGGCATGCTGACCGGGCCCAACCTCGATCTGTATGCCCACCTGCGCGATACGGTGCCGGGCCTGTTGGTGCAGGCCTCGGGCGGCGTCAGCGTGGTCGGTGACGTCGATGGCGCGCGTGCGGCCGGATGCGCCGGCATCGTGCTGGGGCGCGCATTGCTGGAAGGCCGCTTCACGCTGCCGGAGGCGCTGGCATGCTGAGTCGGCGCATCATTCCATGCCTGGACGTGCGCGAAGGACGCGTCGTCAAGGGCGTGAAGTTCCGCGACCACGTCGATATGGGCGACATCGCCGACCTGGCGTTGCGCTACCGCGACGAAGGTGCGGACGAACTGGTGTTCTACGACATCAGTGCCAGCCCCGAGGGACGCTCGGTCGACTACGCCTGGATCGAGCGGGTATCGCGCCTGCTCGACATCCCGTTCTGCGTGGCCGGCGGCATCCGCGATGTCGATACCGCGCGACGCGTGCTCTACAGCGGGGCCGACAAGGTGTCGGTGAACACCCCGGCGCTCGAGCGCCCGGCGCTGATCGGCGAACTGGCCGAGGCGTTCGGCGTGCAGTGCGTGGTGGTCGGCGTCGACTCGATTCTCGAAGCGGACGGCGAGTGGCGCGTGCGCCGCTACACCGGCGATCCGTCGAAGATGCAGGGTGCCGGGTTGCGGACGCTGGACTGGGTCGCGCAGGCGCAGCGGCTGGGTGCCGGCGAGATCGTGCTGAACTGCATGGACCAGGACGGCGTCCGACGCGGCTACGATCTGGTGCAGCTCAGGGCGGTGCGCGCGCTGTGCGACGTGCCGTTGATCGCGTCCGGTGGCGCGGGCGAGGTGGAACACTTCACGGATGTGTTCGCCGAGACAGACGTGGACGGCGCACTGGCTGCCAGCGTGTTCCACAGTGGACACATCAGGATTCCCACGCTGAAGCGCGCGTTGGCAGGGCAGGGCATCGAGGTGCGACATGGCGACTGACAACCCATCATCCGGCTTCGATCCTTCCCGCCTGGACTGGGCCAAGGGCGATGGCCTGCTGCCGGTCGTGGTGCAGGATGCATCGAACCTGCGCGTGCTGATGCTGGGCTACATGAATCGCGAAGCGCTGGAGACGACGCTTGCCAGCCGCCGCGTGACCTTCTTCAGCCGCAGCAAGCAGCGCTTGTGGACCAAGGGCGAAAGCTCCGGTCATGTGCTGGAGCTCGTATCGGTCGATGCCGACTGCGACGACGACACGCTGCTGGTGCTGGCGTATCCGCACGGGCCCACCTGCCATCTGCAGCGGGCCAGTTGCTTCCCCTCGGCGCCCTCGGCGTTCCTGTCGGACCTGGACGCGTTGGTCGCGCAACGCGAGCGCGAGCGTCCTGCCGGCAGCTACACGACGCGCCTGTTCGAATCCGGCACGCGCCGGATCGCGCAGAAGGTGGGCGAGGAGGGCGTCGAGACCGCGCTGGCCGCGGTGGCCCAAGACGAAGCCGCGCTGCTGGGCGAGAGCGCCGACCTGCTGTACCACCTGACGGTGCTGCTGCGCGCACGCGGCCTGTCGCTGGCCGATGCCGTCGACGTGCTGCGCGAGCGCCACGGCGCGTAGGCATGCACACCGGCCGATTGTAGGAGCGCCCTGGGGCGCGATGCTCTCCGCGGCGGATGATGAAAAAGCAGCGCGCCCAAGGGCGCTCCTACAAGGCATCATCCCTACGCCATAATCCGGCGATCGCCCCCCGCTGGAATTCCCGTGCGCGCTTCGCTCATCGTCCTGCTGCTGGCCTGCCTGGCCGTTCCCGCCCATGCCTTGCCACCGCCGTGCAGCAGCGGCCAGGTCTTCGAGGACCGCGATGGCAGCGGAGTGCGCGACCGGGGCGAGCCCGGCATCCCGGGTGTCAAGGTCTCCGATGGCGTGCAGGTCGTCACCACCGACGCGCAGGGCGAGTACGACGTGCCGTACGAGGACGGACGCACGCTGTTCGTCATCAAACCCGCCGGGTACGACGTGTCGGTGCGGCCGGACGGCATGCCGGCGTTCTGGCGCAACCGCCAGTACCACGCTGGACCTCCGCTCACGTTCGGCGGCGTCCCGCAGCGGCAACCGGATTGCACGCATTTCGCGCTGCGGAAGAAAAGCACGAGTGCGGCTGAGGGGACATTCGATGCACTGCTGCTCGCCGACAGCCAGACGGCCTCGGTGCAGGACGTGGACTACTACTGGCGCGACATCGTACAACCGCTCATCGGCAGGCATGGCGCATCGCTGGGGCTGACGCTGGGCGATATCGTCAACGACGACCTGGCCCTGTATCCCGACCTCCTGCGCACGACGATGAGCCTGCAGGTGCCGTGGCTGTTCATTCCCGGCAACCATGATCTGGATTTCGATGCGGCCAGCGACGAGGATTCGCTGCGCACCTTTCGTCACCATCTAGGTCCGGACACCTTCGCCTGGGAAGAGGAGGCGGTGACCTTCATCGGACTGGACGACATCATCTACCGGCCCGGCAAGTCGCCGTCCTACCTCGGCGGACTGCGCGAGGACCAGTTCGCCTTCCTGCAGGCCTACCTGCCGACGGTCCGCAAGGACCGCTTGCTGGTGATCGGCGTGCATATCCCGTTCTTCGAAGAGGGCGCGCGTGGATTCCGCGTCGCGGATCGCGAGCGGCTGTTCGCGCTGCTGGAGGATTTTCCGAGCGTGCTGCTGCTCAGCGGGCACACCCACACGCAGCGGCACTGGTACCACGATGCCGCCACCGGCTGGCACGGCAAGCGGCCGTTGCACGAGTACAACGTCGGTGCGGCCTGCGGTGCGTACTGGTCCGGCATCAAGGATGCGCAGGGTATTCCGGCCAGCACCATGGCCGACGGTACACCGAACGGCTACGCGCGCTTGCGCGTGAGGAAGGGCGGCGAGTACGCGCTCTCGTGGCATGCGGCGCGCGCGAATGACGACAGCGGCATCGGCCTGCATGCGCCGAAGGTCCTGCGCAAGGGGGCGTACCCGGCCTGGGGCATCTACGCGAACGTCTACATGGGCGAGGCGGACACGCGGGTCGAGTTCCGTGTCGACGGTGGCGAGTGGAAGGCGATGAAGCGCGTCGAGCAGCCCGATCCGTCGCTGCTGGTCGAGAACATGCGCGACGACCTGGCCGACAACCTGCGTGGTTACGACCGTTCCCCCGAAGCCAAACCGTCGCATCACCTGTGGCGGGGCGCGCTGCCCACCGATCTGGCCGAGGGCGAGCATCGCGTGGAGGTGCGTGCCTTCGACCGCTGGCGGGGTGAACAGACTGCGCATACCACCTACCGCCTGCAGACCGCGGAGCCTTGAGCATGGCTACGCCCGAACTCCCGACCGAACACTTCGCCGACGCCGCAGCGTGGGAGCATTGGCTGGAGCGTCATCCGCAGTCGTCCGGGGTGTGGCTGAAGATCGCCAAGAAGGGCGCCGGCATTCCGTCGGTGACCTACGCCGAGGCGCTCGATGTTGCGCTGTGCCATGGCTGGATCGACGGACAGAAGAAAGGCTTCGATGCCCAGTTCTTCCTGCAGCGCTTCACCCCGCGTCGCGCGCGCAGCACCTGGTCGAAGATCAATGTGGCCAAGATCGATATGTTGACGGCGGCTGGCCGCATGCGGCCGGCGGGCCTGCGCGAAGTCGAAGCGGCGAAGTCGGACGGACGCTGGGACGCGGCCTACGACGGCGCCAGGTCGATGGACGTGCCGCCGGAACTGGCGAAGGTGCTGGCCTTGGCCAAGAACCGCAAGGCCAAGGTCTTCTTCGATGCTCTGGACAAGACCAACCGCTACGCCGTGTGCTGGCGCGTGCAGACTGCGGTCAAGCCGGAAACGAAACTGGCGCGCGTGGAGAAGCTGGTCGCGATGCTCGCGCGGGGCGAGAAGATCCACGATTGAGCCGCAGAAGCGGATACGCCTCCCGATGGGAGGCGTCCTGGAACCCGGCGTGCGCGCGAAGGCTGGCGGGCGAGGTCCACGTGGCGGGCTG
Organism: Pseudoxanthomonas sp. LjRoot206; assembly: GCF_056175725.1. NCBI lineage: Bacteria > Pseudomonadati > Pseudomonadota > Gammaproteobacteria > Lysobacterales > Lysobacteraceae > Pseudoxanthomonas > Pseudoxanthomonas sp. LjRoot206. The sequence goes on from NZ_JBGFFI010000001.1 coordinate 612,716, forward strand.
GCGAAGGGCTGGCTGGCGACGTGGTGCGCAGTCTAGGCAATCGCGCGGCGCCGTGTAGAAACGCGAATTGCTCTCATCGTGAGGTACGGCTGGAGCGGACACTAAGCCACGCGCCGCCCAGCAACAACGCGATCGCCAGCGCCTGTATCCAGTGCGCCTGGGCGCGACCCGATGCCACCAGCAGCAGGGTGGACAGCAACGGCGCCAGATAGGAGAGGCTGCCCAGCAGCGCGATGTCGCCGCGCTTGGTGCCGTGATCCCACAGCCAGAACGCGGCGCCCACCGGCCCGATGCCCATCAGCGCCAGCACGACCCACTGGCCCGCGGTCGGCACGACGGTCTGCTCACTGAGCAGGTGCGCGATCGTGCCCAGCACGGCGACGCCCGCACAGCCGACGGTGATCGCGGCAGTGGGCACGTCGGCGTAGCGGCGGTTGAGCACCGAATAGAGCGACCAGATCAGCGCCGCGCCCAGCGCCGCCAGATATCCCGGTACGTGCGCCGGCTCGACCTGCAGGCCCCGTCCGCGGGTGACCAGCAGGACGGCGGCGACCAGCCCCAGGGCAGTGCCCAGCCATTGGCCCGGCCGTACCGCGACACCGCCGAAAAGGCCCGCGAACACGACGATCAGCAGCGGCCACAGGTAGTTGAGCAGGTTGGCTTCCACCGCCGGCGCGCGTTTCAGCGCGATGAAGTAGAGCGCGTGGTAACCGAACAGCGCGAGCGTCGACAGCGCGAGCGCAGGCAGCGGCTGGCGGAGCTCACGCCAGCCCGCAGCGCCGCGCAGCGTGGCGCGGACCAGTCCGAGGATGGCGGCGACGCCGAATCCGATCGCCAGCACCTGGAACGGCGGCAGGTTGCCCGTGGCCGTGGTCAGCAGCGCGAGCGACGACCACAGCAGGATCGCGACCAGCCCGATCAGCGTGGCCCGTCGCTGCGCGGCGGCGCCGTTCACGCGGTAGGCAGCGGAATGTCGGCGAAGGACGCGACGCGTGCGTGCCCGCGCGATGCGTCGCCGGTCCGCGGCTGCGGGTAGTCGTCGAGCCGGTCCACCAGCTGCGTCTGCAGGCCGGCCTCGCGCGCGGCGTCCAGTTCCTCGACGACGTCGGACAGGAACAGGATGCGCTCAGGTGCGATGCCGATGCGGTCCGCGATCGTGCGGTAGCTGCCGGCCTCGCGCTTGCCGCCGATCTCGGTGTCGAACCAGCCGGAGATCAGCGGCGTCAGGTCGCCGGCGTCGCTGTGGCCGAAGAACAGCTTCTGCGCCGGCACCGAGCCGGACGAATACACGTAGAGCGGATAGCCCTGCGCATGCCACTCGCGCAGCACGGGTGCGGCGTCGGGGTAGATGTGCGCGGTGAAATCGGCATCGCGGTAGCCGGCTTCCCAGATCAGGCCCTGCAACGCCTTCAGCGCCGTGTGCTTGCGATCCTGGTCGATCCAGCCCTGCAGCGTCTCGACGATGACATCGTCGCTGCAGATGCTGCCGTGCTCGGTGGCCACCTGGTCCAGCCAGCGGCGGACCTCCGGTGCCTGGCCGTGCTCGCGCACGAAGCCTGGCAGGGCGCGGCGCGCGTAGGGGAACAGCACGTCCTTGACGAACGAGATGCTGCTGGTGGTGCCTTCGATATCGGTGAGGATGGCGGAAACGGGCATTGCGCGGATTCGTCGGAGAGGGAGAATGCGCGGGCTCAGTGCCCGTCGGTCAGGCCTTCGTAGCGCGGGAATTCCTGCGCCAGCGTGGTGCCGGTGAAGTGGCCCACCCAGCCGTCCGGCTCGGTGAAGAAGCGGATGGCGACGAAGCTCGGTTCCGGCCCCATGTCGAACCAGTGCAGCGTGCTGTCGGGCACGCCGATCAGGTCGTCCTGCACGCACTCGATCTCGTAGACCTTGTCGGCCACGTGCAGCGTGAACAGGCCCGAGCCGGCGACGAAGAAGCGCACTTCGTCTTCCTTGTGGTAGTGCTCGTCGAGGAACTTGGCGCGCATCGCCTCGCGCTGCGGGTTGTCCGGCGCGATGCTGACGACGTCGACGGTCTTGAAGCCGCGCTCGGCGACCAGCCGGTCGATGTCCACGCGGTAGGCATCGATCACGTCTTCCGCCGGCGCGCCGGGCGCGATCGCCTTGGTGGCTTTCCAGCGCTCGAACGTCACGCCGATCTTCTTCAGCTCGGTGGCGATGAAGTCGGGATCGTAGCTGGCGAACTCCGGCGTGGCCGGGTCGGATTCACGGAAGATGCGCAGGCGGCTCATGGCGGTGTGGCGTGAGGCGGCGAGGGGGTTGGTAGGGTACCAGACCCGTCCGCGCGGCCTGTTGCGGAAACGGAACGCTGCGATAACCCCTGGTTATCAGCGGCGGCAGCCGAGCTTGCGCAGCTCCAGTTCGGTGGCGAACAGGAACTCGAAGGCTTCCAGGTGGCGGCGCGCCTCGGCCATCGTGCGGCCCCACGCGTACAGGCCATGGCCATCGATCAGATAGCCCCACAGCGGCTGGCGGTCGAGCAGGGCATCCACCTGCGCGGCCAGGGTCGGCATGTCCTGGGTGTTGGCGAATACCGGCACGTCGATGGCCATCTCGTGCGTGCTGTTGCCGTGGAAGGCCTTCAGCAGTTCGAAGCCTTCCAGGCGGACGTGGCCGGCACCGGCGAACAGGCGCGACGCCACGGTCTGCACCAGCGAATGGGTATGCAGCACGCAGCCGATCTCGGGGTAGCGGCGATACAGCTGCGTGTGCAGCAACGTTTCCGCCGACGGGCGGTGGTCGCTGCCGACGGCCTTGCCGTCGAAGTCCACCACCATGATGTCGGCTTCCACCAGCCGCCCCTTGTCGCGGCCGGAGACGGTGATGGCGGCATGCCGTTCGTCCAGCCGCTGCGAGAAATTGCTGCTGGTGGCCGGCGTCCAGCCCAGCTGCGCCAGCTCGCGCACGTTGGAGATGATGGACTGCGCGCGGTCGCGCAACTGGTCGGCGTCGTAGGGCAGGGCGTTCATACCGCTCATTCTAGCGGAAGGACCGCGGCGCCCTGGTCGATTGATCCAGCGCAATGCGGCCGCGGGTCGCCGCGCGGAGACTGGCGACTCCCTTCCGCAAGTACCCAGCCGATGAGCCACGATGCCTCCCGCCGCCGCTTCCTGACCACCACCCTGACCGCCGCGGCCGTAGCGCCGCTGGCCTGGCACAGCCTGCGTGCCGACGCCGCCGCACCGGCCGCGTTGCCGAAGCTGGATGCCGCCAATCCCACCGCCAAGGCGCTGGCCTATACCGACAATGCGGCGACCGCCAAGCATCCCAAGCACAAGGCGGGCGACCATTGCGCGAACTGCAATTTCTTCAAGGCCGCCGCGGGACAGGCCTACGGCCCCTGCACGCTGTTCCCGAAGAACACGGTGGCCGCGGCTGGATGGTGCAGCGCCTGGGCCAGGAAGCCCTGACAGGACTTGCAAAAAAAGCGCGGCCAGGGCCGCGCTTTTTCTAACTCCGGAGCCGGATTCAGCGCTTGCCGCGCAGGCGGCTGTGGCGGAAGCCGTAACCGAAGTAGACGAGGAAGCCGACCGCCGTCCAGACCGCCATCAGCATCCAGTTGTGGGCCGTCATCGCCGACAGCAGCGCCAGGCAGCTCAGCACGCCGAGCGTGCAGACCAGCCACGCCATCGGGATGCGGAACGGCCGCGGCAGGTCGGGCTGCGTGCGGCGGAGGACCAGCACGCCGACGCAGACCGAGGCGAAGGCGATCAGCGTGCCCATCGAGGTCAGTTCGCCCAGCACGTCAAGCGGGAAGAGCGCCGCCAGCAGGGCGATGCCGACGCCGGTGATGACCGTGTTGATGTGCGGCGTGCGGTATTCCGGATGGATCTTGGTGAACACCGGCGGCAGCAGGCCGTCGCGGCCCATGATCATGAAGATGCGCGGCTGGCCGATGATCATCACCAGCACGACCGACGACAGGCCGATCAGCGCGCCGATCTCCACGGTCACGCGCAACCAGCCGAGCTGGGGATGCGCCGCGACCGCGGTCACCACGGGTTCCGCGGTGCCCAGTGCGGTGTAGGGCACCAGGCCCGTCATCACCGCCGCCATGGCGATGTACAACACGGTGCAGATCGCCAGCGAGGCCAGCATGCCGATCGGCAGGTCCTTCTGCGGGCGATGCGATTCCTGCGCCGCCACAGAGACCGCTTCGAAGCCGATGTAGGCGAAGAACACCATCGCCGCGCCGCGCAGGACGCCGTCCCAGCCGAACTTGCCGGGGCCTTCGTTGGCGGGGATGAAGGGCTGCCAGTTGGAGGGATCGACGTACTGCCAGCCGGCGACGATGACCAGCACGATCAGGCCGGTCTTCAGCACCACCATCGCCATGTTCATCGCCGACGACTTGCGGATACCGACGTAGCAGAGCCAGGTCAGCAGAAGCACGATCGCTGCGGCGGGAAGATTGGCGATCGCACCGGTGGGGCGCAGCTGCGCGTCCAGTGGCGCGCTGACCAGTGCCTGCGGCAGGTAGATGTTGAAGTGCTCGAGCAGACTCAGGAAATAGCCGGTCCAGCTGACCGCGACCGCCGAGGCGGAGACGCCGTATTCCAGCACCAGCATCCAGCCGATGAACCAGGCGGCCAGTTCGCCCAGCGTGGCGTAGGTATAGGTGTAGGCACTGCCGGAGACCGGCACCATCGCGGCGAATTCGGCGTAGGCCAGCGCGCAGAAGGTGCAGCACAGGGCGGCCAGCACGAACGACAGCATGATCGCCGGGCCGGCATGGTTGGCCGCGGCCTGGCCGGTGATGACGAAGATGCCGCCGCCGATCACCGCGCCGATGCCGAGTGCGGTCAGGCCCCAGGGGCCTAGCGTGCGGCGCAGGCTGAGGCCTTCGGCGTCGTCGTGGGCGGCGTGGGGGTGTTTGGTGGCCAGGAGCTGTCGGAGCATCGTGCTGATCTCAGGACGTAATCGATGGGTACAACCAAAAAGGCCGGCGGTGCGTCCGCCGGCCTTGAAGAGGATCAGGCCTTCTGCCTGAGCTTGCTGTTGCGGAAGCCGTAGGCGAAGTAGATCAGTTGGCCCAGCACGGTCCAGCCCACGAATATCTGCCAGTGCTCCATGAACGACTGCATGAACAGGAACAAGCAGGCGAACACGCCAAGCGGACAGATCAGCCAGAACAGCGGCACGCGGAACGGACGGCTGAGGTCGGGACGCGTGAAGCGAAGCACCAGAACGCCAAGGCACACGGTGGCGAAAGCCAGTAGGGTGCCCATCGACACCAGTTCGCCCAGTACGCTCAACGGCATGAAGCCGGCCAGCAGGCACGCCAGCACGCCGACGATGATCGTGCCGACATAAGGGGTGTGGAACTTCGGATGAACCTTGCCGAACAGGCGCGGCAGCAGCCCGTCCCGGGACATCGAATAGAAGATGCGAGGCTGCGCCATCAGCATGACCAGGATCACCGACGACAGGCCGGCAATGGCGCCGATTTCCACGGCGGTCTTCAGCCAGCCGACGCTGGCGCCCGGATCTGCCTTCAGCACTTCTTCCAGCGCGGTGGCGACCGGCTTCGCGGTTCCCAGAAGGCTATAGTTGGTCATGCCGGTCAGTACCGCGCAGACCGCGATGTAGATGACGGTGCAGATGGCCAGCGAACCCAGGATGCCCTTGGGCATGTCGCGCTGGGGATTCTTTGCTTCACCGGCCGCCGTCGAAACGGCGTCGAAGCCGATGTAAGCGAAGAACACGATGGTCGCGGCGCGGAACACGCCATCCATGCCGAACTGCCCGGGGCCGGTGTTCTCAGGGATGAAGGGAGTCCAGTTGGCCGGATCGACGTATTGGACACCGAAGCCCAGGAAAGCGGCGATCACCACCACCTTGATCGCCACGATGATCGCGTTGACGAAGGCGGATTGGGTGATGCCGACATAGCACAGGCCACTGACAGCCGCGACGATCAACACGGCGGGCAGGTTGATGATGCCGTTGGTGGCGACGAACCCGCCGTCTGCCCAGGTAATCGGCGCGGTGGCGAGTTGTTCGGGGAAGGGTACGCCGAGCGTCGAGGTTAGGAAGCTGACCAGATAGCCGGACCAGCCCACCGCGACAGTGGAAGACGCGAACAGGTACTCGAGCACCAGGCACCAGCCGATGAACCAGGCGACGGCCTCGCCGAGGGTGGCATATGAGTACGAATAGGCACTGCCGGAGACCGGCATCATTGAAGCGAATTCGGCGTAGCAAAGGCCCGCCATGGCGCAGGCGAAGCCAGCAATCACGAAGCTCAACATGATCGCCGGACCGGCGTGGTTGGCCGCGGCCTGGCCGGTCAGCACGAAGATGCCCGCGCCGATCACCGCGCCCACGCCCAGCATCACCAGATGCTTGGCCGTCAGTGTCCGTTTCAGGGTGGCTTCGCCGTCCAGGCTGCCTTCAAAGGGTTCACCCGCATCGACGTGGCCTGCCGGTGCGACCGGCTTGACCCTGAACAGAGCTTTGAGCATTCGCTTCGCCCCCCTGGAGGCTGTTGAGTAGGCGGAAAGCCCGCCTGAAAAGATGGAAACCGTCATCACGGCGGCTCCACGGAAGGCCGTACCTTGCCAAAGCGGCCCGGCGATCACAAGCGCGGTTGCAGCATGACGGGCGATAATCCGGCGCCCGCCTTCGCACCCCCAGGTAAAAACCGCGCCATGTCAGCCGCTTACGCCGCCCTTCGCGACCAGATCACCGCCTATGCACGGCAGTGGCCCGCCGAACGCGAGGTGGCGGAACAATTCCTGGCGTTGCTGGACGACCCGGCCAACCCGTTCGTCCGCGAACGGCTGGAGGGACATCTGACCGGCGGCGTGTGGCTGGTCAGCGGCGATGGCAGGCGCATCCTGATGACCCATCACCGCAAGCTCGACCGCTGGTTGCAACTGGGCGGCCATGCCGATGGCGACACCGACATGGCGCAGGTGGCGTTGAAGGAGGCGGTGGAGGAGTCCGGCCTGTCAGACCTGTCAGTCGAGGGGGCGATCTTCGACCTGGACCGTCACTGGATTCCCGAGCGCAAAGACGTTCCCGGCCACTGGCACTACGACATGCGCTACGTGATCCGGGCCAACGGCAGCGAGGACTATGTGGTCAGCGAAGAATCGCTGGACCTGGCCTGGCGCGAGATCGCGCCGATGGTCGACGATGCCGATGCGTCGATCAGACGCATGGCCCGCAAGTGGCTGGCGATGCAGGCCCTCGCGGGCGAGGATCCCGCTCTGTAGGAGCGCCCCATGGGCGCGATGCTGCTGCAGGCGGATGTGGAATAGCATCGCGGGCACGGCCCGCTCCTACAGTCGCCTGCGCGACGAAACTCAGGAGCGCCAGCCTTGCCACGCCAATGCTTCCTGCTCAGTACAGCACGCGCACGCGCAACGTCCCCTCGATCGCCGCCATCGCGTCGCGCAGGCTCGCCGTCTGCTCTTCGTCGGCGGTCACGTCGATGACCACGTAGCCGACCTTAGGATCGGTGCGCAGGAACTGGCCGTCGATGTTGATGCCGCGGTCGCGGAAGATGTCGTTGATCTGCGACAGCACGCCCGGCACATTGCGGTGGATGTGCAGGATGCGGCGGCTGCCGTCGTGGCCGGGCAGGGTGACCTCGGGGAAGTTCACCGACGACAGCGTGCTGCCGTTGTCGCTGTAGCGCACCAGCTTGGCCGCGACTTCGATGCCGATGTTGTCCTGCGCTTCCAGCGTGCTGCCGCCCACGTGCGGGGTGAGGATCACGTTGTCGAGGCCGCGCAACGGCGATTCGAATGCATCGGCATTGCCCTTGGGCTCCACCGGGAACACGTCCACCGCCGCGCCGCCCACCTGGCCCGACCGCAGTGCTTCGGCCAGCGCGTCGATGTCGACCACGGTGCCTCGCGAGGCGTTGATGACGTGTGCGCCGCGCTTCAGCTTCGCGATCTGCGCCTCGCCGAACATGTCCTTGGTCGCGGCCGTTTCCGGCACGTGCAGCGTCACCACGTCGCTCTGCGCCAGCAGGTCGTCCAGGCTCACGGCCGCGCGCGCATTGCCCAGCGACAGCTTGGTCTCGATGTCGTGGAAAAGCACCTGCATGCCCAGTGCTTCGGCCAGCACGCCGACCTGGGTGCCGATGTGGCCGTAGCCGATGATGCCCAGCGTTTTGCCGCGCACCTCGTGGCTGCCGGCGGCCGACTTGCTCCAGCCGCCGCGGTGGCATTCGGCGTTCTTCTGCGGAATGCCGCGCATCAGCAGGATGGCCTGCGCGACCACCAGTTCGGCCACGCTGCGGGTATTGGAGTAGGGCGCGTTGAACACCGGGATGCCGGCCAGTTCCGCCGCGTCCAGGTCCACCTGGTTGGTGCCGATGCAGAAACAGCCCACCGCGATCAGCCGGCGCGCCTGCGCCAGCACGTCCTCGCTCAGGTGGGTGCGTGAGCGGATGCCGACGATGTGCGCGTCGGCGATGCGGCGCTTGAGTTCGTCTTCCGGCAGCGACTTCTCGTGCAGTTCGATCTGCGTATAGCCCGCCGCGCGGAACGTTTCGACCGCTGTCTGACTGACCCCTTCCAGCAACAGCACGCGGATGTCCTGCTTCGGGTACGAGGTCTTCTTGATCGACATTGCGGGAAGGGTCGCAGCGGAGGGGAAAGGGCCGTCACTATGCCAGATGGGCGACGTCGATGGTGCGGCGCGCCATGGAAAGCTCGGTTGCTGTTTTCCGGCTTGGTTGCCCATGAAACCAAGGCCCGCATCGGCTGGACGCGCCCCTGCATCGCTGGCACGCTGGGCGCCCCCGAAAATCCTGCCCCCGCAATGAGCGATCCGCGCCTGGAAGCCCTGCAGCACGCCATCCCGGCACTGCGATTGAAGACCGATCCCGCCGACCTGGAGCACTACGGTCGCGACTGGACCCGCCGCTGGACGCCGTCGCCGCTCGCCATCGCGTTGCCGGCCACCGTGGACGAGGTGCAGGCGGTCGTGCGCTGGGCGAACGAACATCGCGTGGCGATCGTGCCGTCCGGTGGGCGCACCGGCCTGTCCGGCGGCGCGGTGGCGGCGAACGGCGAACTGGTACTGAGCCTGGAACGCATGAACCAGGCGCTCGACTTCAATGCCGTGGACCGCACGTTGACCGTGCAGGCCGGCATGCCGCTGGAGGCCGTGCACAACGCCGCGCGCGACCATGGCCTCGTCTATCCGGTGGATTTCGCCGCACGCGGCTCGTGCGCGATCGGCGGCAACATCGCCACCAATGCCGGCGGCATCCGCGTGATCCGCTATGGCAACACGCGCGAATGGATCGCCGGCCTGAAGGTCGTCACCGGCGCCGGCGACGTGCTGGAACTCAACAAGGCGCTGATCAAGAATTCCAGCGGCTACGACCTGCGCCACCTGTGGATCGGTTCGGAAGGCACGCTCGGCATCGTGGTCGAGGCCACCGTCCGGCTGACCGATCCGCCGCCGCCGACCAATGTCATGCTGCTGGCGCTGCCTTCGTTCGAAGTGCTGATGCAGGTGTTCGCCGCCTTCCGCGAACGCCTGCAACTGGAGGCGTTCGAGTTCTTCACCGACCGTGCCCTGCACCACGTGCTGGCGCACGGCGCGCAGAAGCCGTTCGACGAGGTGCACCCCTATTACGTGGTCACCGAGTTCGCGATCGGCGACGAGGCGAGGGAAGCCGCCGCGATGGCGGCGTTCGAGGCCTGCATGGAGCAGGGCTGGGTCAGCGACGGCGTGATCAGCCAGTCCGATGCCCAGGCCGCCCAGCTATGGCGCCTGCGCGAGGGCATCACCGAGTCGCTGGCGCGCTACGTGCCGTACAAGAACGACGTGTCGGTGCGCATCTCGGCGATGCCGGCGTTCCTGGCCGAAACGCAGGCGCTGCTCGGCGAGGCCTACCCGCAGTTCGAGGTGGTGTGGTTCGGCCATATCGGCGACGGCAACCTGCACATCAACGTGCTGAAGCCGGACGGCATGGAGAACGCGGAGTTCGTCACCCAGTGCGAGCAGGTCACCAAGCTGCTGGCGGCGTCGCTGCAGCGCCACCACGGCAGCATCTCCGCCGAGCACGGCATCGGGCTGGTGAAGAAGGGGTACCTGGAAAGTACGCGCAGCGCCGAGGAAGTCGCGGTCATGCGCGGCATCAAGCGGGTGCTCGATCCGAATGGTCTGATGAATCCGGGCAAGCTGTTCGACAGCTGACAATACGGCCGGATTCAGCCTCGCCATGCCGATTGCAGGTAGTCTTTGCGCACCGCGCCGATCACGGCGTTCCCCCGTGTGGAAATCTTCATGTCCCGATTGATCCTCGCCGGCGTGCTGCTGGCGTTCTCGGTGCCGGTGTTCGCCGGCAGCTTCGCCGGCTCGTCCGCCGGTGCGTCTTCGGCCGGTTCCTCGGCCTCGTCCGACAGCTCGTCCGGCGACGACAAGATCGTCGTGCAGGCGCGCGAAGATGCCGCCAGCTTCGTCGCCAGCGACGGCCGCATCCGTGGTGCGCAGCTGGAAGCCGCACTGCGCCACCTGCGCGAGAAGGACGAAGCGGCGCGCAAGGCCAGCGACATGCAGCTGGCACAGGCCATCCTGGCCCGCTGATGCACCTGCGTCGGCCCCGGGGCCGGCGCATCGCCGCGCTCCTGTTGTGGGCGTGGCTCGGCCCGGCCGCCACGGCGGCCGCGCTCGATATCGATTCCACCCGACTCACTCCCGACGAGACCGTCGCGACGCAGGCACTCGTCGATGACGTACTGCCGCGCCTGCCTGCGGTGTGGCGCGACGGGTTGCCATCCGATCTCCTGCTGCAATGGCGCGACGATCTTCCGCCGCACGTCGCGGGGCGACGCAGCGGCCATCGCATCCTGCTTCCGCGCCGCCTGTTGCAGGCGTGGCAAGCGCGCGACGCCGTGCCGCCGGACGATGCCTCCATGCGTGAGGTCCGCGAGGCGCTGGTGCACGAGTTGGCGCACAGCTACGACCGGGCCCAGGGCAACGTGCTCTCCGGTGATGCGCGCCTGCGCGACCTGGCGGGATGGCAACGCAGCGTGTTGCCGCTCGCCGGTCGTCGTTCGCGCAACGATTTCGTCGCGCGGACGCCGGATCCCTATGAACTCGAGCGTCCGTCCGAGTTCGTGGCGGTGAACCTCGAGCACTTCGTGCTCGATCCGGCGTATGGCTGCCGGCGTCCGGCACTGCATCGCCATTTCGCGGCGCACTTCAACCTCCCGGCCGGGGCGGAGGCATGCGCGCCGGGACTGCCGTTCCTGGATGTGGACGCCGAAGCGGGCGATGCCTCGTTGCTGGCGCTGGATCCCTCGCGCGTCTACGCCGTCGACTATCTGCTGGCCGAAGGCAACACCCAGGCGATGAGCCGCTGGGGCCACAGCATGCTGCGGCTGGTGATCTGCGCGCCCGGGCGTGCGCCGGGGCCGGATTGCCGCTTCGACCTGGCCCACCATCGCGTGCTGTCGTTCCGCGCCTTCGTCGGCGACGTGCAGATCTCGGGCTGGCGCGGACTGACCGGTTCGTATCCGTCGCGCCTGTTCCTGCTGCCGCTGGACCAAGTGATCGAGGAGTACACCCGCGTCGAGCTGCGCGGCCTGCAATCGGTTCCGCTGCGGCTCCAGCCGCAGGACATCGCGTCGCTGCTGGAGCGGGCCGGCCAGCTGCACTGGAGCTACGACGGACGCTACTACTTCATCAGCAACAACTGCGCGGTCGAGACCTGGAAGCTGCTGCACGAGGGCGTGCCGCGACTGTCCGGCGAGTCCTTCGCCAGCATCACGCCGACCGGCCTGCTGAAGAAGCTGGCGCGGCGCGGCATCGCGGATACGGGCGTGCTGGACGACACGGAAGAAGCGCGCCGGCTCGGCTACTACTTCGAACCGATGAGCGCACGTTACGAATCCTTGTTCGCCGTCGCGCGCGAGTCGCTGGCGCTGCCGCAGCAGGATGCACAGGCCTGGCTGACGCTGTCGCCGACCGAACGGGCCGTGTGGTTGCCGCGCGCGGATCTGCGCGCCAGTGCGGCGCTTCTGGTGCTGGAGACCGCCGCGCAGCGTCGCCAGCAGTTGTTGCTGCGCGACGAACTGAAGCGGCGTTACCTCGGCCGCAATGCGCCGGCCGACATCGCGCACGCACTGCAGGCCTTGCGCACATGGCTGGGCGATACCGGCTTTGTCAGCCGGCCGTCGGAACTGGTGCCGGAGGGCTACGGATTGCCGCAGGCGGAGGAGCGCGAACGCATCGCGGATGAAGCCCGCGTGCGCGTGGCACGCCTGCGTGAGCAGGATGGGGCATTGCGGGAAGAACTGGAGCGCTGGCTGCCCGTCGACCAGCGCGAGGTGCTGCGGGGCATCGAGGCGAACCTCGAGACGATCGGTGCACGCCTGCGCGCACTGGATGCGGCAGGCGCGTCGTAACCGCGGACTCAGTCGGCGCGGCCGCCGAACTCGCCGGTGGTCGTATTCACCAGGATGCGTTCGCCGTTGGTGATGTACTCCGGCACCATGATCTCGATGCCGGTGCTGAGCTTGGCCGGCTTTGGGCGCTTGGTGGCGGTGCCGCCCTTCAGTTCCGGCGGGGTTTCCACCACTTCAAGGATCACGTGCTGCGGCAGCTGCAGTGCGACCGGCAGTTCGTCGATCACCTGCACGTAGCAGCCTGCCAGGCCGTCGGTGATGTAGCCGGCGTCATCGCCGATGACGTTGGCGTCCAGCGTGTACGGCGTGTAGTCCTCGTCGTCGAGGAACACGAACGCATCGCCGTCCTTGTAGGAATACGTCGCCTGGCGGCGCAGCAGTTCCACTTCGCTCAGGGTGTCGTCGGCGTCGAAGCTGGCGTCCAGCTTGTTGCCGCCCGGCACGCTGTACATGATGAAACGGAAGCGCACGTTGCCACCGCGGCCCTGCGGCGAGCTGCGCTCGATGTCGCGGATTTGGTACACGCCGCCGTTGTGTTCGACGACGTTGCCCTTCTTGATGTCGAAAGCCTTCATGGATCAACCGGTTCTGTGGAATGGGAAGAGGGAGTGCGCGCCTACTTCGGCGCCAGGCGCACGGCGCCGTCCAGGCGGATGGTCTCGCCGTTGAGGTAAGGGTTGCCGAGGATGTAGGCGACCAGGTCGGCGAACTCCTCCGGCTTGCCCAGGCGGGACGGGAAGGGGATCGAGGCGCTGAGCGACTGCTGCACGGCGTCCGGCATGCCGTCGACCATCGGCGTCCAGAAGATGCCCGGCGCCACCGTCATCACGCGGATGCCGAAGCGCGACAGCTCGCGCGCCATCGGCAGCGTCATGCCGACCACGCCGCCCTTCGAGGCCGAGTACGCGGCCTGGCCGATCTGGCCTTCGTACGCCGCCACGCTGGCGGTGTTGACGATCACGCCGCGCTCGCCGTCGGCGTTGGGGGTGTTGTGCTGCATCAGGTCGGCGGCGGCCTTGGCCACGTTGAAGCTGCCGACCAGGTTGACCATCACCGTGGACTGGAACGTCGACAGCGGCATCGGCGCTTCCTTGCCCAGCACGCGGCCGGCGCCGAGGATGCCGGCGCAGTTGATCGCCGCATTCAGGCCGCCCAGGAAGTCCTTCGCCGCCGCCACGTTCGCGGCCACGCCCGCTTCGTCGGTCACGTCGGTACGGAAGTAGCGGACGTTGGTCTCGCCCAGGTCGGCGACGGCGGCCGCGCCCTTGTCGTCGTTGACGTCGAACAAGGCGGCCTTGCCGCCGTGGGCGACCAGGTGGCGGGCGACGGCCAGGCCCAGGCCGGAGACGCCACCGGTGATGACGGCGCGGGTATCGGACAGCTGCATGCGGTGAACCTGCTGCGGAAAGGCCAGCATTTTACGCGATGGCGGGTGGCGAGGTCGCCATGGACCCACTGTAGGAGCGACGTCAGTCGCGACCGCGAACCACGACCGGCAGCGCCCCTTTCCGGGCCGGTAAGCATGTCGCCCCGGGGTTCGTGGCCTGCGAATGAGGATGCGGCAGCGGAAGGTATCCGGTCGCGACTGACGTCGCTCCTACAGGGGGCCCGCCGCTCAGGCGTGCAGCACCCGCTCCAGCGGGGCGTCGGCGAGCCGGCGCGCGAACTCGTCCGGCGACAGGCCGGGGGCGAACAGGAAGCCCTGGCCGACCGGCACCCCGAGGTTGAGCAGGAATTGGCGCTGGGCTTCCGATTCCACGCCTTCGGCCACCAGGCCCAGGCCCAGGCTGCGGGCGATGGCCGAGACCGCCTGGCAGACGGCCACGTCGGACCGGTTGTTGGGCACGCCCTCGGTGAACAGCGGGCTCAGCTTCAGGCCGTGGATCGGCAGGCGACGCAGGTAGTTCAGCGCGCTGTAGCCCTCGCCGAAATCGTCGATGGTCAGCAGCACGCCCAGCTGGCGCAGGTCGGCGAAGGTGCGCAGCGTGGCCGGCGCGTCCTCGATCAGCACGCGCTCGGTGAACTCCAGCTCCAGCGCGCTGCCCGGCAGGTCGAACTCGGCCAGGATGGTGCGCACGCGATCGGCGAGGTCGTCGCCGGCGAACTGCCGGTACGACACGTTGACCGCCACCCGCACGATGCCCAGCCCCATGTCGCGCCAGGCGGCGACCTGCCGGCATGCCTCACGCAGCACCCAGCTGCCGATGCGCACGATGTCGCCGGTGGTTTCGGCGTGGCTGATGAACACGTCCGGGCGCAGCTCGCCCAGCTGGTGGTTCTGCCAGCGGATCAGCGCTTCGCCGGCGATGATGCGGCCGTTGCGCAGGTCGACCTGCGGCTGGTACACGAGGCGGAATTCCTCGTTGTCCACCGCACGACGCAGCTGCGTCTCGATCTGCAGCCGGTCCTGCTGCCGCTGCGCCAGTTCCTGGGTGAAGCTCTGCCAGCCGTTGCGCGCGCGATGCTTGCTGTCGTACATCGCGATGTCGGCGTTCTGGATCAGCTGCTGCGGGCGCAGGCCATCCTCGGGCGCCACCGCCAGGCCGATGCTGGCGGTGATGGCGAATTCGTCCTTGCCGAAGCGGAACGCGTCGGCGAACGCGCCCAGCACCGCATGCGCCATCGCCTCGGGCTGGTGCGGATCGTGGCCGGCGTCGCAGATCACCAGGAATTCGTCGCCGCCGAAGCGCGCGATCATGCCGTCGGTGCCGACCGCGCCGCGGATGCGGTCGGACGCCTGCACCAGCAGTTCGTCGCCGGCGTTGTGGCCCAGCACGTCGTTGACCATCTTGAAACGGTCGAGGTCGATGTACAGCACGGCGACGCGCGCGCGCTCGGGATCGGCCAGCCGTGCGCCGAGCTCGGTCAGCACGGCGTCGCGGTTCATCAGCCCTGTCAGCGGGTCGGTGCGCGCCTGGATGCGCAGCGTCTCCTCGGCCTGCTTGTCTTGCGATATGTCCTGCATGGTGCCGGTGATGCGCGAGGCGCCCGGGTCGCCCGGTTCGGCGTCGCCGATCACGCGGATCCAGAACGGGTGGCCGTCCGCCTGCGTGCCCTGCAGCTCCAGGTCGAAGCCCTGGCCGCCGGCGGTGATCAGGTCCAGCGCGCCGCGCAGGCGGCGGCGGTCCGTGTCGCGCAGGCACGACAGCATGTCGCCGAGCGTGACCAGCGGGCGCGCCGCACCGAGGATGCGCTGGGCTTCGTCCGTGAGGTACATGCGGTCGCGGCCGAGATCCCATTCCCAGCCGCCGATATGCGCCAGCGACTGCGCGCGGTCGAACAGCGCGCTGTCGCGCTTGAGTTCGGTGACGTCGCTGAACAGCGTGCTGACCTGCGCCGGCACGGTGGCGCCCGGCGCGAACTGCGGGACGGACGTGGCGGTGAGCCAGAGCAGCTGCTTCTTCTCGCGGTGGTACAGGCCGAGCAGCACGCTTTCGACCATCTGCCCGGTATCCAGCGCGCGCTGGGCAGGGAGTTCGTGGCGGGCCATTTCGCGGCCATGCTCGTCGACGATGTGCCAGCGGCCCAGCGCGAGTTCCTGGTCGGCGCGCTGGTCCTCGCGGATGCCGAAGATGCGCATCGCGGCGCCGTTGCAGTACTGCACTTCCAGGTCGCGGTTGTGCACCACGATGCCCTTGTCGATCGTCTCCATCAGCTCGCGGTAGCGCGTTTCCGCCAGGCGGCGGCTGCTGATGTCGCGGGCGACGGCGACGATGCTCTTGCGGCCGTCGAAGCTGATGTTGGCCGAGTGCACTTCGACGGGGAAGCGCGTGCCATCGCCGCGCATGTTGGTGACCTCGATGACGTAGGTCACGCCGCGGTTGAGCGTCTCCCACACCGGCACCAGATGGTCGCGCGGCAGGTCGGGATTGAGGACGTTGATGTTGCGGCCGACGATCTCCTCGCGCGGCCGCTTGTATGCCGTCATCCCGGCCTGGTTGAGGTCCAAGATGGTGCCGTCTTCGGCGATGATGCTGACCGGGTCGGGCACGGCATCGAACAGGTTGCGGTAGCGCGAGCGTTCCGTATCCGCCTCGTGCTGCTTGGCCAGCAGTGCGTCGCGCGCCTGGCGCAGCAGGTCGGCGTGCGGGCCATCGACCGCGGCCGCGCGTTCGAGTGCGGCGGCCAGCGCCATCACGTCGACGTCGCTGGCCGGGCCGTGCGTCATGCGGCCGCCAGGGCCTTGCCGACGCGGCTGCCGGTCTCGCGCCCCAGCCGGGTCGCGAGCCAGCGTCCCGTCTCCGCCAGCAGGTCCAGGTCCACGCCCGTGCGCAGGCCCATGCCGTGCAGCAGGTAGACCACGTCTTCGCTGGCGACGTTGCCGCTGGCGCCCTTCGCGTAGGGACAGCCACCCGCGCCCGACACGGCCGAGTCGATCACGCGGACGCCGGCGTCGAGACAGGCGAGGATGTTGGCCAGCGCCTGTCCGTAGGTGTCGTGGAAGTGCACCGCCAGCGCGGGCATCGGCACCTCGGCGGCGACCGCCGTCAGCATCTCTGCCGCCTTGCGCGGCGTGCCCACGCCGATGGTGTCGCCGAGCGATATCTCGTAGCAGCCCAACGCGTGCAGTTGGCGCGACACGCGCACCACATCGGCCACGGGCACCTCGCCCTGGTACGGGCAGCCCAGCACGGTGGAGACGTAGCCGCGCACCTTGATGCCGTCGGCCGCGGCGCGTTCCAGCACCGGGCGGAAGCGCTCGATGGACTCGTCGATGGACGCGTTGATGTTCTTGCGGGTGAAGGCTTCGGACGCGGCGGTGAACACCGCCACTTCCTCCACGCCGACAGCGAGCGCGCGTTCGTAGCCGGTCTCGTTCGGGACCAGCACGGGATACGCCGTGCCGGGCCGCCGCTGGATGGCGGTGAACACCTCGGCGGCATCGGCCAGCTGCGGCACCCACTTCGGGCTGACGAAACTGGTGGCCTCAATGCTCAGCAGGCCGGTGCGCGACAGCCGGTCGATCAGTTCGACCTTGTCGGCGGTGGCGACGAGCGCCTTCTCGTTCTGCAGGCCGTCGCGCGGACCCACCTCGACGATGCGGACGAAATCGGCGGCGGAGGCGGAGGGGGCGCTCATGCGCCTTTGCCCGTCTTGACGCGGCGCATGCGCAGCGTCTTGTCGCGCCCGTCGAAGGCGTCGAACAGGGCGGGGTCCGACTGCAGCAGCGTACGCAATTGTTCCGGTCCTCCTTCGAACACATAGGTGCTGGCATCGGTCTCGCGCGCCTTCAGCGAACCCTGCTGCACGCGTTGCATGATGTCCACCGTATCCAGCATCGCGATCTGCAGCGTATCGTTGCGGATGCGGTATTTCAGCAGCGTGACGGCATTGGCCGGCATGCCTTTCGGGATCGGCGGCGCGGCCGTCTTGCCGGTGCCGAACAGGCCTTCCAGTTCCTCGAAACCCAGCGCGAGGTAGCGCTCGCCACCGAGTTGGAATCCGAGCGCATCGAACTGCGGCGCATCGGCGCGCGCGGCATCGTGCAGGCGCACGCGGCAGGCAGCATCCACGTCCGCGTAGTCGTCCTTGCCCAGCGGTATGCGGTCCTGCGGGCTGTCGGGCAGCGGGATCCAGCGCCCGACCAGGGCGGGGTCGCAGGCCAGCGGCGCCGGCGGCTGTTCGAACATCACGCAGCCGCCCAGCGTGCAGGCCGCCAGCAGGACGACGATCGGGCGCCATGAAAACGGCAGCACCGGCCTCACTCCAGCGTCACCAGGACAGTGTCGGCCTCGACGAAATCGCCGGCGGCGGCGCGCAGTTCCGCCACCACGCCGGCACGCGGCGCCTTGACGGCCAGTTCCATCTTCATCGCTTCCATCACCAGCAGTTCCTGTCCTGCGTCCACGCTGTCCCCCACCCGTGCCTTGACCACCACCACGCGGCCGGGCATCGGCGCGATGATGCGGCCGTCTCCGCCACGGTCCCCGCCTGCCGTGCGCTGGTACGCCGGCAGCGTTTCCAGCATGGCGCGCCGCTCCCCGTCGTGCAGGGTGAGGCGATTGCCATGGCGGTGGATCCGAAGTCGCCGTGCCTGATCATGAATACGCAACTCGAGCAGGCCAGCGGTCAGGCGCGCGCCGTCGACCGGGTAGGTGGCGCCCTGGACGTCCACCGAATACCGGCCGCCGTGGCCGTGCGCGAGCGCGTCCCAGCGCTGGTCGCGGTGCTGGAAGGCCAGTGGCCGGCGGCCGGCGTGGCCGAGGCGCCAGCCATCGGCGATCGCCCAGGGGGAGCCCGGATCGCCCGATGCGCCGGCGGCGCTGCGGGCGGACGACTCTTGTTCGAGCAGGACGGCCACGGCGGCGGCCACCTGCAGGTCGGGCGTCAGCGCCGGTGCCGGCATGAACTCGTCCAGGTGGCGGTCCAGGTAGCCGGTGTCGATGCGCCCCTCCACCACGGCAGGGTGCCGGGCCAGGCGCTCGAGGAAGCCGATGTTCGACTTCGGGCCGACGATGTCGCAGTCGGCCAGCGCGTCGCGCAGGCGCGCCAGCGCGGTCGGCCGGTCCTCGCCCCAGACGATCAGCTTGGCGATCATCGGGTCGTAGAAGATCGTCACCAGGTCGCCTTCCACCACGCCGCCGTCGAGACGGACGTGCGCCGAGGGCGCGGGCAGCACCAGCGACTCCAGCCGCCCGGAGCCGGGCAGGAAACCGGCTTCCGGGTCTTCGGCGTACAGGCGCACCTCGATGGCGTGGCCACGCTGCACGATGGCTTCCTGCGCCAGCGGCAGCGGTTCGCCCGCGGCGACCCGCAACTGCCATTCCACCAGGTCCAGGCCGGTGACCATCTCGGTGACCGGATGTTCCACCTGCAACCGGGTGTTGATCTCCATGAAATAGAACTGGCCGTCGGGATCGACGATGAATTCCACCGTGCCCGCGTTAGCGTAGTCGATGGCCTGCGCCGCCTTCACCGCCGCGTCGCCCATCGCCGTGCGCAGTGCCGGGGTCAGGAACGGCGAGGGCGATTCCTCCAGCACCTTCTGGTAGCGGCGCTGGGCGGAGCACTCGCGCTCGTTGAGGTGCAGGGTGTGGCCGTGCGTGTCGGCGAACACCTGGATCTCGATGTGGCGCGGCGACTGCACGTAACGCTCCAGCAGCACGCGGTCGCGGCCGAAGGCGTTGGCGGCCTCGCGCTGGCAGCTTTCCAACTGCGCGATGAAGTCCTCCAGCCGGTGCACCACGCGCATGCCCTTGCCGCCGCCGCCATGCGCCGCCTTGATCATCAGCGGGAAGCCGATGCGGGCCGCTTCGCGCGACAGGGTGTTGGGCGATTGGTCCTCGCCGGTGTAACCGGGAACGACCGGTACGCCGGCCGCGGCCATCAGTTCCTTCGCGCCGGCCTTGCTGCCCATCTTGCGCATCGAGGCGCCGGACGGACCGATGAACACCATGCCGGCCGCCGCGACGGCATCGGCGAAGTCGGCGTTCTCGGACAGGAAGCCGTAGCCGGGATGGATGGCCTGGGCGCCGGTCTTCTTCGCCGCGGCGATGATGGCGTCGCCGCGCAGGTAGCTGTCGGCCGGTCGCGGACCGCCGATCAGGCAGGCCTCGTCGGCCTGGCGTACGTGCTGGGCGTCGGCATCGGCCTCGGAATACACCGCGACCGTGCGGATGCCGAGCCGGTGGCAGGTGCGGATGACGCGGCAGGCGATCTCGCCGCGGTTGGCGATCAGGATCTTGGAGAACATCAGGACTGGGATTCCGCAGGCAGGTGGCAGACGGCTTCGATGTTGTGCCCGTCGTGGTCGATGACGAAAGCGCTGTAGTAGTCGGGGTGGTAATGCGCGCGGATGCCGGGTGCGCCGTTGTCGCGCGCACCGGCGGCGAGGGCGGCGGCATGGAAGGCATCGACCTGCGCCCGGCTGGCGGCCGTAAACGCAATGTGGGAGCCGCGGCCGGGTTCTCCGCCGCCCTTGCCGACCCAGAAGTGCGGACGACCGGCCGACCCGAAGCCGCATCCCTCGTAACCGCCACTCATCTCCCGCGTCACGTCCATGACGACGCGATGGCCCAGCGTGGCAAGCACGCGTTCGTAGAAGGCGCGGCTGCGCGCGTAGTCGGCGACTTCGATACCCAGATGGTCGATCATCGGTTCACTCCCCAAGGGTCCAGGCCGGTGCGCGCTTGTCGAGGAAGGCGGACAGGCCCTCCTGGCCCTCAGGCGACACGCGCAGGCGCGCGATCAGGTCGGCGTTGTCCGCATCCAGCGGGTCGCGATCGGCGCCGCCGGCCACCCGTGCCACCAGCCGCTTGGCGCCGGCGGCGGCCAGCGGGCCGGCTTTCAGCAGCAAGGCGAGCTGGCGGTCGACGGCGGCATCCAGCGCGTCCGCCGGCACCACGTCGTGGAGCAGGCCGATCCGCAGGGCGGTGGCCGCGTCGAAGATTTCGGCGGTGGCGAACCAGCGCCTGGCTTCGCGCGGCCCGATGGCGGCGATGACGTAGGGCGAGATCACCGCCGGTAGCAGGCCCAGCTTGCTCTCGGTCAGGCCGAACCTGGCCTCCGGCACGCCGATGGCGATGTCGCAGCAGGCCACCAGGCCGACGCCGCCGCCGAAGGCCGCGCCGTGCACCCGCGCGATCGTCGGCTTGGGCAGTTCGTCCAGCGTGCGCATCAGGCGGGCGAGGGCGAGGGCGTCGTCGCGGTTGGCCGCCTCGCTGGCCGAGGCCATGCCGCGCATCCAGTGGAGGTCGGCGCCGGCGGAAAACGAGGCGCCACTGCCTTCCAGTACGACGGCGCGGACGCTTGGGTCTCTCGCCAGACTCTCGAGCTGGGCAGTCAGCGCCGCGATCAGGCCGGCATCGAAGGCGTTGTGGAGGGTGGGGCGATCCAGCCGGAGCCGCGCCACGGGTCCCGCGCGTTCCAGCACGAGGGGATGTTCCTGCGGTGATGCCGCCATTCCGGTCGTTCCCAGCGAAGTCGTCGAATGATAGCGGCACGCTCCGTTGCAGCCGTCGTGCAGTGCGGCGATGCTACAATTTGAGAATAGTTCGCATTTGAGGCCCCACGTGATCCTGACCGAGCTCCCCTGGCGTACCCCCGCCATCGTCGATTCCGTCGAGGACCATGGTCCGCAGGACAACATCGCCCGTCGCCTGCGCGAACTGGGCTTCGTCAACGGCGAGGCAGTCGAGGTCGTCGCGAAGGGTCCGCTGGGTGCCGAACCGCTGCTGGTGCAGGTCGGTTTCACCCGGTTCGCGCTGCGCCGTTCCGAAGCGGCCCGCGTGCGATTGCGCAACGGAGCCGCAGCATGAGCGCGGCAGACGCGTCCACGTTGCGGCTGGCGCTGGTCGGCAATCCGAACTGCGGCAAGACGGCGCTGTTCAACCAGCTGACCGGCAGCCGGCAGAAGGTCGCCAACTACGCCGGCGTCACCGTGGAGCGCAAGGAGGGCCGTCTGCATTCGTCGGCCTCGGGACGCAGCTACGCGGTGCTCGACCTGCCGGGCGCCTACAGCCTGCATGCGGCCAGCCTGGACGAAGCCGTCACGCGCGATGTCTGCCGCGGCTTCTATCCCGGTGAAGCCGCGCCGGACGTGCTGGTCTGCGTGGTGGACGCCACCAACTTGCGCCTGCACCTGCGCTTCGCACTGGAAGTGCGGGAACTCGGCAAGCCGATGATCCTGGCGGTCAACATGATGGACGCCGCGCAGCGCCGCGGCATCGCCATCGACCTGGCCGCGCTGGAACGCGAACTGGGCGTGCCGGTGGTCGAGACGATCGCGGTGAAGCATGGCGGCGCGCGCGCGCTGGTCGAGCGCATCGACGCCGTCGCCGCGCAGCCGCATGAGCCGCGCACGCATCTGGCCGAGGGCGCCGATCTGCATGCGGAAACGCGCCGGCTGCTGGCGCTGGCGGTCACCATGCCCACGCGCACGGCGAAGATCGACGACGCGCTGGACCGCTGGCTGCTGCATCCCGTGTTCGGCTTCGCCGCCCTTATCGTGGTGATGTTCCTGATCTTCCAGGCAGTGTTCGCCTGGGCGACGCCGTTTGCGGACGCCATCGAGGCAGGTGCCGGATGGCTGGGGGAGGTCGTGGGCGCTGCGCTACCCGAAGGGCCGCTCAACAGCTTGATGGTGGATGGCATCATCGCCGGCCTTGGCGGGGTGGTCGTGTTCCTGCCGCAGATCCTGATCCTGTTCGCCTTCATCCTGGCACTGGAAGAAAGTGGATATCTGCCGCGCGCGGCATTCCTGCTGGATCGCCTGATGCGGGGCGCCGGGTTGTCGGGTCGCTCCTTCATCCCCCTGTTGTCGAGCTTCGCCTGTGCCGTGCCCGGCATCATGGCCACCCGCAGCATCCAGGACCCGCGTGACCGCTTGGCCACCATCCTGGTGGCGCCGTTGATGACGTGCTCTGCGCGGCTGCCGGTGTACACGCTGTTGATTGCTGCCTTCATTCCGGACGGGAAGGTCGGCATCTTCAATCAGCAGGGCCTCGTGCTGTTCGGCCTGTACGCCGCTGGCATCCTGAGCGCGCTGCTGGTGTCTTGGGTGATGAAGAAGTGGCGTCGCGACAAGAGCGAACACGCGCTGCTGCTGGAGCTGCCCTCCTACCGTATCCCGCATCCGCGTGATCTGCTGATCGGCCTGTACGAGCGCGCCATGATCTTCCTCAAGCGCGTCGGCGGCATCATCCTCGCGCTGACCATCCTGCTGTGGGTGCTGTTGACGTTTCCTGCGGCCCCGGCGGATGCCGCGGGTCCCGCCATCGACTACAGCTTTGCCGGCCGCATCGGCCACGCCATGGCGGTGGTCTTTGCCCCGCTGGGCTTCAACTGGCAGATCTGCATCGCGCTGATTCCGGGCATGGGTGCGCGCGAGGTCGCGGTTTCTTCGCTGGCGACAATCTACTCGTTGTCCGCGCCGGACGATGATGCCGCCATCCAGGCCCTGACGCCGATCGTCAGTGATGGCTGGTCGATGGCAACGGGACTGTCGCTGCTCGTCTGGTTCATCTACGCGCCGATGTGCATCTCGACGCTGGCCACGATCAAGCGCGAAACCAACTCGTGGAAGCAGATGGGTTTCGCGACGTTCTATCTGTTCGCACTGGCCTACCTCGCTTCGCTGGTGACCTACCAGGTCGCCAAGGCGCTGGGTGCGGGCTGAGCCATGGACGCCTCACTCGCCCTGCAGTACGCCATCATCGCGATCGCGGTGGTGGTGAGTGCTTGGGTGGTGGCGAAGAAGCAGTTCCCCGGCCCGCTGCGCAAGGCGCGCGTCGCGCTCGCGCTGCCGTTGTTGCGCGAGGATCGCGCGACGTGGATCCGCGGACTGGGCCGATGGATCGCGCCTCGCGGCATGACGACGAACGGAAAGGCGTGCGGCGGGTGCGACGGCTGCGGCTGAGCCGCGCTTACGTATTCAGGACGGCAAGCATCTGCGTGGCGACCAGGAAGAGTCCGGTCGCGATCGGGACAACCCAGCCAGCCCAGCGATGAGGCGGCAGGCGACGGTCCAGCCAGTACTGCACGATCAGCGGAAGGGCGGCGAACGTCGCAGCCAGTGCGAGGGTGCGGTCCGGGCCGAGAAGCGCCGTGTACGGCTCGAGATTCGCCATCGCGCATACCGACATGATGAGCGGACCTGCGAACGCCGCGCACAGCCGCAGCCTGCCCCGTCCGAGCGCCGGACGGACGTAGCCGGCCAGCAGGCCCAGTGCTGCCGGCAAGGGGCCGGCGACCGGAATCCAGGACAGGCACAGCCCCACGATGACGGCGCTTGCGCCGAACAGCATGCCGGGAGGCAGCCGCCAATGCCGCCACGACCACTCGTTGGCGCGCGCCCATCCGATCCTCAGCACGGCGAAGG
Source organism: Pseudoxanthomonas sp. LjRoot206 (assembly GCF_056175725.1). Classification (NCBI taxonomy): domain Bacteria; kingdom Pseudomonadati; phylum Pseudomonadota; class Gammaproteobacteria; order Lysobacterales; family Lysobacteraceae; genus Pseudoxanthomonas; species Pseudoxanthomonas sp. LjRoot206. The sequence continues at coordinate 636,938 of NZ_JBGFFI010000001.1, forward strand.
CGAACCAGATGCCGGCGGTACCCGTGGTCCAGGTGAGGAAGCCACGGAACAGCGCGGCCTGGTCGTCGGGCGCGCTGACGAGCAGTGCGAGGAACCCGAAAAACGCCCCGAACCACACCAGGACCCGCAACAGCGCTGTCGCCACGCGCGGACGCGCGAGGCGATGCGGGTCCGTTGCCTGCTCCCAGAACTGGATCGATGGGGGATCCAGTTCGGCGTGGTCGAGGCGGGGTTGCAGTTGTCTGATGGTGTGGATGAAGCCGGCGATGCGGGTCGGCGCGGTGGGTACCAGGATCAGGAACAGGCGACGCAGCCGATTGCGCTGTCCCGTCAGCTCACGGGCGGCCATGCGTTCGACGACATCCTGCGAGGACAGCTGCATGCGTCGCAGCAGGCGGGCGAGCCGGGCATGGCGCTCGCGGTTCTCCAGCACTGCCTGTGCATTGGCCGCCTGTCCGTCGCGGTCGAGTTTGTCCAGGCCGAAGAATTCCAGCACGGTGGTCACGGCGCGCCCGTCCCCGAGCGAAGGCGCGTCATGCAAAGCGCGCACCACGACCGGGCGCAACGTGTGCTTCAATTCGACCGAGTACAACGCCGGGTGCGCGTGCAGCCAGTCGCGCATCGGGCGCGGATCGGCGCTATCGAACAGTACGTACAGGCGCTCGACGAACGCTTGCACGTCGAAGCGTGGAGCAGGGGCGGGAGTCGCGATCGGGTGCGGGGGCGCCATGATGCGGGCAGGGCGCGCGGGCGGGCGATCGCCCGGATCCGGGTGTTCCAGCGGCCGGCCCTGAGGAGGAATCGCCGGACCTCGCGGTGGAACGCCAGAATCGGCGTCTTCGTGTCCCGCGTCACCTCTTTCTCCCGCTTCGGGATATCCGAAGCTGGCGGACTCGGTGGCATGCGCTGCTCGTGCTGCGTTCTCTTGCGCGGTCGACGGTCGTCGACGCGCCTGGTCCAGGCAGGCTTCGTAAGCTTCCTGCAAGCGCTGGAACGCGGCAGCGTCGTCGTCCGGCCGTGTCTTCTTCAGCAGGCGGGCATAAGCCCGTTTGATCTCGCGCTCGTCGGCGCTGCGAGGAATCTGCAGCAGTTGGTAGGCGTCGGTCCTGTTCAAGACGTGCTGGACTCGACATCGTCCAGGGCGCGCTGCAGTTCGGTCCGGCTGCGCGAAATCAGCTCGCGATCCTGCCGTTCGATCACGGACATGAAGCGCGACAGCCAGTCGTGCAGCATGGGACGGAGCTCCAGATACTCTTCGTATAGCCGTTCGATGCGGGCGATCACGGCCAGGTTGGCCTGGTCCTCGCGAGGATGGACCTTGATCGATTCCAGCTGGGCGAGACGCTGGCGGATTTCCTGCTCGCTGAGCACGCCGGGATTGCCCTGGATGATCAGTTCGTGGACATTGCCGCTGATGCGCGGGCGCACCTCCACCTGCAGCACGCCGTTGATGTCGTAGGTGAAGCGAACGTCGACGGCGTTCTCTGCCCGCTTGAGGTCGGCGCGCACGGGGACCATGAGCTTGCCGAGCAGGACATTGTGCTCGGTTCGCGGACTCTCGCCCTGGAAGATCTTCAGCTCGATCTCGTGCTGGCCCTCACGGGTCGGGTAGTAGGTGTCCTCGCGGCTCACCGGCACCGTGCAATTGCGTTCGATGATGGGGCTGAAATGGCCGCCGCTGAAGTTGCCGTACGGGTCTTCGCGGCCGACTTCGACGCCGAGCGTGTAGGGACAGACGTCGGTCAGGACGATCTCTTCCAGGGTTTCGTCGCGCGACTTCATGCCCGCGACTACGGTCGCGCCCAGTGCGATCGCCTCGTCGGGATGGATGTGGCGCAGCGGCAGGCGGCCGAGCATGCGTGCGGCGGTACGGGTGAAGAGCGGCATCCTGGAGGCGCCGCCGACCATGATGACCTCGTCCAGTCGTTCGGGACTCAGGCCCGCGTCGCGCAGGGCTCGCTCGATCGGCTGCCGCAACCGCTGGATAAGCGGCTCGGCCAGCGAAGCGAACCGGGTCTCGTCGATGATCCAGGCGATCTCGTGGCGGCCCAGGGTCAGTGCGATGGACGCTTCGCCATGGCTGCTCAACCGGTGCTTGGCCGACTGCAGGTGAGCGCGCAGCACCGCCAGCTGCTCTGCCGAGAGCGTCTGCGTCGACAGCCGGAGATCGGTCAGGCAAGCACCAAGCAGCACCTGCAGGAAATCCTCGCCACCGAGGTGGTTGTCGCCGGCACTGGCATGCACCTGGATCACGCCATCGAACATTTCGAGTATCGAAACGTCGAACGTACCGCCGCCGAGATCGAGAACGATGAAGGTCGATCCGTCCACGCGCTCCTGCAGCCCGTAGGCGATCGCTGCCGCAGTGGGTTCATTGATCAGGCGCTCTACCCGTATGCCGGCCAGCTCGCCGGCGGCGCGCGTCGCCTTGCGCTGGGCATCGCCGAAGTACGCTGGCACGCTGATCACCGCCTCGGTGATCGGCACGCCCAGCGCGGCACGTGCGTCTTCCAGCAGGCTGCGCAGCACCAGCGCCGACAATTCTTCGGGACGGAAGCTGTGGCCACCCATTCGGGTTTCGCGTTCGCTGCCCATCCAGCGCTTGAACGTCGCGACCGTGCCGGCGGGATGCGTGCCAAGCCTGTCGTGGGCCGCCTGTCCGACCAGCAGGCCTTTGTCCGCGTCGAGCGACACCACCGAAGGCGTCAGCAGGTGGCCCAAAGCGTTGGGAATCAGCCGAGGAGCGCCGTTCTCATAGACGCCAATCAACGAATGCGTAGTCCCCAGATCGATACCGACGATCATCCAGCCCCCTGCTGGCGTCCTTGTCGACGTCGAGTGTAGCGGGGCGGCGTGGCGGCGGGGAGGGCGTCAGTGCCGGGTGCGGCGACCGGCCGCCTTGCCGGTGGCGGGGTTGAGCTCCACCGACAGTACGAAGCTGCGTTGTTCGTGCGGTTGCATGGCGCCGACGCCGACCACCTGGCGGGTCACTTCCTCGCCGCGGTCGTTGCGGATCGACAGCACCACGCTGTATTCCCAGGCCGCACCTTCGGCCGGCGGTTGCAGCGTGCCCTCGATCCGCAGCGGCGTCAGCGCGGGCGCCGCGTTGGCGCCGGCGCCGGGTTCGAAGCGCAGATGATGGCGGCAGCCCGGGCAGACGGCCGCGCTCTCCAGGATGGTCGCCTTGCAGTGCGGGCAGGTGCGGGTGGCGCCGGCACTGCCAGGGCGGGGTTGGCTCATGCGGCGGCGCCGGGCTCCGTGCCATTGCCCTTGCCGCCCTTGACCGGGGTTTCTTCCCAGCCGAACTCGGCGTTGCCGCGCATGCGCGAACCCGCGGCCACGGTTAGCGCGCCGGCCTTGACGTCGCCCACCAGCACGCCGGACGACAGCAGCTCCACGCGGGATGCGGATTCGATGTTGCCTTCCAGCTCGCCCGCGATGGTGACCTTCTTCGCGCGCACGCCGCCGTTGAGCTTCGCGCCGGTCTCGATGGTCAGGTCGCCCTGCACGTTGACGTCGCCCTTGAACTTGCCGGCGATGCGGATGTGGCCGGTACCTTCGATCTTGCCCTCGATGGTCAGGTCCGCTGCGATCAGCGATTCCTTCAGCGCTTCCTGTGGCGCGGAACGCTCGGCCGGGCGCGTGCCCGGCGGCGCAGTGACAGCCGGCGAGAAATCCGCCGCCGCCGGTGCCTCACGCAGTGCGGACGGGGCGGGGTCGGGCGGCAGGGGAGCGCCGTCCTTCTTCGCGGGCGCTTGGTCTTTCCAGATGGACATGCAGGGGATGCTCCGGGGTGGCAGGGCCTTCGACTATCGCCAATCCCGGCCGCCTCACGCTGTGATCACGCCTGCCAAATAAGGACGACGATGCGCCTCCCTGTGCGCTGGTTCACGTCACAGCCGGAGTTGTCGACGCGGCGCTCACATGCCTGAAGTGGGCGCCCGGCGTGGGCATTGCCCCAGTGCCGACAACGCGCGGCACCGTCGCCGACTACATCCGGAACACGCCGAACTTCGCCGGCTCGATCGGCGCGTTGAGGGAAGCCGAGAGGCCGAGGCCGAGCACGCGCCGGGTATCGGCGGGGTCGATGATGCCGTCGTCCCACAGGCGCGCCGTGGCATACCACGGGCTGCCCTGCGACTCGTACTGGTCGCGGATGGGTGCCTTGAAGGCATCCTCCTCCTCCGGCGTCCAGGTCTTGCCTGCGGCCTCGATGCCATCGCGCTTCACCGTGGCCAGCACGCTGGCCGCCTGTTCGCCGCCCATCACGCTGATCCGCGCGTTCGGCCACATCCACAGGAAGCGCGCGCCGTACGCGCGGCCGCACATCGCGTAGTTGCCGGCGCCGAAGCTGCCGCCGATCACCACGGTGAACTTCGGCACGCTGGAGCAGGCGACGGCGGTGACCATCTTGGCGCCGTCCTTCGCGATGCCCGCGTTCTCGTACTTGCGGCCGACCATGAAGCCGGTGATGTTCTGCAGGAACACCAGCGGGATGCCGCGCTGGTTGCACAGTTCGATGAAGTGCGCACCCTTCAGCGCGCTCTCGCCGAACAGGATGCCGTTGTTGGCGACGATGCCGACCGGGTAGCCGTGCAGGTGGGCGAAGCCGGTGACCAGGGTCTTGCCGTAGCGCGCCTTGAACTCGTCCAGTTCGCTGCCGTCGGTGATCCGCGCGATCACCTCGCGGATGTCGAATGGGCGGCGCGTGTCCTTTGGCACGATGCCGTAGAGCTCTTCGGCGGCGTAGAGCGGCTCGCGCGCATCGCGTACCGCAACCGGCAGGGTCTTCCTGCGGTTGAGGTGGCCGACGATGCCGCGCGCGATCTCCAGCGCATGGCGGTCGTCCTCGGCGAAATGATCGGCCACGCCGGAAATGCTGGTATGCACGTCGGCGCCGCCCAGCGCCTCGGCATCGACGACTTCGCCGGTGGCGGCCTTCACCAGTGGCGGACCGCCGAGGAAGATCGTGCCCTGTTCCCTGACGATGACGCTCTCGTCGCACATCGCCGGCACGTAGGCGCCCCCGGCGGTGCAGCTGCCCATCACCACCGCGATCTGCGGAATGTTCTCCGCGCTCAGCCGCGCCTGGTTGTAGAAGATGCGGCCGAAGTGTTCCTTGTCCGGGAAGACTTCGTCCTGCAGCGGCAGGAAGGCGCCGCCGGAGTCCACCAGATAGATGCACGGCAGCCGGTTCTCGCGCGCGATCTCCTGCGCGCGCAGGTGCTTCTTGATCGTCATCGGGAAGTAGGTGCCGCCCTTGACGGTCGCGTCGTTGGCGACGATCACCACTTCGTGGCCCATCACCCGGCCGATGCCGCAAACCATGCCGGCCGCAGGCGCGGCGCCGTCGTACATGTCCTCGGCCGCGAGCGGGGCGATCTCGAGGAAGGGCGAACCGGAATCCAGCAGGGCGGTGATGCGGTCGCGCGCGAGCAGCTTGCCACGCTCGGTGTGCTTGCCGCGGGCCTTCTCGCCACCGCCATCGGCGGCGCGCGCCAGGCGGCGATCCAGTTCCTGCACGAGCACGCGATGGTAGGCCGCGTTGGCGGTGAAATCGGGCGAGCGCGGATCGAGTTGCGAGGCGATGGAGGGCATGCGGCACGACGATGCGGGAAAGGCGGCATCAGACCACAAAGCCCCGCACGCGCCAAACCGCACTGCAAAAACGACAAGGCCCGCTTGCGCGGGCCTTGTCCGATTCGCGGTGACGCGAGTCGATTACTGCTTGGCTTCTTCAGCCTTGGCTTCGGCCTTGCCGGCGACTTCGGCGGCCTTGTCGGCGGTCGCCTGGGCAGCGTCGGCGGTGGCCGAAGCAGCTGCGGCGGTCGCGTCGTTGGCGGCAGCCTGGGTAGCAGCGGCGGCGTCGGAGGCGGCGGCGGTCGCAGCGGCAGCAGCGTCGGCGGTCGCAGCGGCCGCGGCATCGCCCGCGGCGGAAGCGGCGTCACCGGCAGCCGAGGCGGCATCACCGGCCGCAGCGGCGGCCTGATCGGCGGCAGCGGCGGCGTCCGCAGCGGCGGCGTCGGTGTTTTCGCTCTTGGTGCAGGCGCTCAGGGCCAGGACGGCGGCAGCCAGCAGGACGGTGGTCTTGATCTTCATGCGGATCCCCAAATCAGTATGTGTGGAAGAAGGTGGCGCCGGGATGGCGGCGCCCGTTCGTCCTCGCAAGCGGGGCGAACCGGGAAGCCAGGCCCGGATACAGAAAAAGCCGCCAGCGAACTGGCGGCCTCTTCAGTGTAACGCCAAATAAGGCGGCTACCACCAGGATTACTGCTTGGTGGCTTCCTTGGCAGCGTCGGTCGCGGCTTCGGCCGTGTCGGCAGCCTGGCCAGCGGCGTCGGCGGCAGCGTCGGCGGCTTCCGTCGTGGTGGCGGCAGCGGCGTCGGTCGCGGCGGTGGCAGCGGCGTCGGCGGCGGTGGCAGCGGCGTCGGCCGACTGCTGGGCGGCGTCGGCGGTCACTTCGCCAGCGGCGGCGGCGGCGTCGGCAGCAGCCTGGGCTTCGGTCGCGGTCGCGGCGGCGTCAGCAGCGGCGTCGGCGGCCTGTTCCTGGTTCGAGCACGCAGCCAGGGCGAAACCCAGAGCCAGCGCGATCAGAGCCTTGTTCATGGTCATCGTTGCATTTCCTCGTCGTTAGTTAGGCAACGCGCAATTGCGCGCCTGCAACATGATGACAAGCCCGTTACCCGTGTCAAGCGGTTGGCCGGTTATCTTTGTCAATCCGTTGTTAAACCCTATGGGCGGGACGAAACGCCAGCCTCGTCCCGCCTGAAACTGCGCAAAAAGATCAGACGATTTCGACCGCGATCGCGGTCGCTTCGCCACCGCCGATGCACAGCGTGGCGATGCCGCGCTTGCCACCGCGCACGCGCAATGCGTTGATCAGGGTCACCACCAGGCGGGCACCCGAGGCGCCGATCGGGTGGCCCAGCGCGCAGGCGCCGCCGTTGACGTTGACCTTGGCATGCGGGATGCCCAACTCCTTGATCGGCGCCATGGCGACGACGGCGAAGGCTTCGTTGACTTCGAACAGGTCCACCTGGTCCACGGTCCAGCCGACCTGCTTGAGCAGCTTGTCGATGGCGGCCACCGGGGCGGTGGTAAACCATTCCGGTGCCTGCGAGTAGGTGGCATGGCCGACGATCTTCGCCAGCGGCGTCAGGCCGCGCCTGGCGGCTTCGTCGGCGCTCAGCAGGACGGTCGCCGCGGCGCCGTCGGAGATGCTGGATGAACTGGCGGCAGTGACGCTGCCGTCCTTCTTGAAGGCGGGCTTCAGCGTCGGGATCTTGGCGATGTCGGACTTGCCCGGCTGTTCGTCGGTGGCGACCTCGACCTCGCCCTTGCGGGTGGCAACCTTGACCGGGACGATCTCGTCGTTGAAGGCGCCGGACGCCTGCGCGGCCTGCGCACGGGTCACCGACTCGATCGCGTACGCATCCTGCTCCTCGCGGGTAAAACCGAACTTGGCCACGGTGGCCTCGGCAAACACGCCCATTGGCTGGCCGTCGTAGGGGCTGGTCAGGCCGTCCCATGCCATGTGGTCGACCGCCTGGAAGTTGCCGTAGCGGTTGCCGGTCCGCGAGTTGGGGATCATGTGCGGGGCGTTGGTCATCGACTCCATGCCGCCCGCGACGACGATGCTGGCCGAGCCGGCCTTGATCAGGTCGTGGCCCAGCATGATGGCCTTCATGCCCGAACCGCAGACCTTGTTGATGGTGGTGGCGCCGGCGGCGTCCGGGATGCCGGCGGCACGCGAGGCCTGGCGGGCGGGCGCCTGGCCCAGGTTGCCCGGCAGCACGCAGCCCATGATGACTTCGGACACGTCCGATGCCGGGATGCCGGACTGTTCCAGCGCCGCGGCGATGGCGGCCGCGCCCAGCGTCGGCGTGGGGACGCCGGTGAACTGGCCAAGGAACGAGCCGATGGCGGTGCGCTTGGCAGCGGCGATGACAATGTCGGACATGGGGGACTTCCCGTGGAGTGAGGTCCCGATTATCCCGCCCTGGCCCGACGGCGGGCAAATCGGCCGTTGGTACAGGGCCGCCCGGGTCGCCGTATGCTGGTGCGTACGGAGGACATATGACGGAAGCATCATCGCCGGAACCGGTCGCGCGGCCCTTCGTCGTGCCGTGCGCGGTCCTCGACACCGGCGCGCCGTGGCGCTGGCTGCGGGCGGGCTGGCGCGACCTCCGTCGCGCGCCGTGGCTGAGCCTGCTGTTCGGCGCCGTGATCGTGGCGATCAGCCTGTGCATCTCCTGGCTCGCCTTCCAGCTGGGGCGGTTCGCTCTGCTCGCGACGTTGCTGTCGGGGTTCGTCTTCGTGGCGCCGCTGATCTGCGTGGGCCTCTATTGCGTCAGCCGCGCGCTGGAGCAGGGGCGTGCTCCCCGGCTGCGCGATTCGTTCGTGCTGGCGAAGCGCGTGCTGGGCCAGGCGGGGGTGTACGCACTGGGGCAGGGCGTGATCATCCTGCTGTGGTCGCGCGCCGGCATGATGGTCAGCGCGTTCTTCCCGTTCGATGGCAGCGACCCGATGGCCTTCCGGGAGTTCCTGGCGCTCGGCTCGGCGGTGGGCGCGGTGTTCGCCGCGCTGACCTTCGCGGTCACGGCCTTTTCGCTGCCGATGATCGCCGACCGCGACGTGGACATGGTGACGGCCGCGGTCTCCAGCGTGCACGCGGTGATGCGCAACAAGCGTGTGATGATCGTCTGGGGGCTGGTGCTGGTGATCCTGACCGCGATCGGCTTCGCCACCGCATTGCTGGGCCTGGCCGTCCTGATGCCGTGGCTGGCTTACGCCAGCTGGCATGCCTATCGGGAGACGCTCGATGCGTCTTCGTGGCCGGCCCTGGCATAGACAGGCGAGACGTAGGGCGGGCTCCAGCCCGCCGTCGCCATCGATGATCGAGACGGTGGGCCGAGGCCCACCCTACGACGCCGGGTGGATCAACCCCGCCCGTCGAACAGTTCCCGCCCGATCAGCATGCGGCGGATCTCGTTGGTGCCGGCGCCGATGGCGTAGAGCTTGGCGTCGCGCAGCAGCCGGCCGGCCGGGTACTCGTTGATGTAGCCGTTGCCGCCCAGCGACTGGATCGCTTCCAGCGTGACCTGTACGGCGGCCTCCGACGCGTGCAGCAGACAGCCGGCAGCGGCGGCGCGCGAGCCCTGGCCTTCGTCGAAGCCGCGCGCCACCTGGTAGGCGAAGGCGCGGCTGGACTGCAGCGCGGTGTACATGTCGGCCAGCTTGCCCTGCATCAGCCCGAACGTGCCGATGGCGGCGTCGAACTGCTTGCGCTCGCGCACGTAGGGCAGGGTGATGTCGAGCGCCGCCTGCATCAGGCCGATCGGGCCGCCGCTCAGCACCAGCCGCTCGGTGTTGAGGCCGCTCATCAGCACGCGCACGCCCTGGTTGACCTCACCCAGCACGTTCTCGGCGGGGATCTCGCAGTTCTCGAACACCAGTTCGCACGTGTTGCTGCCGCGCATGCCCAGCTTGTCCAGCTTCTGCGCGGTGGAGAAACCCTTCATGCCGCGCTCGACGATGAAGGCGGTCATGCACTTGCTGCCTGCGTCCTTGCCGGCCGTGCGCATGTAGACCAGCAGCACGTCGGCTTCCGGGCCGTTGGTGATCCACATCTTGTTGCCGTTGGCGACCCACACGCCGTCCCTGAGCTCGGCACGGCAGCTCATCGAGCCGACCACGTCCGAACCGGCGCCCGGTTCGCTCATCGCCAGCGCACCCTTCCACTCGCCGCTGCTGAGCTTCGGCAGGTACTTCGCGCGCTGTGCGGCGTTGCCGTTGAGGTAGAGGTTGGACACGCAGAGGTTGGAGTGCGCCCCGTAACTCAGGCCGACCGAACCGGACGCGCGCGAGATCTCTTCCATCGCGACCAGGTGGGCCAGGTAGCCCATGCCGCTGCCGCCGAACTCGGGGTCGACGGTGATGCCCAGCAGACCCAGTTCGCCCAGCTTGGGCCACAGCTCCTGCGGAAATGCATTGTCGTGGTCGATCTGCGCCGCATGCGGCGCGATCTCGGTCTGCGCGAACCGCTGCACGGCGTCGCGCAGCGCATCGATGTCTTCACCCAGCGGGAATGCCTGCATGGCCCTTCGTTCTCCAGAGAATGTGGCCGCGAGGTGCGGCTATCCGCGAAGTGTAGCGGGCCGACTTGGCAACGCCGGTCTGCACCGCAGCAATCGCGACCGCAGGGCGTGACCGTGCGCACAGGGAACGCCGCCGCGGAGCGTCTCCGCGACGGGGAGGTCAAGACCGGATAGGGACGCTGCGAGGCGTCAGTGCTCGCCGCGCAGGTGGCCCATGAAGCGCGGGGCGGTGCGGCCCAGCGGCAGCTTCAGCTTGCCGATCGCGGTCATGCGCGCCTCGGCGATGCGGTCGGCGGCGTACTGCGGCGCGATGTTGTCCTTGTCCGCCAGGTCGAAGATCTTGCCGACGGTATGGTAGATGGTCCGCATCATGCGCATGGCGCGCTCGCGGTTGTAGCCGTCGATCTCCAGCGACACGTTCATCACACCGCCCGCGTTCACCGCGTAGTCCGGCGCGTACAGGATGCCGCGCTTGGCCGCTTCCACGCCGGTGACATGCGACATCTGGTTGTTGGCGGTGCCGCAGATGACCTTGGCCTTCAGGCGGGGCAGGGTCTGTTCGTTGATCGCGTACTCCAGCGCGCACGGGCTGAACACGTCGACCGGCAGGTCGTAGATCTCGTCGGGCTTGACCGCCTCGGCGCCGTATTCCTCCACCGCGTGCTCGACCAGCGCCGGGTTGAGGTCGGTGACGAACAGCTTGGCGCCGCGCTCCTTCAGCAGCTTCACGTACTCCATGCCGATGTGGCCCAGGCCCTGCACGGCGAAGCTGTACTTGCCGATCTCCTCGTTGCCGAACTTGCGGTTCAGCGTAGCCATCAGGCCCTGCAGCGCGCCATAGGCGGTGAACGGGGCGGGGTCGCCGGAACCGCCATGCACCTGGTGCACGCCGACCACGTACTCGGTCTCGCGGTAGACGTTCTCCATGTCGTTGACGTCGGTGCCGACGTCCTCGGCGGTGATGTAGCGGCCGCCCAGCGAGTCCACATAGCGGCCGAAGCTGCGGAACAGCACCTCGGTCTTGTCCGCGCTGCTGTCGCCGATGATCACCGCCTTGCCGCCGCCGACGTTCAGGCCGGCCAGCGCGTTCTTGTAGGTCATCGTGCGGCTCAGGCGCAGCGCGTCGGTCAGCGCCAGCGCGCTGTCGGCGTAGGGGCGCATGCGCACGCCGCCCAGCGCGGGGCCCAGCACGGTGCTGTGGATGGCGATGATGGCCTTCAGCCCGGCGTCCGGGTTGTGGCAGAAGACGACCTGTTCGTGGCCAGAGGTGTCGAGGGTTTCGAAGATCATGGGTGGGCTCCGGTGCGCGGGTGGGGACCGGCGCGGGCTTGCCTGCTGGGCGGCTAACGGGTGGTCAGAAAAGAAAAAAGCGACGTTGCCGGATCGTGCCGTGGTCGTCGCAGGGCGCCAGTCTAATCCAAGTCGCCGACCGCCGAGATGACACGAGGGCGCAGGTCGGGGCTGACCTCCGGCCTATTGCTGGAATAGAACGACCGTGCTATTCCTATGTACATGACGCCGCAAGCTGCCACCCACAAGGGCAATGCCACCCGCGAGATGATCGTCGCGCGGGCCTACGACATCGCCGCCAAGCATGGCCTGGAAGGGCTGTCGATCGGCGAGCTGGCCACCGCGGCCGGCATGTCGAAGAGCGGGGTGTTCGCGCATTTCGGCTCGCGCGAGGACCTGCAGCTGACCGTGCTGGAGTGGACCGCCGAGCGTTACGCCCGTGCGGTGATCGTCCCGGCGGTCGGGCTGCCGCGCGGCCTGCCGCGCCTGCGCGCGATCATGGAGAACTGGTTCCGCTGGGTCTGCGACAACCCCGACGGCTGCGTGATCCTCGCCGCCGCGCATGAATACGACGCCCGCCCGGGCCTGCTGCACGACCGCATCGTCGACTGGCTGCGCCAGCTGCGGGTGCAGCTGATGAAGGCGATCGGCATGTGCGTCGAGACCGGCGAGCTGTCGCGCGATACCGATCCGGTCCTGCTGGCGTTCGAACTGTTCGCCATCGCCCAGGGCCTGCACGACGCCCGCCTCTACGACGCCGACCAGGCGCCGTTGCTTGCCCGCCGTTCGCTCGACCGCCTGCTGGCGTCGTACGGCGCCCCCGCTGTTTCCACTCCCGCCTGATCCCCTGAGGTCTCCCCCATGGCCGCTGTCTCTGTGCCCCGGAATAGCACGACCGTTCGTAAATCATGGATGCTGTCCCTGCTGAGCGCGCGTTTCACCATCGGCAGCTGGCTGGCCCCGCGCAGCACGCTGGCCAGCGCGTTCCAGCTGTTCTGCACGCCCATGCCAGGCGCCCGTACCCGTGCCCGCCAGGCCGAGACTGGCGGCGCCCGCCTCGGGGAACTCGCCTTCGGTCGCGAGCGCCTGGCCACCTATACCTGGGGCGACCCGCAGCGCCAGCCGACCATCCTGCTGGTGCACGGCTGGTCCAGCTTCGGCCTGCGCTTCCTGCCGTGGGTGGAACCGCTGCGCCGCGCCGGCTATGCGGTGGTGGCGTTCGACCAGCCCGCGCATGGCCGCAGCAGCGGTCGCCGCGCGACGCTGCCGATGTTCGCCGAGGCCGCGCGCCGCGTTGCCGACAGTCTGGGACCGCTGGCTGCCATCGTTGGCCACTCGCTGGGTGGCGCCGCCGCCGCCATCGCGATGGCGAACGGCCTGCAGGCCGAGCGCGTGATCCTGCTCGCGCCTGCCGCCGATCCCTTCGATGCCGCGCGCCGTTTCGGCGGCATGGTTGGGCTGGCGCAGTTCCTCAGCCGGCGCCTGTTCGACGAATACCAGGAGCTCACCTCGCACGACATCCGCGACCTGCACGCGCAGGCCACCGCGCCGCAGATCGCGCGGCCGGGCCTGGTCGTGCACGACCTGGAAGACACCGACGTGCCGTGGTGCGAAGGCGAACGCTATGCACGCTACTGGCCGCAGGCCACGATGCTCAGCACCACCGGGCTGGGCCACCACCGCGTGACCATCGCGCCGGAAACACTGGACGCCTCACTGCGCTTCCTGCGCGGCGAAGCGGTCGGCCAGCGCGTGGTCTCCACCCGCGAGCTGCCGTTCGGCCTGTGCTGACGCGCACGACCGCACGCCCCCGTAGGGTGTGCGGCTCGTGTCCACTGGTATGCCTTTGGTGAGGTGCCGACACGCGAGCGGCTACAATCGGCGGTCTATCAGCACGTGAGTGAGGGCACGCGTGAGCACACCCGCCAGCCAGTTTCCCGCCGCACAGGCCGACGCCACGCCGTTGCGCTTCGTCACCGCCGCCAGCCTGTTCGACGGGCACGACGCGGCCATCAACATCATGCGCCGCCTGATCCAGGGCGAGGGCGCGGAAGTCATCCACCTGGGCCACAACCGCAGCGTCGAGGACGTCGTCCGCGCCGCCTTGCAGGAAGACGCCGACGGCATCGCGCTGTCCAGCTACCAGGGCGGCCATGTCGAGTACTTCAAGTACATGGTCGACATGCTGAAGGAACGCGGCGCCGGCCATGTGCGCGTGTTCGGCGGCGGTGGCGGCACGATCACCCCGGAAGAGATCGCCGAGCTGCAGGCCTACGGCGTGGAGCGCATCTACCACCCCAACGACGGCATGAAGATGGGCCTGGTGGAAATGATTCAGGACGTGGTCAAGCGCGCCGAAGAGGGCCGCGTGCAGGCCGCGGAAGACCGCGACGCTGCCCCGGCCGCGCCCAAGCTCACCGACGAGTCAGGCATCGGCCGCGTGCTCAGCGCCATCGAGGACGGCCGCTATACCGACGCCGAACTGGAGAAACTGCGCGCGCAGTGGGCCAAGGGCCCGCATGCGCCGTTCCCCGCGCGGCCCACGCCGGTGGTCGGCATCACCGGCACCGGCGGCGCCGGCAAGTCGTCGGTCACCGACGAACTGATGAACCGCTTCCTGTCCTGCTTCCCGCAGATGCACATCGCGGTGATCTCGGTCGATCCCACCCGCCGCCGCACCGGCGGCGCGCTGCTCGGCGACCGCATCCGCATGAACGCCCTGCGCAGCGAGCGCATCTACATGCGCTCGATGGCCACGCGCCGCCAGCACGTGGCGACCAACGCCGTGCTGAAGGACTGCATCGCCTTCCTCAAGTCGCTCGGCTTCGACCTGGTGATCGTCGAGACCGCCGGCATCGGCCAGAGCGATTCGGAGATCGTCGACCTGGTCGACTTCCCCCTGTATGTGATGACCAGCGACTACGGCGCGGCCAGCCAGCTGGAGAAGATCGACATGATCGACTTCGCCGAGCTGATCGTGCTGAACAAGTACGACAAGCGTGGCGCCGAAGACGCCCTGCGCGACGTGCGCAAGCAGTGGAAGCGCAACCGCGTGGCGTTCCAGACGCCGGACGCCGAGGTGCCGGTCTATCCCACCATCGCCAGCCAGTTCAACGACCCCGGCGTCAGCTGGATGTTCGCCAACCTGTGCCGCCTGCTGCGCGACAAGCTGCAGCTGCCGGCGGAGACGTGGACGCCGGCCATCGACACCGAGCTGAAGGAACCGCGCGCCACCGTGCTGATCCCCGGCAGCCGCGTGCGCTACCTGGCCGAGATCGCCGAACAGGGCCGCGGCATCAACCGCCGCATCGAGACCGAAGCCGAGACCGCCAGCCGCGCGCAGCATTACTGGAACGCGCTGAAGGATCTCGAGGATCCTGCATTGCCGAAGGCGTTGGAGCTTTATTCCGCCGACGCTCTTGTAGGAGCGCCCCATGGGCGCGATGCTCTTCCGTCGGCTGCGGAGGAAAGCATCGCGGGCATGGCCCGCTCCTACAACGGCGCCGACCGCTCGCTGCTGACGTTGCGCCAGCGCTACAACGACGCCCTCCAGTCGCTGTCGTCCGAGGCGCTGAAGCTGCTGCGCGAGTGGCCGGCGCGGCACAAGGCGGTGACCGATCCGGTCAACGAATACCAGGTGCGCGGCAAGACCATCCGCATCGACAACTACACCACCTCGCTCAGCCACCAGCAGATCCCGAAGATCGCGCCGCCGCCGTACCAGGGCTGGGGCGAACTGCTGACGTTCTTGCAGAAGGAAAACCTGCCCGGCAGCTATCCCTACACCGGCGGTGTGTATCCGTATCGCCGCACCGGCGAGGACCCCATCCGCATGTTCGCGGGCGAGGGCACGCCGGAGCGCACCAACCGCCGCTTCCATTACCTCAGCGTCGGCCAGCCGGCCGCGCGCCTGTCCACCGCGTTCGACAGCGTCACGCTGTACGGCGAAGACCCGGCGCCGCGCCCGGACATCTACGGCAAGATCGGCAACTCCGGCGTCAATATCCCCACGCTGGACGACATGAAGAAGCTGTATTCCGGCTTCGACCTGTGCGCGCCCACCACCAGCGTGTCGATGACCATCAACGGCCCCGCGCCGATCATCCTGGCGATGTTCATGAACACCGCCATCGACCAGCAGGTCGAGAAGTACCTGAAGGCCGACGACGCGCGCTGGGCCGAGGCGCAGCAGAAGATCGACGCCTTCTTCGAAGGCCGCCCGCGGCCGCAATACCACGGTGAATTGCCGCCGACGAATACCGGCTTGGGCCTGGGCCTGCTGGGCATCACCGGCGACCAGCTGGTCGATGAAGAAACGTACGCGCGCATCAAGGCCGAGACGCTGGCCACCGTGCGCGGCACCGTGCAGGCCGACATCCTGAAGGAAGACCAGGCGCAGAACACCTGCATCTTCAGCACGGAGTTCGCCCTGCGCATGATGGGCGACATCCAGCAGTACTTCGTCGACCACGCGGTGCGCAACTTCTACTCGGTGTCGATCTCGGGCTACCACATCGCCGAGGCCGGGGCGAACCCGATCAGCCAGCTTGCTTTCACGCTGTCGAACGGCTTCACCATCGTCGAGTACTACCTGGCGCGGGGTATGAAGATCGACGACTTCGCGCCCAACCTGTCGTTCTTCTTCAGCAACGGCATGGATCCGGAGTACACCGTCATCGGTCGCGTCGCCCGCCGCATCTGGGCGCGCGCGATGCGCGAGCGCTACGGCGCCAACGAGCGCAGCCAGATGATGAAGTACCACATCCAGACGTCGGGCCGGTCGCTGCACGCGCAGGAGATCCAGTTCAACGACATCCGCACCACGCTGCAGGCGCTGTATGCGCTGTTCGACAACTGCAACAGCCTGCACACGAATGCCTACGACGAGGCGATCACCACGCCGACGGAAGAGAGCGTGCGCCGCGCGGTCGCCATCCAGATGATCATCAACAAGGAGCTGGGGCTGAACTTCAACGAGAACCCGTGGCAGGGCAGCTTCGTGGTCGACCAGCTCACCGACATCGTGGAAGAGGCGGTGTACAAGGAGTTCGAGGCGATCAGCGAGCGCGGCGGCGTGCTCGGCGCGATGGACACCATGTACCAGCGCGGCAAGATCCAGGAAGAGTCGCTGTACTACGAGCACAAGAAGCACGACGGCAGCCTGCCGCTGGTGGGCGTGAACACCTTCCTGCCGCGCGAACACGGCGGCGAGATCGCCACCGAGATCGAGCTGATCCGCTCGACCGAAGAAGAGAAGGGCCAGCAGATCGCCAACGTCCGTGCCTGGCAGGCCTCGCGCAACGCGCTGGCGCCGGAAGGCGAGACCGACCACAGCCACGCCTCCGCGCTGGAAG
Source organism: Pseudoxanthomonas sp. LjRoot206 (assembly GCF_056175725.1). NCBI lineage: Bacteria > Pseudomonadati > Pseudomonadota > Gammaproteobacteria > Lysobacterales > Lysobacteraceae > Pseudoxanthomonas > Pseudoxanthomonas sp. LjRoot206. The sequence continues at coordinate 653,679 of NZ_JBGFFI010000001.1, forward strand.
AACACGCCGAGCCGGAAGTGCACGACGGCCACGGCCTGGCCTACCTGCAGCGCACCGCGCGTGAGCGCCGCAACGTGTTCGCCGCGCTGATCGAGGCGGTGAAGACGCACAGCCTGGGGCAGATCAGCCACGCGTTGTACGACGTGGGTGGCGAGTACCGGCGCAACATGTAAAAGGTCCGTCCGCGGCAGTGGCGGTGTTCTGCAATAAGGAGGGGAATCGCCATGTCGTCCCATGACGTCATCGCACTCGTCACCGACGCGCTGCGCGGACAGCTGGCGTCGGCATTGCCGGCCGGTGTGCAGGTGATCGTGGGCGCGCCGCTCGCCGATGCATCCGCGCGGGATGGCCTGTTCGTCCACCTGCTGCGGATTGCGAAGGCGAAAACGCGGCGCAACGAGGTGATGGAGCGACGCGTGGGCGCAAGCACCTTGCTGCCGCCGCTGGAACTGGAGCTGGACTACCTGATCGCCGGCCTCGGCGGCGACGCGCTGGCCGAACTGGCCATGCTGGACGCGACGCTGCAGACGGTGTCCGAGCGTCCGATGCGCATGCACGAGACGCTGGGCGAAGGACTGTCGCAGCCCGCGCGATGGGAAGCACTGGCGTCAGGATCATTGACGGTGCGCTGGCAGTTGCTGGACGTATCGCTGGAGCAGACGTCGGTCATCTGGACCGCGTCCGGGATGCGTCAGCGCGCCGGGCTGTTCGTCCGGGGCGAGGTGCAATGGCGCGCGGAGCCACCGCCGTCGGGGCCTGTTCTCGAAATCTAGTTCCGCGCGTTTCCCTCGCCCCGCGACGCGGGGAGAGCGTGCCGAAGGCGGGTTAAGGGCGAACGAAGAGGCGGACGTATCGGCGTCCGATGAGGCACCGCGCTTTGCCCCTCATCCGCCCCCGTATCGAGTACGGGGCAGGCTCTCCGGACACCTTCTCCCCGCTATCGCAGGGAGAAGGAAAAAGCTGCGGTGCGTGCCAACTCGGATTCACAGCGATTGGAATTCCCCCTCTCCCTGCGCAGCACGGAACAGGTGCCAACGCGTGCCTCGCACGCGAGACCGGTGTGGATTTCACGCCTCGCTTCGGCCGCTTCGTCGGCGAGGGGAGCGGTTCGGCGCAGCAGCCTGGGCGCGTGGCACGCGCACCGGTACGGTACGTCGGCGCCGGTAGGAGGACGTAACGCCCACCGGCTTCCCGCTCACACCATTCCCCGAGACGTTCCATGCCGCCTGTGTTCCTGCGTTGCGCCACCTTGCTCGTCGCCCTTGCCTGCGCGGCCTGCGCCAGCGCGCCGCCGACCGCGCCCGTCCGCGCCGCCGATCTCGATGCCACGCTGGCTGCCATCCTGAAAGACACCGGCGTGGCCAGCGTCTCGGTGGCGCGCATCGAAGCCGGCAGGGTCGTCGCGGTGGGCTCGGCCGGTGAACGCGCGGCGGGCCAGCCGGCCACGCCCGCGACGCGCTACAACGTCGCCTCGCTCACCAAGCCGGTCACCGCCGAGGTGGTGTTGCGGTTGGCGTCGGAAGGGCGGTTCTCGCTCGACGACCGCATCGCCGATGCATGGGTCGATCCCGACATCGCCGGCGATGCCCGGCACCGCCGGCTGACACCGCGCCTTTGCCTGGCGCACCAGACGGGCTTCCCGAACTGGCGCGATCCGTCCGGTCTGGCGTTCATCGCCGATCCCGGCGGCACGCCCGGCTATTCGGGCGAGGGCTACGACTACGTGGCGCACTACGTGCAGGCGGTGACGGGCGAGCGCCTCGACCGGCAGGCGCAGCGCCTGGTGTTCGAACCGCTCGGCCTGCGCGACACCGCCTACACCGCGACCGGCGCGCCCGCCGCCGACATCGCCAGCAGCCGTCGGGGCACCGCGTGGCAGCCGCCGGTGGTGCGCACCACGCCGTCGGCGGCCGACGACCTGCTGACCACGGCGGCCGACTACGCCGCGTTCGTGGTGTCGGTGATGCGCGACGACGGCGTCCGTCCCGCGTTGGCGGCGCAACGCCGCCAGGTGCAGGCCGATCGCCGCGCGTCGACCTGCGAAGGCCTGCCGGCCGCGCTGTGTCCCGACCGCGCGGGGTTCACCCTGGGGTGGGAACTGTTCGACTTCGGCGGCGCGCTGTACTACGTGCATACCGGGGCCGACCAGGATGCGTTCGCCTTCGTCTACTGGACGCCCGCCACGCGTCGCGGCGCGGTGATCCTCACCAACAGCCCGGACGGTTACCGCGTGGTGCTGCCGGTGCTGGAGGCAGTCGGCGCGGACGCCACCTTCGTGGCCATGCTGCAGGCGCAGGCCTCGCGCTGATCGGGCGTCGCGACGCCACGCTTACCGGTACGCGCCCGGGCCGCGCCAGATCAGTTCGCCGCGGCGGTAGATGCGCATGACGTCCACCACGTCGCGGGCGTCGCCGATGTTCGCCAGTTCGGGGTCGCCGGGTTGCAGCAGGCGGCAGCCGCCGGAGCCGCGGGTGGCGACGATCTCCAGGGCGCAGACCATCAGGTCGCTCCGGCCGGGCAGGGGGAAGGAGATGTCCTTCATGCCCTGCAGCTGCCATTCGGCGATCTTCCGTTCGTTGCGCAGGTCGTAATAGATCTGGTGGCCGTCCACTTCCATGCTGGGGGCGGCGTTGTTGTCCTGGCCGCGGCCCTGGCTGCGGCCGGCGCGGGCGGTGGTGCCCATGTTTTCGGGGGCGGTGTCCTGGGCCAGCATGCCGGGGGGTTGGCCCCAGCGGCTGTTGCGGCGCCAGGCGGGGGTGGGTTGGCTGGCGGGCGGGCGGGGTTCCTGTCGGACGACGGCTTCGTCGGCCTGGGGCGGGGTGGCCTGCTCGTCGGGGCTGAGGGGGTTGTCGGCTTCGGTGACGCGGGTGGTGTCGACGGGGGAGGTGACGGCGGTGGTCACCAGGGGTTTGCGGGGGCGGGGTCGGTCGCTGGGTGGGGTGGTGGCGGCCGGGGGGACGGGGATGCGTTGGTCGTCCTGGGTGGTTTCGCCCAGGAAGTCGACTTTGACGCGGGCGCCGCCGCTGGCGCTGCCTTCGGGCGGGGCCAGGGTGATCTGGGAGGAGTACAGCAGGGCCAAGACGAACAGGATGTGGACCAGCAGGCTCACCAGCGAGGCGAGGCTGCGGTCGTTCCTTCTGATGTGGCGGTCTTCCCGGTCCAGCGGGCTTTTCAGCGCTGCGCGCATACCATCTCGCGTAGGCTTGGAGTTGCGGCCGTCATGAACTTGAGGATAGATCGGGGGAAGGTGACCTTACCTTTTCGAAAGCCTTAAGGCCATTGCAGCCTGCTCCCATTCGCGTTCTTAGCGTGCTGAGGTTCACCGATCGCACGCATCACAAGGCGGGAAAGCTGCAAGCCAATCAGGAAAGCTAGTAACTTGGGAGCTATTTGGGATTAGTCGCCAATGGCGCTTAACACTGTCGCGTGTTCAACATTTAAGGGTGTTTGCAATGGATAGCAAAAGGAATGATCCCGTCAAAAGCCCGATAGGAATAATGTTGTCTCGCTTTATGGCGAGCAAAACTCAGCGAACCATGCTGATTCGTGGCGCTTGGGGCGTGGGGAAAACTTACGCGGTCACTGATTTTCTTGATCAATATAATTTTCAGATCGATACGGCGCTAGTTGCTCGGTCTGATATCTCGTTGTTCGGAAGTCAAAATATATCTGACATCCAGCGGGGTATTTTTTCTTCAGCGATTCAAGTTGGTAAAGATGAGGATGTAAGAAAAGTCCTCGGTTTGGCGGCTCATCGCATGATTCAGTTAGAAAAGCATCTCAAGCAGAGTTCGTTCAGAAGAACAATCGAATGGGTGAGGAGTAAGCTCGGTCAAGTCGAAGTTCCATGGATTGGGCGGCTGGGCGGCATGCTAGGTCAGGGGAACTACGGATTGGTAGATAGCTTTTTGGTGGTTATCGACGATCTCGAGAGGAAGTCTGACGGGGTTTCGTTGAAGGATGCTCTAGGTGTTGTCGTTGATCTCTCTTCCAAGCGATCCTGTAAGGTTATTGTCGTCTGCAATGAAGATGCGCTTGGAAAAGAGGATCGAGAATTTCTGGATGACTACAAGGAGAAAGTTTTTGACTTGGAGCTTCTTTTTACGAGAAGTCCATTGGATATCGCAAGGATTGGCTTGCCAGAAGGTTGTGAGCATCGTGCGATTTCAGAGAGTATTCTTGAGAAGCTTGGAATATCCAATATAAGAGTTGTAAATAGATATGCGTTTTTAGTGGATCAGATTTGGCCGGATATCAAATCCGTCAATGAGGAAGTGAGGGAGGAAGTCCTTAAGCACATAGCCATTTTAACTTGGGCTAAATACGATTCGACGGCGGGCATTCCGCAAGATCGCCTTTCTTATCTTTCTTCAGAGGTGTCATGGATGGCGTCGTCTTTTGGTGAAAAAGGCGAGGACAAAGAGCAGTGGGAGGTCAATTGGGAGACTGCTGCGGCATCGCTGGAATTCTCTTCTGAGCCTTATGATAAGGTGCTAGTGGAGTATCTGCGCACCGGCATATGGTTGCCCGGTTCTATAACTAAAGATGTAGAAGCTAAGAGTTCGGATCTGAGGAAGTTGGAGGCTTCTCAGGATTTGAGGCGTGCATGGCGCTTGTACGCAGATAGTCTTGATCCGGATCAAACAGGCTTCGTAGTTTCCCTGACGGGAGCTATATCGAAGAATTTGGAGCTTCTTTCTCCGCGGGAAGTGGATAGTGCATTTGTTGCTCTGGAAGACCTGGGTGTTGATTTCGATTCTTTAGCTAAAAATTATATAAATGCCGCGAGGCCGGGGATCGAGTCCGCAGCTCTTGAAGACTGGCCATTTGAAGATTTTAAGTCTGCGGCTATGCGGCCGCTGGTTGCCGAAGTGAGGAATTCCGCAAAAGTCCTTCCGACCATTGATGCCGCGCTGCATCGAATTGCGGTAGATAGGTCTTGGTCTGAGGAAGATATTAAAGTGCTGGAAGCTTGCGCAGAGAATGATTTGTTTGAATGGATGCAATCGGAGCCCGATGATCTGCCAACGAAAATTCGAAAAGGAATACTTTTTCTTAGATCTCAGAAGTCCGATGCGCGTTATGCGTCTATTGGCGAGAAGGGTGTGTTGGCGCTGAAGAGGGTGGCTAGGATGAGTGAGATCAATAAACTCCGGGTGGAGCACATGTACAACGTGGTTGTCGATTAATTGGCTTGGGAGTCGGCATACATTTGGTGCTATGGGAGTGTGAATTCAGTTCATTACGAACTTCGTAGTAGACGCCACCCCACTTTCATCCGACCTTTGCTCCGCGACCCACCGCTCTTGGTGGGCAGGAGCAAAGGAATGAAGATCGAAACACCGCCGCGGGAAGCGGCCGCGACGTTCAACGTCGCCGACACCCCACTCACCACCATCCTCGACCTGCTGTCAGGCGAGGGCGGTGACGACCCCGATTCCGTCCTCGCCCGGCTGCCCGCCGAGCACCTGGACCGCATCGCCACCGCCGCCCAGCGCAAAGGGCAGGACTGCCTGGACCTGGCCCGCTGCCTGGTGGACTGCACCGCCCAATTGCTGATGCGGCTGACACCCGCCGACGCCTGCGACCGCGTCCTCCACCTCACCCTGCACTTGGCCGCCCTGCTGGACGACCACCAACGCTGGGACGACCTGCGCCAGAACGCCGACGACTACCGCCATCACCCGGACGTCACCGCCCGCATCGCCAACGAAGGGAAAGCCTCACTCGCCTGACGCCCGCCACACCATCCACCCCACCAACCCCGCCACCACCACCCAAGCTCCGATAACCACCCCCGCCATCCCCCGACTCAACGGCCGCGCCACCACCGCCTCCGCACGCACCTGCGCTTCCGCCATCACATCCGCCGGCGTCAACCGCAGCACCAGCATCACCCCCAGCGGCACCACGATCACATCGTCCAGATACCCCAGCACCGGGATGAAGTCCGGGATCAGGTCGATCGGACTGAACGCGTACGCCGCCACCGCGAACGCCAGCGCACGCACGTACCACGGCGTGCGCGCATCGCGCGCCACGCGATAGACCACCAGCGTCTTCGCCTTCAGCGCCCGCGCCCAGCGCCGGAGCCGGGAGCCGTCAGCAGGAGTGGCGGGGCGTGCCATCCATCGGACCTCGTCAGCGCACAGCGGGACCACGAGTGTGGGCCCGCCGCCGGTCACGCGCGACCCCGCGGCGGGGCAGCGGAGCTATTCGGAGGCGCGCGGGGACACCGTCCCACCGCATCCCGCTACCGCACCGGCGACCGCCGCCGTCCGTGGGACGAACGTCACTCGTATCCCCTCCGCCGAGTTGTCACACTCGCGCTCACCTGGACACCGGACGCCCGTGATGACACCTCGCCGCCTGACCCCCGCACTGCTCACCCTGCTGGCCGTCACCCTCGGCCTCACCGCCCCGGCACGCGCCGCCGACGACGAAGGCCGCCTGATCACCCGCAACACCGACGGCGCCTGGTTCCTGCAGCAGCCCGAGGGCACGCCCGGCCAAGGCTGCGTGGCCCGCTTCACCTCCGCCAAGAAAGACCAGTCGCAACTCGCCCTGATCGGCCCCAGCGCCAAAACGCCCAGCGGCGCCATCCTGCTGCACGGCCCGCGCGTCGCCGCATCGCCGGCCGCCCGCGAGGTCAGCGTGCAGGTGCAGCAGGACGGCCTGCCGCCGGCCACGATGCGCGGCGCGCTGATGCCGCCCGCCGGGGGCCAGGGCGGCGGCTTCGTAATGATCCCCGTCGGTGACCTGAAACAGACCATGGCCTCCATGCGCGCCAAGGAAACCGGCATGACCGCGCGCGTGGACGGCGTGGACGTGTTCGGCCTGTCCTACGACGGTCTGGACCAGGCGCGCAGCGCGATGCTCGACTGCCTGGCCGGCAAGCGCTTCACCGGCGGCAAGAGTCTGGCCGAGGCGACCTCGGAGATCCGCCTGACGGGCACCGGCTCCATCGCCGGCAACGCGTTCTTCAAGGGTGCGCTGCTGGCCAAGAAGCAGTACCCGCCGAAGGGCAGCCAGCGGGTCGGCCTGATCCACATGAGCGACGAGTTCAAGCAGTGGTTCGAGACGGTCAAGCAGAGCCAGAAGCGGCCGGACCAGATTCCCGAGCGCATCGCCAAACACTTCATGTTCGCCACCATCCTGGACGACCAGGGCGGCTTCCGCTTCACCCGGCTGCCGCCCGGCGAGTACCTGCTGATCGCCGACTTCTCCTACAAGGAGACTGTCACCCGCAGCGAGGTGACCGGCCGCACCGACGTATACGCCGGCAACCGGTACATCGGCTCCAACGACCAGGTCGCCTACTGGTTCGAGGACGTCAGGAAGAACACCACCTTCTCCAAGACCGTGCACCTGAAAGAGGGCGAAGCGATGCAGGTGAGCCTGGACAAGTCGATGTTGGGCTGCTTCTTCATCTGCCGCTGAGCGCGCGCCAGACGCCACGTAGGGCGGGCCTCGGCCCGCCGCCTCGCCATCTCCGCACGCGACACGGGCAACGCACCTGCACGCGTGACGCATCCGCGTCCTGCCGACCGATCCGCATTGGCGCGTCTCACACAAAGCCACCCGGTGGCTCGTTGGTCGGCGCGCCGTCCATCTCGGCGACCCGACGTTCCATCAAAAACATCCGCCGTTGCATCGAAAACATCCAACGTTGGATCGAAAACATCGGCTCTTCTAACATTAAGACCCAACGTTGCATCAAAACGATCCAACGTTGCATCGAAACCATCGGCTCAGCTAACACCAAGACCCAACGTTGCATCAAAACGATGCAACGTTGGATCGAAACGATGCAGTCGTCTAACACCAAGATCCAACGTTCCATCGAAACGATCGAACGTTGCATCGAAACGATCCAGCGCTGCATCGAAAACATTCAGCGCTGACCCGAAACGATCCAATCGCCGCCGGACCCCCTGCGCGCCGGCCGGCAAACCGGCCCGCCGACACCTGCCTCAGGCCCCCGACACTCGCGCCTTATTCCGCAACGACAGGCAGTAGGCCACTGTCACGCCGATGCCCAGCAGGATCGCCAGCGAACCGCCCGCCACCGCCACGTCCTTCGGCGCCGCGATCCAGAACCCGGCATAGACCAGCCCGCTGAGCGCCATCGACCAGCCCGCGAACCGCTGCGCCTGCCGCGCCCGCGCACTCGGCACGAACCGCTTCGGCATCTGGTTGCCGAACCACGCCACCATCAACCCGATCGCCCCCATCACGATGCGGTCCACCATCTCGCTGTCGATATAGCCCCGCGACCGCGCGAACGTCGCACACAGCGCCAGCACCACGATGCCGATACCCCACGCCAGACTGGTCATCACTTCTTTGTTCATTTCGCAGCTCCCTTCTTGGATTTTGGTGCGGCACCGCCCGCACCGAACGAATGGACGAAGCCGAGCAGTGCGTCTTCCAGCACCGACAGCTTCAGGTGGTAGATCACCGACTTGCCGACCTTTTCCGCATGCACCAGGTCGGCCTCCTTCAACACCGCGAAGTGCGCCGACATGGTCGGCTTGGACACGTCGAACTGGTCGCTCAGCTCGCCCGCGCTCATCGGGCCCTGGCGCAGCAACTGCAGCACCTGGCGGCGGGTGGGATCGGAAAGGGCGCGGAAGACCTGACTCATGATGCGATGGTTAGCTAAACATCGAAATGTGTCAACCGCCGTTGGTCGGGACGGCGCATGGCACCATGCACGCATCCCCTTGGCTGTGAGACGACGCCATGCTGCGTGCGCTGGTCCTGTCGCTGTGCCTGATCTCCCCGGTGGCCCTGGCCGCCAACCCCGTGTTCGACGTGCACGTCCACCTGCGCGACGGCGAAACCTCGCTGCAGCAGTACCGCGACGACGTGCGCGCCGCGGGGCTGGAGCTGTCCGGCATCGGCGTGATGTGGTTCGGCGGCCCGCACCAGGCCCGGCAGGGCGACCTGGCGAAGATCCGCGCCGGCAACGACGAGGTGATCGCGCTGGCGAAGCAGCATGCCGACGTGCTGCCCATCGCCACCGTGCACCCCTACGACGGCGACGCCGCGATGGATGAACTTGCGCGCGTGGCCGCCGCAGGCGTGAAGGTGCTGAAGATCCACGCCCACACGCAGGGCTTCGACGTGTCCGACCCGCGCGTGGAAGCGCTCGCGCGACGTGCCGGCGAACTCGGCATCACCGTGCTGATGGACAACGCCAACATTCTGCCCGGCGACAGCGAGAAGCTGTTCAACCTGGTGGTGCGCGTGCCGAAGACGAACTTCATCCTCGCCCACATCGGCGGCCTCAACTTCCGCTTCTGGAACATCCTCGCCCTGGCCCGCACCGCCGACGGCTTCGGCTTCGAGAACCTCTACTTCGATATCTCTGCCACCGTGCTGGTGGTCGCCGACTCCCCGGTCGAGGAAGAATTCCTCTGGACCCTGCGCAACGTCGGCCTCGACCACGTGCTGCTGGGCTCGGACTACCCGCAGATCGGGCTGGATGCGACGGTCAAGGCATTCGAGCGCCTCGATCTGAGCGATGAGGAGAAGGCGAAGATCCGCAGCGGGAATGCGATGAGGTTGTTCGGCCGCTGACGCTTGCATGTCGTAGCCCGGGTAAGCGCAGCGCACCCGGGGCAGCGTGCAGCGCATGCGCAGACGGAACAGCGCCCCTCATCCGCCTTTGGCACCTTCTCCCCGTTGCACGGGGAGAAGGGAAGTGCGCATGCGTGTGTTGTGCTCGCGAGGGAGCAACATTCACCGTGGTAGACGCATGCAGCAACGCGTGTCAGCACGCGTTGTCAGCATCCTCAATCTGAAGCGGCTCATCACGTCAATGAATGTATGTGGTTGTCGGTGATGGAGTCGCGTCGTAGCATCGGACAACGCCGGTCGGGAGGGATTCTGGATGCGTAGTTCGATGATGGTGGTGTTGCTGGGTCTGGTGGCTTGTACGGGCGTCAGCAACGGGCAGGCGGGCAGCGAAGCGGAGGCGTCCGCGTCACCCGTGGCGGCGCAAGTGGCCGCAGTGCCCGACGCAGTACCTAAAGCACCGCAAGCGAGCGGTGCGTTTGCCGGGCAATGGGAGGCGTGCGAAGGCACGACCTCGCCGGATGAATGCAGCCGCTACGTGCTGATGCAACAGGGCGACCGCATCTGCGGCACGTGGTCCTACCTCGCCACGAACGACGCATACGAAGGCAGGGTCATCGCGCGCGCGACGTCGCCCACCGAGGCACGACGCACGCATGTCTGCGGTCGCCCCGGTTCCGAGACCGACACCGAATGCGAGGACGGCTGGCAGACCATCGACAAACCGTTGCGGCTCTGCGACGGCAAACTTTCCGACAGCACGCGCGCCGACGGCAGCTGCTTCGCCGATTACCAGTCCGTGGTCCTGCCGGACGAAGTGCGCGACGCCCTGCAGGCGCAACCATGGGTACAGGAATGCCTGGCGCGCGACCCTGACGTGGCACCCAAAGGAGCGGGATCATGACCAATCCGAATCCCCTGACCGACAACGAGCTGCAGGCCGCGGCGTACTTCGCCGTCGGCGTCACCTCGGAAGGCAGCATCGCCGGCCGTGACGTCGCCTACCGGCTGAGCTTCGCCGGCAACGTCGGCGCCGGCGGGCGCATGGAGCCGGTGGCCAACAGCGGTTACTCGTTCGGCACCTTGCAGATCGATCTCGGCCAGCATCCCGAGGTGGCGCGCGACCTGCTGGACAGCTACCAGACCTGGGCAGCCACGCAACCGGACCGGGCCACGCTGGAACTCGGACAGAACGACTACGACGCCACGCTGCAGTCGCTGCAGCGCACCGGGCGCCAGATGCGCGCGGACAACGCGGTCGACATCGACCGTGCGTCCATCAACCGCTTCCTGGCCTCCGATGCGGGGCGTACGTTCGTGCACGGACTCGACACCGAGCACGTCAACGGCGTCACCGCCACGGACGAGGTGGTGGGCAATCGCGATTCGGCACTGGAACGCTTGCAGCGCACGGATCTGTACCGCACCAGCACCGGTGACGACCAGGCCGAACTGGCGGGCATGATGATGAAGCTGCAGAACCAGGCGGGCCGCAACCGCTGGCCGGGGCTGCTTGACCAGATCGAAGCGGGCACGCTGACCTCGCCGGACGAGGTGAAGACCGCCATCGACGGCTTCCTGCCGAACCAGCGCAACGGCAATGCGGACTATCTGGAAAGCGGGGCGGACAACACGCTGCGCGGCATCGAGGTGCTCAATGCCCTGCGCGGCGCCAACGCGGACAGTCCGTTGTCGCAGGCATGGGCCAACGTCAGCGCGAACCCGCTGATCGGGCCGGTCGCCGCGCATCAACCGAATGCGGAGAATCCCGACCTCGGTCACGAGTACGACACGGTGCGCTCGCTGTTCCTCACGCCGGAAGGCTCGCGCCGCATGATCGAAGCGCTCGACCGGGGCGGATCGCTGGCCGAGGGCAATCCGCAACCGAATGCGCAGGGGCGCCGGGAAGCGGGCTTCTATGTGTCGGGCGACGATTTCGTGCACTGGAACCGCAACGGCGAGGGCCAGGCGTACATCGGCGGGCAATGGCGCAGCATCGATCCGGACGACGTGACGCGTACGCGCAATGCCGACGGCACGACGACGCTGACCATCGACGAGAACGGGCGACAGGAGACCTTGTTGCGCGTCGATCCCAGGACGCCCAACCTGCGCGCCGATGCCGGCGTGATCGACCGGAACCCGCTGCCGGATACGGAGCGTCGCGAGGTCGCGCGCGCCGACACGCCCACCTTCGAGAGTCCCTACCTCAACCGCCTGCTGGCGGCGGTCGTCGCAGGCGACGAGGCGGGGGCCGATCGCGTCATGCGCGAGTACGCGCAGTCGCCGGAAGCAGTCGCGTTCCGGGCGCGGGAAGAACCGCAGACCGTGCGCCAACCGGTCGCCGAAGAGCGCGACGTGCAGCCGGCGCCGGGGCGGCAGGTCTAGGGATTTTCGACGGCGGGTGTGCGCGTCGACACGGTAGGGCGGGCCTTGGCCCGCCATGTGGATGATTGAATCGCCGTTACCGCCTCATCGTTCGCTAGTCGGATGGCGGGTTTGAGCCCGCCCTACGAACATCGCGCGCCGGGCATCGCGTGCGCGAACAACAAAGCGCCCCTCATCCGCCTTCGGCACCTTCTCCCCGTTGTTCACGGGGAGAAGGGAACGACCTGCTCAGGCTCCGGCGATCTCGCCCTTATCCCCGCGCAACTCCTCCAGCAGCCTGCGCAGGGTGCTGCCGGCGACGGCGTGGACGTCGGCGATCAGGTGGGCTTGGTCGTAGTAGCCGTTGTCGGCGGCGATGGCGGACCAGTGGATGGTGTCCGCGGATTGTGTGGCGCGTACCGACTGCGCGAAGCGGGTCAGGCGCGCGTAGGTCTTGGGGCTGAGACCAAACGCATCGTGCAGTTCGCTTCGATCGGTGCTACGGACGTCGTCCTTGCGCGCGATGGCGGGCTTGAGCCCGCCCTACGTGACGATCAATCCTCGTCCTGCGCCTCGCGGCCCTGCTGGCGGATCAGTGCCAGCTCACGCGCATCGTTGATGGCATCGCGCACGCCGTCGAGGTCGACGCTGCATTCGTCCGGGGTGAACTGGCCGGTCAGCGGGGTGTCGGGCAGCAGCGTGCCGGCTTCGAACAGCACCCACATCTCTTCGCCGTACCAGGTGTCGAGCAGCTCCGGTGCCCAGCGGCCGAGCGTGGCGGTGAGGTTGTTGACGTCGCGCAGCAGCATGGTGCGCGCGGCGTTGTTGCCGCCGGCGCTGACCACCTGCGGGAAATCGATCACCACCGGGCCGTCGGGGCCGACCAGCACGTTGTACGCCGACAGGTCGCCGTGGATCAGGCCGCAGCACAGCATGCGCACGACCTGGCGCACCAGCACGGCGTGGTACTCGCGGGCCTGCTCCGGGGTCAGTTCGACTTCTCCCAGGCGCGGGGCGGAGAAGCCTTCGGCATCGGTCACCAGTTCCATCACCAGCACGCCGTGGAAGAAGCCGTACGGCTCGGGCACGCGCACGCCGGCCTCGCGCAGCTGGTACAGCGCGTCGACCTCGGCGTTCTTCCATTCGGCTTCCTGCTGCTTGCGGCCGTAGCGGCTGCCGCTGGCGACCGCACGGGCCTCGCGGCTGCCACGCGACTTGCGGCCTTCCTGGTACTGCGCACGCTTCTGGAAGCTGCGCTGCGCCATGTCCTTGTAGACCTTCGCGCAGCGGACGTCGTCGCCCGCGCGCACCACGTACACCGAGGCTTCCTTGCCGCTCTTGAGCGGGCGCAGCACCTCGTCGATGACGCCTTCGTCGATCAGCATCAGCAGGCTGGCAGGGGTTTTCACGGCATCCTTGCAGGGGCGCGGTCGGGGCCGCGACGGGCGGGCAGTGTGACCGAAAGCGGCGGGGTGTGCAGGGATTGGGATCGCGGAAGCGTGACGCCGCCTCGTCCGAACGTCGTGGCTTGGGGAAGCGGAGTGCAACCGGGGTGGACGGGGGACGGCCGCGAACGTGAAAGCCGCATTGGGTGCGCTGATGGGAAAGCGCCCCTCATCCGCCCCCGTATCAAGTACGGGGCAGGCTCTTCGGGCACCTTCTCCCCGGTGTGCACGGGGAGAAGGGAACGGTGGGCGCCGCGGCTTTTCCGCCCCGATACGGGAGGGTGCGAGCGCGGGAGGTGCCGCTTTCCCCTTCGCCCCGCGTGCGGGGAGAAGGTGCCCGGAGGGCGGATGAGGGGCGGGCGCGGTGTTGCATCGTGCGCGGTGCATCCGTCGACCGTCGACCGTCGACTGCGGGCGGCGATGCAGCTGCAGTGAGTGCGCGGGAGATGTTTCGCGTAGGCGGACGGGAGAGCGCCCCTCATCCGCCTTCGGCACCTTCTCCCCGTTTTACACGGGGAGAAGGGAACAGCCGGGTGCGGCGGGATCAACCGCCGTCGTCGCGGATGCGGGTCACGCGCTGGCGGTAGGCGCGGACGTTGTCGCCGTCGATGCGGGTGCGCTGGGTACCGGTGACGGTGTCGATCTTGCGGTCGTCGCCGGTCACGGGCTTGGCCTCGATGTCGGTCTCATGCTCGAAGGCATGCGACTTGTCGGTGTTGCGGTAGTAGCGGTAGATGGCCCAGTACAGCGCCGCGGCGCCGGTGGGGCCGAGGGCCAGCAGCCATAGGCCGTTGTCGTCGCTCATGTGTGGTCGCTCATGATCCGGCCCAGATGATCCAGAGGGCGATGCCCTCCAGGAAGGTGCCCACGGTCAGCGCGGTGAGCAGCAGCTTCCACTGCTGCACCGGCACGCTGCCCATCGTCTCGCCGGTGCGGCCGTTGACCGCGATGTAGTGCAGCATGCCGCCGTTGCTGCCGGGCTGGTGGTACGAGTACAGCCAGACCGGCAGGTACATCGACACCCAGCGCGTGCCGTGCACGTCCAGGCGTTCCTGCTCCCAGCGTACGCCGCGATCGTAGCGGCCGACCGAACTTTCCACCTGCGCTCGCGCGATCGACAGCAGCTGGTCTTCCAGTCGCGGACGCAGCTGCTCCACGTCGGTGTCGCGCTTCTCCGAGGTGAAGCCGGACAGGTAGGAGGCGTTCCACTTCACCGCGTTCTTGGTGTCGAACGGCAGGATGGTGTTGATGATGTTCTGCGTGTTGACCTTGCTGTCGAGGTTGCCGCGCTCGCGGGAGGATTCCAGTGGCAGGTCGTCGACGGTGAAGTCCACCGCGCGTTCCACCCGGTAGATGTCGGCGTCGTAGTAGGTCTTCTTGTCCTTGTCGGTGCCGCGCGTGTACTTGCGGGTCTGGATCTCGCCCTTGCCGGCCACCGCCGCGCTCGCGTTGCCGTCGACGATCATGTACGGCAGGTACACGCCGACCACGTTCTCCGGCGAGAACTCGTCCTTGAACGCTTTCAGTGCGAACAGCTTGCGCTTGTCGACGAACTGGCGGATGCGCGCGACCGCGTCGTCCTTCTTGATGTGGAACGGCAGCACCGCGTCGGGCACGGCGCCGTTGGGGATCTGCTCGTTGACGCCGAACACGTGGCGGCACCAGTGGCAGCGCGCCGTCATGGCGTTCTGCGTGTTCACCGTGACCTCGGCGCCGCAGCCGGTGCACTTGAAGGTCATCAGGACGGCGGCGTCGGCCTGGATGTCGCGCGCGCCGGAGGCGACGACGGTGCCGCGCAGGTCGGCGATGCCTTCGCCGAAGCCGAACGCTTCCTCGACGCGCTCGCCGACCCACTCGTTGCGGCAGTACAGGCAGACCAGCACGTCGCTGCCCAGCTTGTGGCGGATGTCGGTGGCGCCGCATTTCGGGCAGCGGTTCTGCCCGTCCTTCAGCTCGGCCGCGGCGGTATCGATGGCGACCGGATCGGGCGCTTCGATTTCCTCACGGATGGCGTCGGGCAGGGTGGCGGGATCGACCGGGAAACTCCCGGGCAACGGTGGCACCTCCTGCGGCGAGCCGGAGCCCAGCGCAGGAGGCACCGGCGGCAGCGGCGGAGGCGCCGGACGGTGCGGGGTGGACATGCGTGCGTCCGCTTACAGGCCCAGGGCCTTCGCCTTCAGCGCGTCGTAGTCGGACTGCGTGATCAGGCCGAGGTCGAGCATCTCCTTGGCCTTCTTCAGCTTGGCGACCGGATCCTCCGCGGCCGGCGCTGCGGGCGCGGCCGGCTGCTGCAGGGTGCCCACGCCCATCATGCCGGTGGCCATGCCCACGCCCATCAGGCCCGCCGCGCCACCGTTCTCGCCGGCGGACTGGATGCCCTGGGCGACGCTGGCCTGCAGGTTGGAATTGCCGCGTGCGCCGGACAGCGCATCGGCGCGCTGCACGGTCTTCAGCAGTTCACGCGTATTGGCGTCGTACTCGATGGAGACGATGGCGGTCTTGACGATGGCCAGGCCACGGTCGGAGCTCCACTGGTAGCCCTGTTCCACCGCCGCCGACAGGCTCTGCGCGAAGCCCAGCGAATCCTGCTGCAGCTTGGTGATGCGGTTGCCCTTGGACGGATCGTTGGTGTACAGGCTGAAGGCCGGCGCCAGCGAACCCACCACTTCGTTGAACAGCTGGGTGGCGGCGGCGTTGTCGAGGTCGGTGAAGTCGAACACCTGGCCGGCGGCGAGGTACTTGGCCGGCACGAAGTTCTTCACGAACAGGATGGGGTCGACGATCTTCAGCGTGTACGAGCCGCGCGTGACCGCGCCGACCTGGGTGTTGAGGAAGCCGTCGTCCCAGTAGATCTCGGACTGCGTGCCGAAGCGGTTGTCCGGCAGTTCCTTCAGCGAGACGAAGAACGCCGCCTGCTGCGAGCCCGGCTGGCCGCCGAACTTGAAGCGCTCCCAGCTCTGGGTGATGAAGGTCGAGACGATGCCGTCGCCGGCGAAGATCGACTTCGAGTTGATGTCGTCCGAGTGCCACTCGTAGCCGCCCGGCTCGGCGACGAACGCGGTGATCGCGCCGTCCTGCATCAGCAGCAGGCCGTAGCCTTCGGGCACGACGATCTTCGAGCCGTTGGTGATGATGTTGGTCGAGCCGCTGGTGTTGGACCCGCGCCCGGCATTGGTGCCCTGGGGCACCGCGGCGAACAGCGCCGCCGTCGACGGCAGGCCTGCCGGCACCGTGTAGAAATCCTTCCACTGGTCGCCCAGCACGCCACCGACCGCACCCACCACCGCCTGTACAAGACCCATGACATCGCTCCGTGATTCGAGGCGGGAAGGGGCACCCGCCATGCCGTACCGAGTATACAGAGCGATACGCGCGGTCCATGGCGCAGAGGTCATGCCGCGAACGTTGCAAAATCGTTACGCGGCGCGCGGCGATGGCGCCGCCGGTTCCGGCTACGATGCGGCATGCCTGCCGACGATGCCGACGTCTTCGAAGCCGACCTGCCGCTGGTGCGCCGCGAATTCCCGTGGCCGATCCGCGTGGGCTGCGTCGCCGCGGGCGCATTCGCCGTCGTCATGCCATGGTGGGAACTCGGTCGCGGTCTGTGGCCACCGAACATCGCCACGCCGGTGTTCGCGATCATCATCGGCGGCGCGGGCTACGTCGGTTTCCAGTTCATGCGCGCCGGCCTGTCGGGCTGGGGCGATGTGTGGACGTATCCGCCACGCACCGTCCTCGTCCAGCGCCGCGCCTGGGGTCGCCACACCACCACGCGCCTGAGTAGCGCGAATGTGGCCGCCATCGAGGTGCGCAGGAGCGAGGACGCCGACCACGACGACGCGCCGTGGCAGGTGGTCATCGTGCCGAAGCCGACGGTCTCCGGACTGGCCGCGATCGCGGGGGCGGGCGGGGTGTTCGATGCGGGGCGCTATGGGTCCCAGGCCTATGCCGAGCGTGTGCGGCAGGCGTTGGCCGTTCACCTGCAACTCGGCGGTTTCACGCCGGCGGGTTGATCGGGATCAATGCGCGCGTACTGCGCCCGCGCGACGCTGCAGACTCCTGTCAGGAGGTTGAGCCATGAACGCGAACGTGGGCGGTTTCGACAAGTGGGCGCGCGTGGTGATCGGCGCGGTGCTGATCGCATGGGCGCTGATCGGTGGTCCGGGATGGGCATGGCTGGGCGTGGTGCCGTTGGCCACTGGCCTATTCAGTTTCTGCCCGCTGTACCGGCTGCTGGGCGTCAACACCTGCCGGCGCTGACGCCCGGGTGCGCCGCGCTCAGCCGCGTACGGCGGCTTCGATCGCGGCGACGTCGATCTTCTGCATCGTCATCATCGCCTCGAAGGCGCGCCTGGCGACCGCGCGGTCCGGGTTGGCCATGGCGTCGGTCAGCACGCGCGGGGTGATCTGCCAGTTCAGGCCCCACTTGTCCTTGCACCAGCCGCAGGCGCTTTCGCGGCCGCCGTTGCCGACGATGGCGTTCCACAGGCGGTCGGTCTCTTCCTGGTCGTCGGTGGCGATCTGGAACGAGAACGCCTCGCTGTGCTTGAACGCATCGCCGCCGTTGAGGCCGATGCAGGGAATGCCGTACACGGTGAACTCCACCGTCAGCACGTCGCCTTCCTTGCCGGACGGGTAATCGGCGGGCGCGCGGTGCACGGCCTTCACTTCGCTGTCGGGGAAGGTCTTCGCATAGAAATGGGCGGCTTCCTCGGCGTCGTTGTTGTACCAGAGGCAGAGGGTGTTCTTCGGGGTCATGGTGTACTCCATGGAGGCAGGGAAGGGTGGGGCGATCATCGCGCCCCGGGGTGGCAACTTCGGGTGAAACAGTGGCCTGCGGTCAGTCGTCGGCGAACGCGCCGGTGCGCACGTCGCCATCGCGCAGGTAGCGGCTGACGACCACGCCGGCGGCGGTGGTGCGGGCGTGATCGAGCCGGAACGCCGCGGCCCGTGTGTCGTCGTCGAACAGCCGCTTGCCGCGGCCCAGCAGCACCGGATAGACCAGCAGGCGCAGTTCGTCGACCAGGTCGGTGGCGAGCAGCTGGTGCAGCAGCTCGCTGCTGCCCTGGGTGACCAGGTCCGGTCCGTCGCGGTGCTTGAGCGCACGCACGGCCGAGGCGACGTCCGCGCCCAGCGCGTGGCTGTGCGACCAGTCCAGCGTGTCCGGCCGGTGGGTGGCGACGTACTTGGTGGCGCCGTTGAACGCATCGGCGATGCCGCCATGCGGCGCATCGCTGGGCACCTGCGGCCAGTAGCCGGCGAAGATGTCGTAGGTGCGCCGCCCCAGCAGCAGCGCGAACGGCTGCGCGAACAGGCCGTCCATCGCATCGTCCTCGCCGGCGTATGGCCATACCCAGCCACCGTGGGCGAAGCCGCCGCTGCGGTCCTCGTCCGGGCCGCCCGGCGCCTGCATGACGCCGTCGAGACTGACCATGACGGCCGCGATGAGTCTGCTCATGGGGTGTTTCCCGGCAAGCCGGAATGGCCGCCTTTCCCCTGCGACGAATGGCGGTCGCAGGAATCGACACGCGCCCGTGAACTATGTCCAGGGCGCGAGCGCGATGTTCAGCTCGGCGGTGAATCCCTTGCTGGACGCGACCGGCAACGTGTAGACGGACGGTGATGGCTGCGCGGTGCCGACCGCCTTCTTGCCTATGCGAGTCAGTTCGGCGGCGTCCTTGGGGCCGGTGGCCCAGTGCTCGTCGGCCCACACGTAACGCAGCGCCCAGCTGCCGTCGTCGTTGCGCTTGGCGAACAGCACCAGGGTGTCGCGGAACAGGTACTCGCCGGGAATGTGCTGCTTGAGGAACAGCGCGCCATCCACCTCGTAGCCGGCGGTCGACACGGCCAGGTCGATCGAGAACGAGACCTCGCTGCCGGCGGTGATCTTCGAGCTGTCCAGGTAGACGGAGAACAGCGTGGGCGAGCGTGCGTTGCGGATCAGGTTGCCGTCCGGGCCGAACAGCTCCGCATACTCGCGGCGCACCGCGCTCTCGTGCGCCTGGGTGCGCGAGGTCAGCTGATAGGTATAGGCGCCGCGCGGTGCCACCGTGGTCTCGATGTAGTACGAGGACGCGATCTTCTTGCCGCGCTTGCGCGCCTGTTCGATCTCCGGCGGGAACGGCAGCGCGGTGATGTCGAGGCGGCCGGTGGCGCTGAGGTCGCCGAACAGGAAGCGCACCAGGTTCTGGTAGCCCTCTTCGGAATTGACGATGCCGAAGAAGCCGCCATGGCTGCGGTTGACGAAGGCGCGCGGGCTGCCGGCCACGTAGGCGTTCTCGATCCGCACCAGGCCATCGCTCATCTGCCCGACGGCCATGGACGACAGTCCGTGCGCGACCGCGTAGTCGCGGCTGTTGGTGCCGACCAGGCTGAAGAAACGTTCCGGCGGGAAGCCCGAGTCGCCCAGCGTGTTGACCTGGTCCTTCGGCACCTTCAGATACTTGGCCATCACGCCGCGGTTGAAGTTGTTCATGTCGTTGATCGACAGCAGGCTGGGCACGTTGATGCCGCCCATCTCGATGCCATTGTGCGGGGTTGCGTAGGTGAACACCTTGTCGACCAGTCCGCGCACCTCGGCGGTGGCGATCTCCGGGTTCTGCAGCAGGCAGCGGCAGATCAGGCCGCCCATCGAATGCGCGACCAGGTGGACGCGGAACGCCTTGCGGTCGGCCTCGTTGTTGCCGCAGATGCGCTCGCGCAGCTGGACGATGCGCTGGGCCAGCGCCTTGGCGGCGTCGGGGATCGACAGGGCCTTGCCGTCGCCGAACGCGGGATCGGCGGCGTCGTAGTAGCGATGGATCACGATGCTGCGCGGCGGCAGCTTGCCGGTATTCTCCGCGCCGGCGGCGTAGGTGTCGCGGTAGTCGTAGTCCTTCATCAGCCGCACCAGCGGCGACTCGAACACGAACTTCACGATGCGCCCGTCCTGCGCCTGGCGGACCTTGGTGGAGCCTGCCTCGAAGCCCATGTACGGCGTGGACGTGGTCTGGATGACCTCATCCTTCGTCATCGCATAGCCGCGGACGTAGATGATCGGATAGAACGGTCGCTGGATCCTGGCCATGGGCTTCCCTTCCTTCGCGTGTTCGGGCGGCTACCGAGCTTCACGGCAATGCCGGCGTCCAGGGGACACCTACGGTGCATGCGTCCGCCGGGTCGCAGCGGTTAGGATGAAGGCCCGATCCATGCAATGTCCAATCGAGGTGGCATGAACAGGCGACATTTCCTTGGCAGCGCGGCACTGATGGCCGCGGCATCCTCCGTGCCGTTCGCGGTCGGCTCCACCGCCTCCGCCGCGACGCCGCGTGCGCGCCTGCTGCCACCGGCGCTGAATCCCGGCGACACCGTCGCCCTCGTCAGTCCGTCCGCCGCGACCGACGAGCCGCTCGATCTGCAGCTTGCGCAGGAAGCGATGGAGGCGCTGGGCCTGAAGGTGAAGGTCGCGCCGCATCTCGCATCCCGTCGCGGCCATCTGGCCGGCACCGATGCCGAGCGCGCCGGCGATCTCAATGCGATGTTCGCCGACCGCGACGTCAAGGCGATCATCTGCGCACGCGGTGGTTCCGGCGCCGCGCGCCTGCTGCCGCTGCTCGACTACGGCGCGGTCCGCCGCAACCCGAAGATCCTGCTGGGCTATTCCGACATCACCGCGCTGCACAACGCGCTGCTGTCGCAGGCCGGCCTGGTCAGCTTCCACGGCCCGATCGGCATCGGCAGCTGGAACACCTTCAACGCCGACCAGTTCCGCCGCGTGTTCTTCCAGCGCGAGCAGATGCAGTACGCCAACAGCACCGACAAGGGCGACGAGCTGGTGCAGCGCAAGAATCGCACCGTCACCATCACCGGCGGCAAGGCGCAGGGCGACCTGGTGGGCGGCAACCTGACCGTGCTGACCGCACTCGCCGGTTCGCCGTACCTGCCGGACTTCAGCGGCAAGATCCTGTTCCTCGAGGATGTGTCCGAGGCGCCGTACCGCATCGACCGCATGCTCAGCACGCTGCGGCTGACGGGCGCGCTGGGCAAGGTGAAGGGCGTGATCTTCGGCGAGTGCACCGAATGCGATCCCGGCGGCGGCTACGGTTCGCTGACGCTTCCCGAGATCTTCGACGACTATTTCAAACCGCTGAAGATCCCCGCCTACCGCGGCGCGATGATCGGCCACATCCGCCAGCAGTTCATCGTGCCGGTGGGTGGCAAGGTCGAGATGGACGCCGACGCGGGAACGTTCCGGATGCTGGAGCCGGTGTTCGCGTAGCGAAGAGGCAAGGCACTGCGCGGCGTCGCGAGGAGAGCGATGTCGCGGATGCCGTCGCTTGCCGGCGACCCGCTGCTTCCGGCTCGCACGGTGTGCCACTGCGTGCGTGAATGCCGTAAGGGTCGGAGCAGGTATCCATCAGGGACGGAAGTCGGCCACCTCCAGGCAAAGGGCCTGCGCGACAACGGCGTCGATGTCGACGAATGGAGTGGGCACCAGGTGTTTCCGGGGGACGACGGAGACCATGCGACCTGCGTTTCGTTGACCTGGATCAGGCGGCTGCCAGCGTGGCTTCAGTACAGCGTCAGCGGAATGCCGCGTGACGTGCGGTCGAGGTAGTCGGCGCGCACGTCGCGGCAGTAGGCGCCGGCCATGACGAAGCGGCGGCAGATCTCCGGACGCGTCTCGTAGATCGAACAGCACATGCGTGCGGCATCGATCGCCACGCACCAGCCTTCCTCGTCGCGCGCCATCACGTGCAGGCCGGCATCGGTATGCGTGGTGAGGTGAGAGGGAATGCGATCCTCCGGCTGAAGCACCACGGTCAACCGGCAGCACACGGCATCGCAGCGCTCGCACAGCGGGACGGCGACGGCGTTCATGCGTGCGCCCCGCAGCGCGGATGCAGGGGAGAGAACGCGACGAGCGAGATACGGAACCGATGACCCTGCATGGGGCGCTCCCGGAAGGGCGTCATTGCTGGGCGGCATGACGCGTGGAGGACAGCGCAGCGGGCGACAGCAAGGGTCGGCGGGACGCAGGACGGCACAACGGCTTCATCGTACGCCTTCGGGCCGATGCCCGCCCGCTGCGGCCCTCCGGACCTGAACAGGCGGGTCAGGTCGAGCCACCGGGCAGCGTGCCCTGTAGGCGATGCCGAATGCGAACTGGAGGGTGCACACCGGAGCAAGGACGCCAGCGATGCCGAATGCTGCGTTACCCCAGATCGACCGCGTCACGCCCAGGACGCACCGCTTCGTGCTGATGGCGGCGGGCATCGTCCTGCTGGCCTGGTCGGTGCGCGCTCTGTGGCGCGCACCGTGGCAGCTGGATCCGCTCTCGCTGATAGCGGTGCTGATCGCCTGCGGCGGCATCGGCGCCGCGGCACTGCTGATCGTGGCGTCCCTCGCGGCCGAGTCGCGCGAGCGCTGGCAGTATCCGCCGAAGGCGCTGGTGATCCACCGCAGGGCGTGGGGACGCGAGGGCGAGATCCGGCTGACCGCCGCCACGGTCGCCTCGATCCAGGTGCTGCATCTCGTGCAGTCCGACATGCCGGAGCGCTGGCGCGTCACCGTGCGTCCGCGGGCCGGGGCGGCGGTGACTCGGTCGCGCTGGATCGTTCCCGATCGCAGGTCCGTGTTCGAAACCGACGATCTTCCTTCGCGGGACGCGGCGGAAGCCGTGCTGCATCTCCTGCGTGAGCACCTTGGCATGCCTGCCGTTCGCACCTAGCGGGCATGACGCGCTACATCAGCAGGCAGTCGATGCCGTCCAGCACCACGTGGATCAGCAGGCCGATGCCGAACCAGCGGGTCTTTCCAGGCAACGCCAGTCCGGCATAGACGGCGATGGCCGGCCAGGTGCGCAGCGGATGGAAGCCGATGCTGCAGCGACATTGCGGGCGTTGTCGCCGCGTGGGATCCTGCAAGGCAATGGAGCGCTGAGGGGGCAGGCGTGGACGTCCTGAAGGTCATTGCGGGCTGGTTGGTGGGTGGCTTGGTGCTTTTGGTCCTGAGTTGGTTGCTGGATCTGCAGGACCTGCGGACGCGACACGCCGAGGCAAGCGCAGGTGGCATGGAGCACGCTGCCCAAGACGAGAGCACTGCCGGCGCAGCGCCGCTGTTCTGGACTGCGATTACGTCGGCTCCTGTGCTGTCGGCCCCTCCTGCTGGCCGCACTGCCGCCATGGAGCGGTCGCCCGAATTGAGCGCGATGACGGGCTTCCACTTCGAGCGGCTCATCGTATCGCCCGTGGTCGCGAGTTTCGTGCCCGAACAGGTCATCGTTTCGGATGTGACGGGCGACGGCCGAAACGACATCGTCATGACCGCGACGACGTTCAGCGAACTCGTGCTTCGGATCCATCCGCAGGAGGAAGACGGTACCCTCGCCGTACCGCTGGAGTATCGATTTCCGATCTATTCCGCCCGGGGAGGAAGTCTGGAAGTCGTCGATCTGGACAACGATGGATTGCCCGAGATCGTCATGGGAACGGAAAGTTCGATAGTCGTGTTGAAGAGATCAGGACAGGCCTTCACGTCCGAGAGCAGAGCGGCACGTATCCGTCTTCTTTCGCTTGGCGCCATCGATCTCGATGGCGACGGGCATCGGGATGTGTTCGCGCAGAGTTGGGGAGAAGGCGCTGAGCTCTATTTCAGCGATGGAAGAGGAGGATTCCGTGGCAGCACGCCACTCAGCACGCCGTTGGCCGGCTACAACACGCTGGAGATCTCCGACTTCACCGGAGACGGTACGCCCGATGTCGTCATGACCAACGGACAAGGATGGTCGCGGGTCTTTGTCTATCCCGGCAATCCGCTGGGAGGATTGCTCGACAAGATCGAGATCGGCCTGCCATCGAGCCAGGCCTGGCCTGCTTACGGCGTGACGGTGGCCGACATGAATCGCGATGGACGACCGGATCTCGTGGTATCCGATCAGGGGAACGCGCTGACCCCTTCGCGCGGCGTGCATGTCCTTTATCGCGGCGCGGACAATACGTTCGCCCGAGAGGAATTCGTGCAGTTTCC
Source organism: Pseudoxanthomonas sp. LjRoot206 (assembly GCF_056175725.1). Lineage (NCBI taxonomy): Bacteria > Pseudomonadati > Pseudomonadota > Gammaproteobacteria > Lysobacterales > Lysobacteraceae > Pseudoxanthomonas > Pseudoxanthomonas sp. LjRoot206. The sequence continues at coordinate 678,080 of NZ_JBGFFI010000001.1, forward strand.
TGGGACTTACCAACGTCCTGGCGCGGTGCAGGTGGCAGACCTGGATGGCAATGGGTATCCGGACATCGTCACCATGATGAACAGCTACGACCAGATGGCGTACATCCTCCAGGGACCTTCAGGATTCGCACCGCCGGTCTACCACTGGACCGAAGACAACGGCTTGTGGACCAACAACTTCTACTTCGACAACTCTTTCGCCATCGGCGACGTCAACTCCGATGGCTGTCCCGATGTCGTGCTGGCGGAGGCGAGTTCCTCGCTGCGCGTGTTCTACGGGCGGAACTGCCAGCAGCCTGCGCGTGTGACTTCGGGGCCGCTGCCTCCTCGACTGCGCTGATACCGTCTACATCAGCAGGCAGTCGATGCCGTCCAGCACCACGTGGATCAGCAGGCCGATGCCGAACCAGCGGGTCTTTCTAGGCAACGCCAGTCCGGCATAGACGACGATGGCCGGCCAGGTGTGCAGCGGATGGAAACCGATGCTGCAGCGTCCGGGCGCGTAGATGGGTTCGGCGAGCAGGTGGTCGAGGTCGATCACCCATGCCGCCAGCATCCACAGCGCGGCACGCTTCCAGTCCTTGGGCCAGACCAAGCGAGCGACCACCAGTGGCACGACGACGTGCAGCAGCAGGTGGAGCGGGGCACGGATCTCGACATCGGGCATGGCAGGCTCAGCGGCGCGCGGCCAGCCAGCGGTCGAGCTGGTTGGCGAAGGCCTGGCGGTCGCGTGCGTTGAAGGCGGCCGGCCCCCCGGTCTGTACGCCGGCGCCGCGCAGCTCGTCCATGAAATTCCGCATCGACAGGCGTTCGGCGATGTTGTCGGGCGTGAAGCGGTCGCCGCGCGGATTGATCGCCTGCGCGCCGTTGGCCAGCACGCGCGCCGCCAGCGGAATGTCCTGGGTGACCACCAGGTCGCCGGCCTGTGCGCGCTCGACGATGGCGTCGTCCGCGACGTCGTAGCCGCCCTGCACCTGCAGGGCGCGGATGAAACGCGAGGGCGGCGTGCGCAGCCACTGGTTGGCGACCAGGGTGACCGGCACCTGCGCGCGCTCGGCGGCGCGGAACAGGATCTCCTTCACCGGTCCAGGGCAGGCATCGGCGTCCACCCAGACCTGGGCGACGGGAACCGCCTCCGTCATTCCGCGGTGTCGGACTCGGCAGGATCGGCGTCGGCCGTGTCGGCATCAGCCTCGGGACGGGCAGCGTCGCGTTCGGCGCGCTTCTTCGCGTCCTTCTCGTCTTTCTTCTTTTTCTTGGCCAGTTCGCGCTGGCGCTTCTCGAAGGAGTAGTTGGGTTTCGGCATGAAGGGAGGTACTCGGCAGGGGAAGGGAGGCGTGGGCCCGAAGGCCGTCCGCAGGCGTACACGATAGCCCGCATCCGCCATCCGGGGGCAGTGGCCCCGTGGGACGGCCATGTTTCAAGGGCTTATGGGCAATGCCTGCGCCTGCCGAACCGGTGCGGTGCGCGGGCGGGATGCTCGCGCGTGCTGCAAGGGCTGCTATACCATCGAAACGTCGGGCACTCCGGGGACGGGTGCCCTGGATGTCCTTCCATGGGGTGATCGATGCGGCGGATGCTTTGCCTGGTGCTGGTGGCGCTGGTGCTGGCCGGCTGTTCGAAACGGGTCATCCACGAGCTGCCGCCGCCGCCGGGGGACATCCCGTCGTTGCCTCCACCCCCGCCGCCTCCACCCCCGACCGGTACGGCGCCGCCGCCGACGCCGCGCGACACGCCACCTGCGCCGAAGGCCGATTTCATCAACGTGGACGTGTTCTACGCGACCAACCGCGTCCCGGCGACGCCGTTCGCCACGCTGCCGCCGGGCGACCGCTTCACCGCCGGCATCGCGCGCGGACTGACCTACGGCACCGCGCGCATCAGCATTCCCAAGGTGCACGTGGCCGGCGAACTGGAATCGCCTCGCTGGTACCTGCTGGAGTTCAAGGAAGACCCTAAACAGCATGTGATCCTGCAGGACGTGGCCCGCCTCACCCGCGAGCCTTTCTTCGCCAGGCTTTACGGCCGCGTGGGCGAATCGCGCGGCAGCAATGCCTTCGTGTTCGTGCACGGTTACAACGTCAGCTTCCGCGACGCGGCGCGACGCACCGCGCAGCTGGCCTACGACCTGCGCTTCGACGGCGCGCCGGTGTTCTACAGCTGGCCGTCGCAGGCTGCGCTGGCCGGCTATTTCACCGACGAGCAGAGCATCGCGCGCTCGGTCCCACTGATCGAGGGCTTCCTGGCCGACATGGCCGACCGCTCGGGCGCGCAGAACCTGTACATCATCGGCCACAGCATGGGTACGCGCGGCGTGACCCGGGCCATCCGCAACCTGGTGGCGAAGCGGCCCGACCTGCGCGGCCGCTTCCGCGGCATCATCCTGGCCGCACCGGATATCGACGCCAAGGTGTTCCGCACCGACCTGGCGCCGGCCATGCGCCAGGCCAGCGGGCAGGTCACGCTGTATGCGTCGTCCGAAGACATGGCGCTGAAGGCGTCCAAACAGGTGAACCGCGGGCCGCGTGCCGGAGATACCAGCGAAGGCGTGGTGCTGGTCAACGGCGTCGACACCATCGACGTATCGGGCGTGGACCAGAGCATGCTGGCGCATTCCTACTTCATGGAATCGGACAAGGTGATGGGCGACATCCGCGAGATGTTCCGCGCCCACCAGCCCGCCGCGCAACGCAAGCCGTTGCAGTCGGTGAAGCTGGGCACCGGCATGTTCTGGAAGATCCTGCCGCCGCCGTGACGCGGCGGCAGGACGCCGCCGGTCAGGGCAGGGTGTAGGTCACCGACAGCTTCGCGCTGGCGCCCTTGTCGATCCACAGGTAGTTCGTTGCGGTCTGGTTCGCGCTGAAGCGCAGCCGCGCCTGGGTGCGCCCGGTGCGGTTGATCGCGGCGCGACCGGCGGTGTCGAACACGGTGCTGGCCTGGTTGCCGCCGGCGAACGACGGAATCTGCGCGCTGCCCGTGCTCGTGCCCGCCGCCGCCCAGTCCGCCGCCTCGATCGTGCAGGCGCCGAAGCAGCCGGTGCGCACATCGACGACCATCGTATTGCCTGCCGGATTGCCCCACGGATCGCCGCTGGCGCTGCGGTAGGCGATGGTCAGCGTGGCCGAGGTCACCACCGCGTTGTCCGGCAGCGACGAGGTGTCGAACGACAGCACGGCGCGGTTGTAGTTGCCGTCGGTGCCACGCCCGATCGCCAGGCCGTAGTACGCCTCCAGCGTGCCCACCGCGGCACTGCCGCCGGTGGCGGTGGCCTTGATGTAGCCATCGTTGGCGTCTTCGTTGCTGAACACCACGGTGACCGGCGAGCCGCCGCCGCTGCCGCCCGTCACGGTGACGTTGACCGGCGCCGACGTGCCGGTGTTGCCGGCCAGGTCGATGGCGCGTGCCGACAGGACATGCGTGCCGTTGCTGGTGCCGCTGCTGTTCCAGGCCAGCGTGTACGGCGCGCTGGCGTCGTTGCCGAGCAGCGCGCCGTCGAGCAGGAAGTCCACGTGCGCCACGCCGACATCGTCGCTGGCGTTGGCCGACAGCGTGACGGTGCCGCTGACCGTGGCGCCGTTGGCGGGCGAGGTCAGTGTTGCCGTCGGCGGCACGCCATCCAGGTTGTCCAGGCCGAAGAAGCGGGCGATGTAGTAGCTGGAGCAGACGTTGACGTCGAGGATGTAGGCGCCGGCGGTGCCGCACTGCGTTTCGCCGGTGCCGGGATCGACCGGCGTGCCGTGGCCCATGCCGGTGATGAGGTAGGTTTCCACCTTCGCCACGCCGCTCGCGTTCTTGTAGACCTTGTGCGGATAACCGCTGACCGTGTCGCTGACGTCGGCCACGGTGTCGATGCCGTGCACGTCGGCCCACTGTTCCAGGCTTTCGGTGAGGTTGGCGGGGCGGACGGTGTAGTCGGCGTCGCCATGCCAGATCGAGACGATGGGCCAGGGTCCGGTCCAGCTGCTGGCGGCGCGCACCTTCGCGCCCCACTGCGCCGGCGTGAGGTCGGTGCCGGGATTCATGCAGCTGAAGGCAGCGGTCTGCGTCGTCGCGCAACGGTAGGGAATGCCGGCCACGATGGCGCCGCCGGCGAACACATCCGGATAGGTCGCCAGCATCACCGAGGTCATCGCACCGCCCGCGGACAGGCCGGTGACGTAGACGCGCGCGGGGTCGATGCCGTGGTCGGCGACCATGCGGTCGACCATCTGCCTGATCGACAGCGGTTCGCCCTGGCCGCGTGCGGTGTCGGCCGTCTCGAACCAGGTGAAGCAGCGGCTGCTGTTGTTGGCGGTCTGCTGCTCCGGCAGCAGCAGCGCGAAGCCGAAGCGGTTGGCCAGCAGCTCCCAGCCGGTTTCGGCATCGTAGCTGGACGCGGACTGCGCACATCCATGCAGCGCGACGACCAGCGGCGCGTTCGCCGGCAATCCTGCGGGGATGTATTTGTGCATCCTGAGATCGCCGGGATTGCTGCCGAAGCCGGTGACTTCGGTCAGTGCCAGCGCGTGGCCGCTGGCGAACAGGCAGGACAGCGCGAGCAGGGTGGCCATGCGGCGGAAACGGCGACGCAGGGCGGGACACGACAGCAGGGCAACGATCGACATCGACGGCACCTCCGGTGTGAAGTGGCGGCAGTGGGCCACAGCACCTCCCGGCGGGGCATTGGCCAAAGGGGAAAGCTGCATTGCACCATCGCGCGAGTGCGACGCAGGTTCCATCCGCGTCTCGAAGTGACCAGGGACCTGACTGACCTGCGGTCGCCCTGTCGACGCTGCAGTCGCGTATCCGTTCTCTGACCTGCGTGTACCGCCGTCAGCGACGCACGCCGATCACGCCATCCAGTGCGCGTTGGGCCCTGAAGCCGGCCTTCTCCAGGCGCTTGGCCACTTCGCCGGGCACGTCGCGCCCGCTGGTCAGCTTGTTGGGGCTGCCGGTGTAGTGGAACAGCGTGCCGCCCCGGCGCAGCACGCGCGCCAGCTGGTCGTAGAAGGCCTGCGAATACAGTTCGCCGGCGATGCCGAAGCGTGGTGGGTCGTGCAGCAAGGCGTCGACGGAGGCGTCGGGCACCTGCGCGATCGCCAGTGACACATCGGCATGGGTGAGCTGCAGGCGGCCGCCGGCCTCGACGCTGTCCGGATCGGGCGACCAGGGATTCAGCGTGCGCAGCCACAGCACGTCGGCGTTCTTCTCGAACGACAGGATGCGTGAGGCGCCCGCCTCGAGGCAGCAGGCCGCGAAGTAGCCCAGCCCGCCGCAGGTATCCAGCACGGTCTTCCCGCGGGGTTCCACCAGCGCGACCTTGCGGCGCGCATCGGCGAGCGGGGATTCCTTCGAGGTCGGCAGCATCTTGATGCCGTCGATCTCGAACGTCGGCACGCCCCATTCGGTGGGCACGAGCTTGATCAGCGCGCCGGCATAACGCGAGACCGGTTCGAAGTCCTCGCCGTCCCACCAGTACAGCGTGCGGTCCTTGAGCTTGCCCGGATACGGATAGGCGACGCCGTGCCAGCGCCAGCCATCGGCTTCCAGCAACGCCTCACCCTGCGAACGGCCGAGATCGAGCGAACCCGTCCAGCGGGTGTCGCCACGATCGCGGGCGGCAAGCAGGGACGTGGCGGAGTCGCGCGTGAGCAGGGGGCCGGTGTAGCGGGGCATCGGGAACTCGTACGGGGGTTCCGGGGTATTTTCGCCGCGATGCGGCGCCGTGGACAGTACGCTGCGGGACCGGGACGTCGGGACCTCGCTGGTATAGTGCCGACCCCCCGTTCCAGCGCCGCCATCGCCATGACCATGATCGAACGCTTCCATCCCATCGGTACGCCCGGCCAGCCTTGGGGCGCGGCGGAAAAGGCGCAGTGGCGCGCAGAGCAGCGCGTGCAACGCCGCTATGTGGACGATGTGCAGGCCTCGGTCGATGCCTTGCGCGAGCGCTTCGACGTGCAGCAGTACGGGACGCTCGACTACGGCCCCGACGAGACCTATCCGCTGTTCGCCGTGCGCAGCCGCGACTGGAACGATGCGCTGCCGACGATGCTGGTGACCGGTGGCGTACACGGCTACGAGACCAGCGGCGTGCACGGCGCGCTCCAGTTCCTCGAACAGCGCGCCGGCGACTATGCGGGCAGGGTCAACCTGCTGGTGGTGCCGTGCGTCAGCCCGTGGGGCTACGAGCGCATCCACCGCTGGAATGCCGACGCCCTGGACCCGAACCGCTCGTTCCGCGCCGGCAGCCCGGCGCAGGAATCCGCCGCGCTGATCGCACTGGTCGCACCGCTGAAGGACCGCGTGCTGATGCACATCGACCTGCACGAGACCACCGACAGCGACGAGAGCGAGTTCCGTCCCGCGCTGGCCGCGCGCGACGGCAAGCCCTACGAGCCCGGCGAGATCCCGGACGGGTTCTACCTGGTGGATGACAGCGAGCGCCGCCAGCCGGATTTCCAGCGGGCGGTCATCGCTGCGGTCGCCGCCGTGACGCATATCGCGCCGGCCGACGCGCAGGGCGAGATCATCGGGTCGCCGGTCGTCGCCGAAGGCGTGATCGAATACCCGGTCACGTCGCTGGGCCTGTGCACCGGCATCACCGAGGCGCGCTACACCACGATCACCGAGGTCTACCCGGACAGCCCCAAGGCCACGCCACAGCAGTGCAACGATGCGCAGGTGGCGGCGGTGGTGGCGGCGATCGACTACGCGCTGGCGCACGGTTGAAGCGGACGCGTCGCGCCCGCATTCCGGTTCGTGAAGACCTGATGCCGGCCGCGGCGTAAGCTGGTCCCGGCAAGCGATCCGCGAGGAGACCACCATGGCAACCGGATGGGCCGGCGATGGCGCCGTGCAGGACCAGATCGATGCGACCGTGAAGGACGGCATCGCGCGTGCGCGCCGCGCGTTGCCCACGGGTCCCAGCCTGACCCACTGCGAGGAATGCGAAAAGCCCATTCCCGTCGCGCGCCAGCAGGCCGTGCCGGGCGTGCGCCTGTGCGTGACCTGCCAGGAAGCGGCCGACCAGGACGAGCAGGGCGCCGGCCTGTACAACCGCCGCGGCAGCAAGGACAGCCAGCTGCGCTGATCCGTACCGCGACGCGGATGTCTTCACATCCGTTTCCGCCATCGCTGCACACGATGGAGCTCCCTCCGTCCCCGCAGGCACGCCATGGCACGCCCCATCTGGACCGGTACGCTGTCGTTCGGCCTCCTCAATGTCCCCGTGTCGCTGATGTCGGGCGAGCGCAGGGTGGACATCAGCTTCCGCATGCTGGATTCGCGCGACAAGAAGCCGATCCGTTTCGAGCGCGTCAACGCCGACACCGGCGAGGAAGTGCCATGGAAGGACATCGTCAAGGCCTTCGAGTACGACAAAGGCAGCTACGTGGTCGTGGAGAAGGAGGATATCGCCTCCGCTGCGCCGCAGACGCATGAGTCCGTCGACGTGGAGGCGTTCGTCGACCGCGACGAGATCGGCCTGCGCTTCTTCGAGAAGCCCTACATCCTGGTGCCCGGGAAGAAAGCCGAAAAAGGCTACGTGCTGCTGCGCGACACGCTGGCCAGCACCGGCAAGGTCGGTGTGGCCCGGGTGGTGATCCGCACCCGCGAGTACCTGTGTGCGGTAGTGCCGGAAGGCGATGCGCTGATCCTGCTGATGCTGCGCTATCCGCAGGAGCTGGTGGATCCGGAGGAGTACAAGCTGCCGACCGGCAAAGCGGCCGATTACCGCATCACCGCCAAGGAGCGCGAGATGGCGGAGACGCTCATCTCGTCCATGTCGGCGACATGGAAGCCGGACGACTACCAGGACGAATTCCGCAAGCGCCTGGAGACGATCATCAAAAAGCGCATCAAGGCCCGTGGCGCCACCACGAAGATCGTGGAGGAGGAGGCGGAGCGCGAGGATACCGCCACCAACGTCGTCGACTTCATGTCGCTGCTGCAGAAGAGCCTGGACAGCAAGAAGCGCACGCCGGCCAAGAAGGCGGCGGCGAAGAAAGCGCCCGCCAGGAAGACGGCGAAGAAGGCGGCCAAGGCGACGAAGAAGGCGCCGGCCAAGCGCGCACGCAAGGCCGCCTCGCGCTGACCGATGGCGGGAGGGCGGCGCATCGTGCCGGTGGACGGCGTCGGCAGCGGCGCCAGCGGGCGCGCATGCCTGTACGTGCTGCCGTGCGCCTATGAGGACCATGCCAAGCTCGGCATCGCCACCGATCCGCTGGCGCGGATGCAGGCGTTCTCGCCACGCTGGTACGAGTTCTTCGACCTCGATGCGGGCTGGCTGGCGGAGGCCGCCAGCGTGCGCGAGGCACGCAGTTGGGAAACCCGCTGGAAGCGCGTGTTGCGCGATCACGCCGCGCCACCGCCGCTGCAGGTGCCGGCGCAGGCCGCAGGTCACACCGAATGGTTCCGTGGCGCATTGGCGGCACTGCAAGAGGCTCGCGGGGAACTGGTCGCACAGGGCTTCGTCGTGCACACGCCGCTGCGAGGCTGGGTCGCACGTCGCCTGCAGGCGCAACGCGAGCGGCTGGAAACCGGCGAACAGGCGGCGATCGCCCGTTATGGCGCGCCCGATGTGTGGTTGCCTGCCGCTATATCGCCGCCGCTGGCCGCGTTGCGGGACGCGCTGGATGCCTATGCCGTGGTCGGGGTGCGGCTGGACGATGCCGTATCCCCCGCGCTGCAGGACTGGCTGGCGCGCAATACGTTGGCGCCGCGCTGAGCCGCACCGTCGCGGCGCTTGCACGTTCCGTTGACGGCGCGCGCGGCATAACAGGCGCAGTCGAGGATTCCCATGAGCCTGCAGGAATACCGCAGCAAGCGCCGCTTCGACCGCACGCCCGAGCCGGCGGCGGAGGGCCGGCGCGCGCGCGGCAAGCGGCCGATCTTCGTGGTCCAGTTGCACCACGCCAGCCATCGCCACTACGACTTCCGCTTGCAGGTCGGCGACACGCTGAAGAGCTGGGCCGTACCGAAGGGTCCCAGCTTCGACCCGGACGTGAAGCGGCTGGCGGCCGAGGTGGAAGACCACCCCATCGACTACGCCGATTTCGAAGGCGACATCCCGAAAGGACAGTACGGTGGTGGCCACGTCGCCACCTTCGACAAGGGTCTGTGGACGACCGACGGCGACGCGGAAGCGCAGCTCGCCAAGGGCCATCTGCGCTTCCGCATGTTCGGCGACAAGCTCAAGGGCGGCTGGCACCTGGTCCGCACGCAGAAGCCGGCGCGCCAGCCGCAATGGCTGCTGTTCAAGGAGCGCGATGATTTCGCCGGCAAGCAGGAAGCGGACGACCTGTTACAGGACGTGACGCCACCGGCGGGGACGAAGCCAGCGCGTAAGATCGACAAGCGTGCAGCTGCCGTGTCGCGGGGCACGCATCGATGGGCCAAGCGTGCCGCCCGTCTGGATGGCGCCCGTGCTACCAGCCAGCGTCCCGGCTTCCGCGCGCCGCAACTGGCGAAGCTGCAGGCCGATGTGCCCTCAGGCGATGCGTGGCTGCACGAGGCGAAGTGGGATGGCTACCGCCTGATCGCGCAGGTGGCCAAGGGCAGGGCGCGCCTGTGGTCGCGCAACGAGATCGAATGGACGGCACGCGCGCCTGAGATTGTGGCGGCCATCGAAGCGCTGGATCTGGACGATGCGGTGCTCGATGGCGAGCTGGTGGCCGGCGCCGGCCGGCAGGAAGACTTCGGCCTGCTGCAGGCCACCCTGGCCGGTGAGAAGAATGCGACGCTGTCGTACGTGCTGTTCGACATCCTGCAGGTCGATGGCGTGGACCTGGCGCGCAGCCCGCAGTACCAGCGCAAGGCGCTGCTGGCGGAGATCCTGAAATCGCCGCCGGACCGGCTGGTCTACAGCTCGCACATCGTCGGGCGCGGCGACGAGGCATTGGCGATGGCGCTGCAGCGCGGCCTGGAAGGCATCATCAGCAAGCGCGCCGACGCGCCCTACCACGCCGGGCGCGGCGATGCCTGGCGCAAGGTCAAGCAGCGCGCGTCCGAGGAGTATGCGGTCGTCGGTTTCACCGCCCCCAAGGGCAGCCGCAGCGGCCTTGGTGCGTTGCTGCTCGCTGCACCCGACGGTGCGCGCGGCTGGCGGTACGCGGGACGCGTCGGCACCGGGTTCAGCCACGACCTGCTGGAGACGCTGGCGGCGCAGCTGGCGCCGCGTGCGAGAAGCACGCCGACCGCGCGCGTGGAGGTCGACGATCCGGAACTGCGGCGCGCCCGCTGGGTGGCGCCGACGCTGGTGGCGGAAGTCTTCCACCACGGACTCGGCAATCAGGGACTGCTGCGGCAGCCGTCGCTGAAGACCATCCGGCGCGACAAGCGCGCTGCCGACCTGCGCGAACCGTCGTCACCCGCCGCCCGGAGCGGATCCGATATGCCAGCCTCCCGTCGCACATCCAGGGTCCCCGATACGGTGGAGCTGACGCATCCGGAACGCGTCGTCTTCCCCGACAGCGGCATCACCAAGCAGCAGGTGTTCGATTACTACCGCGCCATGTCGCGCTGGTTGCTCCCCGAGATCACGGGGCGACCGCTGTCCGTGGTGCGCTGTCCGCAGGGTGCCGGCCGTCCCTGCTTCTTCCAGAAGCACCACACGCCCGGCATGGACCGGGTCGACGTCGTGCCGCTCGAAGAAGAGGGTGGTGCGCGCGCGGACTACCTGGTCGTGCGCGATGAAGCGGGGCTCCTGGAACTGGCGCAGTTCAATGCGCTGGAATTCCATCCCTGGGGTGCGTGCGCGGATGCGCCGGACCTGGCCGATCGCATCGTGTTCGACCTGGATCCCGGCCCCGACGTCGCCTGGGCGCGCGTGGTGGAGGCGGCGCGGCTGGTCCGCAAGCGCCTGCGCGCGCTCGGGCTGGTTTCCTACGTGCGTACGTCGGGTGGCAAAGGCCTGCATGTGGTGGTGCCGCTGAAACCGGCGTGTCCGTGGTTGCAGGTGAAGGACTTCGCGCATGCGTTCGCCGAATCGATGGCGGCGTCCGAGCCACTGTCCTACGTCGCCACCGCGACCAAGAAGTTCCGCAAGGGGCGCATCTTCATCGACTACCTGCGCAACGGGCGAGGCGCGACCAGCGTGGCCTCGTTCTCGCTGCGCGCGCGCGAAGGCGCCCCGGTCGCGATGCCGTTGCGCTGGGAAGAACTCGGGCGCATCAAGAGCGGCGATGCCTATACGCTGGCCTCCGCGCCGCGCCGCATGGCCCGCATCGGCGAGCATCCCTGGGGCGGCTACACGCGCAGGAAGCAGGATCTCGCGTCCGTCGCAGCGCGCCTGGCGAAAGGCGCGGTCAAGGGAACGGATTCCCGCTGACGCCATCTCCCTGCGCAGACGAAGAAGCCCCGCGACGGCGGGGCTTCGTACCGGTACTGCGTGATCGGCAGCCTCAGCTGGCGTGCTTGAGCACCTGCTTGCGGTCGCGCATCACGTTGTGGCACTCGCGCACGCTCGGCAGCAGGGCCTGGGCTTCGGCACGGGCGGCGGCGGGGGTGTCGTCGTCGCTGATGGTCTCGTTGAACGCCTTCAGCAGGCGATCCTCGGACTCTTCCAGCTCGGCGACGTAGCCGTAGGTGGTGTCGCCCAGCGCGGCACGGACCTTGCCGTAGAACTGCTGCATGCTGCCGACCATCGTGCCATGTTCGGCCGGCGTGCCGCCGGTGGCGGCGACGGCGGCGCTGAGGCGCGCCACGATGTCCTGCTTCACGCCGGCGATGCGCGTGAACAGCGACGCCAGTTCCGCGTCCTTCACCTTGCCGGCGGCTTCGGTGTAGAAGCTGTGGCCGTCGCGGGCGATCTCGATCAGGTCGTTGAGGCTGTGCTGGATCTTCTTCTGGGTATTCATGGGAAAACTCCTGTAGACGTGGACGTGGACCGGAAGGCGACCCGCCCTCCTGAACCCACCGTGGCGCACGCGGGATCAACGTCGTGTGACCGCCGCAGGTTGCGATTCATGAACATCGCGGCGGCGCGAAACCCGCGCAACATTGCTAAAGATTCCGTTCGCGCGGCCGATGACCATGAGGTCGAACATGCGAAGAAGGCAGGTGCGCGTGCCGCTGCTTGCGAGAGTGACGGACTGGTGGTCGAAGAACCGGCGTTCGCCGGTCGCGCCGCCGTTGGCGGATGCTGCGCCGATGGAAGGCGTGGCGCCGTCGTCCGCATCGTTGAGCTCGCTGTCGCGCGACTGGGCCGGGCCGCTGCTGCGGCTGGGCGGGGTGGACGCATCGTCGTCGCGGTCGCCGGAAGACAGTATCGCCGTCATCGCGGCCGCCACGCGCGCGCTGGTGCGCTTCGCCGAGGATCCGCAACGGCTGCCTCGGCGCCCCCAACTGCTGCCGCAGCTGCTCAGCACGCTCAACGACGACGAGGCCTCCAGCCGCGATATCGCCGGCATCATCGCGCGCGATCCCGCGCTGGCCGCCAACCTGCTGAAACTCGCCAACAGCGCGCTCTACCGCAGCCATGCGGCGCCGGTGGAAAGCCTGGACCGTGCGGTGGCCATGGTCGGCGTGGACGGCCTGCGCCATCTGGTCGCGGTGGCGCTCATGCAGCCGGTGATGCGGACGGAAGGCGGCGTGTTCGGTCGCCTGCCGGACCTGGTCTGGGACCATACCCAGCGCAGCGCGCTGATCGCGGCCGAGGCCGCGCGTGCAGGCGGCCGCGAGGACGTGTTCGCCGCGCAGCTGCTTGCCTTGTTGCAGGGCCTGGGGGCCATCGTGGTGGTGCAGGTCCTCCGCGACGTCGCCGCGAAGGACGGACTGCCCGATGTGGACGCGATGGCCAGGGTGCTGCACCGCTGGTCGCCACGCATCGGCCGTGCCGTCGCGCACGAGTGGGCGCTGTCGGAGCGCGTGGTGCTGGCATTGCACGAGCAGGGTGCGGACGAGATCGCGTCGGCCAGTCTGCTTGCACGCGCGCTCGCTGGCGCGGGTCCGGAGGCCAGCGACGCGATGGAAGCCGAAGCCATCGCGGTCGCGGCCTGAGACTCCCGTCCGTTTTCCCGACAGTCAGGTAATCCACGCGCGCTTGACGCGATCCTTATAGCGCGTGCGGTATCCCTCGTATCGCAAAGACCAACGACGAGGTGCAGCCATGACACTCGAACTGCGTTGCCGATGCGGAAAGGTGCAGGGTACGGTCGACACGCATCGCGCCTATGCGCGGGCCACGTGCTACTGCCACGATTGCCAGATGTACGCACGCTATCTGAACCAGTCCGGGATGATCGATGCCCACGGCGGCACCGATATCGTGGCGATGAATCCGCAGGCTGTGACGTTCACCGCCGGCGAAGAACATATCGCTGGCGTGTGCCTGCATGAGGGCGGGCTGCTGCGCTGGTATGCGGGATGTTGCCGTACGCCACTCGCCAATACGCCGCGCGACGGCAAGGTCGCCTACGTGGGTGTCGTGGCCGCCTGTCTGCCGGACAAGGCTGGTCTGGAGGCGGCGTTCGGATCGCGAGACCGGATCGTACTGAATGCCGGATCGGCCATGGGCGAAGTGCGCGCCACGCCGCTGGCGATGGCAGCAGGTGGCCTGAGGATAGCGGGCGGGATCCTGATGGCGAAACTGCGTGGACAGGTGCCGTCGCTGTTCTTCGATGCGAGCGGGCAGCCGCACCGGACCGCGCATCCGTTGAGTCCGCAGGAGCGCGAATCCGCACGGCTCGAGCCCGCCTGACATCCACGCGGCCGCCCTCGGGCCGCCTCATGTTCAGGCCAGTTGGCGGTCCGTCTGCGCGGCGAACAGCAGGTCGGCTTCGACCGGCTCGCCCATCAGGTAACCCTGGTACAGATCGCAGCCAAGGCGGCGCAGGTGATGGCGCTGGCCGGGGGTTTCCACGCCTTCGGCCACGACGCGCAGGTTGAGCGTCTTGCCCAGTGCGATGATGGACGCGACGATCGCGATGTCTTCCGCGTTCGATTCCAGCTCGCGGACGAAGGCCCGGTCGATCTTCAGCTCGGATGCGGGCAGCCGCTTCAGGTACAGCAGGCTCGAATAGCCGGTGCCGAAGTCGTCGATCGAGATCTTGACGCCCATCCGGGTCAGTTCGTCGAGGATGCCGAGACTGGCGTCGGCATCGCGCATCGCCGTGGTTTCGGTGATTTCCAGGGTCAGGCTCTCGGCCGGCACGTCGTGACGCTGCAGTGCCTCGGCCACGGTCGCGACCAGGCTGGGGGACGAGAACTGCAGGGGGGAAAGATTGATCGCCACGTTGGCGATTTCGTGACCCGCACCGCGCCACGCCCGCATCTGCCTGCAGGCCTCGTCCAGCACCCAGTCGCCGATGGCGAGGATCACTCCGCTGCGTTCCGCGGCGGGAATGAAGGCGCCCGGCGCGAGCATGCCCAGTTCCGGATGCTGCCAGCGCACGAGTGCTTCCGCGCCGACCATGCGGTAGTCGGGTGCCGCGAACTTCGGCTGGTAGTGCAGCACCAGCTCGTCGCGTTCCACCGCGCGGCGCAGTTCGCTGAGCAGCTTGAGCTGCTGGTGCGCGCTGATGTTCATCGATGGCGCGAAGAAGGTGTAGCCGTTACGGCCGTTGTCCTTGGTGTGGTACATCGCGGCGTCGGCATGCGCCATCAGCTCGCGTTCGCTGTCGCCGTCGGAGGGGTACAGCGCGATGCCGATGCTCGCCGTGACGTGCAAGTCGACGCCCTGCACCGGCAGCGCGGTCGCCGACACGGTGTCGATGATGCGCTGGGCGACTATCGCGGCCCCTTCGGGATCGGTGCTCGCGATGACCAGCACGAACTCGTCTCCACCCAGCCGCGACAGCGTGTCCTGGCTGCGCAGCAGGCCGCGCACGCGGGCCGCGACGTCCACCAGCAAGGCGTCGCCGGCCTGGTGTCCGTAGGCATCGTTGATGCCCTTGAATCCGTCCAGGTCGAGGAACATCACCGCGAACTGTTCCTGCTTGCGCCTGGCCTTCTCGACGGCCTGCTCGATACGGTCCTGCAGCAGGATGCGGTTGGGCAGACGGGTCAGCGGGTCGTGCAGCGCGGCTTGCACCAGCTCTTCGTTGGCGCGCGCCAGCGAATGCGCCAAGCGATGCGTACGCGCATGCATCTGCCGGTCCAGGACCGAGACGATCAGCGCGATGCCCATGATGGCCACGGTCGCCACGACGACCAGGATGGCAAGCCACTGGGTGGGCACGCCGCCGTCGCGGGCGGCGCCGCACCAGCTTTCCGCGGGGAATTCGGCCGCGGCCATGCCGGTGTAGTGCATGCCGACGATGGCGAAGCCCATCACGACGGCGGCGAGCATGCGCAGCAGGTGCTTGCGGCGACCGCCGCGACGCAGGTGGAAGGCGATCCA
The DNA here is from genome assembly GCF_056175725.1 of Pseudoxanthomonas sp. LjRoot206. Classification (NCBI taxonomy): domain Bacteria; kingdom Pseudomonadati; phylum Pseudomonadota; class Gammaproteobacteria; order Lysobacterales; family Lysobacteraceae; genus Pseudoxanthomonas; species Pseudoxanthomonas sp. LjRoot206. The sequence goes on from NZ_JBGFFI010000001.1 coordinate 693,399, forward strand.
CAGCGCCGCGCCCGACGCGGCGACCGCGATGGCGATGGACAGCGTGAACCAGCCCGGGTGGTAGTCGATGCCGGGCTGCATCTGCAGCGCGGCCATGCCGATGTAGTGCATCAGCGCGATGCCGGTGCCCATCAGCACCGCGCCCAGCAGCAGCCTCCGCAGCGGCAGCTCTTCGCGCGAGACCAGCCACAGGGCGAACGCCGATGCGCCGAAGGCGGCCAGCATCGAGCACAGGGTCAGGCCGATGTCGTAACCGAGCGGGATGGGCAGGTGGAAGGCCAGCATGCCGACGAAGTGCATCGACCAGATGCCCAGGCCCATCGCGAACGCGCCGCCCGCAAGCCACCAGCGCGCTGCCACGCCCTGTGTGGTCGCGACGCGGCAGGCCATGTCGAGGGCGGTATACGACGCGAGGATGGCGACCAGCAGGGAGAAGAGAACGAGGATCTCGTTGTACGTGCCGGTCATGGGGTGGGTCGTAACCCACGGGTGTGGGCGTATCGGTCATTACTATCGGCGCAGCACGGGAAGTCTTGAGGTGGCAGGTGGACGCGCCCGGTGTGTTGCGGCGCACGTCTCGCACCTGCCCGCATGCGGACGGGGCAGAGGTCCCTGCTGGAGGATGCAACGTTCGATCACTGCCATGCCGCACCAGCACGGGACGCTGGAGCGGCCCGCAGTGGTGCTCGATCTTGCCGGCCGGGGAAGTCCCGCTGCGAGGCGGGACTGGCATGCATGGCCATGGAACGGCAGCCCGCGTGGGTGTCGTGATGCGACACGCCTTCACGTTTTTCAGGGGGCTGCAGGTCCAGGTTGTCCGGCGCTGCGCAGGCAAGCCGAATGCGCCCCCGCTGGGTGCCTTCAGCGACGACGTTGCGCACGAAGCCCGGCCAATGCCGGGCTTCGTGTTTCCGGGAACTGGAACTGGCCGGTCGGCCTCGGTCGCAGCACCTTCGGCACAGTCCGCGCGCCGTCGTCCCGGGTATGCTCGCGGGTCCGCGCGCGATGCGCGTCACGTTCTGCTTCCGGAGAAGGCTGTTGAAGAAGACCCTGCTGTCCGCCGCCACCCTGCTGGCGCTCGCCGCTGCCGCCCCATTGGCGGCCCACGAAGACCACGGCTGCCTGGATGACGGCTGCACGCTGCAGTCGTTGTTCGCCGAGCCCGACAGCGCCGGCGCCGCCGCCGGCTCGACGATCGTCGCCAAGCGGTTCGGCATGTGGGGCCTCGACACCGAGGGCATGGACAAGCAGGCCAAGCCGGGCACCGACTTCTTCCGCTACGTCAGCGGCACCTGGGCCGATACCACGCAGATCCCGGCCGACCGTTCCAGCTACGGCGGCTTCGCCATCCTGCGTGACCTGTCCGAAGCGCGCCTGCGTGTGCTGGTGGAAGGCTATGCGCTGGGCGACCCGGCGACCGGCGGCGACGCCGCCAAGATCGCCGCCCTGTACCGCGGTTTCGTGGACGAGCAGACCGTCGATGCCCTCGGTGCGAAGCCGCTGCAGCCGGTGCTGGCCGGCATCCGCGCCGCCAAGGACAAGGACGCGCTGGCCCGGGTGATGGGGCAGCGTGGCGGCGTCTACGACAGCTTCTTCAACCTGAGCGTCAGCGACGATCAGAAGGATCCCGACCGCTACACGCTCTACCTGAGCCAGGGCGGCCTTGGCCTGGGCGATCGCGAGATGTACCTGCGCGACAACTTCAAGCCGCAGCGCGAGCGCTACGAGGCGTACATCGCGCAGATGCTGCAACTCGCGGGCTGGGACAGGCCGCAGGAGAATGCGAAGGCGATCCTCGCGCTGGAGACCCGCATCGCCGACGCGCACTGGACGCGCGCCGAGAGCCGCAACCGCGACAAGACCTACAACCCGCTGGCGATGGCGGAGTTCGCCGGCAAGGCGCCGGGATTCCCGTGGGCGGACTTCTTCAAGGCCGCGGGCGTCGACGGGGCAGGCCGTGCGGTGATCCGCCAGGACAGCGCCATCCCGAAGATCGCCGCGATCTTCGCTGACGCCGACGTCGCCACGCTGCAGGCCTGGCAGGCCTTCCATGCCATCGACAACGCCGCGCCGTTGCTGTCGAAGGATTTCTCGGTGGCGCAGTACGAGTTCCGCGACAAGTTCCTGTCCGGCCAGCCGCAGCAGCGCGAGCGCTGGAAGCGCGGCGTCGCGTTCGCCGAGTCGGCGATGGGCGAGGCGATCGGCCGCGACTACGTGGCGCTGTATTTCCCGCCGGAATCGAAGGCCAAGATGGATGCGCTGGTCGCCAACGTGAAGGCGGCAATGGGCGCGCGCCTGGACACGCTGGCGTGGATGAGCCCGGCCACCAAGGCTGAGGCGCACGCCAAGCTTGCCGGCTTCGGCCTGAAGATCGGCCACCCGGACAAGTACCGCGACTACGGCGCGCTGGTGGTGAAGAACGGCGACCTGTTCGGCAACGCGCAGCGCGCCGGCCAGTTCGAGTGGGACTACCGCCGCGCGCGCATCGGCCAGCCGGTCGACAAGGGCGAGTGGGGCATGACTCCGCAGACGGTGAACGCGTACTACAACTCGGTGAAGAACGAGATCGTGTTCCCGGCCGCCATCCTGCAGCCGCCGTTCTTCGATCCGGACGCCGATCCCGCGGTGAACTACGGCGGCATCGGTGGCGTGATCGGCCACGAGATCATCCACGGCTTCGACGACCAAGGCCGCAAGTCGGACGGCAAGGGCGTGCTGCGCGACTGGTGGACGGCCGACGACGCGGCCAAGTTCGAAGTGCAGGCGGCCAAGCTCGGCGCGCAGTACGAGGCGTACACGTTCGCGCCGCTGCCCGGCATGCACATCAACGGTCGCGTGGCGATGGGCGAGAACATCGGCGACCTCGGCGGCCTGACGATCGCGCTGGAGGCCTACCACCGCTCGCTGGGCGGCAAGCCGGCGCCGGTGATCGACGGCTTCACCGGCGACCAGCGCTTCTTCATGGGCTGGGGCCAGATCTGGCGCACGCTGTGGCGCGACGATGCACTGCGCCAGCAGCTCGTCAACGGCACCCATTCGCCGGGCCACATCCGCGCGTTCGCCCCGCTGCGCAACATCGATGCGTGGTACGACGCGTTCGGCATCAAGCCGGGCGATCCGCTGTACATCGCGCCGCAGGACCGCGTGCGGATCTGGTAGCCGCATCAGGACGCCGCCCCCGAGGCGGCGTCCACGTCGTAGCGTGCGCCATGCGCACGACACGCGCGGTGCCTGCCGCATCCGTGCATCGGGAGGGTTGAATGCGATCGTGCGCATGGCGCACGCTACGACGCGCCCTCGCTCGGCTTGCATCGCCAGGCGCGCGCGCCGATGATGCGGGGCATCGTCGTTTTTCCTGCGTTTCGTCTCATGCCCGCCACCCCCGCGTCCTCCTCGCAAGGCGACCTGTTCGGCGGCCCGCAACCGGGCCGGCTGCACCGTCTGTTCTTCGCGCTGGTGCCCTCCGCGGGCGAACGCGAGGGCCTGCGGCACCGGGCCGAGGACCTCAAGGCCGCCTTTCCGCAGGCGCGCTGGGTGCGCCCCGAGCGCTACCACCTGACCCTGCATTTCCTCGGCGAAAGCGACGGGCCTCGCGAGGACATGGTGCGCACGGCGCGAGAGGCGATGCAGGACTGGCAGCCGGAACCGGTCGGCATCACCCTCGACCACCTGCTGTGCCTGGGCAATCCGAAGAATCCGGCGCTGACCCTGGCCGCGCTGCATCCGTCGCCGGCGGTGGTCGCGTTCTGGCGCAGCCTGCAGCAGCGCCTGCTGCGGGCCGGCTTCAAGCAGCACGTCGGGCGCAGCTTCGTCCCGCACCTGACCCTGGCCTACGTGCCGCCGCGCACCGCGCCGGTGGACGTGCCGCCGGTGGTGCTGCATCCGCAGGGCGTGCACCTGCTGCAGAGCATCGAAGGCGAGGCCGACTACGACGTACTGGGCGAGTGGCCGCTGGGGTGAGTTTCCGCGTCAGTGGGCCAGGCGGCGCAGGGCGTTCAGTTTGGCGTGGTAGAGCTGGCGGTTGTCGCCCTCGCTGAGGCGCTCGGCCTTCGCCAGCGCCTTGCCCGCGCGCCGGTTGTCGCCCATCTGGAAGTAGACGCGCGCCAGGCCGAAGTGGAAGCGGTGTTCGTCCGGGAACAGCTTGATCGCCTGGCGGTAGTCGCGCACGGCCTGTTCGAAATCGCCTTCGCGTTCGTGGCGGACGCCCAGCAGGAAGTGGTGGAACGGATCCAGCGCCTGCACGCGCTGCAGGCGGGCCTGCAGCCGCGCGGCGGCCGCGGTGTTGCCGGTGCGCTGGTACTGCGCGGCCAGGTTGGACAGTGCGCCGGGATCCTGCGGATTGAGCTGCAGCGCGTGCACGTAGTGCTGCTCGGCCTGCGCGGGGTCGCCATGGCGCAGGTGCAGCACGCCGGTATTGCTCCACGTCACCGCATAGGTCGGGTCCAGCGTCTTCGCCACGCTGGCGTAGCGCAGGGCATCGTCCAGCCGGCCGGCTTCCAGCAGGTCGGCGGCGCGGTTGTTGTAATAGTGCACCAGCAGGCGCGCGTCGCTGATTTCGCGCGGCGGCTTGCGCGCGATCACCTGGTCCCACGCCACGTCGACGGTCAGCTGGCGGTGCTGGATGCGCACGCCGGCGTTGACGTGGTGGGTGCGATAGAGCGTGTCCTGTTCCTGGCGCCAGGCGAGGGTCTCGTCGATCTGCTGGCCGTAGGCCTGCAAGCCGGCCTCGCGCGCCAGGGCGACGGCCAGCAGGGTGAAGCTGAGGCAGTTCGCCTGGCGGGTGGCGTAGGCCTCGGCCACGGTGTGGTTGGCGTCGATGTCGTAGCTCATGCCCAGGTCGTCGGGCGAAAACAGGAACTCCACCATGCGCCGCAGCCGCTGTTCGGAACCGCGCGGGGTCGACAGCACCTTGGCGTGGAACTGCTGCCGCAGCGGTTCGGGCAGGGCCATCACCTCGGCCGGGGTAGGGGGCTGGGCGCTGGGAATGGGGAGCGCGACGGCGGCGGGCGCCAGGCCGGCCACGGCCAGGGCAGCGGCCATCAGGGTGGCGATCATGGGGCGGGCCTCCCGGGAAGACGGTGCCTGCAGTCTATGCGCTGTGGCGACGCAGCATGGACACAGGGCGGGGTTAGGATGTGCGCATGGACGCTTCCGCCCACCTGATCGCTTGTCCCCACTGCGCCGCGATGAATCGTGTGCCGGTGGAGCGGTTGGCGGAGGCGCCGCAGTGCGGGCGTTGCCGCGCGTCGCTGTTCACCGGCGTGCCGCTGGCGCTGGGCGAGGCGGACTTTGATCGGCATGCGCTGCGCAGCACGTTGCCGTTGCTGGTCGATTTCTGGGCGCCGTGGTGCGGCCCCTGCCTTCAGATGGCGCCGCATTTCGAGCGTGCGGCGGGCCTGCTGGAGCCGCAGATGCGCCTGGCCAAGGTGGACACCGACGCCAGCCCCAGCCTGGGCAACCGCTTCGGTATCCGCAGCATCCCGACGATGGTGCTGCTGCAGGGCGGCCGCGAGATTGCCCGGCAGAGCGGGGCGATGCAGGCGGAGGGGATTGTGCGGTGGGTGAGGGGGCAGCGGATTTGATTCGAACCCGCGATGATCATTGCCTGGCGTCCGTGTCATGAGCCTGCGGATATCGTGCGGCTCTGAATGCGTGGGGACGGCTATAGCTGCCTTACCCGTGGGCACGAGACGCCTGATACTTCATCCATTGCGGGAACGGGATGAAGCCGACTACTGCGCCTGGTTTTCCGATCCTCTTCTGATGGCACACATCGGGCCCGCTCTTGATCATTTCCAAGCGCAGCGAGCATTCCGAGCAAGCCTTGCCATGATGCGTGGTCCGGCGCCCTCAGCTTGGCTCTGGAGGGCTTCGACACGCGAGGCAGGCGATACCGTCGGACTTGTCGGTCTGGTGGTGAGGGAAGGCATGCCGGAGATCGGATCTGTCATTGTCCCTTCGCAACAGGGCAAGGGCTATGCGTATGAAGCACTGGGTCGTGTACGAGACGAAGGCTTCGCAAGGCTGGGCCTGTCTGCCCAGTACGGCTGCCAACTTCCATCGAACCATCGCTCCATCGGTTTGATGAACAAGCTGGGTTTCCAGCAGATGCCGGGGCGTCAGGATCGGATTCATTGGCATCTCTCCCGTGATCAATGGACAACGGGCCTTGGGCGTGGGGCGACTGAGCCCTGATACTGAGTATCTGGGGCTTACGGGAGATTCGTCGTATGAGTGGTCAAAAGGGGAGTCTTGCTTGTGTGGGTGTAGGTATGACGCTGGGGGCGCATCTCGCGCCCCGGGCGCGCAGCCATATCGAGCAGGCAGATGTCGTATTCGTCGCGGTGTCTGATCCGCTGGTCGAGTTGTGGATTCAAGGCATGGGTGCGGACGTGCGGAGCCTGCAGCCGTTCTATTCCGAAGGGAAGCCGCGAACGGATACCTATCGCGAGATGGTGGATGCGATGTTGATGGAAGTTCGCGCAGGCAAGCGCGTGTGCGGTGCGTTCTACGGCCACCCCGGCGTATTTGCCGTCGTCCCTCATCGCGCCATCGCGCTGGCACGCCTCGAAGGATTCGACGCCGTGATGGAAGCTGCGGTATCTGCAGAAGACTGCTTGTACGCAGATCTCGGGATCGATCCGGGGTCGGTTGGTTGCCAGCACTATGAGGCGAGTCAGTTCATGTTCTACCGGCGACGGATCGATCCGTCTGCCTACTTGGTACTTTGGCAAATCGGTGTGGCTGGCGATCCATCGCTTGCGCGGTTCTCCACAGGTGCGGCGTATAGGACGCTGCTGCTGGAACTGCTGGCGCAGCACTATCCGGAGGATCACGAGGTCATTGCCTACGAGGCATCGACCGTGCCGATTGCGCCTCATCGCGCCGATCGCATGCCGCTTCGAAGCCTGCCCCAAGCTGTTCTGAGTCTGGCAACGACACTGGTGATCCCTCCCGCGGTCACCCTGCAACGGGACGACGCCATGGTTGCCAGGCTTTTGGCCCTTTCTGGTCCGGCGCAGGGTAGTGATTTGACGTGAAACCGGCTATCTTCCGATCGGGGGCGGGATGGGGTGAAGGCCCTGTCCCGCGAGCGGTCGATTCTGGATCACCGGCAGCGGTAAGTTGAGCTGGCCCGACGGATGGCCGCATTTTTGTAGTGCTTTAGGGGGAAACTATGTCGGACCGTATGGTGAAGTGTCTTGAAGGACTGGGAAGCGATGCGTCGGCATCGTTCCTGACTCGCGAACAGTACGCGGCGGTGGTAGGTGCGATGGAGCTTCCGGAAGCCGAGCAGTCAGCTCTGCTTGGTCGCGATGTCCAACGCATCAACGATCTCCTGGGTGGCCGGCCGCAGATGGTCTGCGCCATCTTCGCGCCCGAGGAGAGCCCGCTCAAGGAAGGGGAGGATGGGGATGGACGGAAAGATGGCGAAGAGCAGCCCGATGAGGATGCGCCGCTCAACTGAGTTGCGCAGAACTGGATCTAGCAGGGCCGTCATCCGAGCATGGGTGATGGCTCTGCTTGCGTTTGTTCTGTTGTCCAGTCCCGCCGCGTTTGCCGCGGGACCCGAACGAGTAGGCGAATTGCTGGAGAAGGCCGAACAGCTGCGGAGTTCCGATGCGCTGGCCTTCAGGCGACTCCTGAACGAGGCTAACGAATCGCGCGCAGACGCCAGCGAGGCACAGCGCGAGCAGATGGACTACTTGAACGCCTACGCTCTGAACACGTCGGGTCGCTTCTCCGACGCCATCGCAGCTACCAAAATACTGCTTGCCACCACGACGAATAAAAACCTGCGCGTGCGTGCAAGCGCGCTGCTGGTGAACAGTTATGGCGCTACCCGGCAGTTTGCAGAGGGGCTCAGACAGCTCGAGCGCACGTTGGAGTGGCTGCCGGAGAGCGATGATCCCCGCATGCATGTACATGCGATGGTCTCGGCAAGCATTCTTTACAACCTGATCGGGCAATACGAGCACGGTCTCGATTACGCTACGAAGTTGCAGCAGCAAACCCTGAACGAGCGCGAGCAGTGTTTCGCACGGTACACCGAAGCGGAAGCGCGGTTCTTCATGGGCAAGGCCTCCGATAGTGCGGACATCGCCTCGGTGATCGAGTTCTGCGCGTCGATCCGCGAGGTGATTCTTTCCAACTTGGGGCGCCAACTGCTGGCGCGTCAATTGGCGGACAATGGTCAGCGCGGCAAGGCCATCGCGCTGCTGCAGACGCATCTGCGGGAGGTCGAAGCGACGCGCTATCCCCGCCTGATCGGTGAAGTCCATGCGCTTCTCGCACAGTATTTGCTCGAGGACGAGGACTTCGGTGGTGCCGAACAGCACGCGAAGGCGGCCGTTGCGTACGCGAGCGATATTGCGTATTCGCAGCCCCTCGTCATGGCGTATCACACGCTTTACGATGTCGCTCAGCGCAAAGGCGACGCGCAGGTAGCTCTCAACTATTTCAGGAAGTACGCCGAAGCCGACAAGGCGTATCTCAACGAAGTGAAGGCTCGCGAACTGGCGTACCAGATCGTCCGTCAGGAGACCCTTCAGAAGTCCCAGCAGATCAGCGTACTCGACCAGGAAAACCAGGTCTTGCAACTGCAGCGCGAAGTCGACAAGGCCGCAGCGCAGAACACCCGCCTGATCGTCATCCTGCTGATCCTGCTGATCGCCTCCATCGGCTACTGGGCCTTCAAGATCAAGCGCGTGCAGCTGTCGCTGAAGAAGATGGCCGAGACCGATGCCCTGACCGGCATCTGCAACCGCCACCACTTCACCATCCGCGCCGAGCGCGCGCTGGCCGAGTGTGCCCGCAACGGCGAACAGGCCTCGCTGATCATGTTCGACCTGGACCATTTCAAGAACATCAACGACCGCTTCGGCCACGGCACCGGCGACTGGGCGCTGAAGGAAGTGGCCGAGGCCAGCAGGGGTTTCTGCCGCCGCATCGACGTGCTGGGCCGCCTCGGCGGCGAAGAGTTCGCCATCCTGATGTACGGCTGCGACCTGCGCGCCGCCTCCCGCGTGGCCGAAGACTGCCGCGTGCGCCTGGCCCAGATCGAAACCCGCGAGACCGGCCACGTCTTCGCCATCACCGGCAGCTTCGGCGTGACCTCCAGCCAGCAGTCCGGCTACAGCCTGGCCAAACTGCTGTCGCACGCCGACAAGCAGCTGTACCGCGCCAAGCACAACGGCCGCAACCGCGTCTGCGTCTACGACGGCGAGCAGGAAAACATCCGTGCGGCCAGCAACGTGCTGGAAATGCCGCACCGCGACCGCGCCGAACACCTCGGCGCCTGAGGTGATCGATCAGGGCGTATCGACGATCGCCCGCAGGCCGTCGTCGATCGCCAACTGGTTGCGGCCCCGGCTCTTGGCCTGGTACAGCGCCCGGTCGGCCGCCTCCAGCCATGCCCGCAGTCCGGCCCCTCCGGTCGTCCTCGCCAGGCCCAGGCTGACGGTAGGCCGGAGCCCCGGCGCACTCTGCACCTGCAAAGCCTGCACGCCCTCGCGGATCCGCTGCGCCACGATCCCCGCCGCCTCCACGTCGGTGCCGCGCAGCAGCACCGCGAACTCGTCGCCGCCCAGCCGGCCCGCCGCGTCGTGGCCGCGGATGCTGTGGCGGATCACCTCCGCCGTCGCCCGCAGCACGTCGTCGCCGGCCGCATGGCCGTGGCGGTCGTTGATCGCCTTGAAGTGGTCGATGTCGATCATCAGCAGCGTGGCGGGCTCGCCGGTCGCCGCACACTGGTCCAGCAGCAGCGCCGCCTGTTCCTGCCAGTAACGGCGGCTGTCCAGCGCCGTCAGCGTGTCGCGCCGGCTCAGCTCGTCCAGCTTCCGGTTCTGCCGCTTCACCTTGCGGACCAGGCGGTAGCTGGCCTGGCTGACCGCGATCGAATGGATCATCAGCATCGGCAGGCACGCGACCATCACCGCCATGCTGGTGATCGGCTGCATCTCGAAGCCGGTGGCCGTGCCCATCGCCAAGGCACCCGCCGCCATCAACGGCAGCGACCAGTACCAGAGCCGGTCGATGCCGGTGCTGATCTTGTCCACCGTGGTGAGCGTGACCAGCAGTACGCTGGGCAGCAGGTTGAAGGCCATCAGCGGCACCCACATTCCCGCGAGGATCGAATCGACCAGCAGGTTGCGGATCTCGCCGCGGAATGGTTCCCGATGGCGCAGCGCGAACCACAGCGCGAGCTGCGGCCACAGCACCGTGGTGAACAGCAGGAACAGCCAACGCCCGGGGCCGGCCTGGTTCTCGAGCAGCACCATGCCGGTCGGCAACGCCGCCAACCCCATGCCGAGCGTGCGCAGGCGATGGATCCGCCGCGGCAGGCGCTGGGCATGACGTGTCGGATCGGTACCGGGCGATGCATTGAACGGCATTGGCGCTGGAGTTCCCTCGCTCGTGGCAGCCATCCCCGGGGCAGCGGGGGCAGGCGGAGTGTAGGTCAAAGCGTGATGGCGGGCACGCTGCGGAGTCATGCCCATCAGAGCGGCCGCGGGCGCGCATTCTTGAGCGACTGGACGATAATCCCGCGTCTTCCCCGCGTGATCCGACGATGCACGAGCCCCGATCCGCCCTCGCGCGGCCGTCCCCCTTCGCGCCGCGCCGCCTGGCCGGGTTGGCGGCGATGGCCGGCGCCGTGGGCTTTCTCCTGGTAGCGGGATCGCTGCAACTGGCGCGCAGCGACCTCGAATGGCAACAGGCCACGCTGAGCCAGTACCTGCTCGGGCCATGGGGGCTGCTGTTGCGTACGACGTACTGCGTGCTGGCCGCGACCATCGTGATGCTGGCGGTCGGCCTGTACGCGCAACTGTCGGCGAACGCGCGCAGCGCAGCGCCGCTGCTGCTGTTCTGCATCGGCGCCGTCGCGCTGGCGGGCGTGGCGATCGGCGATTCGTGGTTGCCACAGGCCGCGCCGGAGTTCCATCACTGGTTCCATCACACCTGCGCGATCACCGCCTTCCTGTGCGTCACCACCGGCATGCTGCTGCAGGCGTGGCGCTTCCGCCTGGACGAGGCCTGGCGCCGCCACTTTCCGCTGGCGGCGGCGTGGTCGTCGGTCTGTTATGCCCTGCTGTGGGTGCACGCCCTGTGGCCGCCTGCAGGCCAGGGCTGGGTACAGAAGCTGCTGATCGCGCTGATCGTCATCGCCATGTGGCTCGGCGGCAGGTGGCTGTGGCGCGCCGCGTCCGGTGCGATGGGCGCGCTGCAGCGCTAAGCTGCCGGTCCGACAACGGAGGAAACCCCATGATCCAGCGGTTCGACGTAGGTCCGCGGCTGTCCGAGATGGCCGTCCACAACGGCGTGGTGTACCTGGCAGGGCAGATCGCCGAAGACGCCACTCAGAGCATCGCCGGCCAGACCCGGCAGGTGCTGGGCGAGATCGACGCATTGCTGGCGCGCGCGGGCACCGACAAGTCGAAGATCCTGCGCGCCGAGATCTTCATCAAGGACCTGCAGGACTTCGAGGCGATGAACCGCGTGTGGGATGCGTGGGTGCCGGAAGGCAATGCGCCGCCGCGCGCGACCGTGCAGGCGAACCTCGCACGGCCGGCATGGCTGATCGAGATCGTGGTGACCGCCGCGGTCTGAACCATGGCCACGCGCAAGCCCGGTCCCTGGCAACGCCCCGCGCCGAAGCGTCGCGGTGGCGCCCTGAAGCTGACGCCGGCGCAGGTGGAGGAAGCGCGTGCCCGCGCGGCGGCGGCGGGCCGCCGCTATCCCAACCTGGTCGACACCATGTACGTGGCAGCGAAAGCGCGACGCGAAGGTGCCGCGGAAAAACCGGCGGGCGACGAAGCAGAATGACGGTGCATGCGGCGTGAGGACAAGCATGCACATCCGGCCGTAAATGCGTGTAACAAAACTGCTTTCAAACGCTAACCGGGCCTCAACAATCCGTCGCGTATCGTGCGCCCACGTTCCGCAGCCGCTGCGGCACGCACTTCCCGGGGTGCGCGCCGCAGCCCCTGCGGACGACCACTCAGGCGCTGCGGTTTGCCAGCCAGTCGATCACGCCGTGCGCGGCGTGCCGGCCGCTGGCGAAGCAGGCCGTCAGCAGGTAGCCGCCGGTAGGTGCTTCCCAGTCGAGCATTTCGCCGGCGGCGAACACGCCGGGCAGGGCGCGCAGCATCAGGCGTGCGTCCATCGCGTCCAGCGGAACACCGCCCGCACTGCTGATCGCCTCGGCGATCGGGCGCGTACGCTGCAGGCGGAACGGGAAACGCTTCAGCGTGCGGGCGATGCGCGCGGGGTCCGTGAGTGCCGTCTTGTCCAGGACTTCGTACAGCAGCGCGGCACGCACGCCGGCGACGCCGGCCTCGCGACGCAGGTGTTCGCCCAGGCTGCGCGAGCCGCGCGGCTTGGCGAGGCGACGGGCGAGGTCCGGTTCCTCGCGACCGGGCAGAAGGTCCAGCACCAGCGTGGCGTGGCCCTCGCGCGCGATCGCATCGCGCAGCATCGGCGATAGCGCGTAGACCAGGCTGCCCTCGATGCCGGTGGCGGTGACGACGCATTCGCCCTGGCGCTGCTGCGCCATACCGTCGGCGTCGTGCCAGTGCGCGACCACCGGCTTGAGTGGCTCGCCGGCGAAACGCGTGGCCAGGTGCTCGCTCCACTCGATGTCGAAGCCGCAGTTCGACGGTTGCAGCGGTGCGACGCGGACGCCCCTGGCCTCGAGCGCGTCCACCCAGGCGCCGTCGGACCCGAGCTCGGGCCAGCTGCCGCCGCCCGTCGCCAGCACCGTGGCATCGGCCTGCACGGCGATCTCGCCGTCGAGTGTCGCGAAGCGCAGCGCGCCGTCATCGTTCCAGCCGAGCCAGCGATGCTGTACATGGAAGCGCACGCCCTGTTCGCGCAGACGCCGCACCCAGCCGCGCAGCAGCGGCGCCGCTTTCAGGTCGGACGGGAACACGCGGCCCGAGGTACCGACGAAGGTCTCCACGCCGAGGCCGCGTGCCCAGTCGCGCAGGGCGTCGGCGTCGAAGTCGCGCAGCCACGTGGCGATCTCGTCCCGGCGTTCGTGGTAGCGGGTGACGAAGACATCGAAGGGGTCGGAATGGGTGAGGTTCATGCCGCCCTTGCCGGCGATCAGGAACTTGCGTCCCACCGAGCCCTTGGCGTCGTACAGGTCGACCTGCAGGCCGGCGGCGCGCAGGGTTTCGGCCGCCATCAGCCCGGCGGGGCCGCCGCCGACGACGGCGACGGTGGGCGTGGACACGGGATTTTCAGGGTGTTGCGCAGGCATCCGCATAGTATGCCGTGACCGCCCGCCGCTTCCGGCATGCGCGGTGCGCGGATGCCATGCGGTATCGTCGCGCGGACCTCCAAACACGGGACACACGATGCGTTCGAACCTGCCGGCGACCACGGGTCGCGCCCTCGGGCTGCTCTGCCTGCTCGCCTCCACGGCCGCCGCGAAGGAGGCCGGCACGCCGCCCGCACTGCAGGACATCGACGCCTATGTCGAATCCGTCCGCGAGGCCTTCGACGTACCCGGCATCGCGGTGGCCGTGGTCAAGGACGGTGAAGTGGTGCTGGCCAGGGGCTGGGGCGAGCGCGAGATGGGCAAGGCCGCGCGGGTCGATGCGCACACGATGTTCGCCATCGCGTCCAACACCAAGGCGTTCACCGCCGCGTCGCTGTCGATGCTGGCCGACGAGGGCAAGCTGACGCTGGAGGACCGGGTGATCGACCACCTGCCGTGGTTCCGCATGGCCGACCCCTACGTCACCCGCGAGATGCGCATCCGCGACCTGCTGGTCCACCGCAGCGGCCTGGGCCTGGGTGCGGGCGACCTGCTGTACTGGCCCACCACCACCTACAGCAACCGGGAGGTCGCCGAGCGGCTGCGCGACGTGCCGCTGAGCGGCGGCTTCCGCGAGCGCTATGCGTACGACAACATCCTCTATGGCGTGGCGCAGCTGGTGATCGAACAGGCCAGCGGACAGCCGTACGAGCAGTTCCTGCGCACGCGCTTCTTCCAGCCGCTGGGCATGCGCGAGACGCGCTACAACAGCGATACGTTGACGGCGGGCGACAATGTCGCCACCGGGCATGCCAAGGCGGACTTCACCACGCTGCAGCCGGTGCCGCGGATGACCTGGCGCAACGTCGCCGGTGCGGGCGGCATCTACTCCAGCGTCACCGACATGGCGAAGTGGGTGAACGCGCAGCTCGCCGGCGGCACCTACCGCGACGCGAAGGGGCGCGAGCAGGCGCTGTTCACGCCGGCGCGCCAGAAGGCGATGTGGTCGCTGGTCACGCCCATCCCGATCGCCGAGCCGAAGATCGAGGCGCTGAAGGCGGCGAAGCCGAACTTCCTCGGCTATGGCGAAGGCTGGATGGTGTCCGACTTCCAGGGTCGCAAGCTCGTGTGGCATACCGGCGGCTGGCCGGGCATGGTCTCGCGGGTGACGCTGGTGCCGGAGCAGAAGCTGGGCATCGTGGTGCTGACCAACCAGGAAGTCGGCGCCGCGTTCAACGCGATTACGCTCAAGGTGCTGGACGCGTACCTGGCCAACAGCGGCACAGACTGGCTGGCGGCCTACCGGGCGCAGGTGGACCAGGCGAAGGGCAATGCCGACGAACACTGGCAGACGCTGCAGGCCGCGCGCGACGCCGCGGCGAAGCCCTCGCTGCCGCTGGCGAAGTACGCCGGCACCTTGCGCGATCCCTGGTACGGCGACGTGGTCGTGACGCAGGAGGGCGACGGCCTGGTGCTGCGTTTCAGCCGCACGCCGGAACTGGTGGGCGACCTGCAGCCGTGGCAGCACGACACCTTCGTGGTGCGCTGGCGCGAGCGCTGGCTCAACGCCGATGCTTTCCTGACCTATTCGCTGAAGTCGGACGGCGGCATCCGGGAAGCGCGCATGGAGGCGATCTCGCCGCTGACCGACTTCAGCTTCGACTTCCACGACCTGCGGCTGGCGCCGGTGGAGTAGCGAAGCGCGTTTGTAGGAGCGACGTCAGTCGCGACCGCGAAAAAGAAGAGCCGGTAAACCTCGCACATCTCTCAGGGATTTGGTCCACGGTGATCATGCCGTGCGGTCGCGACTTACGTCGCTCCTACAGACAGCAAGGCCTCAGTCATGCGGCTTGACGTCGATCAGTTCGACGTCGAACACCAGCGAGGCGTTCGGTGGGATGACGCCGCCAGCGCCGTCGCTGCCATAGCCGAGGTTGGCGGGGATCTTCAGCGTGCGCTTGCCGCCGACCTTCATGCCGGCCACGCCCTCGTCCCAGCCGCGGATCACCTGGCCGGCACCGAGCAGGAAGGTGAAGGGCGTGCCGCGGTCGACCGAGCTGTCGAACTTCATGCCGCGTTGCTGCGGTGCGGTCTCGTCGTACAGCCAGCCGGTGTAGTGCACGCTGACATCGCTGCCGCTGGTCGCCACGGCGCCCGTGCCGGCGAGCGTGTCGATGCGCTCGAGTTCGGCGACGCTGCCACCCGACGGCGGGCCGGCGGGCGCGCAGGCGGCGAACAGGGTCAGCGACAGGGCGAGCAGCAGGATACGCATCGGGATCATCATCCGGTGGAGCGAGGGGCGTGCAGGGTAACCGATCCCGCGCGGCGCGCCGGGTACACTGCAGGCATGGCGAAACTTTTCCTGAACCTGCGCAACGTGCCCGGCGACGAAGCCGACGAGGTGCGCGACCTGCTGCGCGCGAACGCGATCGAGTTCTACGAAACCCAGCCCAGCCCGTGGGGCATCTCCGCAGGTGGCCTGTGGATCGAAGACGCGGACCAGCTGGCGCGCGCGAAGGCGCTGATGGCGGACTACCAGGCGCGGCGTCGCGACCAGGCCCGCATGCAACAGGCCGCGGATGAGCGCGAAGGACGTGCCGAGACGTTCATGGGACAGCTTCAGGCGCGGCCGGGCTACGTCATCGGCATGCTGGCGGCGATGATCGCGATCATCGCGCTGACGCTGGCCTTGCCCTGGCTGCTGCTCTGACGTTCAGCCCGCATCTGCGTGCGGGCGGCAGAGGAAGGCGTTGGCGACATGGCGTCCTCACGCTCCGTCAGAACAGTACGTGCAAGGCGTCGAGCATCGTGCTCCAGCCTTGCTGCGTGCGGTCGGCGTAATCGGCCCAGGCGCGCGGCAGGGTGTGGGTCAGGCGCAGCTCGCAGCCGCCGGGCGTCGGTGTGATGGCGATATCCACGACACTGCCGTCCTGGTCGGCTTCGCCCGCGATGGTCCAGGTGAAGGACAGTCGGTGCGGCCGTTCGATGACGAGATACTCGCCGACATGATCGATGCGTTCGCCGCTGCGTTCGACCAGCATCGAGAAGCGGCCGCCGACGCGTGGATCCACGTCCAGGCGCAGCACTTTTTCCTCGCGCACGTCCGGACCGAACATCCATTGGCCCAGCAGGCGCGGCGTCAGCCATGCATCGAAGACGCGTTCGGCGGGTGCGGCAAAGGCACGTTGCACGGTGACATCGACCGTGTCGGGCGCGGGAACTGGCGTCATGGCGGTTTCCGGATGGAGGAGGGAAGGGGCGCGGCGTCTGCCTGCAGGACGGCATCGAGTGCGTCGAGGCGGGCGGTCCAGAACTGCTCGTACTGCCGCAGCCAGGCTTCGCCTTCGGCGAGCGCCTGCGGCTGCAGGTGGCACAGGTGTGTGCGGCCCTGGATCTGTCGCGTCACTAGGCCGGCGCGCTCCAGTACCTTGATGTGCTTGGAGGCCGCGGCCAGGGAAATCTGGAAGGGGGCCGCCAGTTCGCCGACGCTGCGCGGCTGTCCGCCCAGGCTGCGCAACATGCGGCGCCGGGTACCGTCGGCGAGGGCGTGGAAGACGGCGTCGAGCCGCGGTGAGTCATGTTCAACCATGTGGTTGAGTATTCGGACGCCCCTGTCGACTGTCAACCATCTGGTTGAATAAAGGCCGAGTTGCCGACGGACGGTAAAATCGCATCATGGTCACCAACATCGCCGCCTACCACTTCGCTCCCATCGACGCGCCGGCCGATTTCGCCGCGAGCCTGCATGCACGCGCCGAGGCGCTGTCGCTGCGTGGATCCGTGCTGGTGGCGGGCGAGGGGCTGAACCTGTTCCTGGCTGGTGCCGCCGATGCGATCGAATCCTTCCTCGCACCGCTGCGCGCCGATGCGCGCTTCGCCGGGCTGCGGGTGAAGTACAGCCACAGCGCACGGATCCCGTTCGCGCGGCTCAAGGTCAAGGTGAAGCCCGAGATCATCAGCTTCCGTCGCCCCGGCACCACGCCAGAAGACGCGCGAGCGCCCGTCGTCGAACCCCGCACGCTGGCGCGCTGGCTGGAGCAGGGCCACGACGACGCCGGCCGCCGCGTGGTGATGCTGGATACCCGCAATACGCAGGAAATCGAGTACGGCACCTTCACCGGTGCGCTGACCCTGCCGATCGACAAGTTCACCGACCTGCCGGCTGCGCTGGAACCGCATCGCGATGCGCTGAAGGACACCACCGTGGTCAGCTTCTGCACCGGCGGCATCCGTTGCGAGAAGGCCGCGCTGTGGATGCAGGCCGACGGCATGGACAACGTGCTGCAGCTGGATGACGGCATCCTCGGCTACTTCGAGCAGGTCGGTGGCTTCGGCTATGACGGTGCCTGCTTCGTGTTCGACGAGCGCGTGGCCCTGCGTCCCGACCTGAGTCCGCTGGTGGACGAAGCCGCGGACGCCGCATGAGCGGCCTCGACGCGCTGCGCTTCGACAACCGCTTCCTCCGCGAGCTGCCGGGTGATCCGGAAGCGGGATTCCGGCGTCGCGAGGTGCGTGGCGCGCTGTGGTCGTCCATCGATCCAACGCCGGTCGCGGCACCGACCCTGCTGGCGCATTCGCGTGAAGTCGCGGCCTTGCTCGGACTCGACGACGCCGATGTCGCATCGCCCGCGTTTGCGCAGGTGTTCGGTGGCAATGCGCTGCTGCAGGGAATGCAGCCCTACGCCGGCAACTACGGTGGCCACCAGTTCGGCAACTGGGCCGGGCAACTCGGCGACGGCCGCGCCATCACGCTGGGCGAGACGGTCAACGCGGCTGGCGAACGTTGGGAACTGCAGCTGAAGGGCGCAGGCCCGACGCCGTACTCGCGTACCGCCGATGGCCGTGCGGTGCTGCGCTCCTCGATCCGCGAATTCCTGTGCAGCGAGGCCATGCACCATCTCGGCGTGCCGACGACGCGGGCGTTGAGCCTGGTCGGCACCGGCGAGCAGGTGGTGCGCGACATGTTCTACGACGGCCACCCGACCCCCGAGCCGGGCGCGGTGGTCTGTCGCGTCGCGCCCTCGTTCCTGCGCTTCGGTCATTACCAGCTGCCGGCGTCGCGCGGCGAGACGGATCTGTTGCGTGCGCTGGTGGACTTCACCATCCGACGCGATTTCCCGCATCTGGCCGGAGCAGGCGAAGCGCTGTACGCCGCCTGGTTCGGCGAGGTCTGCGAACGCACGGCGGTGATGGTGACGCACTGGATGCGCGTGGGCTTCGTCCACGGCGTGATGAACACCGACAACATGTCCGTGCTCGGCCTGACCATCGATTACGGGCCGTACGGCTGGATCGACAACTACGATCCGGACTGGACGCCGAATACGACCGATGCGCAAGGCCGGCGCTACCGCTTTGGCTGGCAGCCGCGGGTGGCGGGCTGGAACCTGAGCCGCTTCGCGCAGGCGCTGTCGCCGCTGTTCGATGGTGTGGAGGCGCTGCAGGACGGTCTGCAGCGCTTCGCCGATGCGTATTCGCAAGCCGACCGCGACACTATCGCGCGCAAGCTGGGATTGGCCGAATGCCGCGACGACGATGTCGAACGCATGGCGACCTTGCAGGGTCTGTTGCAGGAAGGCGAGATCGACATGACGCTGTTCTTCCGCGCGCTGATGGATGCGGATCCGATGGATGCCTCGCTGTCGGCGTTGGACGAGGCCTTCTACGACCCGGCCAAACGCGACGCGGTGTCGCCAGCGTTGCGCGACTGGATGGCGGCCTATGGACGTCGCCTCGACGACGACGCGCTCGACGCCGCTTCGCGTCGCGAACGCATGCGCCTGGCCAATCCACGCTACGTGCTGCGCAACTACCTGGCGCAGCAGGCTATCGATGCAGCCGGGTCGGGCGACCTGACCGGTGTCCACGACCTGCTGGAGGTCATGCGGCGGCCTTACGACGACCAGCCCGGGCGAGAGCGTTTCGCGCAACGTCGGCCAGAATGGGCCCGGCAACGTGCTGGCTGCTCGATGCTGTCGTGCAGCTCCTGAGCGAAGCGGCCTTCTGTAGGAGCGACGTCAGTCGCGACCGCAAGCCAGTGGCGTCCATGGGGTTTGGACCACATAGGATCCTTGGTCCACGAAGAAGTGTATCGGGCTACGAGAGCGTACGGTCGCGACTGACGTCGCTCCTACCACAGCGGTCGGCGCGGTAGCATGCGTTACTACTGCGGAGCGCCCACATGATCACCGTCCACCACCTCAACAACTCCCGTTCGCAGCGCGTGCTCTGGTTGTTGGAGGAACTGGGCCTGGACTACACGGTGGTGCGCTACCAGCGCGACCCGAGGACGATGCTGGCGCCGCCGGAGCTGAAGAAGGTGCACCCGCTGGGCAAGTCGCCGGTGGTGGTGGATGGCGAGCACGTGCTGGCCGAATCCGGTGCCGTGCTCGAATACCTGGTGGAGCGCTACGACGCCGCACGCCGGTTCGCGCCATCGCCGGGGACCGCCGAACACCTGCGCTACCGCTACTGGCTGCATTACGCCGAAGGCTCGGCGATGCCGCCGATGCTGATGAGCCTGGTGTTCTCGCGCCTGAAGAAGGCGCCGATGCCGTTCTTTGCCAGGCCGATCGCCCGCGGCATCGCCGACAAGGCGATGCGGACCTTCGTCGGTCCGCAGGTGAAGCTGCACCTGGACTACATGGAACGCGAACTCGGTAAGGCGGCGTGGTTCGCCGGCGAGCAGTTCAGCGCGGCCGACATCCAGATGAGCTTCCCGGTGGAAGCGGCGGCGGCCCGTGCAGGACTGGAGACGTACCCGAACCTGGCCGGCTTCCTCGCGCGCATCCACGCACGGCCGGCCTACCAGTGTGCGCTGGAGCAGGGCGGGCCGTTCGACCTGCTGGGCTGACATGCGCTTCGGGTGACCGAAATGAGCCAAGGTCATGAGTTACGCGTGGGGCTCGCCGCTATCCTGTACGCGCCTTGCTGACTGGAGTGACGATGTCGTACGTGCGTTGCCTGCGAGGCCTGGGATCGGGCGTGGAGTATTCCGCCGACCAGCCGATGAACCTGGATCCTGTCGATGGCCGGCCGGTGGAAATGGTGCTCGACCTGGAGCGCCTGGCGGCCGAGTGGCCGGACCGCGGCTGGTATCGGCCCGTGCGTCGCGACATGTGGCGCTTCGGTGCGCTGATGGCGCTGGATGCGGCCGATCCGCGCGATGCCGCCCATCTCGTCCCGCTTGGTGAGGGCGCGACTCCGCTGCTCGACTACCGCGATCATCCGGTTGCGCGGCAGGCGGGGCTGGTGCTGCAGCTGAAGGACGAAGGCAGGGCGCATGCGGGCCATGGCGCCAATCCGACCCAGAGTTTCAAGGACCGCGGCATGGCGATGGTGGTCGCGCAGGCGCGTCGGCTTGGTCTGTCGCGCCTGGCGGTGCCCACGCAGGGCAACGCGGGCGACTCGCTGGTCCGCTACGCCCTTGCGGGCGGTCTATCGGTGGTGGTGGCGATGCCGGACGACACGCCTGCGCCGATCGTCGGCAGTGTCGCCGCGGCCGCGCACCGGCACCCCGACCGTGTCCAGCTGATCCTGCAGGGGCCGACGATCCGTGAGGCAGGTGCGTTCCTCAAACAGCACTATGTGCCGCAGGGCTGGTTCTCGGTGGCGACCTTCCAGGAGCCCGGCTGGCGCATCGAGGGGAAGAAATCGTTGGGCCTGGAACTGGCCGAACCGGTCGCGGGCGAGCGTCGCTGGTCGTTGCCCGACGTGGTCGTCTATCCCACCGGCGGCGGGACCGGCGTGCTCGGCATGTGGAAAGCCTGGGATGAGCTGCAGGCGCTGGGCGTGATCGGCGCGCAGCGACCACGCATGATCTGCGTGCAGAGCGCGGCGACCACGCCGCTGGTACGCGCGTTCGATGCCGGTGCCGATGACACCACGGCGCTGGACGCAGGCGACACGCTGGCGGTCGGGCTCAACGTGCCCGGCGGCGTCGGCCATTTCCGTGTGCTGCAGATCCTGCGCGCCAGTGGCGGTGCTGCCGTCGTGGTCGAGGAAGCCGACATCGCGGCCGAATCGGCGCGGCTGTGGCGCATGCGGCCGGAAGGCTGGGTGGGGCCGGAGGGCGCGGCCTGCCTGGCGGCGCTGCCGCAGCTGCTCGATCGTGGCGTGCTGAAGCGTGGAGAGCGCGTGGTCGCGGTAAATACGGGGTCGGCCGAGAAGTACCTGCCGCAGCTGCGCCACCTGTTCCAGTAGTGCCACGGGATGCAGCGTCCCGCGACGCGTGGTGGAATCGGAGGCGCGGCGACCCCATGACGATGGCATCGTCATCGCGGGTGATTCCATGATTCCGTATTCGCTTCTCGACCTGGCTCCCGTCTGCGAAGGCAGCGACACCACGCAGGCCTTCGTCCACATGCGCGACCTCGCGCAGCACGCCGAGCGCTGGGGCTATACGCGCTACTGGCTGGCCGAGCACCACAACATGCCGGGCATCGCCAGCGCCGCGACGGCGGTGCTGATCGGGCACGTCGCGGGCGCGACCTCGACCATCCGCGTCGGGTCCGGCGGCATCATGCTGCCCAACCACTCACCGCTGCAGGTGGCCGAACAGTTCGGCACGCTGGCGTCGCTGTATCCCGGACGCATCGACCTCGGACTGGGGCGTGCGCCCGGCACCGACCAGGCCACCGCGCGCGCCTTGCGCCGCTACTTCGACAGCGCCGATCAGTTTCCCCAGGACGTGCAGGACGTGCTGCGCTACTTCGAACCGGTGCAGGACGGGCAGGCCGTGCGCGCCGTGCCGGGAGTCGGACTCGACGTGCCGGTCTGGTTGCTGGGCTCCAGCCTGTTCGGTGCGCAGCTGTCGGCCGCGCTCGGCCTGCCGTACGCGTTCGCGTCGCACTTCGCGCCCGACGCCATGGACCAGGCTTTGCTGCTCTACCATCGCGACTTCCGTCCCTCGAAGCATCTCGCGAAGCCGCACGCCATGCTCGCGCTGAACGTGGTCGCGGCGGAGACCGATGCCGAAGCGAAACACCTGTTCACCACCCAGCAGCAGGCCTTCGTCAACCTGCGCCGCGGCCGCGCCGGGCTGGTACCGCCGCCGATCGACGACATCGAGGCGTTCTGGCAGCCGCACGAGAAGGCCGGCGTGGAACAGGCGCTCGCCTGCGCCGTCGTAGGCAGCCGCGACACCGTTCGCAAGGGCATCGCCCAGTTCATCGAGCGCCATCGCCCGGACGAGCTGATGCTGACCGCCAACATCTTCGATCACGCCAAGCGCCTGCGGTCGTTCGAGATCGCCGCCGAGGTCATGTCGTAGCGTGCGCCGTGCGCACGATGGAGTTGATGCACATCTCTGCGGTCGTGCGCGTGGCGCACGCTACGACGTGCCTCGCTGGATGAACGGTACGCGCTCGTAGAGCCGCCGCTCACCACCGCGCGGATCGTCCTGCATGCCGGAGACGTCGTCGAGCACCATCGTCTGCCGCCGGGGTAGCGTGTAGGGCGACCAGGACGGGATGCCTGCGTGGTTCGGATCGCCATGGCGGGCGAGGGCGAGCAGCGCGCCGCTCATGCGCGCTGCCATCGTGCGGGCACGCGCATCCGTGCCCGTCTTCGATCCTTCCACGCCGGTGTTGTCGAATACCAGCGGGATGTCGAGCGTGTGGAAGGCGCGCAGCCGACCGCCGTCCGCGGGCGAGCGCCAATCCAACTGGTAGACCCACGCAGGCGATCCCTGTCGTGCGCGTTCCTCGGCTTCGATCACGGCACCGCGCCACGAGCGTCCCGCCGTGGTGGCCGCGAAGAAGACGTCCGACGGTGTGTAGTCCGGATACAGCCGGAGGTACTCGGCGATCACCACCTCCGGCGACAGGTCCACGTACTGCTGCTCGCGCAGCTTCTGCGGCAGCTGGTCCCAGGTCAGGGCAAAGTTCGCCTCGTCGTTGCCGAGGAAGGCCCGGGTTTCGTCGCGCGTGTTGCCGATGATCATCGGGATGCGCGCGGACTGCGCCGGCGCATCCGGGTAGAAGGGATGGCGGGGCAGGCTGCGCGCATCCAGCACGGGACCGAAGTAGAGCGAGGTGTCCTCCGTGCGCGACGGATCGCGGACCCGCGTGGCCTCCAGCAGGCGCGCCATCGGCATCGCCAGCAACGCGTCGATGTCGCCGGGTTTCAGTCCGAGTTCGGCAAGGAACAGTGCGCTGCGCTGCGCCGCCGCGCGTGGTCCGGCGGCGGTCACCTGCTGGCCGCTCATCGTCATCGCCTTGTGGAACAGGCCGTCGGCCTCCGGCATCGCCATCAGCGTGGCGATTTTTGCGCCGCCGCCGGATTGGCCGAACACGGTGACGTTGCCGGCATCGCCACCGAACGCGTGCGCGTGCTCGCGCACCCAGCGCAGCGCATCGATCAGGTCGAACTGGCCGACGTTGCCCGCGTCCATGACGCGTTCGTCACCGGTTTCGCCCAGGTAGAGATAGCCGAAGGCATTGAGCCGATGGTTGACGGTGACCACGACGACATCGCCGCGGCGGCACAGGTTCCCGCCGTCGTAGAGCGGGTGCGATCCCGAGCCGTTGTTGTAACCACCACCATGCAGATAGACGAGGATGGGGCGCTGCGCGCCGTCGCGCAGACCCGGCGTGTAGACGTTGAGGAACAGGCAGTCCTCGCTGACCGGCTGGCCATCGGCATCGCCGCGCTGCGGGGCGGATGCGCCGAAGCGGACGGTATCGCGCACGCCGGTCCAGCCGTTCTCGCGCAGCGCACGCTGGAAGCGCCGGGTGCCGGTGTCGGCGCCGTAGGGGATGCCGCGGAAGACATGGATGCCGTGGTCCGTGAGCCCCGCGATACGGCCACTGCGGGTGGTCGCGAGGCTGGATTTCCCCGCGGCTGGAGTCGCAGGCAGGGCCGTCGCCAGCATGCCCAAGCCGGTGGTGCCGGCCAGTTGCCACAGGAACTGGCGTCGCGACGTGTCGGCGGATACGGTCATGGAAACCTTGGAATGACACCGGTTTCCAGAGGCTAGCAAAGTCGGTCCGGCCAGGAACGCCGCAGTGCGTCAGGCCGCCATGCCTGCCGCGTGACCCGAGGCCCAGGCCCACTGGAAGTTGTAGCCCCCCAGCCAGCCGGTGACGTCGAGCACTTCGCCCACGAAGAACAGGCCCGGCACACGCTTCGACATCATCGTGCTGCTGGACACGCCGTCGGTGTCCACGCCGCCCAGGGTGACTTCGGCGGTGCGATAGCCCTCGGTGCCGCTGGCGACCAGTGGCCAGTCAGCCAGCAGTCCGGCCGCCTCCTTCAGCTGCGGCGCGTTGAACTGCTTCATCGGCCGGTTCGGCAGCCAGACCTCGCACAGGCGCTGGGCAAAACGGCGGGGCAGCGCGTCCGACAGCACGGTCTTCAGCTCGGCATCCGGACGCTGCGCCTGCTGCGACTGCAGCCAGTCCAGCGCGTCACGGTCGGGCAGCAGGTCCAGGCGCAACTCGTCGCCGGGCTGCCAGTACGAGGAGACCTGCAGGATCGACGGTCCGCTGACGCCACGGTGGGTCAGCAGCATGAAGTTGCGGAAGCGCGCCTTGCCGCAGCGCGCCTCGACGGGCAGGGCGACGCCGCTGAGGTCGGTCAGGCGTTGCTGGTGCTTTCCGCTCAACGTCAGCGGCACCAGGCCGGCGCGCGTGGGCAGCACCTCGTGGCCGAACTGGCGCGCCAGCTCATAACCGAAACCGGTGGCACCCATGCTGGGAATCGACAGGCCACCCGTGGCGACCACCAGCGACGGCGCGGCGACGCGGCCGAGCGTCGTATCCAGCCGGAACACGCCATCGGCTTGTTCGACCTTGTGCACGCTGCAGCCGGTCTCGAAGCGCACGCCGGCGGCCAGGCATTCGTCCACCAGCAGCTTCACGATGAGCTTGGACGAGACGTCGCAGAACAGCTGGCCGAGCTCCTTCTCGTGGTAGGCGACGCGGTGCTTCTCGACCAGTTCGATGAAATCCGCCGGTGTGTAGCGCGCCAGCGCCGATTTGCAGAAATGCGGGTTCGCCGACAGGAAGTTGGCGGGCGTGGTGCCGGTGTTGGTGAAGTTGCAGCGCCCGCCGCCCGACATCAGGATCTTCTTGCCCACCTTGTTGGCGTGCTCGATCACCAGTACGCGCAGGCCGCGCTGGCCGGCGGTGAGCGCGGTCATCAGGCCGGCGGCGCCACCGCCGATGACCAGCACGTCGTGGGTGGGCAGCATGCGCTCAGGTGGCCCGCGCGAGACCCGCCTGACGGATGGTCGGGGTGATGGCGACCACCTGGTCGTCGGTCAGCCACTGCATTTCGCCGTCCTGGATCATCACGCTGAAGCGCATGCTGCGCACCATCAGGGCGGTCAGGGCGTCCACGGATTCGGTGGCGATGTCGAGCACGGTCAGGTTGCGGTGGCGGGCCAGCAGCGCACTGTGCTTGTCCCACCAGAGGTCGGCCGCACGGCCGCCGTAATTGACCACGATCACCTCGTTGGCCCGTCCGCAAGCCTTGCGGATGCGGGATTCGTCCGGCTGGCCCAGGTCGATCCACTGCTCGATCAGCCCGGTGTAATCCTTGCGCCAAAGATCCGGTTCCTCCTCGTTGCTCAGGCCCTTGCCGAACTCCAGGCGTTCGTCCGCGTGCAGGGCGAAGGCCAGCAAGCGGACCATCAGCCGCTCGTCCGTCTCGGAGGGGTGCTGGGCCAGGGTCAGGGCGTGGGTGCCGTAGTAATGCCGGTCCATGTCGCTGATCTGCAGTTCGGCTTTGACGACGGTGGACTTGAGCGCCATGGCGGGGGTTCGGCAAAAGGGGCGCCATCATACGCTGGCCGGGCCGGGAGGCCCGGCGGGCCGCCTGCAACCGGTTTCATGACCAGGCGCGGGGACCCCTGTTCAGCTTGTCGCATCAAGGGATTCGCTTTTACGAGAAAAGCCCGGTAGAGTGCGCGGCACTGTGCTTGCCAGGGTCACCGTGAATCGTGAGCCTGATGCGGTAGATACATCTGCTACATCTTCCCGCTTTACCAACGCCTGCAAACCCAGTCCCGTCCCGGTCACATGCCGGGGTTGTGGTCCTTTCATCCATGTTTCAGGAGTTAGTAAAGATGTCTGATCGTCAGACCGGCACCGTCAAGTGGTTCAACGACGCCAAGGGCTTCGGCTTCATCACCCCGCAGAGCGGCCCCGACCTGTTCGTGCACTTCCGCTCGATCCAGGGCAATGGCTTCAAGTCGCTGAAGGAAGGCCAGGCGGTCTCCTTCGTCGCCGTGCAGGGCCAGAAGGGCATGCAGGCCGACCAGGTGCAGCCGCTGTAATCCAGCGCTGAACCCAACGGTTCAAGAAAACGCCGGTGCGCAAGCGCCGGCGTTTTTGTTCGTGGAGCACGGGAATCTCAAGACGTCATTCCAGCGCAAGCTGGAATCCATTGCCAATGAACGCTGAGGGATCAACAGAGCGAATGGGTCCCAGCTTTCGCTGGGACAACGGGGCGGTCAGAGCTTGCGCACGCGGAAGCTGCGGCCCTTGATCTTGCCGGCGTTGAGGCGGGCCAGCGCGGCCGCGGCCTTGTCGCGCGCGACCGCCACGTAGGTGCGCGTCGGGAAGACGTTGATCTTGCCGATCGCCGAGGCCGACAGGCCGGCATCGCCGGTCAGCGCGCCGAGCACGTCGCCCGGACGCAGCTTGTCGGTCTTGCCGGCGTCGATGCGCAGCGTGGTCATCGCGGCGGGCGGTGCGGCATGCGCCTTGGGCGCGGTCGGCACGTTGCGGTCCCACAGCAAGGGCGCGCCCAGGCGCTCCTCGATCATGGTGGCGCGTGGCAGTTCGCGCGGCGTGCACAGGCTGATCGCCAACCCATCGCGACCGGCACGGCCGGTGCGGCCGATGCGGTGCACGTAGGTGTCGGCGTCGCTGGGCATGTCGTAGTTGACGACCAGCGCCAGGTCTTCGATGTCGAGGCCGCGCGCGGCCACGTCGCTGGCGACCAGCACGTTGCAGCTGCGGTTGGCGAAGCGCACCAGCACTTCGTCGCGGTCGCGCTGTTCCATGTCGCCGTGCAGGGCGAGGGCGGAGAAGCCGAAGTGCTGCAGCGAACCGGCGACTTCGTCGACGTCCTTGCGCATGTTGCAGAAGACCACGCCGGACTCGACGCGGTGCTGAGCGAGCAGGCCGGCCAGCGCGGTCTGCTTGCGCGCCGGATCGACCTGGACGAAGCGCTGCTCGATCACCGCCTGTTCCTGCGGCGCATCGACGGTGACTTCCAGCGGATCGCGCAGCGTATTGCGCGCAATGCCGCGGATGGCATCGGTGAAGGTGGCCGAGAACAACAGGCTCTGGCGGTCTTTCGGCGTCTTGCCGGTGATCTCGCGGATCGGCTCCTCGAAACCCATGTCGAGCATGCGGTCGGCTTCGTCCAGCACCAGCGTGCGCACGCCGCCGAGGTGCAGCGCCTTCTTGCGCAGCAGTTCCTGGATGCGGCCGGGCGTGCCGACCACGACGTGCGGGTCGTGCGCTTCCAGCGAGCGCAACTGGGGTTCCAGCGGCATGCCGCCGCACAGCGTCAGCACTTTCAGGTTGGGCAGGCCGACCGCCAGCTTGCGCAGCTGCTGTGCGACCTGATCGGCCAGTTCACGCGTCGGGCACAGCACCAGCGCCTGCGTGCGTACCGTGGCGATATCGAGCTTGTGCAGCAGCCCCAGGCCGAACGCGGCGGTCTTGCCGCTGCCGGTCGGCGCCTGGGCGATGACATCGCGCCCATCGAGGATGGCGGGCAGGCTGCGCGCCTGGATCGGGGTGGGCTGGGTGTAGCCGAGCGCCTGGACGCCCTGCTGCAGGCCGGGCGCCAGCGGGAGAGAAGTGAAATCGAGCATGCGGCATTTTCGCAGATCGGCGCCGCCGCTGCCCGGACCGGCTACTGCAGGTCGGGGAAATCCTCGTCCGGCAGCGCGATGAATGCCCAGAACGGCACCTCGTCCGCAGCCCACGACTGCGAGGCCTCGTCGAGGATGTCCAACAGCGTGTCGAAGTCGGCTTCGGTGCGGTCGCGCAACTCGTGCGCCTGCTCGAACAGCAGCACATAGCCTGGCGCTTCCAACCAGGACAGGTCGCGCAGGCTGTCGGACAGGGCATCCCAGTTGCGGCCCGAGGTCTGCGGGAAGTCCAGCACCGTGGCGATCCGCAGCAGCAGGGCCGATTTGCTGTCGCAGCCGGACAGGTCGATGCGGCGCGCGAGCAGGCCGGCATCGCGACCGACGGCGGACAACGGGTCCAGGTCGTCCTCGGTGACGAAGAACACGCCGGCGCGCGCGGGATCGGCCAGCCCGGGATCGAAGCCGGATTCGCTCATGGCTTGGCTCCGCCGCCGATTTCGAACCGACGGAAGCTCTCGTAGTGATCATCGGTGTAGTAGTACTCGCGCGGCGGCTGCCCGCCGGTGACGATGCGGCGCTCGCCGCGATGGTCGAGGCCGGGCGTGTCGACGGTGTATTCGCGGTAATAGCCACGCGCCTGCCGCGGCAGCCGGCCTTCGCGGTTCTGGAATACGCTGCCGTCCTGCCGGTGCGGGAACGGCCCGCCGCGCTGGATCAGCGACAGCGTCTGCCGCGCTTCTTGCGGCAGGAAGGCGGGCAGGGTGTCGACGCCGCGTGCCGGGGCCGGCGCAGCGACCGGTGCGGTGGGCGCGACGTCGGGGACCTCGCCCGCGAGTTCGCCGGGCCGCGTCTGCTCCACCGGCGGCAGAGTCAGTACGGCGCTGGTATGGCGTGGGGCTGCGGTTTCCTGCGACGCAGCGGCCGGCGCGGCAGGGGCATCGGCACGCTGCGACCACCACCACCAGGCGCCGGCGCTCAGGACGAGCAGCGCGAGGATGGCGAACAGCGGGAGGCGTTGGCGGCTCTGGCGGCGTGCGCGGGAACGTCGACTCATGCGGGCATCATTCCGTCAGGAAGCGGCCACAGCCGCGATAGGTCTTGCCTGCGACGGTCAGGATCGCCGACGCGGGATACTCGGTGTCGCTCATGCCGTCGCTGCAGGTTTCCTGCTTCGTCGCGAGCGACACGGCCACGCCATCACCGGTGGTGCCGGCGTAACCATCGGCCGTCTTCCGCGCCTGGGCGACCTCCACCTTGCGTTCGCCATAGTCCAGATCCGCAGAAAGCCGGGGTGTCGCGCCACCGCCCACTTCCACCGACCAGCCGGGCTCGGTACCCAGGCCACGGAACGCGCTGCCGCGGGCCTTGGCCTGCTCCCACGGCGTACCGGCCGAAGGCGCGACCGGATCGCCGCCGGCACGCACCAGCCGGAACTCCACCGGCGCGGACGAGCCCGGCGTCACCGGCACGCGCGTATCGGTGACGAACCACAGCGTGCCCTGCGCGTCGCGCAGGCCGGCATGCAGGCCATACATCCCGTTCGGCCTGAGCTTGGCCGGGTCGTAGGGCAGGGAGAACACGAACGGCGGGCCTTTGATGTCGGCGAAATCCGCGCTGGCGATGACGGCGGCCGACGTATCAGCCAACTGGTTGTCGATCAGCTGCACGCTGAGGACCGCGCCGGGCGGCGGCGCGATCCGTTCCAGATAAACGGCGCGTCCCTGGATCGTGGTCGCGGGTTTAGGAGCGGCAGGCGTATCGCCGGACGTCGGCGCGGTGGCCGGCGACTGGCAGGCTGCCAGCACGAGCAGGCAGGCGGTGGTCAGCAGGGGACGGAACATCGCACACGCTCCTCGTGGTCCGGTGGCGGGCCGCCAGCTTAGCGATGGCGGACGTAATGGTTCGTCAACGCGGGAAGCGGCGCTGCGCGGACGGCAGTGCAGGACCGCGCTACAGTGGCGCGACTCCGGGAGTACGGTCATGTCAGCTCACGATCCGCGCGTGGATGCGTACATCGCGACATCGGCGCCATTCGCCCGGCCCATCCTCGAGCAGCTGCGGGGCAGCGTGCACGCGGCCTGCCCATCGGTGCAGGAGGACATCAAGTGGAGCATGCCGTCGTTCCAGTACGGTGGCCGCATCCTCTGCCAGATGGCGGCGTTCAAGCAGCACGCGTCGTTCGGCTTCTGGCAGCACGCGGCGGTGACGGAAGGCAAGGCGCGCGACGGCATGGGCAGCCTGGGACGGCTGGAGACCATCAAGGACGTGCCGTCGAAGCGCGACCTGACGGCGCTGTTGCGCAAGGCGATGGCGCTGATCGATGAGGGAGCGACCTCGACGGCGACGCGCGGGAAACCCGCACCGCGCGCTGCGCTGAAGGTGCCGGCCGACCTGCGCGATGCACTGGCCGGCAACGCCAGGGCGAAGGCGACGTTCGACAGCTTCAGCCCCAGTGCGCGCCGCGACTATATCGAATGGATCACCGAGGCCAAGCGCGAGGACACGCGCGCACGTCGGTTGGCGCAAGCGGTCGAGTGGATGGCGGAAGGCAAAATGCGGAACTGGAAGTACGCCAGGCCGACATGAGCGATCGGTATCGCCGATGGTGCTGATTCAGTTTTGCGACGAGCGTCCGCGCATTCGTGGGACTAGTATCGGCCCCGACGCCGCACCGGGCATGGAGCAACCGCATGAATCGCGTCCTGCAGCCGTTCGCCTACACCCGTGCACCGACTGCGTGGCCGTTCGTGGTCGCGGTGCTGTCGATCGTGCTGGTGTCGTCGTGGCTGGTCGCTGCGATTCCGCTGGACGACGCCGATGGCATCCGCCGCGCGCTGCGGGGTGGCGCCCTGTGCGCACTGGCCACGGCGCTGGGTGCAATGCCGGTCTGGGTGGTGAAGCGGCTGCCGCAGCAAGTGGCGGACGGTCTGCTGGGATTCGGCGCCGGCGTGATGCTGGCGGCGACCGCATTTTCGCTGGTGTTGCCCGGACTGGATGCCGCGGAGCGTGCCGGTTACTCGGCGTGGGGTGCGGCCGGACTGGTCAGTGCCGGCGTGATGGTGGGCGCACTCGCGCTGCTGGCGCTGGACAGGAGCACGGTGGAGGATCCGCGCGATGCGGACCGGCACCTGGTGCCGTCGCGAGTGATGCTGTTCGTGCTGGCCATCGTGCTGCACAACGTCCCCGAAGGCATGGCGGTCGGTGTCGCGGCCGGCGGTGGCTTGAGCGGAGCGGAAGGCCTGGCGATGGGCATCTCGCTGCAGGATGTCCCGGAAGGACTGGTGGTGGCGCTGATCCTGGCCGGCGCCGGCATGGCACGCAGCAAGGCGGTTTTCATTGGTGCCCTTTCGGGCGTGGCCGAGCCGGTCGCCGCGGTGTTGAGCGCATGGGCCGTGGCATTTTCCTCTGTGCTGCTGCCGTGGGGCCTGGCGTTCGCCGCCGGGGCCATGCTGATCGCGGTCGGACATAGCGTGATTCCGGAATCCAACCGGCATGGCCATGGCGCGACGGCGTCGCTGGGCCTGGCGATCGGCTTCTGCCTGATGATGGCGCTGGATACCGCGCTGGGTTGACCGCGACGCGCCTCATGCGCACGCTGCGTCCGTCCACGGAGGAGCAGACGCATGAGTGAGCCCCTGACCATCATCGGCAACCACCTGTCGCCGTATGTGCGCAAGGTGCTGGTCTGCCTGGAGCTGAAGGGCATCCCGTACCGCATCGATCCGATCGCGCCCTTCGTCGGCAACGAGGAGTTCAGCCGGGTCAGTCCGCTGCGACGCATTCCGGTGCTGATCGATGGCGAACTGGTGCTCAACGATTCCACCGTCATCTGCGAGTACCTGCAGGACCGTTTCCCGGAGATACCGCTGTATCCCGCCGACCCCGTGCAGCGGGCGAGGGCGCGCTGGCTGGAGGAATACGCGGACTCGCAACTCGGCGATGTCATCGTCTGGCGGATGTTCTTCCAGAAGGGCGTGCGCCGCTTCCTGTTCAACGAAGGCACCGACGAGGACGTCGTGCGCAAGGCGCGCGAAGAGGAGCTGCCGGTCGCGCTGGACTACCTGGAGGCGCAGCTGCCGGAACAGGGATGGATCTTCGGCGAGCTGTCCATCGCCGACATCAGCCTCGCGGCGTTCTTCCGCAATGCCGCGTTCGTGCGCTACCAGGTGGATGCGGTCCGCTGGCCGCGCATGGCGACCTTCCTGGAGCGCGCATGGGCGCTGCCCGCGTTCCGCACGCTGGCGACGTACGAGGACGCGATGCTGCGGACACCGCTGCCGGAGCAGCGCGCCGTGCTCGCAGCGATGGGAGCACGGCTCACCGAGAGCACCTACGGCAATGCATCGCCAAGGTATGGGTTGAGGCGTCTGGGGTGAAGGCGTACCTGTGTTCTTTTGTAGGAGCGACGTGAGTCGCGACCGTACACGTTCGGCTTCCATGACGCAGAGCGCGATGCCGAAGACAACGACGCTGCCGACGTGCGGTCGCGACTGACGTCGCTCCTACAGGAAGCCGATCGGATCAGGGCGCGACGTCGACGCGCAGCACTGGATACAACTGGTAGCGCTCGTCCCAGGACGGATGGCGGCGGTAGAAGAATTCCAGCCGCGCGCTGGGATCGGCGGCGAAGGCCTGGTCCTCGCGCAGTTTCTTCTCGAACGCGGCCTTCACCGCCGGGTCGCGCAGCATCTCGCGCGCCACGGATTCGGCTACGTAGTCTTCCATGTACTCCTTGCGCTCGAAGGCGTTGTTGAATCGCCCCCAGGCGAGCAACGAGTCCGGCGCCAGCGGTTCCAGCAGCGCCATGACCAGGCGCGACTTCGCTTGCGCGATCGGCACGAACAGCGAGTCGGCCGGCACGCCGCGCGCCTCAGGCTGCCAGCTGCCCTCCACGGTCAGCCGCTGGTGGGTTTCCACCGAGCCGGTGCCGAAGCTGCTCTTGCTGGCGCGGAACGCGGCGGCATTACCTTGCCAGGGCTTGCCCAGCAGCCGGTATTCCACGCCATGCGTCTTCAGCACGGCCGCCACCCATGATGCGTCGGCGGCAGGCACCAGATAGCCCGCGCCCGGCGCCTGGACGACGACGCCGGGACGGATGTCGTCCTTCAGCGGCACCTTCCAGATCTGCGGCGTGGTCTCGTCGTAGCGCGTCATCAGTGCGCCCGATACGTCGGACTTCGTGCGCGTGTAGGCGTAGCCGCGGAAATCCACGGTGCGCGCGGTGGGGGCCGCGACATAGGTCAGCGGCTCCCGCTGGCTTCCCAGTTTTGCTGCCGCGACATCGGCCTGCTTCGCCGCGGCCAGCCAGGCGGCGCCGTCTTGGGCGACGTGGTCCAGCACCGACACCACGGTGTTGCGGGTGATGCGCACGCGGACCGGGTATTCCTTCCACGAATGCGTTTCGACCAGCATGGCGATGCGGTTGCGCAGCAGGTAATAGCCATGCGAGAAGCGCGGCGGCGGCACGCTGTCCTCGAAGCCGGACGTCGGATCATCCTGCACCACGAACGAGGGGTAGTAGGGCAGGGGCAGCGAGCCCTGCTTCGATAGGTCGTCGATGACGCCGGTTCGCAGCGCCAGGCCAGCCTTGCGCAGACCGGCATCGCCGGCATGCACGGGCTCGACCTGGATCGAAATGTCGTGTTCGAACTGTGCGCCGTTGGTCGCGTGCAGGTCCACGGTCACCAGCGGATCCCAGCGCTGCACCAGTTGCAGCATCGCCTGCATTTCGGGCGTGTCGGCCTTCAGGTAGTCGCGATTGAGGTTGTAGTTCTGCGCGGTGGTGCGCCAGCCCATTTCCTTCGGGCCGCGCTGGTTGGGTCGGTTCCAGGCGCCGAAACGCTCGTGGCCGTCGACGTTGAACACCGGCACGAACACCCACACCAGCTTGTCGAGGGCACCGGTGGCCGCCTTGCCTTCCAGTACGTCCCGCAAGGCCAGGAAGCCGGCGTCCTTGCCGTCGATCTCGCCGGCATGGATGCCGCCCTGGATCAGCACGACCGGCAGTCCGCGACGTTGCGCCTGTTCCGGCGTCAGTGCGCCGCTGGTGGAGGCCACCAGCGCCTTCATCGGCCGTCCTTCCGGCGTGGTGCCGAACGTGGTGCAGCGCACCGCCTTCGGATACTGGCGCGCGAAGGCATCGCACAGCGCCGTCACTTCCTCGTAGCGACCGGTCTCGAGGAAGCCGGAACGCTCGGAGACCGTGGTCAATGCGGACTGGGCGTTCGCCAGTGGTACCAGGGCCAGCAGCAGGGAGGCGCAGAGCGGTCGCAGCATGGGGAATTCCTGAACAGGGCAGGGGCGCATGATGCCGCGCAATCGCGGACAGTCCCAGTCCCTGTTCGGTCATCTCGCGATGCCGCCGTGGTTCGACCCTGCGCGGGCGGATACGGTACCCTTCCGGGACTTTTTCACCGGAAGATCGGATGAGCACGACCGCAGAAGCCAACCAGGGCCGCATGCCCCGCCAGATTCCCTACATCATCGGCAACGAGGCGTGCGAGCGGTTCAGCTTCTACGGGATGCGCAACATCCTGGTGCCGTTCCTGATCAGCTCGGTGCTGCTGGCCTACCTGCCGGACCAGGCCGCGCGCGAGGGTGCGGC
Organism: Pseudoxanthomonas sp. LjRoot206; assembly: GCF_056175725.1. Classification (NCBI taxonomy): domain Bacteria; kingdom Pseudomonadati; phylum Pseudomonadota; class Gammaproteobacteria; order Lysobacterales; family Lysobacteraceae; genus Pseudoxanthomonas; species Pseudoxanthomonas sp. LjRoot206. The sequence continues at coordinate 728,097 of NZ_JBGFFI010000001.1, forward strand.
CAAGGACCTGTTCCACAGCTTCGTCATCGGTGTGTACTTCTTCCCGCTGCTGGGCGGCTGGCTGTCCGACCGCTACTTCGGCAAGTACAACACCGTCCTGTGGTTCTCGCTGATCTATTGCGCCGGCCATGCCTGCCTGGCGCTGTTCGAAAGCAACGCGACGGGGTTCTATACCGGCTTGTTCCTGATCGCGCTGGGGTCGGGTGGTATCAAGCCCCTGGTGGTGACGTTCTGCGGCGACCAGTTCGACCAGACCAACAAGAGCAAGGCGAAGGTCGTCTTCGATGCCTTCTACTGGATCATCAACTTCGGTTCGTTCTTCGCGTCGCTGCTGATGCCGCTGGTGCTGCGCAGCTGGGGCCCGGCGTGGGCATTCGGCATTCCGGGCATCCTGATGTTCATCGCGACCTTCATTTTCTGGCTGGGGCGCGACAAGTACGTCAACGTGCCGCCGTCGCGCGGCAACGATCCGGATTCGTTCCTCACCATCGTGCGCAGTGCGCTGCTGGGCAAGGGCTTCGGATTCGGCACGCTGGTCGCCACGGTCGGCCTGGTCGGCGCGATGGCGATGCTGGCGCTGTGGGCGCTGAAGTTCGCCGGTGTCGGCCTGTGGCCGGAGGCGTGGGGTTTCGTCATCACCGCCTGTCTTGCGCTGGGTGCCATCATCGCCGGTGTCGGCTTCGGCGCGTCGCTGCAGCTGGAACGTGCGCGCGGCATGCACCCGGATGCCGCCATCGAAGGCGTGCGCTCGGTGTTGCGCATCCTGATCGTGTTCGCGCTGGTCACGCCGTTCTGGTCGCTGTTCGACCAGAAGGCCTCGACCTGGGTCATCCAGGGCAAGGCGATGGTGATCCCGCACGACCTGTGGTGGTGGCCGAGCTGGCTGGTGAAGGACGCCACCCAGATGCAGGCGCTGAATCCGCTGATGGTCATGCTGCTGATCCCGTTCAACAACCTGGTGCTGTACCCGGCGCTGCGGAAGATGGGCTTCAACGTCACCGCGTTGCGCCGGATGGGTTGGGGCATCGCCATTTCCGCGCTGTCGTGGATCGTGGCGGGCATGCTGCAGCTGCAGATGGATGATGGCCAGCAGGTTTCGCTGGCGTGGCAGACGCTGCCTTACCTGCTGCTGACCTTCGGCGAAGTGCTGGTGTCGGCGACCGCGCTGGAGTTCGCCTACAGCCAGGCGCCGATGGCGATGAAGGGTGTGATCATGGCGTTCTGGTACCTGACCAGTACCTTCGGCGGCCTGTGGGTGCTGCTGACCAATGCCAGCGTCCGTGATCCGGCGGTGATCGGCTGGATCCAAGCGCAGGGCTGGACGGAAAACGCCTTCCTGATGTTCTTCTTCGCAGGCTTCGCGTTCGTGGCGGCACTGGCGTTCGCGCTGTACGCCAGGACCTATCCCATGCAGGACAACTACCGTACCGCGGCCTGAGGACGAGAGATGGACGCACCGATCACCCTGCTGCTCATCGCCGCCACCTGCGTCGTCAGCCTGATTGCGTTCCGCACCCCGCGCTTGCTGATGCGGCTGATCCTGTGGCCGCCGGCGATCGACCGCCACCGCCAGTACGACCGGCTGGTGACCTACGGCTTCATCCACGCCGATTTCTGGCACCTGTTCTTCAACATGTTCACGCTGTTCTTCTTCGGTCGCCAGATCGAGGGCTGGATGGCGGCGCAGAAGGGCCCGTGGGTATTCCCACTGTTCTACTTCTCGGCGCTGGTGGTGTCGATCCTGCCGACCTACCTGAAGCACCAGAAGGATCCCAACTACCGCAGCCTCGGCGCATCCGGCGCGGTATCGGCCGTGCTGTTCGCCTTCATCATGCTGGCGCCATGGGCCACGATCGGCGTGTTCTTCATCCCGATGCCGGCCATCGTGTTCGCGGTGCTCTACATCGCCTACAGCATCTGGATGGACAAGCGTGGCGGCGACAACATCAACCATGGCGCCCACCTCGCGGGCGCCGCCTACGGCGTGCTGTTCCTGGTGGTGATGGATACCGGCGTGGTCGAGCACTTCCTGCAGAAGCTGTCGCAGCCGCGTTTCGGTTAAGCCCCCATTGCGGCTTTGCTCACCTGCATTGAAGGTGGGCCGTGCTATCCCGGTGGCGTGTCCCACCCGTGGAGGAGCGCATGGCGACCCGCAAGGCAGCAGCCAAGAAGGCAGTCAAGAAAGCCGCCAAGAAGACGGCGGCCAAGAAGAGCACGGTCCGCAAGACGGTGAAGAAGGCCGCGAAGAAAGTGGCGAAGAAAGCCGCAACCAAGAAACGCGTTGCGAAGAAGGCGGTCAAGAAGGCCGCGCCACGCAAGACCGTCAAGAAAGCTGCGAAGAACGCAGCGCCGCGCAAGGTCGCCAAGAAGACGACGCGCACCGTAGCCCCCAAGAAGGCCGCTGCCAAGAAGACAGGCAAGACGGCCGCCAAGAAGGTAGCGAAGAACGTCACGAAGACGGTTGTAGCCAAGCGCGCGGTCACCAAGAAGGCCGCCGCTAAGCGCACCGCGCCACGCAAGACTCCTGCGAAGAAGGCCGCATCGCGCAAGCGCGCTCCCCGGAAGGTCACGCCAGCGCAGGCGCTGGCCACGGCGCGCACGCTGCTGGAACAAAAGCACGAGCACGATCGCCAGCCTGCACCGTGGCAGCAGCTGGACCAGAACGGTCAATCGGGTACGCCGGGCGCGGGTTTCGTGTCGAACGAAGCGGCGGCCAAGGCGAATGAGCTGCATGCGGCAGAAAGCCGCATGAAGGCCATCCAGGGCAGCTCGGGTACGCAGGACCGGCGCAACCAGGGCAAGCGCGACCATCGCGGCGAGTAGAACGCGCCGTTCGCGTCGATGAGGAGGGGTTTCTTTCTGCCTGCATCACGAGTGCAGGTGGGACGGGACTCCGGCGCGGCAGTCGCACCCGAGGGCGGACCCCTGCGCCGCGCCGGAGCGCCCGGTAGACGTCTTGCGGGTCGATCAATCCATCAGGGAGTGGACGGCGTGCACGCCGTTGGTCTCGCTGCCGGAGTAGGTCGACATCAGGCGCTCGTACACCGCGTTGTTAAGTTTTTCGAATTCCCACGCGTCGGTGTGGCCGGTGACGGTGAGCTGGTACAGGCCTTCCAGCAGGGTGAAGTCGCTGGCGTTGGAGACGTCGGGCAGTGCGTCGATCAGGCTCATGGCGGAACTCCGAGATGCAGGTCTATGGCCCGTATCACGCAGCAATCGTGCCAACTTTGGATTTGAGAACCGCATCACGCTCGCGCAAGGTGATGGTCTTTTCACAAGGGTGAATGTGACGCGCTGCGTCCAGTTCTGCCGCACGGCCATCCCGGGCATTGCGTCACACTGTCGGGGTGTCCCCTACCACGGAGCCGCCATGACCGGTGACCTGCCTGCCCTCGACCTGCATCACGACCCCGCGGCTCGCCGGTTCTCGACCCGCCTGGACGGGCACGAGGCCGAGCTCGTGTACTCGCTGCGGAGCGAGCGCATGGTCATCGACCACACCGGCGTCCCCGATGCGATCGGTGGCCGGGGCGTCGCGGCCGCGCTGGTCAGGGCGGCGCTGGATCATGCGCGTGCGCAGGGCTGGCGGGTGGTGCCGGCCTGCTCCTATTCCGCCGCGTACATCCAGCGGCATCCGGAGTACGCCGATCTGGTGGATGCGCGATCGTGATGGAGGAGCGCGGTGGCGCGGCCTAGAATGACGCCCATCACACGCGGAAGGAGCCCGAACGTGTCAGCCCCCCCCATCTCCCGTCACCCCGCCCGCCAGCTCGGCCTCGTCCTGGTAACGGTACTCGCGCTGGCCGCCTGCCAGCGCGAACCCACGCCGCGGCCGGCGGTCTCCGGCCAGCCGCAGGCCCCGGCCGCGACTCCCGTCGAGACCACCGAAGCCCCGGTCGAGCTGAAGGATGTCATCGAGGCCACCGACCGCTATGTCGTGGGCATCAGCTATCCCGCCACGGTCAACCGCTACCCCGGCCTGGCCAGGGCGCTGTCCGCCTATACCGAAGCCGAGCGCGCAGAACTGATGGAAGCCGTCGAGGCGTTCGGCAACGACAAGCCATCGGCGCCCTATGAGCTGTCGCTGGCGTTCGAACAGGTCGTGGAGACGCCACGCATCGTCGCGGTGGCCGCCGACGGCAGCCGCTACACCGGCGGCGCGCACGGGCAGCCGCTCATCGCGCGCTTCGTCTGGCTGCCGCAGCAGGACACCCGCCTGACCGCCGGGGCGCTTGTTCCCGATGCCAAGGGCTGGCAGGCCGTCAGCGACTACGTGCGCGAGCAGCTGCATACCGCGGTGGTGAACCGCGCGGACGAAGACGAACTGGCGCCGACCGATCGGGCGGCGCTGATCAAGAGCACGTTCCGGATGATCGACGAAGGCACCGAGCCTGAGGCCGGCAACTTCAGCGAGTTCGTGCCGGTGCTCGACGCGTCGGGCCACGTCACCGCACTGCGTTTCGTGTTCCCGCCCTACCAGGTGGGCCCGTATGCCGATGGTACGCAGACGGTCGACGTGCCAGCGGCCCTGCTGCTGCCGCACGTCGCCCCGGCGTACGCGGAGCTCTTCGCCCGCTGACCGCCATGCCGCACGCCCGCTTCGAGCGCAGGATCGCAGACCTGTTGGCCGAAGCGGATGTGCGGATCGGCGGAGACCGTCCCTGGGACATCCAGGTCCATGACCCGCGCTTCCATGCCCGCGTACTGGGGCAGGGCTCGCTGGGCCTGGGCGAAAGCTACACGGACGGCTGGTGGGATGCGGCCTCGCTTGACGGCCTGCTGTTCCATCTGCTTGCGGCACGCATGGACGAGCGTGTGCATGGGGCGGGCGAGGTCTTCGACGCGCTGCGCGCACGCCTGGCCAACCTGCAGTCGCCGCGCCGCAGCGTCGACGTCGGACGCCGCCATTACGACCTGGGCAACGACCTCTATGCCGCCATGCTGGGCCGGCGGCTGGTCTACAGCTGCGGCTACTGGCGTGACGCCGGCGACCTGGACGCCGCGCAGGCGGCCAAGCTCGACCTGGTCTGCCGCAAGCTCCAGCTGCGGCCCGGGATGCGGGTGCTGGACATCGGCTGTGGCTGGGGCGAAGCGCTGAAGTTCGCTGCGGAACGCTATGGCATCAGCGGCGTCGGCATCACGATTTCCCGCGAACAGGCCGAGTACGCACGCCGGTTGTGCGCGGGCCTGCCGGTGGAGATCCGCCTGCAGGATTACCGCCTGCTGGACGAACCGTTCGATGCGGCGTTCTCGCTGGGCATGTTCGAACATGTGGGCGCGAAGAACTACGACGTTTATCTCGACGTGGTACGACGCTGCCTGCCACCGGAGGCGCTGTTCCTGCTGCATACCATCGGTGGCAACCATTCGGTGTTGCGGTCCGATCCGTGGATCGCACGCTACATCTTCCCCAACTCGATGCTGCCGTCGGCGGCACAGATCGCGCAGGCGACCGAGGGGCGCTTCGTGATCGAGGACTGGCACAACTTCGGTGCCGACTACGACCTCACGCTGCAGGCGTGGCGGGACAACGTCGAATCGGCATGGGACGCGCTGGGCGCGCGCTACGACGAGCGCTTCCGGCGGATGTGGCGGTTCTACCTGTCGGTCTCGATGGCCACGTTCCGCAGTCGCCGGTCGCAGCTGTGGCAACTGGTACTGTCGCCGCGTGGCGTGCCGGGTGGCTACGTGGCGCCGCGCTGAGCCGCGCACAAACGAAAAGAGCAGGCCGCAGCCTGCTCTTCATCGATACATGCCGGCCGGTATCAGGCCGACGGCGCGGAGGGCAGTTCGCGCGCGTTGAAGATGCGCTCGATCACCTCGGCCAGTTCGTCTTCGGAGAACGGCTTGGTCAGGTAGGCCTTGGCGCCCTGGCGCAGGCCCCACATGCGGTCGGTGTCCTGGTCCTTGGTGGTCACCAGGATCACCGGGATGTGCTTGGTGGTGGCTTCGCGGCTCAGCGTGCGGGTGGCCTGGAACCCGTTGAGGTTCGGCATCACCACGTCCATCAGGACCATGTCCGGCAGCTCGCGTTTGGCGACTTCCACGCCCGCGGCGCCGTCCTCGGCGGTGATGGATTCGTGCCCCAGTTTCTCGACGATGCGCTGGATGCCCAGCAGTTGCGACGGTGAATCGTCGACGATCAGAATCTTTGCCATGGATGTCCCCAGTGTTCCCCGGCATCGATTTTAGACCTTGTCGGTGACAACACAATGGGCTGGGCGGCCAACGGACGACGTCCGTCGTACCGCCGCCGCCGTTCATCCCATTCGTACCAGCGTGCGCCCGAACGAACGCCCGTCCAGCATGGTGCGGAACACCTCCGGAAGCCCATCCAGCGTGGTCTCCCGCGTGCAGATCGTGTCCAGATGGCGCGGCTTCCAGTCGCTGGCCAGGTGCTGCCAGACCTGTTCGCGGATATCGCGCGCGGTGCCCGCCGACGCGACGCCGAGCAGCGACACGCCCCGAATTATGAAGGGCATCACAGTTATGGGCAGATCGGCCGTGGCCGCGAGCCCGGCGCTGGCCACGTTGCCGTAGGGCATCGTCTGCGCCAGCAGGCTGGCCAGCATCGGGCCGCCGACATTGTCGAGGCCGCCGCCGAAGCGCGCGGAGTCCATCGGACGCGTGGTTGCCAGCGCGTCACGCCCCAGCACCTCGCTGGCGCCGATCGATTTCAGGTACGCGGTGTTCTCGGGCTTGCCGCTGACTGCATGCACCTCGAAACCCGCCTTGCTGAAGATGTCGACGGCCAGCGAGCCCACGCCGCCGGTGGCGCCGGTGACGGCGAGCGGACCGAGGTCGGGCGTCTGCCGGTTGTCGCGCATGCGGTACAGCGCGAGCGCGGCGGTGAAGCCGGCGGTGCCGAGGATCATGCTTTCGCGCAGGCTCAGCCCCGGGGGCAGGGGGATGACCCACCTGGCATCGAGCCGCGCGTACTCGGCGTAGCCGCCGTCGCGCGTTTCGCTGAGGCCGGAGCCGGTGACCAGCAATGCATCGCCTTCCTTGAAGGCGGAATCGCTGGAGGCCACCACATGGCCAGCCACGTCGATGCCGCCGACCAGCGGAAAGCGCCGCAGGATCTTGCCTTCGCCCGTGCCGGCCAGCGCGTCCTTGTAGTTGACCGATGAGTAGGCCGTCTTGATGACGACCTCGCCCGGATTCAGCGCATCGAGCGCAATGGTTTCGATACCGCTGCGATAGCCGGTGTCGTTGTTGTGGATGCGGAATGCATTGAAGGTGGTGGGCAGGGTCATGGTCGGTGTACCTCTTTCATTCAAAGAATGTCGGGATACAGATCCCGCCAGATGGGGTTCGTGGCTTCGACGAGCTGGATCTTCCACATGCGCTTCCACGCCTTCAACGCCTTCTCGCGGAGGATCGCAGATTCCATGTGGGCGTGAGCTTCATACCAGACCAAAGTATGGATGCCGTAGCGTCTTGTGAAGCCATCGGCTTGGTCGTTTCGATGCTGCCAGACGCGCGCGGGCAGGTTGGAGGTCACGCCGATGTAAAGCGTACCTCGTGGCTGGCTTGCCAGGATGTAGACGCAGGGAATCCGTTCCCGTGGCACGACGGCATCCTTTGCCTATTTCACGTGTACGACAAGACTATAAGCCGACCCCGTCATTCCAGCGCAAGCTGGAATCCATTGTCTGCGCGTGCCGGAATGTTCGGAGCACGTGCAGATGGGTCCCAGCTTGCGCTGGGACGACGGGCGAGGGTGGCATTCGACTGGACTACGCGGCCTCCACTCTCCGTCATTCCAGCGCAAGCTGGAATCCATTGCCTGCGCGTGCCGGAATGTTCGGAGCAGTGCAGATGGGCCCCAGCTTTCGCTGGGGCGACGGCGGGGGCCGCATTGACTGGACTAGACGGTCGCTATCCCCCGTCATTCCAGCGCAAGCTGGAATCCATTGCCTATGCATGCCGGAAGGGTCGGAGCAACTGCAGATGGGCCCCAGCTCTCGCTAGGGCGACGGTCGAGGGCTGCATCGGCTGGGACTATGCGGCCACGATTGCCCGTCATCCCAGGGCACGCTGGAATCCATTGTCTGTGCGCGCCGGAACGTGCGGGGCAAGTGCAGATAGGTCCCAGCGTAAACAGCCGTACGGCTGTTGAAAACCGCTGGGACGGCGGTACTCAACGCAACGACTTGCGCCGCTTCTCGTCCATCCACTTGTCCGCCTGCGCCGGCGAATAGGCGCGCATCCAGGCGACCATGGCGTCGAGGTCGTCGCCGTGCCACAGGTCGGCGCGCTGTTCGGGATGCAGAAAGCGTTCCTCGACCATGCGGTCGATCATGCCCATCAGCGGGGTGTAGAAGCCTTCGACGTCGAGGAAGGCGCAGGGCTTGTCGCCGATGCCGAGCTGGCGCCAGGTCAGCATCTCGAACATCTCGTCGAGCGTGCCGAAGCCGCCGGGCAGGGCGACGAAGGCATCGGACAGGTCGAACATGCGCTTCTTGCGCTCGTGCATGTTGGCGACCACGTCCAAGCGGGTCAGGCCCTTGTGCGCGACCTCCCAGTTGACCAGCTGTTCGGGGATCACGCCGATCACCTCGCCACCGGCGGCCAGCACCGCGTCGGCGACGACGCCCATCAGGCCGACGTTGCCGCCACCGTAGACCAGTTGCAGGCCTTCCTTCGCTATGCGGTCGCCCAGCGCGATGGCGCGCTCGGTGTAGGCGGGCTTGTTGCCGGCGTTGGAACCGCAGTAGACGCAGATGCTCTTCATGTCGATGTCTCTTGCCTGTTGTCAGAAACGCAAAACGCCAGGCATCGCCTGGCGCATGCGGATCACGGCGGCGACATCGCCGCCGTGCGGGCCTCAGTTGGGCTTGTGGATCGCGCGCTTGTGCACGGCCATCGCGGCATCGTGCACCGCTTCCGACAGCGACGGGTGCGCATGGCAGATGCGGGCCAGGTCGTCCGCGGAGCCCTTGAACTCCATGGTGAGCACGCCTTCGTGCACCAGTTCCGACACGTTGGCGCCGACCAGGTGCATGCCCAGCACGCGATCGGTTTCGGCATCGGCGATGACCTTTACGAAGCCGGTCGGCTCCGCCATCGCCACCGCGCGGCCCACCGCGGCGAACGGGAACGAGCCGGCCTTGTAGGCCACGCCTTCGGCCTTGAGCTGCTGTTCGGTCTTGCCGACCCAGGCGATCTCGGGCGAGGTGTAGATGACCCACGGGATGGTGTCGAAGTTGACGTGCCCCGGCAGGCCGGCGATCAGTTCGGCGACCGCGATGCCTTCCTCGAAGCCCTTGTGCGCCAGCATCGGCCCGCGCACGCAGTCGCCGATCGCCCAGACGCCATCGACGCCGGTGTGGCAGTGCGCATCCACTTCCACCTGACCGCGTTCGTTGAGCTTCACCCCGGTGCCGTCGGCCAGCAGGCCCTTGCTCGCGGCGCGGCGGCCCACGGCGACCAGCAGCTTGTCCACGGTCAGCGTCTTCTCGCCTTCGGCGTCGCTGTAGGTGACCACGACTTCCTTCTTCTTGCCCTTGCCGGTGACCTCGGTCTTCGACACCTTGGCGCCCAGGCGGATGTCGAGGCCCTGCTTCTTGAACTCGCGCGCGGCGACCTTCGACACTTCGCTGTCGGCGACGGCGAGGAAGTCGGGCAGGGCTTCGAGGATGGTGACCTCGGCGCCGAGGCGCTTCCACACGCTACCCAGCTCCAGGCCGATCACGCCTGCGCCGATTACCGCGAGGCGCTTCGGGACCTCGCTGAAATCCAGCGCGCCGACGTTGTCGACGATGTACTCGTTGTCGAACTTGGCGAACGGCAGTTCGATCGAATCCGAACCCGCGGCGATGATGACGTTGGTGCCCTTCAGCTCGACGTCGCTGCCATCGTGCTGCTTGACCTTGACGACGTTGCCCGGCTGCAACTGGCCGAAGCCGTAGTACGCCGTCACCTTGTTGGCCTTGAACAGCTGCGCGATGCCGCCGGTGAACTGCTTCACGATGGCGTCCTTGCGGCCGACCATGGTGCCGACGTCGATCTTCGCGTCCTTGACGCTGATGCCGTGCTGTTCGAACTGGTGGGTCAGGTTGTGGTACTGGTGCGAGGAATCCAGCAGCGCCTTGGACGGGATGCAGCCCACGCGCAGGCAGGTACCGCCGAGCGCGGGCTTGCCGTCCTTGCCCAGCGCGGCGTCGATGCACGCGACCTTCATGCCGAGCTGCGCGGCGCGGATGGCGGCGTGGTAGCCGGCGGGGCCGGCACCGATGACGACGACGTCGAATTGTTCAGCCATTTGGAAGTCCTTTGCATTTCCCTTCTCCCGCCGGGAGAAGGTGGCGCGAAGCGCCGGATGAGGGTGCGGCGGAGTGGGGATGCTGCAGGACGCGGCGGCAGTCGGACCCTCACCCCAACCCCTCTCCCGAAGGGAGAGGGGCTCAGTGCATCACATGCCCAGCAGCATGCGGTGCGGGTTTTCCAGCTGGTTCTTGATGTCGACCAGGAACAGCACCGCGTCCTTGCCGTCGATGATGCGGTGGTCGTAGGACAGTGCGATGTACATCATCGGCGCGGCGATGACCTGGCCGTTCTCGACGATGGCGCGGTCCTTGATGGCGTGCATGCCCAGGATGGCGCTCTGCGGCGGGTTGACGATCGGGGTGGACATCAGCGAACCGAAGGTGCCGCCGTTGGTGATGGTGAAGGTGCCGCCCTGCAGGTCTTCCAGCGCCAGCTTGCCGTCGCGCGCCTTCTTGGCGTAATCGGCGATGCCCTTCTCGATGTCGCCGAAGCCCATGCGCTCGACGTTGCGCAGCACCGGCGTGACCAGGCCCTTCTCGGTGGAAACGGCGATCGAGATGTCGGAATAACCGTGGTAGATGATGTCGTTGCCGTCGACCGAGGCGTTGACGATCGGGTGGCGCTGCAGCGCGTTGGCGGCGGCCTTGGCGAAGAAGCTCATGAAACCGAGCTTGATGCCGTTGGCCTTGACGAAGTCGTCCTGCAGTTCCTTGCGCATCTCCATGACCTTGGCCAGGTTGACTTCGTTGAACGAGGTCAGCATGGCGATGGAGTTCTTGGACTGCATCAGGCGCTCGGCGATGCGCGTGCGGATGCGGGTCATCGGCACGCGCTCTTCCGGACGCGCGCCGCCGGCGACGCCGGCGGTCTTGCCGCTGGCGTAGTTGACCAGGTCTTCCTTCGTCACGGCGCCGCGGCGGCCGGTGCCTTCCACGTTCGCCGGGTCGATGCCCTGGGTGACGGCGGTGAAGCGCGCGCCCGGCGGCAGCGCGTCGGCGCCGGCCGGGGCCGGCTTGGTGCTGGAGGGGGCAGCGGCGTCTGCCTTGGCCGCCTCGGCCTTCGGCTGCACTTCCTGAGCGCCGGCGGCGGGCTTCTTCTCTTCCGCGGCGGGTGCGGGCGCAGCGGCCGCGGCGCCTTCCTCGATGATTGCCAGCAGCTGCTGGCTGGTCACCGTATCGCCTTCCTTGAACTTGATTTCCTTCAGCACGCCGTCGACGGGCGAGGGCACTTCCAGCACGACCTTGTCGGTTTCCAGGTCCATCAGGTTCTCGTCGCGCTTGACCGCGTCGCCCACCTTCTTGTGCCAGGCGGCGATGGTGGCGTCGGAGACGGACTCGGGGAGAACCGGAACTTTGACTTCAGTGGCCATGGGATGGGACGTCCTGGTGGTTTGTTCTAATGAGGGTAAGGGCTTATTCGGCGACGGTGCTGGTGCCGAGCGTGTTGACCAGTGCGTCGGCGACCAGCTTCAGCTGTTCCTCGACGTGCTCGGCGAAGTGGCCGGCGGCGGGCGAGGGCGAACGCGGGCGGCCCGCGTAGTCCAGCGTCTGCTTGTCGGTCAGGCAGGCCTGCAGGTGATGCTTGATCTGGTACCACGCACCCTGGTTCTGCGGCTCTTCCTGGCACCAGACCACCTCGGTAGCCTTGCCGTAGCGCTTGAGTTCGGCGGCCAGCTGCTCGCGCGGGAACGGATACAGCTGCTCCACGCGCAGGATGGCCACGTCGTCCTGGCCGCGCTTCTGCGCGTCCTCCAGCAGGTCGTAGTAGACCTTGCCCGAGCAGGCCACGACGCGCTTGACCTTCTTGGCGTCGGCGGTCGCGTCCGGGATCAGGTGCTGGAACTCGCCGTTGGCCAGTTCGTCCAGCGTGGACACGGCCAGCTTGTGGCGCAGCAGCGACTTCGGCGTCATCACCACCAGCGGCTTGCGCGTGGTCATGCGCATCTGCCGGCGCAGCATGTGGTACGCCTGCGCCGGCGTGGTCGGCACGCAGACCAGCATGTTCTCCAGCGCGCACAGCTGCAGGAAGCGTTCCAGGCGGGCGGAGCTGTGCTCCGGGCCCTGGCCTTCATAACCGTGCGGCAGCAGCAGCGTCAGGCCGCTGATACGGCCCCACTTGGCCTCGCCGGCGGCGATGAACTGGTCGATCACCACCTGCGCGCCATTGGCGAAGTCGCCGAACTGTGCTTCCCAGATGCACAGCGTGTTGGGATCGGTGGTCGAGAAGCCGTACTCGAACGCCATCACCGCCTCCTCGCTGAGCAGCGAGTCGATGATGGTGGCCTGTTCTGGCTGTTCGACCAGCTGGCGCAGCGGCAGGTAATAGCTGTCGGTCTTCTGGTCGTGCAGGATCGCGTGGCGGTGGAAGAACGTACCGCGGCCGGCGTCCTGGCCGACCAGGCGCAGGCCGTTGCCTTCCGACAGCAGCGTGGCGTAGGCGAGGTTCTCGGCGAAGCCCCAGTCGGCCGGCTGCTCGCCGGCGGCCATCTTCACGCGGTCCTCGTAGATCTTGGCCACGCGCGGGTGCAGCGCGACGCCGGCGGGAATCGTGGTGATGATCTTGGCCAGCGCGTCCAGCGCCTTGCGCTTGACCTTGGTGTCGACCGGGTCGCTGAGCTTGCCGGACAGGTAGCGCGACCAGTCGATCGCCAGCTCGTCGCCCTTCTGCTTGGCGAGCTCGGTGGTGTACTCGCCCGAGTCCAGCTTGTTGCGGTACGCGTCGGCCATCGCCTTGCCGCCTTCGGCCGGGATGACGCCCGCGCCTTCCAGCTTGGCGGCGTACATCTCGCGCGTGGTCGCGTGCTTGCGGATGGTCTGGTACATCACCGGCTGCGTGGCCGCGGGCTCGTCGGCCTCGTTGTGGCCGTGGCGGCGGTAGCAGACCAGATCGATCACCACGTCCTTCTTGAACTGCTGGCGGAAGTCGTAGGCCAGCTGGGCCACGAAGACCACGGCTTCCGGATCGTCGCCGTTCACGTGGAAGACCGGGGCGCCGACCATCTTGGCGACGTCGGTGCAGTACAGCGTGGAGCGCGAGTCTTCCTTGTTGCTGGTGGTGAAGCCGATCTGGTTGTTGATGACGATGTGCAGCGTGCCGCCGACGGCGAAGCCGCGCGCCTGCGACATCTGGAACAGCTCCATCACCACGCCCTGGCCGGCGAACGCGGCGTCGCCGTGCATGATGATCGGCAGCACGCTCTGGCGCGCGACGTCGTTGCGGCGCTCCTGGCGCGACCGCACGCTGCCCGCCACGACCGGGTCGACGATTTCCAGGTGCGACGGGTTGAAGGCCAGTGCCAGGTGGACCGGACCGCCCGGGGTGGCGATGTCGGCGGAGAAGCCCATGTGGTACTTCACGTCGCCGGCGTGCGCCAGGTCGTTGTCGTGCTCGAACTTGCCCTCGAACTCGTCGAACAGCTTGCGCGGACTCTTGCCCAGCGTGTTGACCAGCACGTTGAGGCGGCCACGGTGGGCCATGCCGACCACGATGTCCTTGACCCCGCCTTCGCCGGCGTTGCGGATCATGGTGTCCATCAGCGGGATCAGTGCGTCGCCGCCTTCCAGCGAGAAGCGCTTCTGGCCGACGTACTTGGTGTGCAGGTAGCGTTCCAGGCCCTCGGCGGCGGTCAGGCGCTCCAGCGTGCGGCGCTTGGCGTCGTCGGACAGGCCGAACTGGCCACCGGCGGTCTCGAGGCGCTGGTACAGCCACTGGCGCTGCTCGACCTCGGAGATATGCATGAACTCGACGCCGATGGGACCGGTGTAGGTCGCCTTCAGGCGTGCCAGCAGGTCGCGCAGCTTCATTCGCGAGTTGCCGCCGACATTGCCGGTGCTGAACTCGCTGTCCAGGTCCTTGTCGGACAGGTCGTGGAAGGCCAGGTCCAGGTCCGGGGTGTTGACGGGTGGGGTCAGGCCCAGCGGATCGATCTGCGCACCCAGGTGGCCGCGTGACCGGTAGGCGGTGATCAGGCGGCCCACGTTGCGTTCGCGCTCGTCGCCGCCGCCGGTCGCGACCACGCCCTTGCCAGCCTGGCGCGCGGCCTCGGTGATCTGCTGGATGACCACCGAATGCGGTACATCGCCGGCCTCGTGGCCCTTGAAGCCGTCGAAGTACGCTTTCCATTTGGGCCCCACGCTGTCCGGGGCGACGAGGTACTGCTCGTACAGGTCTTCGACGTAGGAGGCGTTGCCCCCGTTGAGCTGCGAGGATTGCGCGAACTGCTTCAGGAGATTGTCCACGATGGTGATGGCGTGCTGTGGGGTAGTCGAGGGGCGCTTGCCGTCCATGTCGCGCAAAGTCTCACGGTCATGAGCGAAAACCCGGAAATTATACCCCCATGCCGGGAAGGGGGCGTAACCGGATTGGACTAAAGACGCAGGGTGCGGGCCGAGCACAGGCACCGGCACGGTGCCGCAGGCGGCAGGTCAGATCCCCAGTGCACGGTATTCGCCGACGGGGCGCGAGCGCTCCCACATCTGCGTGAATTCGTTGCGCAGCTGCCGTGCGCGGCCGGCGTGCGCCAGTCCCGCCTCGCCATCGAAGCGATGGCCCAGCGGCCGGTGGTAGTAGCCGTGATCGTCGTTCGCGACGAAGGCGGCGGTGTACGACAGGTCCACCGGGTCCTGCACTTCGCGGAAGGCGAACACGCTGGGCAGGCGCTGGCCGAGGCCGATCAAGGGTGCCAGTGCCCGTTGCGGCGTACCGGCATCCTGCAGCAGCACGTGGACCTGCGCCCCGGTCTGGCGGGTGGCGAAGCGACGCAGCGACTCGATGACCGTCGGTGCATCCCACAGCCCGGGATCCAGTGCACGGCTGTAGACGACGAGGCTGCGCCGCGCCTGTGCCACCACGGCGGTGGTGATGGCCACGGCCTCGGTGCGCTGGGTGATGCCGGCAGGGCCGGCCAGCACGCGCCGCATGCCCTGGTGCTCGATGCCGGCTTCGAAGAAGCGCTCACCCTCGGGCAGGAAGCCGTGGCGGGCATAGAACGCCTCAGCGGCGAGCTGGGCATGCAGCGACACATCGGGCCACTGCCGCCGCCGGGCTTCGCCCAGCAGGGCGACCAGCAGGGCGTCGCCGACGCCACGGCCACGCCAGGCCGACAGCACGGCCATGCGACCGATCCGGTGCTCGGGCGTCAGTCGTGCGGTCCCGATAGGGGTGCCGGAGGCATCACGGGCCACCACGTGGTGGCTGAGCGGGTCCAGCGCGTCGTGTTCCAGCTCACGCGGCACCTGCTGTTCCTGCACGAACACCACGTCGCGCACCTCGTGGACCGCGCCCGCGTCGGCGGCGTAGTCGATGGCGTCGACGCGATAGTCTCCCGTTGCGTTCACGCGCCCTCGTCCTCGGGATCCTGATCGTCACCAGGCAGGGCCAACTGGTAGTGGCCCTGTGCCGCCAACGCCATCACCGCATCACGGCCGGCCTCGCTGAGCGCGGCGTAGGTGGTGCCATCCAGGCCTTCCAGCGCCGCGAGCAGCTGCGCTTCCTTGACCGGCAGGGCGTAGTCCATCCCGTTGCAGAACAGGGTGGCGCCCTTGCTTCGCCGGCGCCAGGCGAGGCGCGAGAACGGGTGGCGCAGCAGGTGGGCGCCCTGTTGCAGGTCCCACTCCATCTCGATGCGCGAGGGCGAATCCGGCGGTGGCATGACGTCGCCCGAGGCGCGGTAGGTGGTGATGAAGCGGCCGAACCAGTCGCCGACCAAGTCGGGATCGTTCATGCGCAACGCATTCAAGGCCTCGACCACGCGCTCCATCGCGCGTGCGTCGATCTCGTTCGGGTCCTGCGGTGCCACCAGGTCTTCGTCGTGGTAGCGGACGGCCTCGTCGGCATCGGCGATCAGCGTGTCGAGGTAGTCGCCGATCAGTTCCGCCGACGACGGTGCGCGCATGCCGACCGAAAACGTCAGGCACGGGTTCTCCGCCACGCCGTGATGCGGAACCAGCGGCGGCAGGTACAGCATGTCGCCCGGCGACAGTACCCATTCGTGGGTGGGTGCGAAGGTGCGCAGCAGCTTGATCGCCACATCGTCCTGGAAGCCGAGGTCCGGTGCGGGCTTGCCCATCGCCACGCTGGCATCGATCATCCAGCGCCGCTCGCCCTGTGCCTGCAGCAGGAACACGTCGTAGTGGTCCACGTGCGCGCCGACCGAACCGCCGGTGGCGGCGAAGCTGATCATGATGTCGTCCACGCGCCAGCGCGGCAGGAAGTGGAACTGCTCCAGCACCTGGCGGACATCGGCGTCCCACTTGTCGACGTCCTGCACCAGCAGGGTCCAGTCGTGGTCCGGCAGGCCGGGAAAGTCTTCTTCCTGGAACGGACCCGTTCGCACATCCCAGACGCCGGTCGCCTTGTCCAGGCTGATCATGCGCGCCAGCACGCCGTCCTCGCAGGCGAGGCCGGCAAGGTCTTCCGGCTGCACCGGCGTCTCGAAATCCGGGAACGCGTTGCGGATCAGCAGCGGGCGCTTGTGCCAGTAATCGCGCAGGAAGCGATCGACCGGCATGCCCAACGGCTGTTGCTGCGTGGCGTCGACCTCGAAGGGCAGGTCCTTGGGGCGGCGGGTGGTCTTGGAGTTCATCGGGGGAGGTAATCAGCCAGAAGGGAGGGCAGCAGCATCCGTCACGACGGGTTCGACATCATTGCGTCCGATCAAGGCGCCGGCGCGGCGGGCTTCGCCGCCTCGTCCGCCAGCCGCTTGTCCAGCCGCTGCGTCGCCGTCCGTGCATAGGTGCGGCAGGCGCTGGTATCGACCAGCGGGCGGTCGGCACGCGGACCGATGCGGGACCACAACTGGCTCGCCGACGGGTGCGGCGTGACGAGGATGTCGCAGTCCAGCGCGGCCACGCGCGCCAGGGTTTCGCGGAACGCGGCCGTGTAGCCGGGATGCGCGGCGTCGTCGCTGTAGCGGTATACACCATCGGAGATCGCGGTCAGGCTGTCGGCGTAGACCATCTGGTGACAGGCGTCGCCATCGCACGAGCGCCAGGTCCAACTGGTGCCGCCAGGCGTGTGGCCGGGCGTGGCGACCACCTGCAATGCCAGCGGGCCGACGCGCACCACGCCATCATCATCGAGCACGATCACCTGCTCGACGGCGCGGAAGGGCTCCAGCACCGCGAACTGCGGGTCGCTGCGGTCGCTGGCACCGCGCTTGAGCGTGGCGACCGCGGGCGCACGCGCGTACACCGGTGCGCCGGTGGCCTTCTGCAGTTCGGCCAGGCTGCCGGCATGATCGAAGTGCTCGTGCGAAAACACGATGGCGCGCACGTCCTCGGGCTTGAAGCCGAGCGCGCGGATGTTCGCCAGGATCTGCGGGCCAGCCTGCGGGGTGGCGGCGTCGACCAGGATATGGCCTTCGTCGGAGGTCACCAGCAGGGCGCTGATGCCGCAGGTGCCGACGTACCAGGTATTGCCGTAGACCTTCAGTGGCGTGGCCGGATCGTTCCAGCCGGCGTCGTCCGCACAGGCCTTGGCGGGGACGTCGGCGGCGAGCGCGGCGGTCGGCAGCGCGAGGGCGATCACGCCGGACAACAGGGTGGAGCGGAGCGTCATGTGGCGATCTCGTCGTAGCCGCGGTTGACGAACTGCAGCAGGCACCAGCCATGGCCCCAGGGATCGGCCAGCCGGACGATGCGGCCCCAGTTCGCGTCGCGTATGTCGGTTTCCTGCACCAGGCCGGCCTGCAGGGCACGGTCCAGGGCAGGCTCAAGATGATCCACCACCACGTCCAGGTGCACGGGCGTCCAGTGGCGGGTGTAGTCGCGGCGCGCATCGGCGGCGGCGATGGAGCCGGCGGGGTTCTGCAGCACGTAGACCGGCGCCTGCGCGCCGAGCAGTTCGACCCCGCCGTCGCCGAAGCGACGCGCAGCGGTCAGGCCGAACGCTTGCGTGTACAGCGCTTCCGCGGCGGGCAGATCGGGAACGTCGATGTTGATCAGCAGGTGCATCGCCGTTCCCTCGCGTCCCGGACCTCAGATGTTCCGTGCAAGCCGCTCGGCGAGGCCGGTGTAGCGGCCCGGCGTCATGTCGCGCAGGCGCTGCTTGTCGTCGGCGGGCAGGTCGAGCGATTCGATGAAGGCGCGCATCGAGTCGGCGGTGATGCCCTGGCCGCGCGTCAGCGCCTTCAGTTGCTCGTACGGGTTCGGCAGGCCGTGGCGGCGCATGACGGTCTGCACGGCTTCGGCCAGCACTTCCCAGGCCGCATCGAGATCGGCGTCGAGGCGCTGCGGATTCACTTCCAGCTTGCCGAGGCCCTTGGCCAGCGAGTCCAGTGCGACCTGGGTGTGGCCGAACGCGGTGCCCAGGGCGCGCAGCACGGTGGAGTCGGTGAGGTCGCGCTGCCAGCGGCTGATCGGCAGCTTGGCGCTGAAATGCTCGAACAGGGCATTGGCGATGCCGAAGTTGCCTTCGGCGTTCTCGAAGTCGATCGGGTTGACCTTGTGCGGCATCGTCGACGAGCCGACTTCGCCTTCCTTCAAGCGCTGCTTGAAGTAGCCCAGCGAGATGTAGCCCCAGATGTCCCGGGCCAGATCGACCAGGATCGTGTTGGCGCGGCGCGCGGCGTCGCCGATCTCGGCGACGTTGTCGTGCGGCTCGATCTGGGTGGTGTACGGGTTGAACACCAGGCCCAGGCTTTCGACGAAGCGCTGCGCGAACGCCGGCCAGTCGACATCCGGGTAGCTGGCCACGTGGGCGTTGTAGTTGCCGACCGCGCCGTTGATCTTGCCGGTCAGTTCCACCGCGGCGATCTGCGCGCGCTGGCGCTCGATGCGCGCGACCACGTTGGCGATCTCCTTGCCCAGCGTGGTGGGCGACGCGGTCTGGCCGTGCGTGCGCGATAGCATCGGCTGCGCGGCCTGCGCGTGGGCCAGCGAGCGCAGCGTGGCGGTCACGCCATCGAGCGTCGGCAGCAGGACCTCGCGGCGCGCCTGTTCCAGCATCAGGCCGTAGGACAGGTTGTTGATGTCCTCGCTGGTGCAGGCGAAATGGACGAATTCCAGCGCCGGAGCGAGTTCGGCATCGTCCTTCAGCTGCTCCTTGATGAAGTACTCCACCGCCTTGACGTCATGGTTGGTGGTGCGCTCGATCTCCTTGACGCGGGCGGCATTGGCCACGCTGAAGCCGTCGGCCAGCGCGCGCAGCTTCGCCTGCTGGGCCGCGGAGAACGCGGGCAGCTCGGTGATGCCCGGCTCGGCGGCCAGCGCCAGCAGCCATTCCACCTCGACCTTCACGCGGGCGCGGATCAGGCCGTACTCGGAGAAGATCGGGCGCAGCGCGTCGACCTTGCCGGCGTATCGGCCATCGAGCGGGGACAGGGCGAGCAGGGACGAATCCGACATGGGGGACGAGGGCGGCTGAAAGGGAGCGTTCCATTTTACCCCGGGAAGGCCCGCATCCGGCCTGGCGTATCCTGTGGCCCCCGCCAGCCGTCGGCCGATGCCGGCGCGCAAGCCGTGAATCCCTCCAGGAGACGGTTGATGACCAGCAAGAAGACCGCGGGCAAGCCCCGTGCCGCACGTACCCGCATCGAACACGACAGCATGGGCGAACTGAAGGTGCCCGCCGATGCGCTGTGGGGCGCACAGACGCAGCGCGCGGTGCAGAACTTCCCGATTTCCGGCCGGCCGATGCCGCGCGGCTTCATCCGCGCGCTGGGGCTGGTCAAGGGCGCGGCGGCCGAGGTCAACGCGGGCCTGGGCCTGCTGCCTAAGGGCATCGCGACTGCCGTGCAGGCCGCCGCGCAGGCCGTGGCAGCCGGCGAACACGATGCGCATTTCCCCATCGACGTCTACCAGACCGGCTCCGGCACCTCGTCCAACATGAATGCCAACGAGGTGATCGCCACGCTGGCGTCGCGTGCGGGCAAGGCGGCCGTGCACCCGAACGACCACGTCAACCTCGGCCAGAGCTCGAATGACGTGATCCCCACGGCGCTGCGGGTGGCGGCGCAGCTGGCGGTGCTTGAAGACCTGCTGCCGGCGATCACGCATCTGCGCAAGACCATCGACGCGCGCGGCAAGGCCCTGGGGAAGGTGGTCAAGACCGGTCGCACGCACCTGATGGACGCCATGCCGCTGACCTTCGGCCAGGAGTTCTCCGCGTGGTCGGCGCAGCTGTCGTCCGCGCAGGCGCGCATCGAGGACACGCTGAAGCGCGTACGCCGGCTGCCGCTGGGCGGCACCGCGATCGGGACCGGCATCAACGCGGATCCCCGCTTCGGCGCGCGCGTGGCGAAGACGCTGTCGGCGATGACGAAGACGCGCTTCGAAAGCGCCGACAACACGTTCGAAGGCCTGGCCGCGCAGGACGACGCCGTCGAGCTGTCCGGCCAGCTCAGCGCGTTGGCCGTCGCGCTGACCAAGATCGCCAACGACCTGCGTTGGATGAACTCCGGGCCGCTGGCGGGACTGGGCGAGATCGAATTGCCGGCGCTGCAGCCGGGCAGTTCCATCATGCCGGGCAAGGTCAATCCGGTGATTCCGGAAGCCACGGTGATGGTGTGCGCGCAGGTGATGGGCTACCACACCTCAGTGACCGTCGCCGGGCAGACCGGCAATTTCCAGCTCAACGTCACCCTGCCACTGATCGCGAACAACCTGCTGGACGGCATCCAGTTGCTGTCGAACGTGTCGCGCCTGCTGGCCGACGACTGCATCGCCGGGCTGATGGTGCGCAACGACCGTGTGCAGGAAGCGCTGGACCGCAATCCGATCCTGGTGACGGCACTGAATCCGGTGATCGGTTACGAGAAGGGCGCGGCGATCGCCAAGCAGGCCTACAAGCAGAACCGGCCCGTGCTGGATGTGGCGCGCGAGGTCACCGGGTTGCCGGAGAAGACGCTCAAGCCGTTGCTGGACCCGGCCGTGCTGGCGAAGGGCGGCATCCATGGCAAGCCGGGCGGTGGTGGGGGCTGAAAGTCCCGCCGCTCGTCAATCGCGTGGTGGCCACTCGCCCGGGATCTTCATCCCGCCCAGCATCTGGAGCGCACCTTCGCACATCTTGTGCTTCTGTTCGGGCGTGCCACTGTCCAGGCGGCCCAGTCGTTGCGTGAGCGTGCGTTCGCGATAGGCGGCCAGCGTATCGCCCGGTGCGAACTCCGCGAGCGTCAGCAACCGACCGCGTTCGATCCGGTCCTGGTGCGTGTTGACGTAGCGGAAATAAGCCGGCGCGGCGCGCTGCAGGTAGCCCGCATCCATCGCGCCGCATTTTTCGATCAGCACCGGCATCGCGAACGTGGCGACGTAGGCGATGTGGTCCTGGAACGCCTGCTCGCGGGCGGGGTCCGGTGCGTCCGCCGCCTGCGCGCTGGATACCGTCAGTGCTGCTGCCAGCAGCGCGGTGCAGGTGTACTTCATGTCGTACCTCGCAGGGAGAAAGAGGAGAGGCGACGTCCGCGCAGCGGAGGCGCAAGCATCGTCACGGCGAGGGTGAATCCGCCGGCGCTGCAGCGGCCGCGTCGGCCTCTGCTGCCGCATTGCCTTCGGTTCCGGGCGCGTCGCTCTTGACCGCCCTGCCGAGGGCGCGTCCGACCTCCTCGCCGGCCTCATGGGCGCCGGTGTGCGTGGTGCGGCATTCGTCGATGTCGGTCGGTTCCATGCCCGCGTAGGGCTGGAACGCAGGCAGCGCAGCCACGAGGTCCTGTTGGGCCTTGTAGAGGGCGGGCAGGCGATCGCAGATCTTCATCGCTTCCGCCTCGACTTTCTTGGCCTCCGCTTCCATCTGCTGCTCGATCTGGTCGGGATTGCCGCTGAAGATGCCGCGCACGGCCGCGCCCACGGCCTTGCCGGCGAGCTTGGCGCCTTCCTTGCCGGTGGCGATACCCGCATCGGCGATGCCGCCGAGTTCCCGGTGGTAAGCGACGAGCAGCGCGCGCTGCGCGTC
This sequence comes from Pseudoxanthomonas sp. LjRoot206, assembly GCF_056175725.1. Classification (NCBI taxonomy): domain Bacteria; kingdom Pseudomonadati; phylum Pseudomonadota; class Gammaproteobacteria; order Lysobacterales; family Lysobacteraceae; genus Pseudoxanthomonas; species Pseudoxanthomonas sp. LjRoot206. The sequence continues at coordinate 750,255 of NZ_JBGFFI010000001.1, forward strand.
CGTCACCGGCACCGGCTTGCCGTCGACGATGAAGTCGCCTTTGGCCGAGACCTCGGCCTTCGGATGGCCGGGCGTATTGAGTTTCAGGTTCTGGCCCCAGAGGGCGCTGGAGGTCGACGTGTCGCCATCGGCGTCACCGTTCTTCGAGCAGGCGGCCAGCAGCAGTGTGACGGACAGGGCGAGTGCGATGGTGCGGATCATGGTCGTTCCTCGGGAATCAGCGACGCTTGGGGATGTCGATCTGGCCTTTCACGCCCTCGTGGTCGACGTCGCCGCTGCCGACGGAACGGACGTTCAACCCGCCGCCGACGTTGCGTACGTCCGCACCGCCGGAACCGATCGAGCCGATCGCCACGTCGCCGGTGATGTCGCGCAGTTCCGCGCCACCGGAGCCGATCGAGCCGATCTCGATGCTGCCGCCGCGCGACAGGCTGAAGCCACCCGACCCGATGCTGCCGACGCTGGTGGCGCCCTTCACGTTGTCGGCTTCCACGTCGCCCGAACCGATCGACACCACCTTGAGGCTGCCGGCGCCGTGGATGTCGATGTCGCCCGAGCCCACCGATGCGGCGGCCAGTCCACGGATGCTGCGGCCCACGGCACGGCCGGAGCCGACATCCGCGCTGAAGACCGGCGCGCCGGTGACATCGGCTTCGCCCGAACCGACCTTCACCTGCACGGACACGTGGTCGGGCAGGGTGGCGGTCAGGTTCATGTAGGCGTAGTTGCTGCCGAAGAAGATGCCGCTGAACGTGCCGTCCTGGTACATCCGCACGATCAGCTTGTCGCCGGCGCGCCGCTGTTCGATCTTCAGGTCGGCCAACCGCTCGGCATGGCTGCTGCAGGCGCGGCCCTTCATCGCGGCCGGCGCACCGGCGCGCGATTCCACGGTCAGGTCGTGCGGACCGACCTCGAACACCACGGTCCTGGCGTCGCCGATGTCGAGCGTGAGCTGGCGCGGTGCCTCGTGCTTGCAGTACCGGTCCGACGCCAGCGCGGGGGCGGACAGCCCCAGCAGGGCCAGCAACGGGGAAGCGAGCAGGGTGATGCGCATCATCGTGTCTCCAGGATCACATCAGCGGCAATGACGGAGGGGGTCGTGCTATCGCGTCGCGAATTCGCGGCGTACGTCCTTCTCGCAGTTCTCCGCATCGTCCACGTCCAGCGTCGCATACGGTCGGAACTGCGGCAGGCTGGCGGACAGGCGTTGCTGGGTGTCGCGCAGTGCCGGCAGGCTGCGGCAGATCTGCCGCACGCCGGGCTCGACGGTTTCCCGGACGGTCTTCTCGACGCGACGCTCCAGGCTGCCGGTCATGGCGCCGAGCATCAGGCTGAACACGCCACGGTCGACCGCCTCCAGCGCGGCCTGGGCGCTGCGCTCGCCGATGTCGATGCCGGCCTTGGCGATGTCGATCACCTGGCCGCGATAGCGCAACAGTTCCTGCCGCTGATGACCGTCGATAGCGACGGCCTTGCCCTCGATCAGAAGGTCGCCCTGCGGGGTGATTTCCGCTTTCGGCAGCGGATCCTGCGCGGCGCGGCGCTTGTCGGACTTGCCGAAGCGCAGGTTGTCGCCCAGTTGCAGGTTGTCGGTCTCCAGGTCGTGACGGGCGGCGGCGAGCTCCGCGCGCACTTCCTTGCGTGCCTCCGCGAGGTCGGCGCTGATCTCCCTGTCGACGCCGGTGTTCTTCGCACTCGCCGGCAGCGCGACGAGCGGCAGCAGGCTGGCCAGCATCAGCGGCATCAGGACGTGTTGAATGCGTGTGGTGGGCATGTCCGGTTCCTTTCCTTGGCGAAGCTGGGTGGATGTCGATGGCGTTGCCACAGCGGCCAGGCCTCGACGCGCGGTCAGCATGACGCTGCAGCGGAGACGGCGCGGAACCTCAGAAGGTCCAGTTGCCGTCGCCGTTCGCATCGCCGCAGTCGTCCACGTCGGACTGGTCCATCGTGGCGTAGGGCGCGAACTCGGGCAGCGCCTTGGACAGCGCCTGCTGGGCCGACAACAGGCCGGGCAGGCGCGTGCACAGCTGCGCGACCATCGGCTTGATCTTGGCCTTGGCCTGCTCGCCGACCTGTTGGCCGATCTCGTCGCCGGACTGGCCCGAGAGCATGCCCTTCAACGCGGACGCAGCGGCATCGATGCCGACGCGCGCCCCTTCCATGCCGATGGCCATGCCGTCGCCCACGACATCCAGCAGTTCGCCGCGATAGGCGAGCACCAGCGCCTTCTGTTCCGGCGTGGTCGCCACGGACTTGCCTTCGATCAGCAGCTCGCCGGCCGGCGTGATCTCCGCCTTCGGCAGGTGCTGCGTCGTGTCGCGGTTCAACGACAGGTTGGCGAGCGCCAGTTTTTCGCGTGCGGTGGCGATTTCCTCGCGGGCCTTTTCCATTTCCTGGCTGGCTTCGCCCAGGCCGGTGGCGACTTCATCCATGGCCTTGGCGGCGACGCCGGTTGGGGTGTTGTCCTTGTCCGCCGGCTGGCAGGCGGCGAGCGCCAGCACACCGACGACGAGCAGAGGGCGCATCAGGGAAAGTGAGGTATGCATATCCGTGTCCTTGGGTAGAGGCGGGCCGGTGGCGGCCCGCCTGGAAGGTTTCGCGTGCTTATTCGCTCTCGCGCCAGCGGCGCAGATAGATCGCACCGACGATCAGGGCCACGCCGATCGCCGCACCGATCCACAGGTCGGCGGTGGCGAAGGCCTGCCAGCTGCGGGTCAGGTCGATCGCGTTGGCCAGGTCGTCGGGCGTGTTGAAGTTGGCGTGGGGATTGGTCGCGCCGCCTTCCAGCGTCGGGAACCATGCGCCTGGGATGACGCTCGCCAGGCCGCGGTAGACCACCGTGTACCAGATCAGGTCATGGCGGATCTGCAGGCCGGGCAGGATGTCGGTCATGCTGATGATCACGCAGGCCAGCACCGGCACCAGCACCGCCCACAGGAACGGCTTGCTGCGCGACCAGGCGGAGCAGAACATCAGCCAGCCCACCGCCGGCAGCGCCCACAGCATGTACACGGGCAGCGACGAGATGACTCCGCCGATGATGCGCAGCGGATGCGAGTGGGTGAACACGGCACTCCCCACCGGCAGTCCGTTGACGGAGACCGTCAGCGCGAAGATCAGCCACATCGCCACGCCGATCACGATGCCGACGGCCACCGCCAGCAACGGGGCCAGCACCAGCGCCCAGGCCAGCTTGGACAGCACCATGTGGGTGTCGGAAACGGGCAGGGACTTCCAGAACAGGACGCTGCGGTCCCGGCGATCGTCGTACAGGGTGCCCAGGGCATAGAAGAAGACGACAAAGGCCAGTACCACGCAGGCCAGGATGACGCCACCGAGCAACATGCCGTCGCCGATGCCGCCGACGATCTGGTGTGCCTTTTCCGGCGCTTCCTCGATGCTGAAGCCGTCGCCGTTCAGCTGGCCGCGGGCGGAAATGCTGCCGATCACGGCCAGGATCAGGTTCAGCACTAGGAAGATGCCGCCGGTGATCACGGGAGCCCAGAAGAAGCCGCCGCGGTTCTCCCAGAACTCGCGCTTCAGCAGCCACGTGAACGCGCCCGGCTTGGAGGATTTGCCCAATGTCGAAGTCACGGCGTTCATGCGTAGGTTCCTTTCATGATGGCGACGAACAGGTCGGCCAGGCCTGGGGTGCGGGTTTCGCCGAGGGCGGCGAGGTGTCCTTTCGGTACGCCGTCGAACAGCAGCACGGTCTTGCCGAAGGGCAGGGCGCGCTCGTCGATGGGCTTGAGGGCGCGGGCCTGTTCGACAGCATCGCCGCTGACCAGCACTTCGGTGTAGCGCTCCGCGACTTCTTCCATCTGCGAGGTCAGCACGATCTTGCCGTCGCGGATGAACATCACGTCGGTGAGGATGTGCTCGATCTCCTCCACCTGGTGGGTGGTGACGATGATGGTCTTCTGCTCGTCGAAGTAGTCCTCCAGCAGGCGCTGGTAGAACTGCTTGCGGTAGAGGATGTCCAGGCCGAGCGTGGGCTCGTCCAGCACCAGCAGCTTGGCGTCGATCGCCATCACCAGCGCCAGGTGCAGCTGCACGATCATGCCTTTGGACATCTCGCGCACGCGCAGGTTGGGCTTGAGCTGGGTATTGGCGATGAAGCGTTCGCACTTGGCGCGGTCGAAGCGCGGGTGCACGCCGGCGACGAAGTCGATGGCTTCCTTCACCTTCATCCAGCGCGGCAGCACGGCGACGTCGGCGATGAAGCAGACATCCTTCATCAGCTCGTCGCGGTCTTTGCGCGGATCCAGGCCCAGCACCTTCAGCTGGCCCTCGAACGGCGTCAGCCCGAGGATGGCTTTGAGAGCGGTGGTCTTGCCGGCCCCGTTCGGGCCGATCAGGCCGATGATCTTGCCCGCTTCGATCTCGAAGCTGGTGTTGTCCAGCGCAAGCTTGTTCTTGTAGGCCTTGCGCAGGCCGTGGGCCGACACCACGGCGTTGGCGATTGCAGCATTCATCACTTGGTCCCCTTGGATTGCAGCAACTCTTCGATGGACAGGCCCAGGCGCTCGATGCGCTCGGCGACCGCGGGCCACTCCTCGGTCAGGAACCGTTCGCGCTCGCTGCCGCGCAGCTTCCGGGCGGCTTCGTCGGTGACGAACATGCCCAGGCCGCGGCGCTTCTCGACCAGGGCTTCATCCGCCAGCTCCTGGTAGGCACGCGAAACGGTAATCGGATTGAGCTGGTACTCGGCCGCCACCTGGCGGACCGACGGCAGCGCGTCGCCCGGCTTCAGGATGCCGTCCAGCATCATGGCGATCACGCGGTCCTTCAGCTGACGGTAGATGGGAGCACCGTCGCTCCATTGGATGGGCGCCATGGGTCAGCTCCTCGGACGCAGCGATTGGCCGAACGAGAAGTACGGCATGGCCAGGGACGCCCGCGCCCGACGCTTGTGCTGGGTAGGGTCCGGGGTGCTGTCGTCGCCGGCGATCTCGCGGACATCGGATTCCAGCGCGCCCACCAGCGTCGCGGGGTCCACCTCGGACGTGCGGGCGCCGGACATGGCCGCCAGGGCGCCCGCTGCCAGCAGCAGGCCGCCGACGGCCAGGCTGGGCAGGGTGTGGGTCAGTTTCTGGTTCATGACATCTCCCCGTGAGTTGGGTGAGTGGTGTTGTATTCAACTATAACACCAAAACACGGGCCGTCAACTGCCCCGCAAGGTTTTGTCACCCAACTGAAGGCATACTTGTCATGTTCGCACTAGTGGGGTCGCAGGATGAATCTCAAGTCATTGAAAATATTGGCATTAGCTGGCCTGCTGGGCGCCTCCGCGGCGGTCACGGCGGCGGGTCTGCTGGACGTCAGCTACCGTCCGCTGGCGGGCAAGGCGCCGGTGAACCTGAAGAAGACGTATGCGGGGCAGGTGCTGCTGGTGGTGAATACGGCCAGTAAATGCGGTTACACCCCGCAGTACGAAGGGCTCGAGTCGCTGCACCAGCGCTACGCGCCGCAAGGTTTCGCGGTACTCGGCTTCCCCTCCAACGACTTCAAGGGCCAGGAGCCGGGCAGCGAGAAGGAGATCCAGGAGTTCTGCACGCTGACCTATGGCGTGAAGTTCCCGATGTTCGAGAAGGTGGTGGTCACCGGCGACAACGCGACGCCGCTGTACAAGTCGCTCGCGCAGACGACGGGCACCGCGCCGGGCTGGAACTTCCACAAATACCTGATCGGTCGCGATGGCCGCGTGGTCGCGAACTTCCCCAGCAAGGTCAAGCCCGACGATCCGGCGGTGATCGAGGCGATCGAGCGCGAACTGAAGAAGCCGCGCGCCGCGCGCTGATGCAATGACCCCGCAGGTGGCCGGCGTGCCACAATATCGGTTTGGCGCCATCGCGGCGCAGGTTCCAGGAGCAGGAAGGATGAAGCGGTCGGTCCGCGGCGCAGCCGTGTTGTTGGCAATCTCGTTTTCAATGTTCGGAGGCAGCGTGTCTGCACAGGATAAAACCGCGCTGACCACCGAGCGCGACAAGGTCAGCTACGCCATCGGCGTGGACGTGGGCAATTCGCTGCAGCCGGTCGGTCCCTTCATGGACATGGCGGCCTTCCAGAAGGCCATCGTCGATACCTTCGCCGGCAAGCCGAAGGCGATGACCGAGCAGGAAGCGCAGGCCACCGACCAGTTGCTGCGCGTCAACCTGGCGGTCGCCGACGGCCAGCCGATCCCAGGCATGCCGCCGGGCACCACGCCGCCGCCGGTCGACAAGACCAAGGTGGGCGTGTTCCTGGGCACCTACGTGATCGGCCCCTCGCTGCTGCCGTTCAAGGACGAGGTCGATCCTGCGGTGCTGACCCAGGCCGTGAAGGCCATCGCCGCCAAGAGCGGTACGCCTCTGCTGACGGTCGAGCAGGCGCAAGCCGAGCTGCAGGCGTACATGGCGAAGCGCCAGGCGACGGCGGGTCAGCGCAACCGTGACGAGGGTGCGAAGTTCCTCGCCGCGAACAAGGTCAAGCCGGGCGTGATCACCACCGCCTCCGGCCTGCAGTACCAGGTGCTGCGTCCGGGCAACGGCCAGCGTCCGATGTCCAGCAGCCGCGTGCGCGTCAACTACGAAGGCAAGCTGCTGTCCGGCGAGGTGTTCGACAGTTCCTATGCGCGCGGCGAACCGGCTGAGTTCGGCCTGAACCAGGTGATCGCTGGCTGGACCGAAGGCGTTGCGCTGATGCCGGTCGGTGCGAAGTACCGCTTCTGGATTCCCTCCAACCTTGCCTACGGCCCGAATGGTGCGCCCGGCGGCAAGATCGGTCCCGACGCGACGCTCACGTTCGACGTGGAATTGATGGGCGTTCTGCAATAAATCGCTGCTCCAATCGGTCATCCCACGAGGAAGCTCCCGAATGCGTGTAGCGATTTTCGGCACCGGCTATGTCGGTCTCGTCACGGGTACCTGTCTGGCCGACGTCGGCCATGACGTGATGTGCATCGACATCGATCCTGCCAAGGTCGAGGGTCTGAACAACGGCATCGTGCCGATCTACGAACCCGGCCTGTCACCGATGGTGAAGGCCAACCATGCGGCCGGTCGCCTGCGCTTCACGACCGATGCCGCACAGGCGATCGCCCACGGCGAGATCATCTTCATCGCCGTGGGCACGCCCCCCGACGAGGACGGCAGCGCCGACCTGCAGTACGTGCTGGCGGTGGCCCGCACGATCGGTCGCAATCTGCAGCGCCCCTGCACGGTGGTCAACAAGTCCACCGTGCCGGTCGGCACCGCGGACAAGGTGCGCGCCGCGATCGAGGCGGAGCTGGTCGAGCGTGGCGCCGACGTCGCATTCGACGTCGTGTCCAATCCCGAGTTCCTGAAGGAAGGCGATGCGGTCAACGACTGCATGCGTCCCGACCGCATCGTCGTGGGTGCGTCCAGCCCGCAGGCGGTGGACAAGCTGCGTCGGCTGTATGCGCCGTTCAACCGCAACCACGAGCGCATCGTGGTGATGGACGTGCGTTCGGCCGAGCTGACCAAGTACGCCGCCAACGCGATGCTGGCCGCGAAGATCAGTTTCATGAACGAGATCGCGAACATCGCCGAGCGCGTCGGTGCGGACGTGGAGCAGGTGCGCCAGGGGATCGGTTCGGACCCGCGCATCGGCTGGCATTTCATCTATCCCGGCGCCGGCTATGGCGGCTCCTGCTTCCCGAAGGATGTGCAGGCGCTGGCCCGCACCGCGCAGCAGCATGGCTACGTGCCGGAGCTGCTGCAGGCGGTGGAGTCGGTCAACGAGCGCCAGAAGGGCCATCTGTTCGAACTGATCCAGCGCCACTACGACCGTGGCGACGATGAAGGCGTGCGCGGCAAGACGTTCGCGGTGTGGGGCTTGTCGTTCAAGCCCAATACCGACGACATGCGCGCGGCGAGCAGTCGGCGTTTGCTGGCGGAGCTGTGGGAGGCGGGTGCCAAGGTGCAGGCCTACGATCCGGAGGCGCGCGACGAGGCGGCCAGGATCTTCGGCGAGCGCGAGGACCTGGTGCTGTGCGACGACGCACGTGCCGCGACCGATGGCGCCGACGCGCTGGTGGTGGTGACGGAGTGGAAGCAGTTCCGCAGCCCGGATTTCGCGCGGCTGCAGGAGACGCTCGGCGATGCGGTGATCTTCGATGGCCGCAACCTGTACGACCCGGGCGACGTCGAGGCCGCCGGCCTCGCTTATTACGGCATCGGGCGCGGGAGGTCCGTACGTGCAAACTGATCTGCCGTTGTCCGGCGACACCCTCGAACGCCGCCTGGTCGAACTGGAGACCCGACTGGCGTTCCAGGAGCATTCGCTCAACGAGATGAGCGAAGCCCTGGCCGACGCGCGCGCGGAGAACCAGCGCACGGCGCTGCTGCTGCGTAGCATGGTCGAGGAACTCGGCAAGGTGCGGACCTCGTTGTTCGACGACCCCGCCAGCGAACCGCCGCCGCCGCATTATTGATACGCTTGCGGGACAGCAGTCCCCGTTGAAAGACCGATGACCGATTCACTCCGTGACCAGCTGCTGGGCTTGGGCTTCAAGCCCGCGCCCAAGCCCGAGCGCAAACCCGAACGCCGCCCCGATCCTCGCCGTGAAGCCCACAAGCCGGCGGGCAAGGGTGGCGCGCATCCGAAGCCGGGGCAGGGCGGCAAGCCGCGCCCGCCGCAGGGCAACGCCAGGCCGAAGCCCAAGCGCAGCCAGGAAGACATCGACCTGGCCAAGGCCTATGCCATCCGCGCCCAGCGCGAGAAGGACGAGCGCATCGAGGCCGAGCGCGTGAAGCAGGAAGAGGCGCGCGTGCGCCGCGAGGCCAAGGCGAAGCTCGAGGCCTTCCTCACCGACAAGTCGCTCAACCAGGCCGACGCCGACATCGCGCGGCATTTCCCGTATGGCGGCAAGATCAAGCGCATCTACGTCAACGCCGAGCAGCTGAAGGCGCTGAATGCCGGGGAGCTCGGCGTCGTGCAGCAGAACGGACGCTACCTGCTGGTGACGGCGGCGGTGCTCGCCGAGGCGGAATCCATCTTCGCCCCGGCCGTCGCGCTGAAGGTCGATCCGGATGCGCCGGCGGAGAACGATCCCTACGCCGATCCCCAATACCAGGTGCCCGACGACCTGGTGTGGTGACGACCGCCGACCGGCCGCGGCTCTGCCTGTTGCCGGGCCTGGACGGGACCGGACGCCTCTACACGCCACTGGCGAACGCGCTGGCGGACATCGCCGACGTCGACGTGCTGTCCTACGACGGGACGCGGTTCCATGGTTATGCGTCGCTGGCCGACGCGCTTGCGCCGGCGCTGCCGCTACATGATGACGTCGTACTCGTCGCGGAATCCTTCGCAGGGCCGCTGGCCGTGTTGCTCGCATATCGCCATCCGGAGCGCATTCGTGCACTGGTGATGGCGGCGAGCTTCGTCCGTGCGCCACTGCCCTTCAGCGGGGTCGGGGCGACGCTCCTGCAGCGAGTCCCGATGGTCGCGCTCCCGCTGTTCGCACTGGAGCGCCTGCTCGCAGGCAGCGGTTTGCCACCACCGCTGCGCGCCGAATTCGAGGCGATCGTGGCCAGTATTCCGCTTCAGGTGCTGCGGCAGCGTGCCTTGGCTGCGCTGCGCGTGGATGTCACTGAAGAACTGGCGGCGCTGGAAATACCGTTGCTCTATCTGCGGGCCAGGCACGACAGATTGATCTGGCCGCAGGCGGCCCGTGAGGTCATGCGGCTAGCACGCAATGCGCGCCACGCGGTGATCGATGCGCCTCATTTCCTGTTCCAGATGGCGCCGGCGGCAGGTGCCGCCGAAATACGGACCCTGCTGGACACGCTGTACGGGACCCCGCCGGGCTAGCGGGACGCCGGCTTCCGTACCAGCCACCGCCACACGATGACGGCGGCCACCAGCGCGATGGCCGACGAGCAGAGGAAGGCGGCTTCTCCGCCGAACCGCCACAACTGGCCCGCCAGCAACGCCCCGCATACGCCACCGACGCCCGACGACAGCCCGTAGAAGACGCCCTGGCCGTGTCCGTTCATCCGGCCCGGGAAGAAGCGCACCAGCAACTGCATGGCGGCCGCGAAGAAGGCGCCGAAGTTCAGCGCATGCGTCAGTTGCGCGACCACCATCACCGGCGTGTTGTCGGGGAACAGCGCGGTGACCAGCCAGCGCAAGGAGGCGCTGAGCAACGCCACCATCAGCACCCGACTGGCGTCCCAGCGTCGGAAGATGCGGCTGGACAGGAAGAACACGCCGATTTCCGCCAGCACGCCCACCGTCCACAGCACACCCTGCGTCGCGGTCGGGTAGCCGCGCTCGGACAGGTAGATCGAGAAGAACGTGTAGAAGGGCCCGAACGAGACCTGGGTCAGGAAGGCGGCGACGAAGAAGGCGATCACCTGCGGCTGCCGCAGCCGGGTACGGACGCTGTCGTCGGCATCGTGCGCCTGCGGGCTGGGATCGTGCGCGTAGCGGTTGAGCAGCGCCGACCCCAGCACGCCCGCCAGTACCGGCAGCATCAGCCACGGCAGCGCGCCGACACCGAGCCGCCGTTCGTCGATCAGCCAGCCGAACGAGGCGACCACGACGATGAAGCCGATCGACCCCCACACGCGGATCAGGCCGTAGCGGTCGCTGCGCGCACCGAGGTGCGACATCGTGATCGATTCGAACTGCGGCATCACCGCGTTGTAGGTGAAGCAGAAGCCCAGCATCACGGCGAACAGGCCGGCATGCTCCAGCGGCAGCAGGAACAGCGCGAAGCAGCCCAGCGCCAGCGCGCAGCCCGCGTGCAGCCAGCGGATCGGACGCGCGGAGCGCGCCGCCATCGTGGTCCACAGGCTGGGCGATACGATGCGGGTGGCGTACCACAGGCTCATCAGCACGCTGATGGCGGTCACGCCCAGGCCGCGCGATTCGAGGTACAGGCTCCAGTAGGGCGTGAACGCACCCAGTACGGCGTAGTAGAAGCAATAGAAGCTCGAAAGACGAGCCGCGGGGTAGGTGCGGGTTGCCGATCCGTCTGTCTGCAACGGGCTCATGGCCAAACGGTCACAGCAGTTCGTCGACGGGCGTGCGCATGAGTTCGCTTGCCTCGTGTGCAAAGCGACGCAGGCTGGAAATGCCCAAGTCACGGATCAGCGAGTGGGTCTGGTGCGGCAGGACCGAATCGTAGATGTCCTGCGGCGCAATGTTCTTGCCATGCACGCCGGGGATGAACTCCACACCTGCCACCGCGTAGCAGTGCTGCACCATCGCCGAGCAGTACAGCGCGCCCTCCCTGGCCAGCAGGTTGTCCCGCTTGCGCAGCCGGGTACTGTGCATGGCGAACAACGTACCCACCAGCTCGCTCAACGAGTAACTCGACAGGCCGGACAACAGGTCCAGCCCGGCAACCTGTACCTGCTTCACCTGGGTGGCATCCAGGCCGAAGTCCAGGATGGCCAGATTCGGGAAGGCTTCGTCATCGAAGTAGCGGTCGGCGCGGTTCTCCTGCACGCCCAGGCGGATCTGCCGGTACCGCAGGTCCAGGTCCGATTCCAGCACCCACCAGTGGCCGTCGATGCGCTTTTCGCTGAACAGGAAGGCATGCGACCACAGGCTGCGGTGGCCATCGTTGGTCAGCGGTGCCTGCGCCTTGCGGATGGCCTTGGTGATCCAGTCGCGTCCCCCGCACAGGCCGACACGTCCCGGCGCGGCGTGCTTGCGGATGAAGGATGCGTTGGCGGAGTGCGCCAGGTGTTCAACGACATCCATGCGTGCGGCTCACTGGCGTCATTCCGGATCGTAGTCGAGATTGGATGCCAGCCAGCGTTCGACCTGCGCCAGTTCCACGCCCTTGCGCTTCGCGTAGTCCGACGCCTGCTCCTTGGAGACGCGGCCGACCACGAAGTATTGGCTCTGCGGATGACTGAAGTAGTAGCCGGACACCGCCGCGGTCGGCAGCATCGCGAAGCTTTCCGTCAGCGACATGCCGGCGTTGCGGCCGGCATCGAGCAGGCGGAACAGCGTGGCCTTCTCGCTGTGCTCGGGGCAGGCAGGGTAACCGGGTGCGGGACGGATGCCGACGTAGCGCTCGGCGATCAGCGCCTCGTTGTCCAGCGACTCCTCCGGCATGTAGCCCCAGAACTCCTTGCGCACGCGCTGGTGCAGGCGTTCGGCCAGCGCCTCGGCCAGGCGGTCGGCCAGCGCCTTCAGCAGGATGGCGTTGTAGTCGTCGTGGTCGGCCTCGAAGCGCGCCACGTGCGCGTCGATGCCGATGCCGGCGGTGACCGCGAACATGCCCATCCAGTCCTGCTGGCCGGAGTCTTTCGGTGCGATGAAGTCGGCCAGGCAGAAGTCCGGCCGTTCGACCGGCTTGTCGACCTGCTGGCGCAGGAAGTGCAGGCGCTCACTGCGGCCCTCGACCTGCAGTTCGACGTCGTCGCCAATGCTGTTGGCCATCCACAGGCCGAACACCGCTTTCGCGGTCAGCCACCGCTCGTCGACGATCTTGGCCAGCATCGCCCGCGCGTCGCGATAGAGCTCGCTGGCCTGGGGACCGACGACCTCGTCGGTCAGGATCGCCGGGTATTTTCCGAACAGTTCCCAGGCATTGAAGAACGGCGTCCAGTCGATGCAGTCCACCAGTTCGCCGAGCGGGTAGTCGTCGAACACATGCAGGCCCGGCTGGCGCGGGACGGGCGGCGTGTAGTCGGCCCACCCTCCGTCGAACCGCTGGCCGCGCGCCTTCTCCAGCGACACCAGTCGCTTGGCGTCGCCACGGTTCCTGTGGCGCTCGCGGATCTCGGCGTAGTCGGCATCGTTGGCGGCGACGAACGCCTCGCGCATGTCGCGCGAAATCAGCGACTGGGCGACGCCGACGGCGCGCGAGGCATCCTTCACCCACACGGTCGGGGCGGTGTAGTGGGGATCGATCTTCAGCGCGGTGTGCGCGCGCGAGGTGGTCGCGCCGCCGATCAGCAATGGCATCTCGAAGCCCTGGCGCTGCATCTCGCGGGCGACGTGGGTCATCTCTTCCAGCGACGGCGTGATCAGTCCCGACAGGCCGATCAGGTCGGCGTTCTCGGCGCGCGCCGTGTCCAGGATCTTCTGCGTCGGCACCATCACGCCCAAGTCCACGACGTCGAAGTTGTTGCAGGCGAGCACCACGCCGACGATGTTCTTGCCGATGTCGTGCACGTCGCCCTTGACCGTGGCCATGACGATCTTGCCGTTCGACTTGGCGACATCGCCGGTCCGCAGCTTTTCCTCCTCGATGAAGGGCAGCAGGTAGGCCACGGCCTTCTTCATCACGCGCGCGGACTTCACCACCTGCGGCAGGAACATCTTGCCGGCGCCGAACAGGTCGCCGACCACGTTCATGCCATCCATCAGCGGGCCTTCGATCACGTCCAGCGGACGCGTGGCCTGCGTGCGGGCCTCTTCGGTGTCCTGGTCGACGAAGGCATCGATGCCGTGCACCAGCGCATGCGCCAGGCGTTCGCGCACCGGCTTGTCGCGCCACGCCAGATTCTCGACCGGCGCTTCGCCCTTCTTGCCCTTGTAGCGGTCGGCGATCTCCAGCAGCCGCTCGGTGGAATCCTTGCGGCGGTTGAGGATGACGTCCTCCACGCGCTCGCGCAGGTCGGCATCGAGGTCGTCGTAGACCGGCATGCCACCGGCGTTGACGATGCCCATGTCCATGCCCGCCTGGATGGCGTGGTACAGGAACACGGAATGGATCGCCGCGCGGACGGGTTCGTTGCCGCGGAACGAGAACGACACGTTCGAGACGCCGCCCGACACATGGCAGTGCGGCAGCGTCTGCTTGATGATGCGGGTCGCCTCGATGAAATCGACGGCGTAGTTGTCGTGCTCCTCGATGCCGGTGGCGACGGCGAAGATGTTGGGGTCGAAGATGATGTCTTCCGGCGGGAAGCCGACCTCTTCGGTCAGGATGCGGTAGGCGCGGGTGCAGATCTCGACCTTGCGTGCGCACGTGTCGGCCTGGCCGGTCTCGTCGAACGCCATGACCACGGCCGCCGCGCCATAGCGGAGTACCTTGCGTGCGTGGTCGATGAAGGCTTCTTCGCCTTCCTTCAGCGAGATCGAGTTGACCACGCCCTTGCCCTGCAGGCATTTCAGGCCGGCTTCGATCACGCTCCACTTCGACGAGTCGACCATCACCGGGATGCGGGCGATGTCCGGTTCCGACGCGATCAGGTTGAGGAAGCGGTCCATCGCCTTCTCGGAATCGATCAGGCCTTCGTCCATGTTGACGTCGAGGATCTGCGCGCCGCTGGCGACCTGTTGGCGCGCGACCTCGACGGCTTCCTCGTAGCGCTCTTCCTTGATCAGCTTGCGGAACTGCGCGCTGCCGGTGACGTTGGTGCGCTCGCCGACGTTGACGAACAGCAGGTCCGGCGTGATGACCAGCGGCTCCAGGCCGGACAGGCGGGTATGGCGCGTGGGCGTGCTCATGCGGCCTGCTCCAGGCGGCTGGGCAGCCTGCGCGGCGGGATGCCCGCGACCGCGTCGGCGATCGCCCTGATGTGCGGGGGCGTGGTACCGCAGCATCCACCGACCAGGTTCAGCAGGCCGGACTGCGCGAACTCCTTCAGCGTGGCGGCCATCTCTTCGGGTGTCTCGTCGTATTCGCCGAACGCGTTGGGCAGTCCCGCGTTGGGATGCGCGCTGACATAGGCGTCGGCGACCGTCGCCAGCGTCTCCACGTGCTCGCGCAGGTCCTTCGCGCCCAGCGCGCAGTTCAGGCCGATCGACAGCGGCCGGCTGTGAGCCACCGAGGTGTAGAACGCTTCGGCCGTCTGCCCGGACAGCGTACGGCCGGAGGCATCGGTGATCGTGCCGGAGATCATCACCGGCAGGCGGCCACCGCGGGCATCGAAGACCTCCTCGATCGCGTACAGCGCTGCCTTGGCGTTGAGCGTGTCGAAGATGGTTTCCACCATCAGGGTGTCGGCGCCTCCATCGATGAGGCCCTCGATGGCCTCCCGGTACGTGGCTCGCAATTCATCGAAGTTGGTGTTGCGGAAGCCCGGATCGTTGACGTCGGGGCTGATCGAGGCAGTGCGGCTGGTCGGGCCGAGCACGCCGATGACGAAGCGCGGCTTGTCGGGCGTCTTCGCTTCGGCGATGTCGCAGCAGTCGCGCGCGACGCGTGCGCCGGCCTTGTTCAGTTCGTAGACCAGGTGCTCGAGGTGGTAGTCCGCCTGGCTGATCGAGGTCGCGTTGAACGTGTTGGTTTCGACCAGGTCCGCACCGGCTTCCAGATAAGCCGTATGCACACCCGCGATGACCTCGGGTTTGGTCAGCAGCAACAGATCGTTGTTGCCCTTCAGGTCGTGATCGCAGCCGGGGCCGTGCTCATGGGGATGGTCGACGTCGCAGCCGTCGGCGAAGCGTTGGCCGCGATAGTCCGCTTCCTGCAGCCCGTGCTTCTGGATCATCGTCCCCATGGCGCCGTCGATGATCAGGATGCGTTGCTCCAGCGCCTCGGCGAGCAACTTGGCGCGCGCAGGGTTGAGCCAGGGGAGCGTCTTCATGGCTTCACCGCCGTCAGGGACAGGACTTCGAAATGGGGAGGGCGGCGTTCGCGGGTGACCGTTTCGGCATTGGCGATCTCCAGTCCCGCCTTCTCGGCGAACTTGCGCAGTTCCTTCTCCGAGAAGCCGAGGTTCACGTGGCCATAGGCGTCCACGACCGACTTGTGTTCGTGCTTGCCGAGGCTGCTGAGCAGCAGGCGACCGCCCCGGCGCAGGACGCGCGCGGCCTCGGCGACGGCCTGGGCCGGTTTGGCGGAATAGGTGAGCGCATGCATCAGCACGACCAGGTCGAAGCTGCCGTCTTTGAAGGGCAACGCGTGCATGTCGCCTTCGCGGACTTCCACGTTGGGGAAACGGCGCAGGCGCTCACCAGCGGCCGCGACCACGCGCGTGCTGGTGTCGATGCAGACGTAGCGCTTCGAGTGCGGCGAGAGCAGTTCGGCGAGCACGCCGTCGCCGGAGGCGATGTCCAGGACGTCGCCGGTCTCCAGGAGGGGCAGGGCGGTGCGTGCCAGTGCTTCCCACGTGCGGCCGGGGGAGTAATGGCGCTCCATGTCGCCGGCCACGCTGTCAGCCCAGTTCTGATCGGCCGCCCGGTTGGCCAGCACGCCGGCGACACGCTCGGCGTCCTGGCGCAGCAGCGGATCGTCGCTGCCGTCGCGCAGGCTGCGCCACAGCTCGCGCTGTACCGTGTCCAGGTTGTCCTCGTCGAAGCGGTAGTACGCCGACACCCCCGAGCGCCGGTCACGGGCCAGGCCGGCCTCCTTGAGCTTGGCCAGATGCGTGGACACGCGGGGCTGCGCCAGCTGGGTGATGGCCGACAGCTCGGCGACCGTCAGCTCCTCGCGCGCCAGCAGCGCCAGCAGGCGCACGCGGGTGGCGTCGGCGAACACTTTCAGCCGGGTCGACCAGGCCTCCAGATCCATAAATATCTTCCTATCGCGATATAGAGATATTTTGAGCGGGGGCGCGCCCGCGGTCAACCCATGGCATACGCCCACGGATGGTCGCGGGTTACAATTGGTATCTAACCGTTGTCGAGGGGTACCCGTGGATTTCGCATTCACCGAAGAGCAGTTGATGATCCAGGACGTCGCGCGCCGGATCGCCCAGGAAAAGATCGGCCCCAGCGCCGAGCACCATGACCGGACCGGCGAATTCCCGCTGGAGAACATCCGCCTGCTGGGCGAGAACGGGCTGATGGGCATCGAGGTGCCGGCCGAGTACGGCGGCGCCGGCATGGACCCGATCGCCTACGTGCTGGCGATGATCGAGATCGCAGCGGCCGACGCGGCCCACTCGACGATCGTGTCGGTGAACAACTCGCTGTTCTGCAACGGCATCCTGAAGTTCGGCACCGAAGAGCAGAAACAGACCTACGTGCGCGCCATCGCCGAGGGACGCGAAATCGGCGCCTTCGCGCTGACCGAGCCGCAGTCCGGCTCCGACGCCACCGCGATGCGCTGCCGCGCCGTGAAGCAGGCCGACGGCAGCTTCGTCATCAACGGCAAGAAGAGCTGGATCACTTCCGGCCCGGTCGCCAAATACATCGTGCTGTTCGCGATGAGCGAGCCGGACAAGGGCGCGCGCGGCATCACCGCCTTCATGATCGACACCGAGAAGGCCGGTTTCCACCGCGGCAAGACCGAACCGAAGCTGGGCATCCGCGCCTCGGCCACCTGCGAGATCGAGTTCACCGATTACGTGGCGCCCGCCGAAGACGTGCTGGGCAGCGAGGGTGAGGGCTTCAAGATCGCCATGAGCGTGCTGGACGCCGGCCGCATCGGCATCGCCTCGCAGGCCATCGGCATCGCCCGCGCCGCCTACGAGGCCACCATCGCCTACGTGAAGGAACGCAAGGCCTTCGGCGCGCCGATCGGCACGTTCCAGATGACGCAGGCCAAGATCGCCGACATGAAGTGCAAGCTGGACGCGGCCACGCTGCTGACCCTGCGTGCCGCGTGGGTGAAGGGCCAGGACCAGCGCTTCAGCACCGAAGCGGCCATCGCCAAGCTGACGGCCTCGGAAGCGGCCATGTGGATCACCCACCAGGCGCTGCAGATCCATGGCGGCATGGGCTACTCGAAGGAAATGCCGATCGAGCGTTACTTCCGCGACGCCAAGATCACCGAGATCTACGAGGGCACCAGCGAGATCCAGCGCCTGGTCATCGCCCGCAACGAAACCGGCCTGCGCTGAGCACGGTCCGGCATGAAGGCGCCGCCCCGCCGGGGTGGCGCCTTTTTCGTGCCCGACATTCCGTGAACCCGTTGGTGGGATGACCCCCCTCTTTGGTCATGGGACGGGGCTCGACGGGCTCCGCTACAGTGTCCCGATGCGGAGGTGCGTCCTCCGTTTCCCTCCTGGAGACCCCGATGCGCAAGACCCTGATCGCCTGTTCCCTCGCACTGGCCCTGACCGCCTGCGACCGCGCCGCCACGCCGGACGCCGGCACCGCGGCACCGGCGGTCGCCGCCGCCTCGGCGGCCGACATCGCGGCCGAGAGCAAGCGGCTGAACGAGTGGTTCGAGAAGAAGTACGAGGAGCAGCTGAAGTTCAGCCCGATCCAGCTGACCTTCCAGGGCCGCAAGGACCTGTACGACCAGGTCGACGACATGTCCGAGCAGGCCACACGCGACCAGGTCGCGTGGCAGAAGGCCAGCGTTGAGGAGATGGAGAAGTCGTTCGACTACGCCAAGCTCGACGACGAGGCCAAGTTCTCCTTCGACCTGTGGAAGCTGCAGTACGAGAACGCGCGCGACGGCCTGCCGTTCCTGCAGGACGGTTACGCCTTCGACCAGATGAACGGCGCCCAGGGTTTCTGGCCGACCTTCCTGATCAGCTTCCACAAGGTCGACGAGGAATCCGACTACACCGCCTACATCGCGCGCCTGAAGGCGACCCAGCGTGCGTTCGACCAGTTGCTGGAACGCGCCCGCGCCTCGGCCGGGCAGGGCATCCGCCCGCCTAAGTTCGCCTATGAGGGCGTGATCGACCAGGCGAAGAAGGTCATCGCCGGCGCTCCGTTCTCCGCCGGCAAGGATTCGGCGATCTGGGCCGACGCGCAGGCCAAGGCCGATGCGCTGGTCAAGGCCGGCAAGATCGACGCCGCCCGCGCCACGGCGCTGAAAGACGAGGCGCGCAAGGCGCTGCTGGAGCAGTTCAAGCCGGCCTACGACGGCGTGATCGCGTGGAGCGAGGAAGAACTGCCGAAGGCCGCCGTCGATGCCACCGGCGTGGGCACCACGCATCCGAACGGCAAGGCGTACTACGAGTACCAGCTGCGGCAGATGACGACCACCGGCATGACCGCCGAGGAGATCCATGCGCTGGGCCTGAAGGAAGTCGAGCGCATCAAGGGCGAGATGACCGCGCTGAAGGACAAGGTCGGCTTCAAGGGCGACCTGGATGCGTTCTTCGCCTTCATCGATACCGACAAGCAGTTCAAGTACCCCAACACCGACGCCGGCCGCCAGGCCTACATCGACGACGCCACCGCCGCCATCGACAATATCAAGAAGGTGCTGCCGGAGTACTTCGGCCTGCTGCCGAAGGCGGACCTGGTGGTCAAGCGCGTCGAACCGTTCCGCGAGCAGGACGGTGCCGCCCAGCACTACTACCCGGGCACGCCGGATGGTTCGCGTCCCGGCGTGTACTACGCGCATCTGTCCGACATGAACGCCATGCCGAAGACCGAGCTCGAAGTGATCGCGTATCACGAAGGCCTGCCGGGCCACCACATGCAGATCGCCATCGCGCAGGAGCTGACCGGCGTGCCGAAGTTCCGCACCCAGTACGGCGTGACCGCCTATGCGGAAGGCTGGGGCCTGTACTCGGAATGGCTGGCCAAGGAAATGCCGGGCACCTACAAGGACCCGTATTCGGAGTACGGCCGCCTGAGTTCGGAGATGTGGCGCGCGATCCGCCTGGTGGTCGACACCGGCCTGCATGCCAAGGGCTGGACCGAGAAGCAGGCGGTCGAGTACTTCGACGCCAACAGCGCAGTGCCGCGCGCCGCGATCGAGTCCGAGATCAAGCGCTATCTGATCATGCCGGGCCAGGCCACGGCCTACAAGATCGGCATGATCAAGATCCAGGACCTGCGCAAGAAGGCCGAGACGGAGCTGGGCGACACGTTCGACATCAAGGGTTTCCACGACACCGTGCTGGGCGGCGGCGCGTTGCCGCTGAACCTGCTGGAGCGTCGCGTCGACCAGTGGATCGCGAAGGAAAAGGCCAAGCAGGCCTGACCTCGACGAGGTGATACCGAGAACCCCGGCCTTGCGCCGGGGTTCTTGTTTCCGGCTTCAGTGCGGCTGGGTCAGCAGGGCGAGGTTCGCCGGCAGCCAGGCGTCGAGCGCGGTCGGCGGTTGGCCGGTGAGCTGGGCGTAGTCGTCCGTGACCTCACCGAGATCGCCAGCGGCAGTCGCGACATCGAACGATGCGAAGACGTCGGCGAGGACGAGCGGGAAGCCGTGCGCATGCAGGCGTTCGACCTGCTGCGCCGGCGTGATGTCGACCACGGACAGGGACTTGCCGGTCAGCGTGGCCACCCGTGCCGCGATGTCGCGGGCGGTGTACGCCTGCGTGCCGGTGAGGGTCAGGACGCGGTTCGTCGCGTCGTCGGAGGCGAGCGCGACAGCGGCGGCACGCGCCAGGTCGTCGCGGGCGATGTAGGCGATGCGGCCGTCGCCGGCCGAGGTTGCCCATTCGCCGGAAGCCAGCGCGCCGGGCAGCGTGTAGGCCAGGTTTTCGAAGTACCAAGCGTTGCGCAGCACCGTCCAGGTGAGCGGCGAGCTGGACAGCGCCTGCTCGGTGCCCCAGTGATCCGGTGCGAACGATACGTGCGACGCATCGGCTGACGGCAGCGAGGTGTAGACGACGTGCTTCACGCCTGCGTCAACCGCGGCCTGTACGGCGTCACGATGCTGGGCCAGGCGCTTGCCCGGTTCCATCAGCGCATCGGTGCTGACCAGCAGCAGGCGGTCGGCGCCAGCGAACGCCGCGGCCAGCGTGGCGGGCTGGTCGAAGTCCGCGCTACGGACCGTAACGCCACGGCTAGCGAGATCCGCCAGCGCATCGGGGTTACGGGTGGTAACGATGAGGCGTTCGGCCGGGACCTGCAGGGTGTCCAGCAGGTGGCGGACGATGGCGCCGCCGAGATGGCCGGACGCGCCGGTGACCAGCAGGGTGGGGGCGGGGGTGTTCATGGCGGCTCCTGGTTTGGTAACGGAAAGGATGTTGGTTACGCTATGGTAGTAATGGCTTTCGCCCCCACAAGCAGGGAGCGCGAAGTAACCCGGTTACCGCGCGGTAACCATGCCCTGGATGCCGACCATGACGCTGCACCGCCAATCGCTGATCCTCACCGAGAACTGCCCGATCCGTGACGTGCTGGACAGACTCGGCGACCGCTGGACCGTGCTGGTCCTGCACGAGCTGGCCGGCGGCACGCTGCGCTTCACCGAGGTACGCAGGCGCATCGCGGACATCTCGCCGCGGATGCTGGCGCAGACGCTGCGCCGGCTCGAGCAGGACGGACTGGTGCGGCGCGAGGTCTTCCCGACGGTACCGCCACGCGTGGACTACGCATTGACGGCCCTGGGTGCGTCGTTCTTCGAGCACATCGAGATGCTCGCGCAATGGGCATCCGACCATCACGACGAAGTACGGGCCGCACGCCAGGCCTACGTCGCGCCGGTGGCTAACGCGCCCCTCTAGTACCGGGCGAGTGGCACTTCATCAAGGCGACGGCACGCGGCACGTGTTGCCGCAGGGCAATAACGGCGGGCACGAGCCATCGGTGGCGGCGCACGCCTCGAACGGGGTGCCGTGGATGCCGGAGCGCGACACCGGTGTGATCTCCAGCCGCCACCGGACGTGGCCGTCGGGGTCGGGCACGATGTCGGCGCCCATCCAGGTGAGGTGCGCGGTGTCGTCCCACAACGATGGCTTCAACGGATGCGGCTCGGGAAGCGGTCCGCCTCCGTTGAAGCCCGAAATCGGTCTGATCAGATAGCCGAAGTGCTGCAGCTTGCGAGCGGGCATGCCTGAAACCTCCAGGTTCGCGAACTCGACGCCAGTGCAGGATCCGGAACCCAACTGGACCAGGTACAGGCGTGCCTTGAGAACGCCGGGAGATGGCGGCGATGTCCACATCGCGCCACGGTCCACGATGAACTCGTCAGAGGTGCTGATGCTGCATGCTCGCGCGGGGCAGGGCATTAGGACGACCATCGACAGCATCATCATCGCAAGCTTGTACATGGCAGTCCTTCGCCGGCCCGGAGTGCGGCGAGCATACACCTGCGTGGCGCCTTGCCCGCGAGAGCAAAAAAAGAAACCCCGGCAGCGCCGGGGTTTCTGATCTTGCGGGGTGTGTCGTTGACGGTCAGTGACCGACGACCGGCTCCGGTGGCCGTCCGTCGCCACCGTCGTGCTCCAGCGCATTCTCGCGGTCGCGATCACGCGCATGGTCGCGGGCCAGGTACAGGTAGAACGCCGGCAACACGAACAGCGTGAATAGCGTGCCGATGGTCATGCCCGAGGCGATCACCACGCCCATCGAAAAGCGCGATGCGGCGCCGGGGCCGCTGGCGATCAGCAGCGGGATCATCGCGAACACCAGCGCGGCGGTCGTCATCAGCACCGGACGCAGGCGGATCGCGGCGGCTTCCTCGATCGCGTCGCGCTTGGACAGGCCGCGTTCGATCTGCAGCTTGTTGGCGAACTCCACGATCAGGATGCCGTGCTTGGAAATCACGCCGACCAGCGTCACCAGGCCCACCTGCGTGTAGATGTTGATGCTCATGCCGGGGAAGGCCTCGATCTGCATCGCCATGCCGAGGACACCGCTGAGGATCGCCAGCACGTTGACCGTCAACAGCGCGCCGCAGATCGCCATCGGCACCGTCAGCAGCATGATCAGCGCGTCGCGGAAGCTCTCGAACTGCGCCGACAGCACCAGGAAGATCACAATCAGCGCCAGCGCCAGCGTCACCAGCATGGCGGCGCCTTCCTGCTTGAACTGCCGCGACTCGCCGGCGTAGTCGACCGAGTAGCCCTGCGGCAGTACCTCCTTCGCCGCCTGGTCGAGGATCGCGAGCGCGTCGCCCTTGCTCACGCCGGGTCGCGGCGCGAACATGATCGACACCGCGTTGAGCTGCTGGAACCGCTTCAGCGACTGCGGCTGCGCGCTTTCCTTCAGCGTCACCAGGGTCGACAGCGGGATCAGCTCGCCGTCGCGGGTGCGGGTGTAGTAGTTCTCCAGGTCGCTGGCATTGAGGCGGTCGCTGCGCTGCACCTGCGGAATCACCAGGTACGAGCGGTTCTGCATCGCGAAGCGGTTGGTATAGCCACCGGACAGCATCGCCGCCATGTCGGCGGCCAGCGTGCGCATGTCGATGCCCAGCGACGCCGCCTTCTCGCGGTCGATGTTGACCTCGATGCGCGGCTTGTCGATCTTCAGGTCCTTGTCGAGGAAGATGAAGCGCTTGCTCTCCATCGCCTTCATGACGATCTGTTCGGCCAGCTCGTTGAGCTGGGTCAGATCCCCGACGCCGCCGATGATGAATTCGCCACCGCCACCGTCGCCGCCCGCGCTGGGCAGCGAGGGCGGCACCAGCGCGAACACGTTGAGGCCGGTGACCTGGCTCATCTTCGGTTGCAGTTCCTTTTCCAGCACCGCTTTGGTGGAGCGCTCGCGCTCGCTCCAGGGCTTCAGCACGAAACCCGCCATCGCGCTGGGGCTGGCGCCACCACCGCTGCCACCGAAGCCGCCGTTGAACAGGAAGTAGTCCTGCACCTCGGGGACGCCCTTGGCGATCGACGTGACTTCCTCCGTGTAGCGCTCCACATAGTCGAGCGTGGAGTAGGGGTCGGCGCTGGCGACCGAGAAGATGAAGCCCTCGTCTTCCAGCGGCGCCGGCTCCTTGGGGGCCGTCATGTACAGGAACACGCAGGCGACCAGCACCAGGATGCCGAACACGCCGACGACGCCCTTGGTTTCCATGGTGCCGTGCAGGCGGCGCTGGTAGCCGGCGTTGAGCTTTTCGAAGCGCTCGTCCAGCCACTTCTCCAGCTTGCCCTTGCCGCCTTCGCCATGCGGCTTGAGGATCTTGGCGCACATCATCGGCGTCAGCGTCAGCGCGATGACACCCGACAGCAGCACCGAACCGGCCAGGGTGAAAGCGAACTCGGTGAACAGCACGCCGGTCATGCCGCCCTGGAAGCCGATGGGCAGGTAGACGGCCACCAGCGTGGTGGTCATCGCCACGACCGGCCAGGCCAGCTCGCGCGCGCCCTTGATCGCCGCTTCGTAGGGCGACATGCCTTCTTCGATATGCCGGTGGATGTTCTCCAGCACAATGATGGCGTCGTCGACCACGATGCCGATGGCGAGCACCATCGCCAGCAGCGTCAGCAGGTTGATGGTGAAGCCCATCAGCAGCATCAGGAACAGCGCGCCGACCAGCGACAGCGGTACCGTCACCGCCGGGATCAGCACGCTGCGCAGCGAGCCCAGGAACAGGAAGATCACCACGATCACGATGATCACGGCCTCGACGATCGTACTGACCACTTCGTCGATGGCATCCTGGATCTGCTCGGTGCTGTCGTAGGGGATCGTCGCCTTGATGCCTTCCGGCAGCTGCGGCACGATCTCGCCGTCCCACAGGATGCGTACGTTCTTGATGACGTCCAGCGAGTTCGCGTCCGGGGACACGAAGATGCCCATGAACGTGGCGGCCTCGCCGTTGATGCGGACCGAGGTGCCGTAGCTTTCCGAGCCCAGCTGCACGTCGGCGACGTCGCCGAGCCGCACGATGGCGCCGTTCTGCTCGCGGATGATCAGCTGGCGGAACTCGTCGGCGCTGCGCAGGTCGGTGCGCGCGGTCATGTCGATCGCGACCATCTGGCCCTTGGTCGAACCGACCGCGGCCAGCACGTTGTTGGACGACAGCGCCGTCGACACATCGCTGGCCGTGACCTGCAGGGCAGTCATGCGGTCAGGCTTCAGCCACACACGCATCGCGAACGTACCGGCGCCGAGGATATCGGCGCGCTGCACGCCTGCGACGGTGACCAGCTTGGGCTGGACCACGCGGGTCAGGTAGTCGGTGATCTGGTTGTTGTCCAGCGTCTCGCTGGCGAACGACACGTACATCGCCGCGATCTGCTGGCCCTGCTGCAGATCGATCACCGGGTCTTCCGACTCCGGCGGCAACTGCCCGCGCATCTTGTTGACCTTGGCAGCGATCTGGGTGAGCGCCTCGTTGGGGTCCTGGTCCAGCTTGATGTAGGCCTGGATGATGCTGACGCCGGCCGAGCTGGTCGAGCTGAGGTAATCGATGCCCTCGGCGCTGGCGACCTCACGCTCCAGCGGCGTGGTGATGAAGCCCTGGATCAGGTCGGCGTCCGCACCGTAGTACGTGGTGCTGATGTTGACCACGGCATTGCGCAGCTCGGGATACTGGCGCACGTTCAATTCGGTGAACGAGCGCAGGCCGAACAGCAGGATGAAGAGGCTGACGACGATCGCCAGCACCGGTTTGTTGACGAAGATGTCGGTGAATTTCATGCCGGCGCTCCGTCAACGGTTTTCGGGCTTGGGCTGCGCCTCGGTCACCGGCTGCACCTTGTTATTGACCGTCACCTCTGCGTCGTTGCGCAGCTTCAGCAGGCCGCTGGTCGCCACGCGCTCGCCGGGCTTCAGGCCTTCGGTGACGGCGATCAGATCGCCACGGGTAGCGCCGGTCTTGACGAAGCGCTGGCGCACGACCAGCTTCTTGCCGGTCAACGGCTTGCCCTGCATGTCCTTCTCGCCTTCGGCGCGCTGCACTTCCTGGATCACGTACACCGCGTTGCCGTACGGGTTGAAGCTGATCGCCGTCTGCGGCACCACCACGACCTTGCGCGCGTCGCCGGTATCGAAGCCGACGTGGGCAAACGCGCCCGGGCGCAGGTTGTACTCGCCGTTTGCCAGCGTGGCCTGCACCTTGAAGTTGCGCGTGGCCGGGTCGACCTGCGGTTCCACCGCGGTGACTTCGCCCTCGAAGACCTGGCCGGGCAGGGCGTCGACGGTCGCGCGGATCTTCGCGCCCGGCAGCACCTGGCCCACGCGCTGCTCGGGCAGGGTGAAGTCGAGGTAGATCGGGTCCAGCGCCTGCAGGCTGACAATGGCGTCGCCCGGGTTGAGGTACTGGCCCAGGTTGACCTTGCGGATGCCCAGCACGCCGTCGAACGGTGCGCGGATCGTCTTCTGCGCGATCAGGGCGCGCTGCGCCTCGACCTGTGCCAGCGACGTGGCCGCCACGGTGGAGCGTTCTTCGGCTTCGGCCTGCGACACCAGCTTGTCGCGCGCCAGCGCCTGCCAGCGGTCGCGCTGCACGGAGGCGAGCTTGGACGAGGCTTCCAGCGACTTCAGCACCGCCAGTTCGTTCGCGCTGTTGAGCTGCGCCAGCACGGTGCCGGCCTTCACCGGCTTACCGACATCGATCGACAGGCTGCGTACCACGCCGCCAGCTTCGGTGGTGACGTCGGTGCCGTTGATCGCGACGAAGGTGCCGACCGCCTGCTGGGCGTCGATCCATTCCTCCTGCTTGGCGGTCCAGTCGGTCACCGCGGCGGCAGGCTGCGGCATGGTGTCGAAGAAGTCGTTCATGCCCTTGCTCATGATCGCCTTGACGGCGAACACACCACCGAAGATCACGGTGACCGCGATCAGCATGAGGATCATGCGCTTGGTGGTGGAGGGCGTTTTCCGTGCGATAGGGTCTTTCCGTGTCATGGTCGGGAGGTCTTCGATGCGGGGAAGTCGGGAGAGCGACGAGCGGGCAGGGCCGGGCTCGACAGCGTGTCGCGACGGATTATCACGGTTTGAGACGCAGGCTAGAAGTGCGGTCAGGCCCTTGCGTGCCGGCGAAATCGGTGAGCAAACGCGGTGCGTAGGCGGTCATCGTGGCTAGTTACGGGTGAAACCATCGTTACGTTACGATGCGGCGCGATGCAGAAGATGGCCGCAAACGAAAACAGCCCCGGCATCGGCCGGGGCTGTTGAAGGGACAACCGGTGTCGCATGATCAGCGCGAGGCCGGATTCTCCTGTTCCAGCAGGTACTCCTTCGACGGCTCGTCCATCTTGTCGCCCAGCATGCGGCGCACGGCGACGAAGAACACCGGGATCAGCAGCAGGCCGAGGAACGTCGCAAAGAACATGCCGCCGATGACGCCGGTGCCGATGGCGTGGCGGGCGTTGGCGCCGGCGCCGCTCGAGATGGCCATCGGCAGCACGCCCATGATGAAGGCGAACGAGGTCATCAGGATCGGGCGGAAGCGCAGGTGCGCGGCCGAGATCACCGCATCGCGCAGCGTCTTGCCCTGCTTGCGCTCCATCACCGCGAACTCGACGATCAGGATCGCGTTCTTCGCCGCCAGGCCGATGATGGTGATCAGGCCGATCTTGAAGAACAGGTCGTTCGACAGGCCCGGACGCAGCATGGTGAAGAGCACGGCACCCAGGGCGCCCAGCGGCACCACCAGCAGCACCGCGACCGGGATCGACCAGCTTTCGTACAGGGCGGCGAGGCAGAGGAACACCACCACGATCGACAGCACCATCAGCAGCGTGGCGCTGTTGCCGGCCAGGATCTCCTGGTACGACATGCCGCTCCAGTCGTAGCCGAAGCCCTGCGGGAGCTGATCGGTCACGATGGCCTCCATCGTCGCCATGGCCTGGCCGGAGGAACTGCCCGGCGCGGCCGAACCGTTGATGTTCACCGCCGAATAGCCGTTGTAGCGCGACAGCGAGGGCGGCACCGACGACCAGGACGACTGCACCACGTTGGACAGCGGAATCATCGCGCGGCCGCCGCTGGCATCGGTCTGCTGGCTGCTGGGCGAGTAGATCCGCGCCAGCGACTCGGCACCGGTGCGGTACGGCGCGTCGGCGCGCATGTTGACGCGCTTGATGCGGCCTTCGTAGAAGAAGTCGTTGACGTACACCGGCGCCAGCATCAGCTGGATGCCGTTGTAGATGTCGCTGACGGACAGGCCCATTGCCTGCGCCTGCACGCGGTCCACGTGCAGCTGCAGCTGCGGCGCGTTCTCCAGCGTGTTCGGACGCACGCCCATCAGGCTCGGGTCCTGCGATGCGGCACCGAGCAGCTGGTTGCGCGCCGCCATCAGCGCCTCTTCGCCGAGGCCGGCGCGGTCCTGCAGCCACATGTCGAAGCCGCCGAACTGGCCCAAGCCCTGGATGGTCGGCAGGTTCACCACGAAGATCTGCGCGCCCTTGATGCCGAACATCCGCTGGTTGGCCTGCTGGATGAACTCCGGCACGGTCACGTCGCGATCGTCCCAGTTCTTCAGGCGGATGAACGCCATGCCGACGTTCTCGCCCTGTCCCAGGAAGCTGAAGCCGGCGATTTCCATCACGCCGTCGAAGCCGTCCATCTGCTGCAGCGTGCCACGGATCTGGGTGAAGACCTGCTTGGTCTTGGCCAGCGAATTGCCCGGCGGCAGCTGCACGATGGCCAGCGCATAGCCCTGGTCTTCCTCGGGCACGAAGCTGCTCGGCAGTCTGGTGAACAGGAAGCCCGCCAGCACGGTCAGCAGCGCGAACACGATCATCCAGCGTGGCGCGTGGCGCACCGCCGAGCCGATGTGGCCGACGTAGGTCTTCTCGATCTTGCCGTAGTACTTCTCGAACGTGCGGAAGACGATGTTCTTCTTCTCGTGGCTGTCGTGCTCGTGCTGCTTGAGGAACGTTGCGCACAGCGCCGGCGTGAAGCCCAGCGCCAGGAACGCCGAGAAGGCCATCGAGATAGCGATGGTCAGCGCGAACTGCTTGTAGATCTCGCCCGAGGCGCCGCCCTGCAGCGCGGACGGGATGAACACCGCCGCCAGTACCACGGTGATCGCGATGACGGCGCCGGTGATCTGGCCCATCGCCTTGATGGTCGCCTCGCGCGGCGGCAGCTTTTCTTCCGCCATGATGCGTTCGACGTTCTCGATCACCACGATGGCGTCGTCGACCACGATGCCGATGGCCAGCACCAGCGCGAACATGGTCAGCTGGTTGATGGTGAAGCCGATCAGGCTCAGGCCCCAGAACGTGCCCAGCAGGGCGACCGGGATGACCAGCGTCGGGATGATGGTGGCGCGGAAGTTCTGCAGGAACACCAGCATCACCAGGAACACCAGGATCACCGCTTCGATCAGCGTCTTGACCACTTCCTCGATCGAGATCTTGACGAAGGTGGTGGTGTCGTACGGCGAGAACCAGCTGACGCCCTGCGGGAAGCTGGGCTGCAGCTCGTCCATCTTGGCGCGGACGGCGTCGGCCACGTTCAGTGCGTTGGCGCCGGGCAGCAACTGGATGGCGAAGGCGCCGACCGGCTTGCCGTTGAACTGGGTGTCGAAGCCGAAGTTCTGCGCGCCGAACTCGACCCGTGCCACGTCTTTCAGACGCACGGTGGAACCGTCGCTGTTTGCGCGCAGGATGATCTGCTCGAACTGCGCGGGCGAGGTAAAGCGGCCTTCCGCCGACACGGTGGCGGTGAACGCCTGGCCTTCGGGTGCCGGATCGGAGCCGACAGAGCCGGCGGCGAACTGCACGTTCTGGCCGCGCACGGCGGCCAGCACCTCGGTCGCCGACAGGTTGTAGCCCTGCAATTTGCCCGGGTCCAGCCACAGGTTCATGGCGTACTCGGAGCCGAAGTGCTGCGTGCTGCCGACGCCGGGCACGCGCGAGATCTGGTCGAGGATGCGCGAGGCGACGATGTCGTTGAGGCGGTTGCGATCGATGCTGGGGTTGTCCGACTGCAGGCCCACCACCATCAGGAAGCCGGCGTTGGCCTTGGCCACCACCACGCCCTGCGCGGTCACTTCACTGGGCAGGCGTGGCGTGGCCAGCGAGACCTTGTTCTGCACCTGCACCTGGGCGATGTCCGCGTCGGTGCCTGTTTCGAAGGTCAGGGTGATCGAGGCGCGGCCCGACGAACTGGAGCTGGAGCTGAAGTACAGCAGGTTGTCGATGCCGGTGAGCTGCTGCTCGATCACCTGGGTGACCGAGCGCTCGGTGGTCTCGGCGCTGGCGCCGGGATAGGTCGCGCTGACCGTCACCTGCGGAGGCGCGATGGAGGGATAGGACTCGACGCCGAGGTTGAGGATCGCGATCACGCCGGCCAGCGAGATCAGGATCGACACGACCCAGGCGAAGATCGGATGGTTGATGAAGAACTTGGGCATGGGGGGTCCTTCTTACTCGGCCTTGCCTTGCGCCGGCGCGGGCTTGGCCTGCGCGGCCTTGGCGGCGGCCTGTTCGGCCGTGATGCCCTTGGCCGGCGTGCCTTCCTTGACCTTCTGCAGGCCTTCGACGATGACCTGGTCGCCGGCCGCGAGACCGTCGGTGACCAGCCAGTTGGCGCCGATCGCCTGCTGCGTGGTGATGTTCTTGCGCACGACGTTCCCGTCCTTGCCGAGCACCATGGCGAAGGCGCTGACGGTGTCCCGCTGGACCGCGCCCTGCGGAATCAGGAACGCGCCCTTCTGCTCGCCCAGCGTCGCGCGCAGGGTGACGAACGTGCCGGGCAGCAGGGTGCGGTCGGCGTTCGGCACGGTGGCGCGCAGCGAGACGCTGCCCGTCGCCGGGTCGACCACGATGTCGGAGAAGTCGAGCGTGCCGGTCTGGTCGATGGCCTGGCCGTTGGGCAGGATCACCTGCACCGTGCGCTGGCCGTCACCGGCCAGCTGCACCTTGCCGTCGCCCTGCGCCTGGCGCAGGGTCTGCAGTTCGCTCGAACTCATCGAGAAGTTGGCGTACAGCGAATCGATCTGGTCGATGGTCGTCAGCAGCGTGGCATCCCCCTGGCCGACCAGCGCACCCTCGGTGACCTGCTGCTTGCCGGCGCGGCCGGAGATCGGCGCGGTGACCGAGGCATAGCCCAGGTTGATGCGCGCGGTCTCGACGCTGGCGCGGGCCTGCTGCACGGCGGCGGCGGCGCTGCGCTCGGCGGCTTCGGCGTTGTCCAGGTCGGACTTGGACACGAACTTCTGCGGCGCCAGCTGGCGCGCGCGGTCGGCCGATACCTTGGCGTTGGCATACGTGGCCTGCGCCGAGGCGAGGTTGGCCTGCGCGCCGCTCAGCGAGGCCTGCAGCGGGGCCGGATCGATCAGGAACAGGGTCTGGCCTTCCTTGACGTCGCTGCCTTCCTGGTAGACGCGCTTCTGCACCACGCCCGGTACGCGCGCGCGCACATCCGAACTGCGGACGGGCGACAGGCGACCCACCAGGTCGCGCTGCAGCGGTACGTCCTGCGGCGTGGCGCTCATGACCACCACCTCGGGCGGCGGCATCTGCTGCTGTTCGGGCTTGCTGCAGGCCGCGAGGACCGCCAGCAAGGCGCTGGCGAGGACAAGGGAACGGACGGGGGAGGTCATGGGGAAGCTCCGTTTCTTTTTCTTGGAGACGTGGGAGAGGAAAGCGGTGAGCGGATGCGGCGGCCCGCGGGCGTGGCGGGCGGCGAGTCGTCATCGGGGGCGGGAGCGAACGCCCGCAGGAAGGCATCGACGGCGGACTCGGCCCAGCGGCGGCGCGCACGGTCGCCTGCGCGGTGGGCCACGCCGAAACGCTGCCGTTCGAAATCCATTCCCACGATCATGCTGAGCAGCAGCTCCGCGGCGTAGTGCGGATCGTCATGCCTCAGGCGTCCCTGGTCCATCGCATGCTGCAGCCAGGTGGCGAGGCGCCGGACCAGAGTATCGCAGGCCTGCTGGAACAGGTCGCGCGCTTCATCGGGAAATTGGTGCGCTTCGGCTGCGAGCAGGCGGCTGGTCGACACGATGATGGGGTCGTTGAGGTGCCGGAGGTGCTCCATGGCGAAGGCGAGCAGCGCGCCGCGCGGGTCCTCCACGACGGGCGACAGCGGCACGGTGGCCAGGTCCTGGTGCTCCGCGATCACGCTGCGCAGCAGTTCCTGCTTGCTGCCGAAATGCGCGTATAGCGTCTGCTTCGAGCAGCCCGCGCGTGCGGCGACCGTATCCATGCTCATGCGGAAGCCCTGTTCGGACATCAGCTCGCGCACGGCCTGGTGGACGCGCGCGCGACGTTGGTCGGGTGCGGAAGGGGCGGGGGAGGGGCGCATCGCGCTAGACTATACCGTCCAGTTTAGAATTTTGACAGCCTTGAAATCACGGGATTTCCGTGCACAAAGCGGGCGCCAAAACTTGTAAAAACGGCGTGATGGCAATGGGCGCGCCATGCGCAGCCGCATGGTCGAGCGCGCCGTGCATCGTGGCCATGCACACCCCCGTTTCGATGGGCTGCACGCCGTTGCGCTAGACAATCCCTTGCGCGATTGCAAGCCGTGCTTATGACGCCTCGCAGCACGTTTTGTGATGGCGGCGAGGGATACAATGACCATTCGACTACCACTTGTTGAGTCACCTCCTGCATGAACGCTGCGCGCAGCCCGAAAAAAGCCTTGAAACAGACGTCGAAACCGGAAGCCGTGAAGGCCGCCAAGTCGGTGAGCCCGAAGGCGACGCCCACCAAGAAGGTGGCCGCCCGACCGGAGAAGGCGGCAAAGGCCGCAGGAGCGAAGGGCAAGCAGGTTGCGACAACGAATGAAGCGTTCTCGCTGGCGCCGATCCTCGATGCGATCCGCAAGCGCGTCTCCGGCGCCACCGCGCAGGCCGAGGCGCGCACGTTCGCCGACGCGTTCTACAAGCGCATGGAAGAGGACGAGTATCCGCACCACAGCGCGGACGGCTGGGCCGCGATCGCAGCCGATACGCTGGCCTTCGCGCGGACCCGCAAGCCGGGCACCGCCAACGTGCGCATCTTCAACGCCTCGCTGAAGACGCACGGCTGGGAATCGCCGCACACCGTGCTGCAGATCGTCAACGACGACATGCCGTTCCTGGTCGATTCGGTCAGCATGGCGCTGGCCGAAATGGGCGTGGGCGTACACGTGCTGGGCCACCCGCTGGTCCGCTTCACCCGCGACAAGTCCGGCAAGGTCTCCACCGTGGGTGAAGGCAAGCACGAGTCGCTGATGCTGCTGGAAATCGACCGGCTGCCGCCGGACGAGATGGCGCAGGTCGAGAAGCGCATCCGCAGCGTGCTGGATGAAGTGCGCGCCATCGTGCGCGACTGGTCCAGCATGCGCGAGAAGATGCTGGCGCTGGCCGACGACATGGCCACCCGCCGCATGCCGGTGGACGATGACGGTCGCCGCGAGGCGCAGGAATTCCTGCGCTGGGCCGCCGCCGACCACTTCACCTTCTTCGGCTACCGCGAATACCGCGTCGAGAAGAGCACCGGTATCCTCGCCGCCGTCGAAGACAGTGGCCTGGGCCTGCTGCGCGAGGGCGACACCACGCCCCCGCGCAACATCAAGACGCTGGCCGCGCATTACCTGCCGCAGGGCGGCTCGGTCGATGCGCTGATCCTGACGAAGACCAACCGCCGCTCCACCGTGCACCGCCCGGGCAACATGGACTACATCGGCGTGCTGGAGTTCGACGCGCAGGGCAATCCGATCGCCGAGCAGCGTTTCATCGGCCTGTACACCTCCAGCGCCTACAACCGCCGCCCGTGGGAAATCCCGCTGGTGCGCGAGCGCCACGAATACGTCATGCAGAAGTCCGGGCTGTCGCCCAGCGGCCACAGCGGCAAGGCGCTGCGCCACATCCTGGAGACGCTGCCCCGCGAAGAACTGTTCCAGTCCAGCGACGAAGAGCTGTTCCGCACCTCGATGGGCATCCTCGGCCTGCAGGAACGCGTGCGCAGC
This sequence comes from Pseudoxanthomonas sp. LjRoot206, assembly GCF_056175725.1. Lineage (NCBI taxonomy): Bacteria > Pseudomonadati > Pseudomonadota > Gammaproteobacteria > Lysobacterales > Lysobacteraceae > Pseudoxanthomonas > Pseudoxanthomonas sp. LjRoot206. Next base: position 783,555 of record NZ_JBGFFI010000001.1, read on the forward strand.
AAGCTGTTCCTGCGCCGCGACCGCTACGGCCGTTTCTATTCGGCACTGGTCTACATCCCACGCGAGCGCTTCAACACCGACGTGCGCCTGCGCATCGAGTCGCTGCTGAAGGACGCCATGCGTGGCGAATACGTCGACAGCAGCGTACTGCTGGGCGAATCGCCGCTGGCGCAGCTGCACATCACCATCCGTCCCAAGGCCGGCGAGCAGGTCGAGGTCGATACCTCCGCGCTCGAGGGCGACATCGCCCACCTGCTGCGCAACTGGCAGGACGACCTGCGCGAGACCCTGATCGGTCGCCACGGCGAGTCGCAGGGCCTGCTGTTGGCCGGCGGCTATGGCCGTGCGCTGCCGGCGGGCTACATCGAAGTCGTCTCGCCGGAAGGCGCCGCACGCGATGTCGAGCACCTGGCCGCGCTGTCCGGCGTCGACGACCTGCGCCTGAGCCTGCACGAGTCGCGCCGCAAGCGTCCGGGCCAGGGCCGCCTGCGCCTGAACCTGTACAAGCAGGAATCCGACATCCCGCTCTCCGACGCGCTGCCGCTGATGGAGAACATGGGCCTGCGCGTGATCTCCGAGCATCCGTTCCGCCTGGAGACCGCGCAGGGTGCGCGCTACATCCAGGAGTTCGAGGTCGAGCCGGTGGGCGGCGACTTCGATGTCGAGCGCCTGGCGCCGACGTTCGAGGACGCCTTCGCCCGCGTGTGGCGCGGCGACGCGGAGAACGACGGCTTCAACAAGCTCGTGCTCGGTGCCGGCTTGGCCTGGCGCCAGGTCGCGCTGCTGCGCGGCTACTGCAAATACCTGCTGCAGACCGGCGTGCCGTTCTCGCAGAGCTACGTCGAAGAAACCCTCAACCGCTACCCGCTGCTCGCACGTCTGCTGGTGGAACTGTTCGAGGCGCGTTTCGATCCGGCGACCGGCAGCGAGAGCAAGACGCAGATCAAGGAGGGCCAGGAGCGCTTCGCCGCACAGCTGAAGCCGCTGGCCGGCGACGACGAATCCGCCCGCAAGACGCTGGCGGCGCTGGTCGAGGCCCGCGGCGGCAAGCGCGAGCAGCAGGTTGAGGCCGCGCACCAGTCGCTGCTGAAGCTGATGGATCGCGTGTCGAGCCTGGATGAGGACCGCATCCTGCGCGGCTTCATGGGCGCCATCGAAGCCACGCTGCGCACCAGCTTCTACCAGACCGGCAAGGACGGCAGGCCGGCGCACACGATCAGCTTCAAGTTCGACTCGGCCAAGGTGCCCGACCTGCCCAAGCCGCGCCCGTACCGCGAGATCTTCGTCTATGGCCCGCGCGTGGAGGGCGTGCACCTGCGCTTCGGTCCGGTGGCCCGGGGCGGCCTGCGCTGGTCCGACCGCCGCGAAGACTTCCGTACCGAGGTGCTGGGCCTGGTCAAGGCGCAGATGGTGAAGAACACCGTGATCGTGCCGGTCGGCGCGAAGGGCGGCTTCTTCGTGAAGCGTCCGCCGGTCGGCGGCGACCGCGATGCCGTGCTGGCCGAAGGCATCGCCTGCTACAAGCTCTTCATCCAGGGCCTGCTGGACATCACCGACAACATCGTCGGCAACAAGATTGTGCCGCCGGTCGACGTGGTGCGCCACGACCAGGACGATCCGTACCTGGTCGTCGCCGCCGACAAGGGCACGGCGACGTTCTCCGACATCGCCAACGGCCTGGCCATCGCGCACGGCTTCTGGATGGGCGATGCGTTCGCCTCCGGCGGTTCGGTGGGTTACGACCACAAGGGCATGGGTATCACCGCGCGCGGCGCGTGGGAGTCGGTCAAGCGCCATTTCCGCGCGATGAACCGCGACAGCCAGACCGAGGACTTCACCTGCGTCGGCATCGGCGACATGTCCGGTGACGTGTTCGGCAACGGCATGCTGCTGTCCGAGCACATCCGCCTGCTGGCCGCGTTCGACCACCGCCACATCTTCCTGGATCCGAACCCGGATGCGGCCAGGTCGTTCAAGGAACGCGACCGCATGTTCAAGGTGCCGCGCTCCAGCTGGGCCGACTACGACGCCAAGCTGATCTCGAAGGGCGGCGGCATCCATCCGCGCAGCGCCAAGTCCATCGAGATCACCCCGGAAGTGCGCGCCGCGCTCGGCATCGCCGATGGCGTGAAGTCGATGACGCCGAACGAACTGATGAGCGCCATCCTGAAGTCGCCGGTCGACCTGCTGTGGAACGGCGGCATCGGCACCTACGTCAAGGCGGCGAGCGAGACGCATGCCGATGTCGGCGACCGTGCCAACAATGGCCTGCGCGTCGACGGCCGCGACCTGCGCTGCAAGGTGGTGGGCGAGGGCGGCAACCTGGGCCTGACCCAGCTGGGTCGCATCGAGGCGGCCCAGCACGGCGTGCTGCTCAACACCGACTTCATCGACAACTCCGCCGGCGTGGACACCTCCGACCACGAGGTGAACATCAAGATCCTGCTCAACGGCGTGGTGCAGGCGAAGAAGCTGTCGATGGACGCCCGCAACAAGCTGCTGGCGGACATGACCGATGAAGTGGCCGACCTGGTGCTGTGGGACAACTACCGCCAGAACCAGGCCATCAGCCTGATGGAGCGCATGAGCGTCTCGCGCCTGGGTTCCAAGCAGCACTTCATCCAGACGCTGGAATCGCAGGGCCTGCTGGACCGGCAGATCGAGTTCCTGCCGTCGGACGCGGAACTGGCCGAACGCAAGGCGCGCGGCCAAGGCCTGACCCGTCCGGAACTGTCGGTGCTGCTGTCGTACTCCAAGCTGGTCGCGTTCCAGCAGTTGCTGGAATCCGACATCCCCGAGGATCCGTACCTGTCCAAGGAGCTGCAGCGCTACTTCCCGCAGCCGCTGCAGAAGAAATACGCCTCGGAGATGGAGAAGCACCGCCTGAAGCGCGAGATCATCGCCACGGCGGTGACCAACACCACCATCAACCGCATGGGCGCCACCTTCCTGCTGCGCATGCAGGAAGACACCGGCCGCTCGCCGGCGGAAGTGGCCAAGGCCTTCACCATCACCCGCGAGACGCTGGATGCGCGGGCGCTGTGGAACCAGATCGACGCGCTGGACGGCCAGGTGCCGGAGTCGGTGCAGATCGATGCCCTGCAGGTCATCTGGCAGGTACAGCGCAACTTCACCCGCTGGCTGCTGACCCGGCAGGGTCCGATCCCGGCGATCGCCACCGCGGTGGAGCGCTACCACGACGGTTTCAACGAGATCCGTGCCGCCGATGGCGTGCTGCCGGATTCGCTGCGTCCGGCGTACAACGCCAGCCTGCAGGCGTGGAAGGACAAGGGCTTGCCGCCCGCTTTGGCCGGCCAGATCGCGGCGCTGCCGTACCTGGAACCGTCCTGCGACATCATCGAACTGGCGCGCGCGCGCAAGCTCAAGCCGGTCGACGTGTCCAAGGTCCACTACCGCCTGGGCGAGGCCCTGCACCTGCCGTGGCTGCAGGAACAGATCGAGGCCCTGAAGGTCGACGGCCGCTGGCATGCGGTGGCCCGTGGCGTGTTGCGCGACGAGCTCGCCGCGCACCAGCGCACGCTGGCCAACCAGGTACTGTCGCTGCCGGGGGGCAACGCCGACGCCAAGGTCAAAGCGTGGCTGGGCCGCGACGATGCGGGCCTGCGCTTCACGCTGAGCATGCTCAACGAGCTGGCGGCGCAGAAGACGCTGGACTATCCGACGGCATCGGTCGCGGTGCAGCGGTTGGGTCAACTGGCTTCGCAGGGCTGATGCACGGTAACGCGGCCGGTGCACGCCGGCCGCGATTACTGGCTAGAATCGGGGCGACCTGCGGGTCGCCCATTTTCGTTTTTGCGGAGACGCAACATGCGCAAGATCGCGGTATGGCTGTTGTTGTCTTGGGCGCTGTCGGCGGGGGCGGCAGAGCCGCGTCGGCAAGTGGGGCAGGTGGCAGGACAGCCGGTCTATGCCGACCAGATCACCGGTGATAGTCCGCAGGCACGCGCGGACAGCGCGCGTTCGCTGTTCATGGCGCCGACCTTGCGTCGGTGGATACGCGACCATGCCGCGAGTGCGCGCCCGACGGAGTCGGAGAAGCAGCGTGCCGAGGCCGCGATAGCGGCGTACACCGCATGCAGTGGCAACGGCTACGCGCTACCCGAGGATCCCGCACTGAAGGGCGGGGTGCTCAGCATGCTGCTCGGCAACGTCAAGCTGCAGAAGCGCCTGCATGATGAATACGGTGGCGGTCGGCTGCTGTTCCAGCAGGCCGGCGTCGAGGCGTTCGATGCAACGCGCCGGATGCTGGAAACGCGCGAGGCCGAAGGCGGATTCGCCATCACCGATCCGGACATCCGTTCGCTCGCCTACGACTACTGGACCCGTGACCACGGCGCCTTCATGATCACCGACCCTGTCGGGATCGCGAAAGCGCTCGATGTGACGTCATCGATTGCCCGCTGTCCCGCCTGATCGCACGCGCCGCCGACCTGGAGCCACGGATGTCCGACCCGCGCATCGCTTTTCTCGCCAGCCCCACGCCCGAAGCGCAGGAGGCGCTGGCGACCCTGCAGCGCGAACACGGTGCGCATGCGCCCGACCAGGCGGACGTGGTGTGTGCGCTGGGCGGCGATGGCTTCATGCTGCAGACGCTGCATCGGCATGGTGCGCTGGGCAAGCCGGTATTCGGCATGAAACTGGGGACGGTCGGCTTCCTGATGAACCACTACCGGTCCGACGGCCTGGTCGAGCGGATCGCGGCCGCCGAACCGGCGAAGCTGCGTCCGCTGGAGATGCACGCGCTGACCGAATCCGGCACCTCGACGTCGTCGCTGGCGTACAACGAGGTGTCGCTGCTGCGGCAGACGCGGCAGGCGGCGCACCTCTGCATCGACCTCAACGGCCATACGCGGCTGGACGAGCTGATCTGCGACGGCGTGCTGACCGCGACGCCGGCCGGCAGCACGGCCTACAACTTCTCCGCGCACGGCCCGATCCTGCCGCTCGGCTCGCACACCATCGCGCTGACGCCGATCGCGCCGTTCCGTCCGCGCCGCTGGCGCGGCGCCATCCTGAAAGCCGATACGGAGGTGCGTTTCCGCGTGCTGGATCCGTACAAGCGCCCGGTCAGCGCCACGGCGGACTCGCACGAAGTCCGCGACGTGGTCGAGGTGACCATCCGCGAATCACGCGACCGCACGGTCACGCTGCTGTTCGATCGCGAACACAACCTCGAAGAGCGCATCCTCAGCGAACAGTTCATGACCTGAGTCGCACTGTCCCCAGGACACCGCGGTTTCGCCGCGCTGCGGCTTGCCGGGTCACCTCACGCGTGCTATCCAGCGCCCCGTAGCCGTCCGGTTCGCATCCACCCGGGGAGGGGTTTCGATGCAGAAGACATGCGCGGTAATGCTGTTCGCCCTGTTGGCCGTGGCAGACGCCGCCGCCTGCACTCTGTCCACCGGCACCACGCCGTTCGCGGTGACGGCCATGTCGCCTGCGACAGAAGCCGGTGGATTGAAATCGCCCGTGATCGAGGTGGTGAGCCTCACGCGCGGCGTGGACGGACGGGCCTCCTGCGACGCCAGCGGGCTGTTGACGCTCAGCGTCGAATGGCCACGCGGTACGGATTACAAGCTGCGCGACCTCGGATTCGAGTTCCGGGTCGTCGGTGGTGAGGACGCGCTGTCCATTCTCCCATCGCAGCCGATGGCAGGGCGGGTGGACGGGCGCCGGAGCGAATTCGTCTTCCTCTGGAATGACGGACCACCGGCGCAGCAGGCGCGCATCGACCTGCTGGTGGAAGTGCGCGCAGTGACGCCGGACAACCGTCGCGGGCCGCCTGCGCAGCTGCGGATCGCCGCCACCCCCGGGGGGTAGGCGCTGCGGTCTCGCCTCCTGCGCCGGGGATCGCCGATACTGTGCGCATGGCCGACAATACCCCCCGCCTGCTGACGGTCGCCGTCACCTCGCGCGCCCTGTTCGATCTGGAAGAAAGCCATGCGCTGTACGAGCGCGAGGGCGTGCAGGCGTACAGCGATTACCAACGCCACCACGAGGATGATGTGCTGGCGCCCGGCATCGCTTATCCCGTGGTGCGCAAGCTGCTGGCCCTCAATGCCGGCGCGTCCCCGGACGCGCCCCGGGTCGAGGTGATCCTGCTATCGCGCAATTCGGCGGACACCGGCCTGCGCATCTTCAACTCCATCCAGCACTACGGGCTGGGCATCGTGCGCGCCACCTTCACTGCCGGTGAGCCGACATGGCCCTACGTTAAGCCGTTCGGCACCGACCTGTTCCTGTCGGCCAACCCGGACTCGGTGCGGCGCTCGCTGGAGCACGGCATCGCGGCAGCGACCATCCTGCCAGCCGGCGCACCGCAGCTGCGCCACGAGCACCAGCTGCGCATCGCCTTCGATGGCGACGCGGTGATCTTCAGCGACGAGAGCGAACGCATCTCGCGCGAGCAGGGCGTGGAGGCATTCGGCAAGCACGAGCAGGAACGTGCGCGCGAGCCATTGTCCGGCGGCCCGTTCCGCAACTTCCTGTCGGCCCTGCACCAGTTGCAGCAGGTGTTCCCGGCGGACGAGCGCTCGCCGATCCGCACCGCGCTGGTCACCGCGCGGTCGGCGCCGGCGCACGAGCGCGTGATCCGCACGTTGCGCGAATGGGGCGTGCGCCTGGACGAAGCGCTGTTCCTTGGCGGACGCCACAAGGGACCGTTCCTGGAAGCGTTCGGCGCCGACATCTTCTTCGACGACTCGCAGCACAACATCGACAGCGCCCGTCATCACGTCGCCGCCGGTCACGTTCCCCACGGCGTCGCGAATCCGTGATGTCCGTCGCCCTGTCGCTGTCCGGCGCCTGCTGATACCCGCGATTTCTTGAGCACGATCAGCCGCGCAGCGTCGCGCGGGCGGGGGTGCGCCATGTGTCTGGAAGCGCGGGGTGGGCGTCTGCATCTGGTACATCGCAGGCGCGAATGGGGTGGCCAGCGGGTGATGGAGGAGAAGGCCTACGATCTGGGCTTGTCGGCGGCGGCCTGCCGTGTGGTCACGCAGGGCGGCGAGGGGCCGGATTTCTGGGCATACGTCGACGATGGCCGGCATCTGCACTACGCCAGCTACTGGCTGCCCAACAAGATCAGGATGATGCGGGTGCCGCGCACGGATCTCTGCAGCGAGCTGCAGGTGATATCGCCGCATTACGCGCGCATCGGCAGCGCGATCTACTGCCGCGGGGTCCGGATACAGGATGCGGACGCCGACAAGTTCCGCCTGGTGCCGCATACGCGCTTCGCGCAGGACGGCGAGCGCGTATATGCGTTCACGATCACCGAGGGGTTCGACGTGTTGGAGAACGGGGCCTGTCCATTCCATTTTCTCCCGCGTTGCGAGCACTTCGCCGACCGCCGCAGCTTCTATTGGCAAAGCAGCTGGACGAAGCGCATCGAACGGGTCAGCCGCTATGTCCGACTCGATGCCTACGAGAAGAAGAGCGTGCTGCTGGGGGCGCTCTGGCAGGACAGGATGTCGCAGGACGACGCAGAGGAGGCCGCGCGCGCGGCGATCCTCGACGAGGTCCGCACGGTCGACGACCTGTTCCGCTTGCTCCTGCCTCAGGCCGACGCGGACTGGGCCGTGCTGCCGGCCCTGCATGCATGAGGGCGGCGGATCAGGGCTGGAGCGGCAAACGGATGTCGGTCAGGCGCCAGCGCAGGCCCTCGCGGGTGATGACGAAGACAACCGGATCGCCATCGGCGTCGTGCACGGTGGCGGTGAAGCGCGACAGCGATTCGTAGCGGTGCTCGGCCTCCTTCAACGGCTCGGCCGGCACCGCGGGCGCGTACGTGTCGCCGTCGATGGTGTCGCCTACCGCGCGTTTCCACGTCGAGCGTCCCTGCAGGATGGCGGCGATACCCATCGGCGTGACCAGGGTATCCACACCGCGCCCCAGCACCTGGTTGGCGATCGAGAGCGCGGCTGCGCCGAACAGGTTGGACGATACCTCCGGCCCGGCGCGGCGCGCCAGGTAGTCCTCCACCTGTGCGCGCAGGTTGACGCGCAGGGCGGGGAAATCCACGTACCGCTCAAGCTTCGCCGTGTCCTGCTCCGCCAATGCGGTACGGATACCGTGGATGGCGAGATACGGGCCGGCCACCACGTAGGTCGCCAGTCCCAGCACCAGTGCCAGCAGCACACCGCCCACGAGCCATCTCTTCATCAGCGAGCCCTTCATCGGTGAGATCTCCGGGTCAGAATTCCAAATCCAGCGCGGCGCAGAGATAGTCGACGAACGGTCCCAGCGTCTTCAGGTCGCCGGCCAGCGTCTGCCGCAGGCGCGGCCCGGTCATCGTGGCATCGTCCAGTGAGCGCCAGAAGACGAAATTGCGGTGTTTCAGGTCTTCGACGAACTCGAAATCCGCCGGAAAGCCGCGCGGCGGACGGACCAGCTTCTCGCTCTCCTCGAAGTCGAAACGGCGGCGGAATGCCGGATCGTGCGCAGCCTTCTTCCAGCTGCCCGGGTTGTCGAGGATGAACTGGCGGACCCGGCGCTGCGTATCCGGTTCCGGATGCCACAGGCCGGCGCCGACGAAGCATTCGCCCGGCTGCAGGTGCAGGTAGAACGACGGTGCAGGCACCTGCTTGTGGCGCTCGTGGTACAGCCGCGCGCCCTGCCAGGACTTGTAGGGCGACTTGTCGTTGGAGAAGCGTGCGTCGCGGTAGATGCGGAACAGCGAGCCGCCGACGGTCTTCGGGTCGGCGCGGAAATGCAGGCTGACCGCCGCGAGGTCCGGCTGCAGGTCGGTCAGCAGGCGCAGGAACGGCTGGCGTACGTGGTCTTCGTACTGCGCCTTGTGGTCGTTGAACCAGGTCTTGTCGTTGTGGCGCGCCAGCCCGCGCAGGAACTTGAAACTGGCATCGGAGAAATAGGTGGCCATGCCCGCCATTCTAGACAAGCCGGTGTCATGGCACCGACAAGGCTGCCCTCGATGTCCGCCTACAGGCTTGCCTGGATCCCGTCCCGCCACTGCTGGATCCTGTCCAGCAGCGCCAGCCGGTCGGCGTTCCCGGCCTCTGTGTGTCGCAGTTGTGCGACTTCGGCATCGAAGGTCTCGAAGCTGTACTCCGACAAGCCGCTGTCCGTCGCCAGCCGCTGCCAGCGGTAGTCGTCCCAGCGCTGGCGTTCATCGGCGGACAGGGTATCGGGCCAGTTGCGGGCGCGGTAGCGGAACAGCAGCTCCGGCAAACGCGGATCACGGAAGCCGAAGTCGCGCTGGCCCAGCAGGGCGGGCGGAGTGGTCCGTACATCGGTGAAGCGGCGCTTGTCCGCGTCGGCCAGGAAACCGTCATAAAGCGAGCCGTCGACATCGCCGGTCTCGAAGCTGCGTTCGCGGGCGAACACCCTCCGCACCGTCTCGGCCAGTTCGGGGCCGGCTTCGCGCAGGATCGCGGCATGGAGCTCGCAGCGTGCGGGATCGATGCCCAGCCGGTCCAGGTCCGCCGGCCGCAGGTGCGACCAGGCCACTAGCGCCGGTGCACGGTTCAAGTGCACCTCCTTCAGCGGAATCCGCTGCTCGCCTTCGGGAAGATCGGCAGCGGGCGTGTAGAGACGGTCGGCGATGTCGTCCGGCGACATCGACAGCAGCGGCGTCGGGTCGCTGTCCAGGTCGAACACGATCACCCGGTTGTCGATCCGCGGATGCCTCGCCAGCGGCAGCACCGGCGCCGCGCACAGCCGGTGCGCGGGGTAACGCTGCGACACGTGCAGCACCGGCAACATGGCGGTGGTGTCGAGCAGGCGTGCGGCGAAGCGCTTGTCGCGCAGCTGCAGCGCGTACTCCCATAGCCGCGGCTGCGACTGCCGCATCAGCCGTGCCAGACCGATGGTGGCCCGCACGTCCGATAGTGCTTCATGCGCATCGCCGTCGCGCACGCGGTTGGCGATGGCGAGCTGCTCCAGCTTGAACGAGGTGGCACCGTCGTCGCGTTTCGGCCAGACGATGCCGTCGGGCCGCAGTGCGTGCATCAGCCGCATCACGTCCAGCAGGTCCCAGCGCGAGTTGCCGCCGCGCCACTCGCGCTCGTAGGGTTCATGGAAGTTGCGGAACAGCCCGTGGCGCACGAACTCGTCGTCGAAGCGCAGGCTGTTGTAGCCGAGCGTGCAGGTCTCCGGCCGTCCCATCTCGTCGGCGATGCGGGCAAACGCCTCGGCTTCGTTGACTCCTTCGCTGCGGGCATGCTGTGGCGTGATGCCGGTGATGAGCGTTGCGATGGGGGAGGGCAACAAATCATCCGCCGGTTGCACGAAGAAACTGATTGGCTCATCGATCACTTCCAGCGCGGGACTGGTGCGCACGGCGGCGAACTGCGCCAGCCGGCTACGGCGCGGATCGGCGCCGAAGGTCTCCAGATCGTAGAAGAGAAAACTGGCGCTCACCCCGCCGCATCCTCCAGCACAGGCAGGCGGGCTAGCACATCGGCATCGACCGCCTCCCAGTCGATCCCCGCGAGCGAAGACCGCCCGTCCGTATGCCGCACCAGCAGATCGCGCTGCACATGGCTGCGGTGCTGCGCCACGGCATATGGGATGCGCATGAAGCTGACCATCGTGTAGTGCGGGACGAAGCGCTGCGGATGCCGCTGCTGCAGCACCAGTTCGAGTTCGCGCTGCAGCAGGAAGCCGCTGTCGTCGACCTTGTCGCGCATCTCCACGTAGTTCTCCAGCGCCATTTCCTGGATAGCGAGCGCGTTCGGCTTGCGCTCGGCCTCGAAGGCGGCGAACGCCTGGGCGAGGTCATCGGAGGCCTGCAGGTGTCGCGACAGCGCGACGCAGTCCTCGAAAGCGCAGTTCATGCCCTGTCCGTGGAACGGAACCATCGCATGCGCCGCGTCGCCCAGCAGCACCGCCTGACCGCCGAGATGCCAGCGGTCCAGGTACAGCGTGGCGAGCAGGCCGGTGGGATTGGCTTCCCAGTCCTGTTCCAGTTCCGGGATGAGCGGTACGGCATCGGCGAAATCGCGCAGGAACAACACCTTGGCCTCGCGGCCGTTGCGCACGCTGGCGAAGCTCGGATCTCCCTGGTTGGGCAGGAACAGGGTCACCGTGAAGGTGCGCTCGTCGTTCGGCAACGCGATGCACATATAGTGCCCGCGCGGCCAGATGTGCAGCGCATTCGGCTCCATCATGAAGCCGCCGTCGGCGGACGGCGGAATTTCCAGTTCCTTGTAGGAATGGTCGAGGAACTCGGTGCGCTCGCCCAGATCCTCGCGGCCCTGCATCGCGCCCCGCAGCGAGGATCCCGCGCCGTCCGCACCGATCAGTGCGGTGAATGCAACGTTGTGGAGGCGGCCATCCTGCTCATCGGCGAAGCGGGCGATGCGCGCGTCGAAGTCCACGGCATCGAGCCGGCGGTGGAAATGCAGCGCTGCGCCGGCACGTTCCGCGAGGTCCAGCAGCGTGATGTTTAGGTCGCCACGATGGATCGACCAGATGACCTCGGAGTCGTCGCGCCCGTAGCGCTGCAGCTGCAAGCGTCCGTCGAGCGCATGCACCATGCGGCCGCGCATCATCACTGCCTGCCGCATCACCGCGTCGTCGGCGTCGGCCATGCGCAGCGCATGGCGACCGCGTTCGGTCAGCGCCAGGTTGATCGAGCGCCCACCCGCGTAGCCCTGCACGCGCGGATCGCCGCGCTTCTCGAACACGTCCACGCGCCAGCCGGCGCGCGCCATCAGTGTGGCCAGCAGCGCACCGGCGAGGCCGGCGCCGATGATGGTGATGTGTCGTGGCATCTCAGTGCCCAAGCGCATGTCTCCGGATCAGAACCCCCGCCACGTCTCGACTTCCTCGACGAAGCGGTGGACATCCATGTAGCGGTTGTAGAGCGGGGCGGGCGAGATGCGGATCACGTCCGGTTCGCGCCAGTCGCCGACGGTGCCGACCGACAGCAGGTACTCGAACAGTTCGCGTCCGCGCTCCCGGCCGCCGATCACGCGTAACGACAACTGCGCGCCGCGTTGGGTCGTGTCGCCGGGCGTGATGATCTGCAGGACATCCGAGAGACGCGTCTGGATCAGTGCTTCCAGCAGCCCGGTGATCTTCAGCGACTTGGTGCGGATCGCCTCCATCCCACCGGCCTTCTCGAACAGCTCCAGCGACGCGCGCAGCGGCGCCAGGCCGAGGATCGGCGGATTGCTGAGCTGCCAGCCTTCGGCGCCGGGTGTGGGCACGAATTCCGGCGCCATGCGGAAGCGGGTTTCCTTCTCGTGACCCCACCATCCGGCGAAACGCGGCCGATCCGTATTCGCGTGGCGCGCATGCACGAAGCAGCCAGCGACGGCGCCCGGACCGGAGTTGAGGTACTTGTAGTGGCACCAGACCGCGAAATCGACCCCGCTATCGTGCAGCCGCAGCGGCAGGTTGCCGACCGCGTGCGCCAGGTCGACGCCGACGACGGCGCCCTGCGCATGGCCCAGGCGTGCGATCTCGGCCAGGTCGAACGCCTGGCCGGTGCGGTACTGGATGCCGGGCCACAGCACCAGCGCCAAGCGCGGGCCGTGCTCGGCGATGGCGCGCTCGATCGCGGCCATCGACAGCGTGCCGTCGGGCTGGTCCGGTTCGACCTCGATCAGGTCGGTCGCGGGATCGAACCCGTGGAAACGCACCTGCGATTCCATCGCATGGCGGTCGGACGGGAACGCACCGGCCTCCATCAGGATCGCCGGCCGCTCGGAGGTCGGGCGGTAGAAGCTGACCATCATCAGGTGCAGGTTGGTGGTCAGCGTGTTCATCGCCACCACTTCGGCCGGCTCGGCGCCGACCACGCGCGCCAGCGGATCGCGTACCAGTTCGTGGTAGGTCATCCACTGCGCATTGCCGGTGAAGTGGCCTTCGACCGCTTCGGTGGACCACTTGTCCAGCACCTCGTTGATATAGGTGCGCGCGGCTTTCGGCTGCAGGCCGAGCGAGTTGCCGCAGAAATAGATCTGGTCGTTGTGCTTGTGGCGCGGGATCAGGAATTCGTTGCGGAGCGGACGCAGCGGGTCGGCGGCATCGAGGGCGATGATGTGGGTGCGGGACAGCGGGTCGGTCATGGAGGCAGGAGATCAGGTGGAACGATACCGGTGACAGTGCGCCGGGACGAAAGAGATCATGCGAAGCGCGATGCGGGCAGGCCCAGCCATTCCAGCGCGGTGCCGTGGTAGAGGCGGGCCTGCTGGACGGGGTCCAGGCCCAGCGCGGCGATGCCGGCGCCGGGTTCCTGTTCGCCCAACGGGAACGGGTAGTCGGTGCCCAGCATGACGCGCGCGTGGCCGACGGTGTCCAGCAGGTAACGCAGCGCGCGCGGATCGGCGACCCAGGAGTCGAAGTACACGCGGCCCAGGTAGTCGCGCGGGTTGCGATGATTGTCGGTGGCCACCAGGTCCGGCCGCATGTTGAAGCCATGCTCGATGCGACCGATGGTGTAGGGGAAACTGCCGCCGCCGTGGGCGAAGCAGACCTTCAGCTGGGGCAGGCGTTCCAGCACGCCACCGAAGATCAGGCTGCACGCGGCGCGCGACTGTTCGGCCGGCATGCCCACCAGCCAGGGCAGCCAGTACTTCGTCATGGACGCCGCGCCCATCATGTCCCACGGATGCACCAGGATCGCTGCGCCGAGCTCGCTGGCGGCCTGGAAGAACTCGAACAGCTCCGGCGCGTCCAGGTTCCAATCGTTGACGTGGCTGCCGATCTGCACGCCCTGCAGCCCCAGTTGGTCCATGCAGCGTTCCAGTTCCTGCACGGCCAGGCGGGGGGACTGCATCGGCACCGTGCCGATGCCGGCGTAATGGCGCGGGTAGTCGCGGCAGGCGGCGGCGGTGTGGTCGTTGAGCGCCTGGTGCAGTTCCAGGGCGTGATGCGGCTTGGCCCAGTAGCTGAACATCACCGGTACCGTGCTAATCACCTGTACCTGCACGCCGAACTGGGCGTAGTCGGCGATGCGTTCCTCCGGGTCCCAGGTCTTGGGCAGGATTTCGCGGAAGAACTTGCCATCCTTGTAGATGCGGTGACGACCGTCGTCGCCGTGGTGGATCACCGGGAAGCGCAGGTCGCCGTACTTGGCCGCCAGGTCGGGCCAGTCACGGGGCAGGAAATGCGCGTGGGTGTCGATTTTCAGCATGGACGGATTGTAGGGGCTGACTGCGCGGGTTTCGCGCTGCGTTGCCGCGACGGTGCGGGAATGGGCCCGGCACTGCGGATCATCGTTCCAGCGCGTCGGAGACGCGCTCGCAGGCGGCGATCACGTCGTTGACCAGGCGCCGGTCCACCTCCACGTGGCCTTCGTATTCGGCGAGGTTGCGCAGGTCATGCGCTTTGGCCAACACCCGCCAGACCTCGGGGCCGAGCCCCAGCGTATGCGGCAGCACCTGGAAGACGATATAGCGATGGCGCGCGCGGTAGCCGGCGCGGCGCAGCGCCGCCAGGCTCAGCGCGTGCGCGGCGTTGTAGGCCAGGTCGAAGCGGCTTTCCAGCGACAACGCGTCGCTGTGCGCATCGGCCAGTCGCGCCAGCCCGGAGCGCAGCAGGCCGGCGACTTCCTTCTTGTCGGGAGGTTCGGCACTGAGCGGGCCGCTGGAACCGGCCAGATTCTCAAGCGGCGAGGTCATCGTCGCCCCCGATCAGCCACTGCCGCGGTTGTTGCAGGACCCGGGTGACGAAGCTGTTCCCTGCGTCGATCCGGGTGCGCAGCTCGTCGCGCGCGTAGACCGTGGGATTGACCTGCCGGCCGAGCCGTTCGGCCACCGGGTGAAGCGCCAGCATCACGTCGCCGTAAGCCAGGTCGTCGGCGATTACCATCAGATCGATGTCGCTGCGGGCGGTGTCGCTGCCCTTGGCGATCGACCCGTAGAGGAAAGCGGCGTGGATGCGCCCGGCCAGCGGCGCCAGCGCTTCGCGCAGCGGCTCGGCCAGGCCGAAGGTCTTGCGGACGATGGACACCAGCTCGTCGTGGATCGGCGCGTCAGGGTTGGCGCGGTAGCGCTTCTGGTTGCCGACGTGCTCGACGGTCAGCAGGCCGCTGCCGGCCAGGCGGGCCAGCTCGCGCTGGACGGCGCCGCTGCCGGCGCCGGTGGCCTGGATCAGTTCGTTGACTGCGTAGCTGCGTCCGGGCTCGCCGAACAGGCAGGCCAGCACGCGCTGCTGGGTGGTGGTGAACAGGGCGCTGGACAGGCTGGCGCCGGCATAGCGCGCCGCCGCTTCGCTGACCTTGCCGGACCGGGGACTGTCGTTCATGCCCATATCGGGCACGATAATGCCCAGATTGGGCAAGTGCAAGCTCAGGTGATATCGGCCTGCGAGTCGGCCTGCATTTCGTAGCGGCTGGGCCGGGGATTCAGGTGGCCGCAGGCCTTGCAGGTACGCAGGTCGTCGTTGCGGTAGAAGGCCTCGAACACCCGGAAAAAATCCTTCTCGATGTCGTTGAGGTGGAAGTACTCCTCGTACACCTTCTCGTTGCAGCGCTCGCAGAACCACAGCAGGCCGTCGTCCTCGTGCGGCAGGCGCCTGCGCTCGATCACCAGACCCACCGAGCCCGGCATGCGCTGGGGCGAGTGCGGCACGCGCGGCGGCAGCAGGAAGATCTCGCCGGCGCGGATCGGGATGTCGCGCGCGGCGCCATCCTCCTGGATGCGCAGCACCATCTCGCCTTCCAACTGGTAGAACCACTCGGGACCTTCGTCCCAGTGATAGTCGGTGCGCGCATTCGGCCCGCCCACCACCATCACGATGAAGTCGCCGTCGTAGATGACCTTGTTGCCGACCGGCGGCTTCAGCAGGTGGCGGTGTTCGTCGATCCACGCCTGGAAGTTGAGCGGGTTGGGCAACATCTCAGCGGCGCTCCGGCAGGTGCGCGATGCACTTCAGTTCGATGGCGATCGGCGTGGGCAGGGCGGTGATGCCCAGCGTGGTACGGCAGGGCGCGGTGGCGGCGTCGGGGAAGTATTCCGTCCAGACCCGGTTGTACGCCTTGAAATCGTGTGCCATGTCGGTGAGGTAGACGGTCACGTCCACCAGGTCCTCCCAGCGTGCACCGCTGGCGTGCAGGACCGCGCGCACGTTGCCGAACACGGCCCGGCACTGCGCCTCGATGTCGTAGCTGATCAGGCGTCCGTCGGCATCGTGCACGTTGCCGACGATGGCGTTGGTGGCCGGATCGCGCGGGCCGATGCCGGACAGGAACAGCAGGTCACCCACCCGTCGCGCGTGCGGATACTGGCCGACCGGCTTCGGTGCGGCATCGGCGTGGACGGCCTCACTCATCGCGCTTGCCCTTGGGCGGCACGCCGGCGAGGGCGCGCTGGTAAGCGGGTTGCAGCTCGTCCGCTGCGCTCACGTCCATGTCCAGTTCGCGCACCCGCCCGTCGAACAGGCTGTACACCCAGCCATGGATGGCGAGCGGCTGTCCGCGCGCCCAGGCATCCTGCACGACGGTGGTCTGGCAGACGTTGAACACCTGCTCGATGACGTTCAGCTCGCACAGGCGCGCATGGCGCAGCGATTCGGTGTCCACCTGTTCCAGCAGGTCCGCATGCTTCATCGCCACGTCTGCGACATGGCGCAGCCAGTTGTCGGCCAGGCCCACGCGCAGGCCGGTCATCGCCGCATGCACGCCGCCGCAGCCGTAATGGCCGACCAGCAGGATGTGCTCGACCTTCAGGATGTCGACGGCGAACTGCACTACCGACAGCGCGTTGAGGTCACCGTGCGACATCACGTTGGCGATGTTGCGGTGGACGAACACTTCGCCCGGGTCCAGGCCCAGGATCTGGTTGGCCGGCACGCGCGAATCGGAACAGCCGATCCACAGGTAGCGCGGCGACTGCTGCTGCGACAGGCGCTTGAAGAAGCCCGGGTCCTCCTGCTTGATGCGGTCGGCCCAGTCGCGGTTGTTCTGCAGCAGTTTCTCGAGTTCGGATTGATCAGACATCGTGTGTATTCGTCCTCAGCGCAACGCCACGCAGACGTTCTTGGGTTCGGTAAAGAAACGCATGGCCTCCAGCCCGCCTTCGCGGCCCAGGCCCGACGCGCCCGTGCCGCCGAACGGCGTGCGCAGGTCGCGTGTCATCCAGGTGTTTATCCAGACGATGCCGGCGCGCAACTGCGCGGCCAGGCGATGGGCGCGGTCCAGGTCGCGCGTCCACACCGTCGCCGCCAACCCATAGTCGCCGGCGTTGGCCAGCGCCAGCGCGTGCGATTCGTCGGTGAAGGGTTGGAGCGTCACCACGGGCCCGAAGATTTCTTCGCGGTTGGTGGTGGCCTCGGGGCCCAGGCCCTCGATCACCGTCGGGGCGATGTACCAGCCGGGCCGGTCCAGTGGCTGGCCGCCGGCCAGCACGCGGCCGCCTTCCTGGCGGGCGCGCTGGATGCAGGCCAGCACCTTGTCGAACTGCGCCTGCGAGACCATCGCACCCAGGCGCGTGGCGGGATCGTCGAGCGGTCCGGCCTTCAGGTCGCGGACGCGCTCGAGCAGGGCGTCGCGGAACTCCTCGTAGATCGCCTGCTGCACCAGCAGGCGCGAGCCGCACAGGCAGATCTGCCCGGCGTTCTGGAAGGCGGAGCGGAGCAGGGTGTCCAGATGCGCACGCCAGTCGCTGTTGGCGAACACCAGCGTCGCGTTCTTGCCGCCCAGTTCCAGAGAGACCTTCTTGAGCTGAGGCCCGGCCAAGCCTGCGATGCGCCGTCCCACCACCGTACTGCCGGTGAACGAGACCGCCTTGATCGCCGCATGCAGGACCAGCGGCTCTCCCACCGCCGGACCCGTGCCATGCACGATATTCAACACGCCGCGCGGCAAGCCGATTTCAGCGGCCAGTTCGCCCAGCATCGTGGCGGTGACCGGGGTGATTTCCGACGGTTTGGCCACGACCGTGTTGCCGGCCGCGAGCGCGGGCGCGATCTTCCAGGTGAACAGATAGAGCGGCAGATTCCATGGCGAGATCGCCGCGACCACGCCCAGCGGCTGCCGCAGCGTGTAGTTCAGTCCAGCCTCGCCATGGTGCGACTCGCTGGCGAACTGCGTGGCCGCATGCGCGAAGAAGCGCAGGTAGGCGACCGCGCGCGGGATCTCGATATCGCGCGCCAGCGCCAGCGGCTTGCCGGTATCGCGCGATTCGGCGGCGGCGAACACATCGCGTCGCTGCTCCAGTGCATCGGCCAGGCGTTCAAGCCAGCGCGAGCGTTCGCTGGTGGTCAGCGCCGACCAGGCGGGGAATGCGGATTCGGCGGCCTGCACGGCCAGCAGGACGTCGTGCTCGCTGCCATCGGCGACCTCGGCGTAGACCGCTCCCGACGCCGGTTCCAACACGGGACGCCAGGCGCTGCCCGGGCGCGGTTCGCCGTCGATGAAGTGGCCGAAGCGGTCCATGCCCACTAGCTTAACCCGGCTGGCAAGCCCCCCGTCCTGCAGGCTCAGATGGACTGCATGCGGCCGCCGTCCACCGCCAGGCTGACGCCGGTGATATAGCCGGCGGCGGGCGAGGCGAGGAACGCGATGGCGGCGGCGACTTCATGTGCTTCCGCGAAGCGGCCTGCCGGCACCGTGGCGAGCATGGTGGCACTGACGGCGGAAGCATCCTTACCCGTGGTCTGCACACGATCGTGCAGGATCTGCTCCAGCCGCCGCGTGCGCGTATAGCCAGGCAGCACGTTGTTGACGGTGATGCCATCGCCGCCCAGTTCCTTCGACAGCGTCTTGGCCCAGCTCGCGACCGCGCCGCGGATGGCGTTGGAGACACCGAGGTTGGCGATGGGCTCCTTCACTGAGGTCGACACGACATTGACGATGCGTCCCCAGCCGGCCTGGCGCATGCCGGGCACCACCGCCTGCGCAAGCGCCTGGTTGGCCAGCAGGTGGCGGTGGAACGCCGACAGGTAATCGTCCGTCGCTGCATCGATGGCGCGCCCGCCGGGTGGTCCGCCGGTGTTGTTGACCAGAATGTGGACGGGCGTGGCGGTCGCGAGCGCGTCGATGCCCGCGCGCAACGCGGCCAGGTCCGACACATCGGCGACCAGCACGCCGTGCCGCTGCGTTCCGGCGACCGGCAGGCCAGCCGCTACCTCCGCGAGCACCTCGGCGCGGCGTGCCAGCACGGTGACGTTCGCGCCAAGCAGGGCCAGTTCATGTGCAGCCGCGCGGCCGATGCCTTCCGAGGCGCCGCAGACGAGGGCATGCCGGCCGGTGAGGTTGAGGTCCATGCGTCGCTCCTGGGTCGGGATGCGTCGAGTTTAGCGGCGTGGGATGCGGGAGCGACGTAAGTCGCGAAACGGAATGCCGGGAAAGCATCGCGACTTACGTCGCTCCCACGTCCTGTCTCTTGCGTGCCAGTCGCTCGCGCATCAGTTCGGCCACTGCCAGGTTGTTTTCGCCACCCAGATGCTGCAGCGCCGAGGCGGCGCCCTCGATATTGGCGGCCGGATGGTTCTGGCTCAGCTTGAACTTCAGCTCGACGCGTTCGACGTCGAAGCGGAAGCCGATGATCCCGCGCAGTTGGCGGACGTGGTCGTCGCGGTCGTGCTCGAAGCGCCAGTCGTTGCCGACATGGGCTTCGTTGACCTGGCTGAGGCGGTCGACGATCGAGGCCAGCACACCGGTGTCTTCCGTCGTTTCCAGCACGCCATGCAGGTGCGCGACCGCGTAGTTCCAGGTCGGGACACGGGCGGCCTCTTCCTTGTCGGTGTACCAGCCCGGGGACAGGTACGCATGCGGGCCATGCACGATCAGCAGCGCCGGACCGGCATGGCGAGCCTGTGGATTCGGCTTCGCCCAATGCCCCTCGATGACGATCCGGTCGCCGTCGCGGGCGTAGAGCACGGGCAGGTGGCTGATGGCGGGGGTGCCGTCGACAACGGTGACCAGGGTAGCGAACGCGTCGCGCGCGATCAGCCGGTCGAGCTCGGACAGGTCGGTTTCGACGAACGCGCGCGGCGTGTACATGGACGGATCAGGCGCGCACGCCGAGCGACTGCACCATCTGCGGCACCAGCGCGGCATCGTCGGCGCCCTGCGGCGGCTGTACGCCCGCGAGCGAGAAACCGCGCGCCAGCGCGTCGTCTTCGTCCAGACCATCGAAGGCGACGAACTCCGCGTCGAACAACGCCGCGCGGGCACTGTCCTCGCTGTCGTAGGCCAGCGTATTGCCATCGCTGTCCAGCACCTCGGCGGTGCCTGCCTCCAGCAGGCGCAGGCGCGCCCAGATCAGCGTGCGGCCGAGCGAGGCGAGGTAACAGTCCTCACGGAGGAACGGATTCATGCGAAGGCCTCCGCCCACAGCGCCAGCAGGCCGGCCATCGTCAGCCCGAACATGATGACGCACAGCGAGATCCGTGCCGGCGTCGCCAGGCCGGACAGCGAGGTGTCGGTGATCTGCCGGTAGTTGCCAGACAGCAGCCAGCGAAGTGCGGCCGGCTTGAGGAAGGCGCCTTCGCCCCATTGCGCGCCCAGCGCGCCGTGGCGGTCGCGCACATGCACCAGCGTCAGCGGCCAGAAGATGACGAAGGCGCAGAAGCCGGCGATGGCGACACCGACGAAGCAGAGGGCGAAGAACAGGATCATCAGAACTCCGCGTTGCCCGGCGCGCGCGGGTAGGCGATGGCGTCACGGATGTTGCTCAGTCCGCAGACGTACACCACCAGCCGCTCGAAGCCGAGTCCGAAGCCGGCGTGCGGGACCGAGCCGTAACGGCGGAAGTCGCGGTACCAGCCGTAGTGGGCCGGATCCAGGCCGAACTGCGCCATGCGCGCATCCAGCACGTCCAGGCGCTCCTCGCGCTGGCTGCCACCGATGATTTCGCCGATGCCGGGCGCCAGCACGTCCATCGCGGCGACGGTCTTGCCGTCGTCGTTCAGGCGCATGTAGAAGGCCTTGAAGTGCTCGGGATAGTTGGTCACCACCACCGGGCGGCCGACGTGCTGCTCGGTCAGCCAGCGCTCGTGCTCGGTCTGCAGGTCCAGGCCCCATTCGACCGGGAACTCGAACTTCTGCCCCGACTTCTGCAGCAGCGAAATCGCATCGGTGTAGTCGATGCGCTCGAACGGCGAATTGACGAAGGCTTCCAGGCGGGTCAGCGCAGTCGGTTCGACGCGCTCGGCGATGAAGGCCAGGTCGTCGGCGCGCTCGCTGAGCACGGCGCGGAACAGGTACTTCAGGAAATCCTCGGCCAGCTGCGCGTTCGCGGCCAGGTCGTTGAAGGCGACCTCGGGCTCGATCATCCAGAACTCGGCCAGGTGGCGCGTGGTGTTGCTGTTCTCGGCGCGGAACGTCGGGCCGAAGGTGTAGACCTTGCTCATCGCCAGCGCGTACGCCTCGGCGTTGAGCTGGCCAGACACGGTGAGGAAGGTTTCCTTGCCGAAGAAGTCGCGCGAGAAATCCACCGCGCCTTCCTTGTCGCGCGGCAGGTTGACCAGGTCCAGCGTGGAGACGCGGAACATCTGGCCGGCACCCTCGGCGTCGGAGGTGGTGATGATCGGCGTACTGATCCAGAAGTAGCCGTTCTCGTGGAAGAACCGGTGCACCGCCTGCGCCAGCGAGTTGCGGATGCGGGTGACGGCGCCGAACAGGTTGGTGCGCGGCCGCAGGTGGGCGAACTCGCGCAGGTACTCCAGCGAATGCTGCTTGGGCTGCATGGGGTAGGTGAGAGGATCCTCCACCCAGCCCACGACCTCGACGGACGAGGCCTGGATCTCGAAGCTCTGGCCCTGGCCCTGCGAGGCCACCAGGGTGCCGGTGGCGACGACCGCGCAGCCGGTGGTCAGGTGCTTGATCTCGGATTCGTAGTTGCCCAGCGAATCGGGTGCGACCACCTGGATCGGCGCGAAGCACGAGCCGTCGCTGACGTTGACGAAGGACAGGCCCGCCTTGGAATCGCGCCGCGTGCGCACCCAGCCGCGCACCGTGACTTCGCCGCCGGCCGGGAGCTTGCCCGCCAGCGCATGTTCGACGCTCACCACCGTCATGGCTTGAATCCTTCGATAACAGACTTATTAATGGAACGCGGAGTTTACAAGAGCCGCGCAGCCCTCGGCATGCCGGCGGCTATAATCGTCCGCGTCGCACAGGAGATACGCATGGCCATCACCCTGACCCCGGTTGCACTCGAGCGCGTGCAGCGCTTCGTCGAGCAGACCCCGGCGGCACTGGGCCTGCGCTTCGGGGTGACCCGCACCGGCTGCTCCGGTTGGGGCCACGTAGCCGACCTGGCCCGCGACCAGCGCGAGGGCGACACCGTGTTCGAGTTCGGGGGCGTGAAGATCTACGTCGACGCCACCAGCCTGCCGCTGGTCGACGGCACCGAGATCGACTTCGCCAAGCAGGGCCTGTCCGAGACTTTCATCTTCCGGAACCCCAATGCCGCGGCCGAATGCGGCTGTGGCGAGAGCTTCACCACCACCGCCGACGCCGCCTGAGGCGTCCGCAGGGGCAGGTTGCCCCTAAGTGGTTGACCTGTCATACTTTCCTGCTCCCGGAGGCCCGTCAGGGCTCCGGTTCCTCGCCCCACCGTGTCCGATCCGGTCATCGGGGGGCTGTCCAGTCCGGCCTTTTTCGTGGCCAGACCCACATCCGAAAGGTAAAAACGATGCGTCACTATGAAGTCGTATTCCTGGTCCACCCGGACCAGAGCGAGCAGGTGCCGGCCATGATCGAGCGCTACAAGGCGCTGATCGAGGGCGGTAACGGCACGATCCACCGTCTGGAAGACTGGGGCCGCCGTCAGCTGGCCTACCCGATCCAGAACCTGGTGAAGGCCCACTACGTCCTGCTCAACATCGAAGCCGACCAGGCCGTGCTGAACGAGCTGGTGGAAAGCTTCCGCTTCAACGATGCGGTGCTGCGTAACCTGGTCATCAAGCGCGATGGCCCGGACACCGAGCAGTCCCTGATCATGAAGAACAAGGACGAGAAGGGCGACAAGCCCGAACGTGGCGAGCGTCGCCGCCGTGACGACGAAGAAGGCGAGGCCCCCGCTGCCTCGACCGATTCCGACAACGCCGAAGCCGCCTGAGGAGCACACCCATGTCCAAGTTCTTCCGCCGCCGCAAGTTCTGCAAGTTCACCGCCGAAGGCGTGAAAGAGATCGACTACAAGGATCTCAACACCCTGCGCCAGTACCTGACCGAGAACGGCAAGATCGTCCCGAGCCGCGTCACCGGTACCAAGTCCCGCTACCAGCGTCAGCTGTCCGCCGCGGTCAAGCGCGCCCGTTTCCTGGCGCTGATCCCGTACACGGACAACCACGACGTGTAATCCAGGACCTCCCCGCACGGGGAGGTTCCTTTTTCCCACTGTCATTCGGACAGCCAATCGCTGCAGGCCCTGCCTGCTAACGAATACGGAGCAATACGATGGAACTGATTCTTCTGCAGAAAGTGACCAACCTGGGCGTCCTGGGCGACAAGGTCAACGTGAAGCCGGGCTACGGCCGCAACTTCCTGGTGCCGCAGGGCAAGGCCGTGCCGGCCACCGCCGCCAACGTCGCCGAGTTCGAAGCCAAGCGCGCCGAGTACGAGGCCAAGGCCAAGGCCGTGCATGATGACGCCGAAGCCCGCGCCGCCAAGCTGGAAGGCGCCAGCGTCACGATCACCGCCAACGCCGCGACCGAAGGCAAGCTGTTCGGTTCGGTCGGCCCGCGCGACATCGCCGACGCCTTCACCGCCTCCGGCCTGCCGCTCGAGAAGAGCGAGGTCATCATGGGCGAAGGCGCGCTGCGCAACATCGGCGAGTACGACATCGTCGTGAAGCTGCACGCGGACGTGCAGACGACCGTCAAGGTCGTGGTGCAGGCCGAAGCCTGATCCACTCCGCGCATCATCCGTGATGCCGACAGACGGGCGCCGAAAGGCGCCCGTCCTGTTTTCCGGTTCCGAGGCTGTCTCAGGCCGTGAGATTCCCACCGGTTATCCACACACTTATCTGCAACACCTTGGGGCAAGGACTGCCTACCATGGCCGGCCGTGCTGGCGTTCGCCACGCATGCGCCGCAGGAGTTTGCCCCGCACATGTCAGCACGCACGAGCTTCCGTTCCGATCCCCATGACGCGCGCATCGAACAGCTGCGCGTGCCGCCGAACTCCATCGAAGCGGAGCAAGCGGTGCTGGGCGGCCTGATGCTGGCGCCGGAAGCCTACGACCGCATCAACGACAAGCTGACGCCGAACGACTTCTACCGGCGCGACCACCAGCTGATCTACCGCGCCATCGGCGAACTGGCCGAACGCAACCGGCCATTCGATGCGGTGACGCTGGGCGAGTGGTTCGAATCGCAGGGCCAGATGGAGCTGATCGCCGGCGGCGCCTACCTGGTCGAACTGGCCAGCACCACGCCTTCGGCCGCCAACATCACCGCCTATGCGGAGATCGTCCGCGACAAGGCGGTGATGCGCCAGCTGATCGAGGTGGGCACCGAGATCGTCAACGACGCGTTCCAGCCCGACGGCAAGGAAAGCGACGAGATGCTGGCCGTGGCCGAACAGAAGGTGTTCGCCATCGCCGAGCAGGGTGCGCGCGGACGTACCGACTTCGTGGCGATGAACGACGCGCTGAAGGACGCCTTCGAGGTCCTGCGCGTGCGCTCGGAGAGCGGCGGCACGGTCACCGGCCTGCCAACCGGCTACACCGAGTTCGATCAGATGACCGCGGGCCTGCAACCGACCGACCTGGTGATCCTGGCGGCGCGCCCGGCGATGGGCAAGACCACGTTCGCGCTGAACATCGCCGAGTATGCCGCGATCAAGTCGAAGAAGGCGGTCGCGGTGTTCTCGATGGAAATGTCGGCCGGCCAGCTGGCGATGCGACTGATCTCGTCGGTCGGCCGCATCAACGCCACCCGCCTGCGCACCGGCGCGCTGGAAGACGAGGACTGGAGCCGCGTGACCAGCGCCATCCGCATCCTCAAGGACCAGGCCAAGGTCTTCATCGACGATACGCCGGGCCTGTCGCCCGACGTGCTACGCTCCAAGGCGCGCCGGCTGAAGCGCGAGCACGACCTGGGCCTGATCGTCATCGACTACCTGCAGCTGATGTCGGTACCCGGCAACAGCGAGAACCGCGCCACCGAGATCTCGGAGATCTCGCGCTCGCTGAAGGGCCTGGCGAAGGAACTCAACGTCCCCGTTATCGCGCTGTCGCAGCTCAACCGCTCGCTGGAAACGCGTACCGACAAGCGCCCGGTGATGGCCGACCTGCGCGAATCGGGCGCCATCGAGCAGGACGCCGACATGATCGTCTTCATCTACCGAGACGATTACTACAACAAGGAAACCTCGCCGGACAAAGGCCTGGCCGAGATCATCATCGGCAAGCAGCGTTCCGGTCCCACCGGCTCGTGCAAGCTGCGGTTCTTCGGCGAATACACCCGCTTCGACAACCTGAGCCACGACAACATCGGCGCGTTCGAGTAACGCTAGAGCATCATCCGGACGAGGCGTTCGGCGGATGGCGCGGGGGCTTCGCCGCGTATCCAGAAGGCTTCGAGCGCACCGCGCACGATGTCCAGATCGGTGGACGCACCTTGCCGGCCGGGAAAGCGCCGGCGATTGTCTGCCTGCATCGCCAGCATCGCGGCGTCCTGGGCATTGACCCGCTTCAGGAAGGGCCAGGCCAGCAGGCGCACGGCCCATGCCGGCGCCCAGCGCCCTTCGATATGCAGGGCCACGAACACATCGGTGGCATCTGTTGCCACGGGAGTGAAATGCAGGTCGATCAGCACGCGGCTGCCGTTGGCGTACCCGTACTCCAGGCGGGCGGTACCGGGAGTGGCGAAATGCGCGCGCTCCACCGTCCGTTCGGATTCGAACAGCCTGTAGAGCAGGCCTGACTGCGACGGCCTGCCGCTGTAATCGACGACAAAACCCTCCGCCGTGCCGCGGAAGCGCGCTTCCATCGGCATCCGTGCGCCGTCGCGCCGCACCAGGCCGGCGTGGACGAAGTGCGTGTGCAGCGGATCGAGGAAGTTCTCCATCGCGTCCACCACATGGGCGGACCAGCGGGTCTGCCACTGGAAGCGACGCGTGTTGCCGTCGGTTCCCCGCATCAGCGCGCTGGGTGCTGACACGTCGCTGTCACCCGGGCGCAACCAGACGAAACCGTCCAGTTCCTGCACGGCGAACTGGCGAACGCGCACGTTGGGGGGCGATGTGTCCGGCGCCAGACCGGGGACGCGCTTCAGTCCACCGTCGGCGCTGAAAGACCAACCGTGGTACGGGCAGACAAGATGATCACCCTGCACGCAGCCGGCGGAAAGCGGCGCATGCCGATGCGGACAACGGTCTTCCAGCGCGATCCAGCCACCCGCCTCGGTGCGCGCCAGGGCGATGTGGCGATCAAGCAGCGAGATCGCGACCGGTGCACGGCCGATCCGGCTCGTGCGCGCCACCGCGTACCAGTGGCCATACAGTGCGGGATGCCAGGGATTCACAGGCGATATCTGCGCAATAGCGGTACGCCGATCCTGCAGGTGATCGCCGACAGTGCCGCCACGACGAGGCGTGTGCCGCGTGGCAGATGCCGCGCATAGACGGCGCTGTACTCGATCGACGGCGTACCGCCTCGCAGACGCTTGAAGTCTGCCGCGCCCGCACTGAAGTTCAGGCGCCAGCCGTTCTCGATGCAGGCACGATAGGCGCAGGCCGTCGCCAACCGGTACAGGCCCATCCGCTGCGGCATTGCCGTGTCGTAGCCGACGATCGGGGCGGTCACGGTGCGCCCCTGGCGGAACAGGCCGATCACGCAGACCAGCCGCCCGTCGTCGCGGAATCCTTCGAAGGAAAGCAGGCCGGCGCGATGCCATGCACGCAGGAAATCTTCGCCGTAAAGCGGATTGTGGCGCGAGTACTTGCCGATGTAGAGCAATGCATACAGTTCGGCGATGCGTGTGTAGTCGCGGTCCGTGACTTCGTCATCCCCGCAGTGGTGCAACGGCGTGCGGAACAGCAGGGACAGGTCGCGCTTGAGATCGCGGCGTCGGATCGCCAGCGGCGCGATGTCGTCGTACAGATAGACCTGCCGGCTCGCCACTGGCAGGCAACCGGCTGCGCGCAATGCGTCGAGCCAGTCGCCGTTGTGGTGCTCGTTCAACGAACGGAACCACAGCGTGTGCCCGGGCCACCGCACCACCGCTTCTTCGATCATGGGAGCGGGATCTACTGTTTCCAGCGGAGGGTAGAGATTGGTCGACAGCAGCCAGTTGTTGATGGCCACGGCGTTATCCAATCCGCTCAAGGCGAGGCCGCCTCCCAGTGCCGACAGCAGCCAGTGCGCGCCGTCGCGTAGTGGTGCTGGTAGGTAGCGGGCGCTTTCCTCGCCGGCACAGTCGGCGTAGGTGGTGCGCGGCGAGCAGACCCAGGCGTCGCCCTGGCGGCCATCGTGCACGCTGACGGGCAGGGCGCCGGCGCCCGTATGCAGGGTTTCGACCCGGGCATGCAGGTTGGACACCATCGCATCGGTGGGGCGACCCGCGTGAAGGGCGGCGAATGCGCTCGCCTGCGTCGCGAAGTCCGCATGGGCGACCTGCGCGTTCAAGTATCCACCACTGGCATTGGTTCGCCGTCCCATTCGATGTCGCGGGTGGCGGCTTCGCGCAGATTGCACTGCTGTCGCAGGGCGAGCGCCACATACAAGCCGAGATCGGCGAGCGCACCGCTCAGCGGCAACCGGTCGCCGGGCACGGAGACCACGTCGTCGGCGTGCTGCCAGTCGCGTTGCCACTGGCGCAGGCTTCCCTTCGCCGCCGCGCTCGCAAGGCCGGCGCTGGACATCAGCGCCGCGATCATCCGGGGGGGCGCATTGATCGGCTCGCGCAACGGGCCTTCGCCAACGAGCGCCGCCGGCAGGTCCGTCTCGCGTGAGAACAGGTGCAGGCCGCTGGTCGCGCGCGGGTTGCACTCCAGCGCTCGCGCGATGCCGTCGGCACCTTCGATCCAGTCGAACGACACCTGTCCGCTGTAGTCCGTGTGGCGGACCAGTGCCTCCACCGCATCGCGTATCGCAGGACGATGCACGGGTTCGAAGTAGTAGCTGGAGCTGCGCCGCAACCGGTAGGCCGGGCGATAGACCGAGTGCGCCAGCAGGCGTCCGTGGTGCGCGATCGCATACGAACACAGTTCCTGCCCGGCCAGGAACTCCTGCGCCACCCAGTCTCCCAGTGCGGGCAGTTCGGGAGCAGCGGCGGGAATGCCCTCCGGATAGAGCCGCACGTGCACGCCGAACCGCGAGTATTCGGGCTTCAGGACCACGCCGCGCCCGGCTGCCCATTCGCGCGCCTGGTCCAGCGTGCGCATTCGTGCCGTCGCCGGCACGGGCATGCCGCAGGCCGCAGCAATGCTGGCGAACTGCCATTTGCTGTGCAGGGAGGCCACGGTGGCGAAGTCGTCCACGGCCACCGGCAGCTCGCGCGGCAGGGCCGGCCGGTGTCGCGAGAGGTAGACCGCTTCCTCGCAGGTCGGCAGCAGCAGGTCGATGCGCTGTCCGGTGACGATCCACCGCAAGTCCCCGACGAAGCCTCGCGGGTCGTAACGCGGCGGCGCGATCGCGTGGGTCTGCGCGACCGACGAGGACCAGCCGGCCAGCCGGCAGGGAATCGAATCGGCGACGTGCACCTGCCATCCGCGTCGATGGAAGCGACGTGCGTGATCCAGCGCGACAGGCGCGCGTCCACCGAGGATCAGGACACGGCCCGTCATGTACGTGGCTCGCGCGACGGGCGCCAGTCGCGGCAGTGCGAGGGCACGATGCGCACCTCGGGCGACGCGCGGTGCACGGCGTGCAGGCGCGCAAGCGTCTCGCGATAGGTGGTGGTGTCGCCCAACCAGCCCGTCACCGCCGCCGGTGGCGGCACGTTGTCGCGGATGGCCTGGGACGACCAGCTGGCATCGGCGACCAGGAAGACCGGGCCCTTCCCGTCGTCGAACACGGCACCGTAATGGCCCGGTGCGTGACCGGGGAGCGGCACCAGCAGCAGGCTGCCGTCGCCGAACAGGTCGTAACCATCGTCGAACGGGTGCAGGGCCACAGGAAGATGCCGTCGCGGCAGTGCTTCGAACCAGCGGACCGTTGCTTCCTGCCTGCCGTGCAGCAGCGACGGGAGCAGGCCGCGGCGCAAAGCGCCGATACGGCCGTGCGCATGCAGGTCGTCCCAGGCGGTGCGTGCGCAGGCCAGCCGTGCCTGCGGGAAGTCCGCGAGCCCGCCGACATGGTCGCCATGCATGTGCGAGAGCAGGACCCATGCGACGTCCGCGGGCGCGACGCCGTCGCGGCGCAGTTGGGATGCGAGTGTGGCCTGCGGAGGCAGGTGCACGGGGGTCACCATGCGGTAGAGGCGCTCCGGCAGCGCTGACGTGGCTTTCAGGAAGTGCTCGGAATAACCGGTATCGAACAGGACCCAGCCGTGGTCGGCGTGCCGCAGCACGGGCACCAGCGCTGGGAACTCGCAGGCTTGCAGGCCCGCATCGCGGCGGGTCGCGCGTTCGGGA
The DNA here is from genome assembly GCF_056175725.1 of Pseudoxanthomonas sp. LjRoot206. Lineage (NCBI taxonomy): Bacteria > Pseudomonadati > Pseudomonadota > Gammaproteobacteria > Lysobacterales > Lysobacteraceae > Pseudoxanthomonas > Pseudoxanthomonas sp. LjRoot206. The sequence goes on from NZ_JBGFFI010000001.1 coordinate 813,018, forward strand.
TGGGTGCAGAAGCCGGCTTCATAAAGCCGCCACTCAACGATGGCCATGGGCCTTCCACCATCGTGCGTAGCGGGCGATGCCGTCGGCAACGCCCATCTGCGGCCGGTAATGCAACTCGCGTCGTGCCCGGCTGATGTCCAGCGTCTGCGAATAGCCGAGCACGCCGATGCCATAGCGGGTCAGGCGTGGCTCGGGCTGGTCGGGCCGCAGTCGGGCGAAGCGTTCGGATAGGGCGGCCAGCGCCAGCAGCGCAGCGCGCGGCACGTTGATGAGGCGGACCTCGCGGTCGAGCGACGAGAACAGGGTCTCCAGGAGGTGGCGCACGCGTACCGGTTCGCCATTGCTTATGTTGTACGCGCGCGCGTTGCCGGGCAGGTCGGCGGACACGCAGGTGGCGATCAGTTCGACGAGGTTGTCGATGTGGGTGACGTCGATCAGCGCCTGTCCGCCGCCCACCAAGGGAAAGCGTCCCCGCGCCGCGGCTGCAAGCAGGCGGGGCAGGATCGCCCGGTCGCCTTCGCCGAACACGGCGCGGGGGCGCAGGATCAACGTCTGCAGATCGCTTCCGGACGCCGCGCGTACCCGGCATTCCGACTCCCATTTGCTGCGCGCGTAGTCGGTGATCCAGCGCCGCGGTGGCTGGAACTCCTCGCCCACGTCGAACTGGTCGCGGAAGCGGAAATAGATGCTCGGAGAGCCGAGGTGGATGAAGCGGGATACGCCCTCCCGGCGTGCGGCCTCGAGCAGGCGCTCGGTGGCGTGCACGTTGGCCGCCTGGAAGTCCTCGGTGCGTCCCCATGGCGACGACAGTGCGGCGCAATGCACGACTGCGTCGCAGGCGTGCAGCAGGGGTTCGAGTGGGTCCCGTATCAGATCGGCGGAGACGGCATGCGCACGCGTGTCGATGCTGGCCAGACGCGCGCGATTCCGGCCCGTCGCGACGATGGCATGGCCCGCGTCGGCAAGGCGGCGCACGGCATGGCTTCCGATGAAGCCAGTTGCACCGGTGACCAGGATGCGCGCCATGTCAGTAGCGGAGCACCGCGCCGGCGAACGACAGTCCCGCGCCCGAGCCGACCATCGCGAACAGATCGCCGCGGCGCAGCGCGCCACGTTCGATCGCGTGATGCAGCGCCAACGGGATGGACGCCGCCATCTGGTTGCCGTGCGTCTCGAGTATCCGGACCAGAACCTGTGGCGGCAGGCCCAGCGCCCGCTGCAGATGATCCAGGGCCTTGACGCTGGCCTGGTGTGGAATCAGGCAGGCCAGGTCGCGGGCTTCCACGCCGGCGCGGGCAAACAGGGTGTGCATGAATCCGGGCAGCTTCTGCGCGGCCAATCGATAGGTGGCGCGGCCCGCCATCTCGAAGCGGGATGCGCGGGCATAGGCGTCCACGTTGTCGGCCAGGCGCATGCGGGTGCCGCACGCCCGGATCTGGCAGTAGTCGGCGCCCTCGCTGTGCGTTTCCATGTGCGTGCCGAGCAGGCAGGACGTGTCGGAGGCGGCGGCCGCCTCGACGATCACGGCCGCGCCGCCGTCGCCGAAGAGCGCGGCGGTGTCGGTATCGTCCCAGTCCAGTCCTGCCGATGCGACCTCGCCGGCGACGATCAAGACGCGCCGGTAGCGTCCGCTGGCCAAGGCCGGCGCAACCAGATCCAGCGCGACCGGAAAGCCCAGGCAGGTGGCATTGATGTCGAAGGCCGGCGTGCCGGTGTTCGACAGGCCCAGTCGTCGTTGGACCAGCACGGCCGTGCAGGGGATCGCCTGTTCCATCACGCCGCCCACGCTGATGACAGCGTCCATCTGGTCCGCGCGCAGGCCTGCGCGTTCAAGAGCAGCCTGCGCTGCCATGGCGGCCATCATCGAGGCCGACTCGTCGTCGCCGGCGTGCTGCCGGTGCCTGATGCCCACGTGGCGTTCGGTCCAGCCATCGGATTTGCGCCAGCGCCGGTCGAACGCGTCCGAACCGACACGACGCACCGGTACGTATTCGCCTGTCGCCACGATGCGCAGCGGGGTGGAGCGGGGCCTTTCCTGATCCATGGGGGCTCGATGTTCTAGGCGATGCAAAGCCGAGCCTTGACCAGTGGCAGTGCGCTGGCAAGCCGCGTTGGCGGCTGGAGCATCCGATGGGCCGGACGGTATCACATGGTGATACCTCGCGAAGTGGACGATCCCTGCACATGCCGCGGCGCAACGGATGCAGTGACGGGTCCGCGTTGTGCGGCGGCCTGGTCGTCTGCGTGGGCGACAGTCGCTTACGCGCCGCTACAATCCCGACATGAGCGCTTCTTCGCCTGACATCGCCAACGACACCGCGTTCCGCCCCGAAGCCAACGATCGCCCCACGCGCATCCGCGTGGACCTGCAGGCGATCGGCCACAACTTCCGTGCCCTGCAGGCGCATGCCGGCTCGCCGGTCATGGGCATCGTCAAGGCGAACGCCTACGGGCATGGCCTGGTGCCGGTCGCGCTGCACCTGCAGGCACAGGGCATTGGCCAGCTGGGTGTCGCGCTGGTGGAAGAGGGGCTGGCGCTGCGGCGCGCCGGGGTGACCGTCCCCGTTCTCGTCATGGGCGGTATCCACGCGCCCCAGGTCAGCCAGTTCCTGGCCTGCGATCTTGAGGTGACCGTGTCGTCGATCGCCAAGTTGCGGCAGGTCGAGGCGGCCGCCGAAGCGACGGGGCGCAAGGCGGTGGTGCACCTCAAGGTCGATACCGGCATGGAGCGCATCGGCGTGCACAGCGAGAACGCAGGCGCCTTCATCGACGCTGCGGTGTCGTCGCGCTGGTGCACCGTGAAGGGCATCTACTCGCACCTGGCGTGCTCGGACGATCCGGCGTCGCCGATGACGCACGAGCAGTTGCAGCGCTTCCTGCACGCCTGCAGCCACTTCGATCGCATCGGGGCGCCGATGCCGGTCCGCCATCTGGCGAACTCCGGCGGCGTGCTGCACTTTCCCGACACCTGCCTGGACATGGTGCGCCCCGGCATCGCGCTGTACGGCGTGATGCCGGATCCTGCCTCGCGACCGACCGTGGCGCTGAAGCCGGCCCTGTCGCTGGTGTCCAAGGTGGTCTACTTCAAGGTGGTGAAGGCCGGTCGCACCGTCAGCTACGGCGCCACATGGACGGCCGCCGCCGACACCCGCGTGGTGACGGTGCCCATCGGTTACGGCGACGGCTATCCCCGTTCGCTGTCGTCTCGCGGCGAGGTGCTGGTACGGGGCGAGCGCCGTCCCATCGTCGGTCGTGTCTGCATGGACCAGTTCATGGTCGATCTCGGTCCGGCGGGCACGGCGTACAACGAGGACGAGGTCGTGCTGATCGGTCGCCAGGGCGGCGAGGCGATCACCTGCGAGTCGGTGGCGTCGACGGCCGGGACGATTCCGTACGAGATCCTGACCGGGCTCAATGCGCGCATCCCGCGCGAGTACGTAGGCGGTGCATCCACCCCGACGTCCGCCACGTAAGCGGGATGTTTCTCGTCGAGAGTTTTTCCCGCATGCCCAACGCGCTCGTCTGGTTCCGCCATGATCTCCGCCTGGACGACCAGCCCGCGCTGCGCGCCGCGCTCGATGGCGGGTTCACACCCATCCCGGTCTACGTGTTCGCGCCGGACGAGGAGGGCGAGTGGGCGCCGGGCGGGGCATCGAAGGCCTGGCTGCACAAGTCGCTGGCGTCGCTCGATGCCGACCTGCAGGCGCGTGGATCCCGTCTGCTGCTGCGCCGCGGTGGTAGTGCGGCGGCGCTGGACACGTTGCTGGACCAGACCGCTGCGGAGGTCGTGTTCTGGAACCGCAAGTACGAACCCGCTACCCAGCCGCGCGATGCGGCGCTCAAGAAGGCGCTGCGCGAACGCGGCCTGCAGGTCGAGAGTTTCAACGGCAGCCTGCTGTTCGAGCCCTTGGATCTTGCCACCCAGCAGGGCAATCCGTACAAGGTGTTCACGCCGTTCTGGCGCTCCGCGCTGGCGCAGTGGCGCGCACCGTCGCCTTGGGACGCGCCCGGCCGCCTGCCGCCTGTCGATGCCGCGCTGCAGAGCGACCGGCTGGACGACTGGAAGCTGTTGCCCGAACGCGGCTGGGATAAAGGCTTCTGGGATGCCTGGACGCCGGGCGAAGCCGGGGCGCGGGAAGCGCTGGAGATCTTCATCGACGGCGCGTTGAACGGCTACCGCAGCGATCGTGATCGCCCCGACCGCGTCGGTACGTCCCGGATCTCCCCGCACCTGCATTTCGGCGAGATCGCGCCCTGGCGCATCGCCGCAGAACTCGAGCGTGCACGCACCGCCGCCAACAGCGCCGACATGGACGGCTACATCCGCGAGCTGGGCTGGCGCGAGTTCGCCTATCACCTGCTGCACCACTTCCCGCAGACCACCACGCAGAACCTCAATCCGCGCTTTGAGCACTTCGACTGGGCCAAGGTCGATCCGGCCGCACTCCAAGCATGGCAGCGTGGCCGCACTGGGGTGCCGATCATCGACGCCGGCCTGCGCGAGCTGTGGACGACCGGCTACATGCACAACCGCGTACGCATGATCGTCGCCAGCTACCTGACCAAGCATCTGCGCTACCACTGGTCGCACGGCGCGCGCTGGTTCTGGGACACGCTGGTGGATGCCGACCTGGCCAACAACACGCTGGGCTGGCAATGGGTGGCGGGGACGGGTGCCGACGCTGCACCGTACTTCCGCGTGTTCAATCCGGTGACGCAGGCGGAGAAGTTCGACCCGAAGGGCACCTACATCGCCCGCTGGGTGCCGGAACTGGCACAGCTGCCGATTCCGCTGCGCTTCGCGCCGTGGCAGAAGCCCGACATCCTCGCGAAGCTCGCACCGGACTATCCGCGCCTTCCCGTCGCCGATCTGGCCGCCGGACGCGAGGGTGCACTGGCCGCGTACCGCAAGACCGGCGACTGAGCCGCGTTGACGCCTTTCGCCGGCGCGTGCTTCACTCGGCGCGGGAGAGGAGGGCAAGCATGGCCACGAAGAAGGCGCCGGCAAAGCCGCGTCGCGAACCGATGTCGCGGGTGGATACGGCCTGGTTGCGGATGTGCCGTCCGACCAACCCGATGATGATCACCGGCGTGCTGATGTTCGACGAGCCGATGACGCTCGACACGCTCAAGCAGGTGATCAGGAAGCGCTTCCTCGCCTATCCGCGCTTCCTGCAGAAGGCGATCGACACACCGGCGGGCGCGTCGTGGGTCACCGATCCGGACTTCGACCTCGACTGGCACGTGCGCCTGTCCGGGCTGCCGGGCCGGCACGATCCGAAATCCGAGAAGAAGGCGCTCGAGCGCTTCACCAGCCAGATGGCGTCCACGCCGCTGGACAAGACCAAACCGCTCTGGCAGTTCCACCTGATCGAACGCTACGGCACCGGCTCGGCGCTGGTCGCGCGCATCCACCACAGCTACGCGGACGGCATCGCGCTGGTGCAGGTGCTGCTGTCGCTGACCGATACCACCCGCAAGCCCGATACTGGCAAGGACCTGCGCTCGGCCTGGCTGAAGAAGGACGGGGCGGAGGTCGTGCGCCGCGTCGGCGCCATCGACCGCTACGTGCAGATCGGCGGCAAGGTGATCGGCAAGGGCATGGAGATGATGCAGGACCCCACGCTGGCGACGATGCTGGCGAAGGAAGGCGGCGAGATCGGCCGCGAACTGCTGCATGCGCTGTCGCTGTCGGACGACCCGCCGACGCTGCTGCGCGGCAAGTTGGGTGTCAGCAAGCGCGTCGCCTGGGCCGAGCCGCTGGACCTGGAGGAAGTGAAGGCGGTCGGGCGCGCCTGCGACTGCACAGTCAACGATGTGCTGATGGCCGCGGCGGCCGGCGCGCTGCGCAGCTACATGCTGGAACGCGGCGAGCAACTCGACGGCGTGACCCTGCGCGCGACCGTGCCGGTCAACCTGCGGCCGCTCGAGCATGCCCGCAAGCTGGGCAACCATTTCGGCCTCGTCTTCCTCGATCTGCCGGTCGGCGAGGACAACCCGATCCGCCGGCTGGAGCGGGTTGCCGAGTGCATGCGTGACCTCAAGAATTCCCGCCAAGCTATTGTTGCGTTTGGACTTCTCGCGGCGCTCGGCATGGCGCCGGCGGCGATCCAGGGCGTCGCGCTGGAGCTGTTCTCGCGCAAGGCGACCGCCGTCGCGACCAATGTTCCCGGCCCCCAGCAGCCGCTGTACATGGGCGGCTCGCGGCTCCGGGACATGATGTTCTGGGTGCCGCAGACCGGCTCCATCGGCATCGGCGTCTCCATCCTCAGCTACAACGGCCGCGTGCATTTCGGCCTCATCGCGGACGCCAAGCTGATCCCCGATCCCGATGCGGTGATCCGCCGTTTCGGGCCCGAGTTCGAGAAGCTGCTGTACCTGTCGCTGATGGGGAGCTGGGAGCAGCCACTGGATGCACCGGCCGCCAGTGCGCTGCTGTCCTGATCCCCGCCGCCACCTGAATGAACAGGGCTCAAATCGCACGTCGTAGACATTTCGCTGGGTAGGCTTGCGTCCGTTCCGCTCCACCGCAAGCCACCCAGGAGACATCCATGAATGCGATGCTGAAAACCGGCGCCCTTGCGGCGCTCACCGTGACGATGCTGGGCGGTTGCGCCAGCTATACCGGCCAGACCAGCGATCCCAACGACCCCAACCGCACCCAGCGTGGCGCGCTGATCGGCGCCGGCATCGGCGCGGTCGCCGGCCTGCTGAGCGGTGGCGATGCCACCGAGCGCCGCCAGCGCGCGCTGGTCGGTGCCGGCGTGGGCGGGCTCACCGGTGGCGCCATCGGCGCCTACCAGGACCGCCAGGAAGCTGAACTGCGCCGCCAGACCGCCGGTACCGGCATCGACGTCAGCCGCGATGGCGACGTCATCAAGCTCAACCTGCCGGACGGCGTGACCTTCGACTTCGGCAAGGCCGACCTGAAGTCGCAGTTCTATCCCGCCCTCAACAACGTCGCCGCCACGCTGCGCGAGTACAACCAGACCATCGTGGAAGTCAGCGGCCACACCGACAGCGTCGGCACCGACGCGGTCAACCAGCGCCTGTCGGAACAGCGCGCCGCGTCGGTCGGCAACTACCTGATCGGGCAGGGCCTGCAGCGCGAGCGTTTCGAGATCGTCGGCATGGGCAAGCGCTATCCCATCGCCAGCAACGATACCGAGTCGGGCCGTGCGATGAACCGCCGCGTGGAAGTCCGCGTGCTGCCGGTACGTTCGTAAGCCGTCACTGCGTCACAACGCGTATCGCGAACGGGCCGCCCTGTGCGGCCCGTTCCTGTTTCAGGCCTGGCTCGCCCGGTCGGCGAATGCATCCGTCGCGCGCACCAGCGCATCGGCGATCGCCGGTTCGGTGGCGCTGTGGCCGGCCAGTACCATCTCCAGCCGTGCTTCCGGCCACGCCTGCGCGAGGTCCCAGGCACTGCGCGGCGGGCAGATGATGTCGTAGCGGCCCTGCACGATGACGCCGGGCAGGTGGCGGATGCGGTCGACGTGCCGCAGCAGCTGACCGTGTTCCAGGAACGCGTGGTGGCGGAAGTAGTGCGCCTCGATGCGCGCCTTCGCCAGCACCTTGAGCGGATCTTGGGCCGCATCGGCGCCGGGATCGTGGACCAGGGTCGCGGCGTGATCCTCCCAACCCAGCCAGGCCAGTCCGGCCTCGAGCTGCGTCGCCTCGTCCGCGCTGTCCATGCGCCGCCAGTAGGCGTCGATCATCGCGCCGCGCTCGTCTTCGGGAATCAGCGCCTCGTAGCGCGCCCAGCGCTCCGGGAAGATCCAGCGCGCCCCACCGTCGGCCTCGTTGAACCAGCGGTTCTCTTCTTCGCGGCCGAGGTAGACGCCGCGCACGATCACACCGGTCGCGTGCTGCGGATGCGCCTGCGCGTAGGCGAGCGCCAGCGTCGAGCCCCACGAGCCGCCGAACACCAGCCAGCGGTCGATGCCCAACCGCCTGCGGATCGTCTCGATATCGGCAACCAGGTGCGCAGTGGTGTTGTCGCGCAGCTCGCCGAACGGCGTGGAGCGGCCCGTGCCGCGCTGGTCGAACAGCACGATGCGGTAGCGTGCGGGGTCGAAGAAGCGGCGATGCAGCGGCGACAGGCCGGCGCCCGGCCCGCCGTGCAGGAAGATCACCGGGATACCGTCCGGCTTGCCGCATTCCTCCACGTGCAGCGTGTGCAGCGGATCGACGGGCACGGTGTGCGTGCGGTAGGGCGTGGTCTCGGGATACAGCGTGCGCATGCGGCAGGGTCCGTGCGGGGCAGCCGAGCATAGCCAGCGGGGCCGCGTCCGTCAGCCCGCAACCGACCTGCCTGTCAACCCGTTTCCCCGGTCGCCATCCGTTGCGACAATCGAAGTCCCTCCCGGTCCATCGGGATTTCCAGTACGGACGCAATGCAAGACCGCAATCCCCAGATCGCCCAGCACATCGCCGCCACCATCGCCGCCGAGATCGGCGCGCAGACCGCCCAGGCCAAGGCCGCCATCGCCTTGCTAGACGAAGGCGCCACCGTGCCCTTCATCGCGCGCTACCGAAAGGAAGTCACCGGCGGGCTGGACGACACCCAGCTGCGCAACCTCGAAACGCGCCTGACCTACCTGCGCGAACTGGAAGACCGCCGCGTCGCCGTGCTCGCCAGCATCGAGGAGCAGGGCAAGCTGACGGACGAACTCCGTGCCGACATCGAGGCCGCCGACAGCAAGGCGCGCCTGGAAGACCTCTACCTGCCGTACAAGCAGAAGCGCCGCACGCGCGCGCAGATCGCCCGCGAAGCCGGGCTGGAGCCGCTGGCCGATGGTCTGCTCGCCGACCCCACCCAGGTGCCGGAAGCCGCGGCCGCCGCGTATGTCGATGCCGACAAGGGCGTCGCCGACGCCAAGGCCGCGCTCGACGGCGCCCGCGCCATCCTGATGGAGCGCTGGGGCGAGAACGCTGCGCTGGTGGGCGAACTGCGCGGCTGGATGACCGAGGTCGGCGTGATCCGCGCCAGGGTGGCCGAAGGCAAGGAAACCGAAGGCGCGAAGTACCGCGACTATTTCGACCATGCCGAAGCGCTGTCGAAGATTCCCTCGCACCGCCTGCTCGCGCTGTTCCGTGCGCGGCGTGAAGAGATCCTGCTGCTCGACCTGGATCCCGGCATGGAGGCGGAGGCCGGCCACCAGCAGGCCGAAGGCCGCGTGGCCGTGCACGCCGGTGTGTCGGCGCAGGGCCGTGCCGCCGACAAGTGGCTGCTGGACGCCTGCCGCCTGACCTGGAAGGCGAAGCTGCACATGCACCTGCTGCTCGACCTGTTCAACCAGGCGCGCGAGAAGGCCGAAGCCGAGGCCATCACCGTGTTCGGCGACAACCTCAAGGACCTGCTGCTCGCCGCGCCTGCGGGGCCGAAGGCCGTGCTCGGCCTCGATCCCGGCCTGCGCACCGGCGTGAAGGTCGCCGTCGTCGACCGCACCGGCAAGCTGGTCGACACCGCGACGATCTATCCGCACGAGCCGAAGCGCCAGTGGGACCAGTCGCTGCACGTGCTGCGTGCGCTGTGCACGAAGCACCAGGTCGACCTGATCGCGATCGGCAACGGCACCGCCAGCCGCGAGACCGACAAGCTGGCCGGCGACCTCATCAAGCAGGCGTCCGAGCTGAAGATGGACAAGATCGTCGTCAGCGAAGCGGGCGCGTCGGTGTACTCGGCGTCCGAATTCGCGGCGAAGGAATTCCCCGACCTCGACGTCAGCATCCGTGGCGCGGTCTCGATCGCGCGCCGCCTGCAGGATCCGCTGGCGGAGCTGGTGAAGATCGAGCCGAAGGCGATCGGCGTCGGCCAGTACCAGCATGACGTCGACCAGTTCCGCCTGGCGCGCGCGCTGGATGCGCGCGTCGAGGACTGCGTCAACGCGGTCGGCGTGGACGTCAACACCGCCTCGGCCGCGCTGTTGACGCGCGTGTCCGGCCTGTCGTCGACGGTGGCCGAGAACATCGTCCGCTTCCGCGACGAACACGGTGCATTCCGCACGCGCAAGGCGCTGCTCGGCGTGCCGCGCCTGGGCGAGAAGACCTTCGAGCAATGCGCCGGCTTCCTGCGCATCGCCGACGGCGACGAACCGCTGGATGCCTCGTCCGTGCATCCGGAAGCCTATCCGGTGGTCGAGCGCATCCTCGCCGGCAGCGGCCGGCAAGTGAAGCATATCGTCGGCGACATCGTGTTCCTGCGCGCGGTGAAACCCGAGCAGTACACCGACGACAGGTTCGGCGTGCCGACCATCCGCGACATCCTCAAGGAACTGGAAAAGCCCGGCCGCGATCCGCGTCCCGAGTTCAAGGCCGCGCGCTTCGCCGATGGCGTGGAGGACATCAAGGACCTGCGCGAGGGCATGATCCTGGAAGGCGTGGTCAGCAACGTCGCCGCGTTCGGCGCCTTCGTCGACATCGGCGTGCACCAGGATGGCCTGATCCACATCTCCGCGCTGGCCGACCGCTATGTGAAGGATCCGCGCGAGGTGGTCAAGGCCGGCGACATCGTCAAGGTGAAGGTGCTGGAGGTCGACGTGGCGCGCAAGCGTATCGCGCTGACGCGCCGCCTGGACGACGCGCCCGCGCCGCAGGCGCCGCGCGAGGCGCGCGGCAACGATCCGCGTCCGCCGCGCGGGCAGGATCGCGGCAATCTACGTGACCAGCGGCGTGGTCCGGCACCCGCGAAGACGACCGCTGCACCGGCCGACAACGCGCTGGCCGCGGCGTTCGCCCGGGCGAAGGGGCAGGGCTGATCGATACGCGCTCCCGGATCGGGAGCGCGTTTCCTCAGGGAGCGGCCGTGGCGTAAGGCGCCAGGTAGCGGTTCAGGCCGCCGGCACGCAATGTCGTGGCCGCGGCGGTCCAGTCGACCGGCGTGCCGGTCTTCAGCGCTTCCAGCACGGCGACCACCGACAGCTCCACTTCCGGCAGGCCGGACGCACCAGCGGCGTTGCGCCGCTGTTCGATGGCCTCGAACAGCATCGCGTTCGCCTCCGCGTACGACAACGTCGCGGTCGTGCCGTACGCATCGCGCCATGCCGGCGTTTCCAGCACGCCGTTGACGTGCGAGAGGATCAGCCATGTCGCGCGGCCGATCAGTTTCAGGTTGCCCGGCTGCACGCTGGTCATGGTGTTGCCGACCACGCGGCCCAGCTTGGCCATCACGCCGGTGGAATGCGCGTTGAGCAGCATCTTCAGCGCGATGGTCTGGTTGAGTTCGAAGGCATCGCGCTGCGGCACCGTTACCGCGATCACCGGCACCGGACGGGGCAGGGCGGCGACGTCGCGCAGCACGTCCGAATCCAGTGGCCGTGCGGACACGGAAAACAGCACCAGTTCCGCACCGGTCGCGGTGGCGGCCTGCAGCCACTGCCTGTTGGCCCGCTGGTGCGCTTCGTCGCCGAGCAGGATCAGCGCGCCGGAATCGCCAACGGCCGGCGCGTTGCGTTGCATGTTCGCCGGCGAGTACGACAGGTCGTACAGCGCCTGCTGTTCGTCGCCCGCGTTGGACAGGCCACGCAGCGCGGCTTCGCGCAGGTAGGGATCGGGGATGCCGGTCTCGAACGGCGGCAGGTACAGCGCCTTGTCGAGCCCGTGGAAGGGCCGGTGCAGCAGCGCCCGCCAGGCCTGCGAGGCATCGGCGGCCGGCGTCCACACCTGGATCCACGACCGGCGTTCGGTCGCGTTGACCGGATCCAGCGGGCCCAGGCGGAACGTCGGTGCGCGCTCGGTAACGTCGACGAACACCGGCATCAGCGCACGCGTGGCGAGGTAGGTGCTGCGGTGTCCGCCGGCGTAGCTGGCGGCCTCGCGGTCGGTCCATGCGGCGAGTTTCGGCGCGGCGGCGGCGGCGGTCTGCTGCAGCGTGGCGAAGCCGCGCAGGCGCTCGGCGATGCTGGCGTCGTTGAAGCCAAGCGCCGCCAGTTCGTCGGCGCCCAGTACCTCGCGCAGCAGCGCGCGGGTGGCGTCTTCCAGCACCACGCCCAGCACGTACAGGCTGGTCGTCGTGGCCTGCATGCGGGTGGAGCCGGTGATCGCCTGCGGTCCGGTCGGCAGCGGGATCTTGGTGATGCGTGCGTCGTCCAGCACGCGGCGGCTGCGTTCGAACGGGCGCAGCACGTCGTCGGGATTGTTGTAGACGAACCATGTGCGCCGCGCGTCCGCGCCGGCCTGGTCGGCGGCGGCCAGCGCGGTGCCGATCACTGCGGAGGTTTCGCCGCCTTCGGTGACCGCGAACACCAGGTCCTGCGGCCGGATGCCGTTGTCTTGCAGCTGCAGGCGACCGATCTCGGGAATGTCCTCGAAGCCTTCCAGCGAGGCGATCAGCGCACGGTCGCCGCCGGTGATCTCGCCGCGCACGCGCTCGCCCAGGCCGGGGTAGCGCGCCTCGATCTTCGCCATCGCCGGCGAGGTCGCCGTGCGCTGCCAGAACGGGCGCCACAGGCCGCTCTCGATGGTCTCGGCCAGCCGGCCGGTGGAGCCGGTGCCGTAGAAGTACAGGCGATGGCCCTCGCGCAGCGCACGGGTGATCTCGTGCGACGCAGTCTCCAGCGCAGCCAAGCGTGCGGGATCGTCGGCCACGCCCTGCAAGGCCTTCGCGATGTCCTCGTCCACCGCCAGCAACGAAGACAGGCCGTCGGCCGTGTCGGCGCCGATGCGCGCGCTCAGGTCGAAGCTGCGCGGATGGCGCTGCTCGGTCAGCAGGCTGTGCAGCTGGAACTGCTGCTTGTTCGCCACGAAGTCCTGCGACTGCGCCGAGGGCGAAATGCCGAGGCGGTTCGATGCGGGCTGGGCCGCCGCGGGGGCCAGCACGCCGGCCATGACAAGGAAAGACATGCTGCGCATGATGCGTTTCGCCGTACGGGACATCGGATCCCTCACCTGACAACGGAAGAATGCGTCGGTACCGGCGGAAGTCCCCTTCGCGCGGCGCCGGACGCAGGCTGCTATCGTCGCGACAACGATAGCAAACGGTGGTGACACTATGCCCCGGTTCCCGCATCCGCTGCATGCTGCACTGCGCCCCGCGGCGCGCGGACTGGTGCTTGCGCTGCTGTGCAGCGGCGCGATGGCGCCGGCGCTGTCAGCGGACCCCGTGGTCGGTGAACCCGCTTGCGACTGCACCGTCGCCGCGCCGCGGCTCGGCATCGAGGTGCTGCTGGAACAGCGCCTGGACCTGCTACGCGGCAAGCGCGTGGGACTGGTGACCAACGCCACCGGGGTGGATGCGCAGTTGCGCAGCAGCGTGGACCGCCTGGCCGCGCAGCCGGACGTCAAGCTGGTGGCGCTGTTCGGTCCCGAGCATGGCGTGCGCGGCGACGTGCAGGCCGGCGACACGGTGGCGTCCTCGCGCGATGCCGTCACCGGCCTGCCGGTGCACAGTCTGTACGGCGAACACCGCGAGCCCACGCCTGAGATGCTGGCCGGCATCGACGTGCTGGTGTTCGACATCCAGGATGTCGGCACGCGCTTCTACACGTATCCGTACACGCTGGCCGGGGTGATGCGCGCGGCCAGGAACGCCGGCATTCCCGTCGTCGTCACCGACCGTCCCGATCCCATAGGTGGCGTGCTGGTCGAAGGGCCGGTGCTGGATCCGGCGCTGGCCTCGTTCGTCGGCCTGTTCCCCATTCCCCTGCGCCATGGCATGACGCTGGGCGAACTGGCCCAACTGTTCAACCGCGAGTTCGGCATCGGCGCCGAACTGCACGTGGTGACCATGCAGGGTTGGCAGCGCGGCGACGCGCCGCTACGCGATGCGCTGCCGTGGGTGCCGCCGTCGCCCAACATGCCCACGCCGGACACCGCGCTGGTCTATCCCGGCACCGGTCTGATCGAAGGCACCAACGTGTCGGAAGGTCGCGGCACCACGCGGCCGTTCGAGACGCTGGGCGCGCCGTGGGTGGACGCACCGGCACTCGTCGCGCGTCTCAACGCGATGGACTTGCCCGGTGTGCGCTTCCGCCCCACCTGGTTCACGCCCAGCTTCTCCAAGCATGCGGGCGAGGCCTGCGCGGGCGTGCAGCTGCATGTGACCGACCGTGCGGCGTTCCGTCCGGTGCGCACAGGCATCGCCGTGCTGAAGGCGTTGCACGACCAGCATCCGAAGGACTTCGCCTTCCTGCCCGGCGAGCCGCCGTTCTTCGATCGGCTGGCCGGTGTGCCGTGGCTGCGCGACGCGATCGCGCGCGGCGACAGCCTCGACGCCATCGAAGCGCGCTGGCGGCTGGGGCTGGTGGAGTTCGGTGTGCTCCGCCAGCGCTACCTGCTGTATCCGGCGCCGTCGGCCGCGCGGGACTGACGCGCTCAGCGCGCCTGCGCGTTGGCCCACTTCGACGTCTCGCGGTGGCCGCCGTAGGTGCTGTCCACCGGCGGCAGCCACAACTCGATTACGCCGTTGACCGGGCGGAAACGCGACGGTAACGGCGCGATCGCGACCGGGTTGTCCTTGCCGTACCAGGGCTCGATGCGCTGCTGCACCCAGGCCGCGACGGCATCGGCACAGGCCTGCCGTCGCGGGAGGTCGTGCACGATCAGCGTCGGCGTGCGGTACGGCGTCGGCGGGCGCGCCTTGCGTGCCGTCGCGGTGCTGACCACGTTCTCGATGCCCTGCACGCGCACGCCGCTGTCCGCGTCGGGAAGCGCGACCAGGTTCGCGCGCGCCCGCGTGGCTTCGTCGTAGACGTGCACGTACACCAGCGCATCGCGGTCGCCCTGGCGGCAGGCCTGCAGGCTGCTGTCGACCGGCGGCGGGGGCGGAGGAGGCGGCGGCATCGGGATGTCGGTACCGGCCGAGGGCACCGGATCGGTAGCGGGCGGCGGCGCGATCACCGGTGCCACCTCCGGCGGTGCGCCTATCGACGCACCGGCCATCTCACCGACCTCAGGCGACAGGTCCAGCGGTATCTCCGCCTGCGGCGTGATGTCGCGACTCTCCTGCCAGTAGCCGTAGTAGCGCAAACCCGGCTGCGTGCACACGTACTCGCACAGCGCCGAGCGCTCGGGGTTCGCGAACGGCGAGGTGTCCTGCCGGCAGAACCCGCCCAGGGTTCCCGTCGGCACGATGCTGCACTGCTGTTGCGCGCGGTAGACCAGCGCGCCCGCGTCGCTGTCGCCGGCATCCTCGACGCGTACGTCGGCGACCTGGCGGTACAGCGCGGCCATCGACATCTTCTCCGCATCGCTGGCCGGCGGTGGGACCTCCGGCGTTTCCTGCCAGCGGTCCAGCGCGGCGGTGACCGTGTCGATGTGCTGCACCGTGCGGTCCACGGTCGCCTGCCGGCTGACCTCGATGCGGTCGAACACCTGCATCAGCGGCACCAGCAAGGTCACCAGCACGCCCAGGCCGACGGTGGCGCCGATCGCCGCGGTCTTCGCGTTGACGCGCCAGAACGGCGCTGCCGCCGCATCCGGTTCGCTCGGGCGGAACTGCAGCCGGCGCAGCGGCGGCAGCTCGTCGTCGCCTTCCACCGGCGAGGACCAGCCGGGAATGCGCGCCAGCCAGCGCGGATGCAGCGCCTCGCCGAAGTCCTCGCCCAGCCGGTGGTAGCTCTCCCACTGCGCCTCGTCGAAGAACTGGTCCGAGGTCGGCTGCTGCGGGAACAGCGGATTGCGGCCGGCATAGGCCAGCACGTCGCTGTCCAGCGCCCAGTGCAGGTTGGGCTTCACCACCAGCAGCGTGCCGACGCGACGCTCGCCGTCGGCTTCCGGATACCGGATGCGCGCCAGCAGCACGCCGCGCGCGGTGTACAGGTTGCGCAGGTCTTCCGGTGCCAGGATGTTGATCTGGCTGTCGGTCGGCAGCGGCAGCCGGCCCGCGCTTTCGTGCGTGTAGAACTCGATGTCGGTGCCGAAATCGATGCGCGCCTTGCGCACCAGGTTCTCCAGGTCGCCGAACTGGTACTGCGGATCGGCGCCGCAGTCGGCCAGGATGATGAAGTCCAGTTGCCGGCGCAGCAGCGCATGCACGCCGGTGTTGTCGAAGTGGCCGCCGTCGGACAGGTACCAGCTTGCCGCACTCTGGCCATGGAACTTGCCCATCGCCTCGGACAGCAGCCGGCCGGCCTTGGACCCGCGCAGCGCTTCGCGGAATCGCGAGGCCGGCTGGAACGCACGCTCGCGTCCCACCTTCAGCCAGTAGCCCAACCTTGCGCCGGCGAGGAACAGCAGCAGTGCCCAGCCGCGCGTGGTGTACGCACCCGCGCCCGGCGCGGCGGCCGCACCGGAGATCGCGACCCAGCGGCCCAGCGTGTCCAGTCCGGTCTGCAGCAGCACCGGCGTGCCTTCGCGCGCGACTTCCAGCCCGCGTGCCGAGGCGATCATCGATTCGCCCTTGCGGTCGGCGTTGTACAGGCCGCTGCGCCCGCCGCGCGTCTGGTTGAGGCAGACGTTGACCAGGTGCAGCGGGCCGCCCTTCAGTTCGGGCCGGTAGTCGGCCAGCGCCACGTCGTCGCCGGGCACGACGCTGGTGACATCGGACACGCGCTCCGGGTTGTCGGCACCGGCGGGTCCGGGCGATGGCAGGTCGTCCAGTTTGCGCGCCGGATTGCCCACGCCCAGGTAGGCGCGCGTCAACCGCGCACGGTAGAAGTTGTGCATCGACGAGGTGTTCGCCGTCTCCGCATTCCATGCGGTCAGCAGCAGCCACGCGACCAGCGCCGCGGCGAGCAGGCCGAGGCGGCCACCGCGGTTGTCCAGCACCGGCAGCTGCGCCACCGCCGGCACCGCATCGAACACCCACCACTGCACCAGCGTCACCCATGCCAGCAGCAACAGCAGGGCCACGCCGATGCCGAGCAGGTTGAGCAGGCGTGGTCCCAGGCCCAGCGACGGACCGTCGTCGGCGTTGGCCAGCTTCTGCAGCGGTTCCGCGTAGGCACGCACCACCGCCAGCAGCACGCCGCCCACGCCCAGGCCGCCGTAGACCCACGCGCTGTCGGACTGCAGCACGTTCATCAGCCACCAGCTCAGCAGGTCGAGTGCGCCGGCGGCGACCAGCAACAGGGTGACCAGGTTGAACAGCCGCAGTTGCGAGGTCATGCGGTTGCGCAACTGCGCATTGGCCACGCCGCGCGCCTGGCCGCGCGAGCGCAGGCAACGCACGGCCAACACCGTGCCGTGCACGGCCACGCTGGCCAGGCCCAGCATCAGCGCGACCAGCAACGGCGGCGCGCGCCACCAGCCCGAGCCCGGTACCCACACGGTGATGCCGATCCATACCGCCGTCGCCGCCGCCGCGGCGATGACGACCAGATCGCCGAACGCGATGCGCGCGCCTTTCGGCTCCGCGTTCCCGGGCTCGGGAATCACGTCGCGCAGCATCCAGTAACTGACCAGGCTGCCCGGCACCAGCGCCAGCCAGCAGGCCGCGGCCAACGGCCACCACGCGCTCGCCCAGCCTTCCCACTGCTCGGTGGCGAGCAGGCTGAGGTCGTTCTGCAGGAAGTGCGGCAACACCAGCAGGCAGCCGGCCAGCATGGCCATCAGGCCGAATTCGAGATGGATGGCGATGCCGGCGCGCAGGTAGGTGGCGAAGGCGGCGCCGTAATCGCGCGCGCCGCGCGGCGTCAGGTAGCGGCCGTAGCGGCGCAGCCACGCCAGCGCCATCGAATCGTTGCGCTGGAGCAGCGCCTGCGCACGCACCAGGCCCAGTGCCGAGACCAGCCGCCCGAACGCCGCGCCCGCGTAACCACCGCCGGACACGGTGGACAGGTAGTCCAGCCGCGGCAGCACACCGTTGCGCGCCAGTCCACGCAGCAGCCCGATGCAGAACGTCGCACTGCGGATGCCGCCGCCGGACAGGGCCAGGCCGACGGTGGAGCGCAGCGACGTGGTGTCGCCGTCGCGACGCAGCGCGCCTTCGCGTTCGTGGAGGGCGCTGCGTTCGTCCGCGGGGATCGTGTCCGGCAGGACGCGGTCCTGCGTGCGCGTGGCGTCGGTGTCCGTCATGGCGATCCTCGCTAGCCTCGGGCCCGTGGGCATCGTTATCAGCCAACGCGTCGCGCTTCGGGATAAGGCCACCGTCCGGCACATTCACGCGTTTACACGCAGTGACGTGGCTTGTGCACGGCTATGCGGCAGGCGCATCCACGGACACGGTCAGCACGCGGATGCGGCCGTCTTCGATCTGCGCGATGTCCATGCCAGTGACCGCGACGGGACCTCGTGCCGGGCCTGAGCGCCACAGCAAGCGGCCGATGCCGTGATGGCCGCTGGCCGGTCCTGCGGCGGTGAACACGAACGCCGCCGGCAGGCTGGCGAGCAGGGCGGTGACGGCATCGCGGATGGCGACATGCCCCTGCACGCTGGCATGCGGTTCGTTCAACACCGCGTCGTCGGCGTACAGCGTGCGGATCGCGTCGAGGCGCCGTTCCGCGTCGCGCTCGCCGAACACGCGCTGGAGGTTCGCCTGCATCAGGCAGTCGTAGTCGCTGATCACGACGGCAGGAGGAAGCGCGCGGCTTGACCTGACGCCATCTTCCCCGATGACACAGGCAAGGAATCCGAATGTTCGAGACCGACCTGATCGTCGACGGCGCCCCCTCGGCGCGCAGCTGGTCAACACCGGCACGCCGGTCAGCGCGTTCGTCGGCGTCGCGCCCACCGGCGCCTCGTTCGAGTCACCGAGTACGCCGTCTACGAGGTCCATGACGGCCGCTGCGTCCACATGGCGGCGATCCACGATGCCGCGTCGGTGCGGCAGCAGCTGGAAAAGTAACAAGCGACGTCCGGGACCGGGCTCCGAAGGCCATCGATGGAGCTCGGAAGGCGATCGATGGGGCTCGGAATGCCAATGATGGAGCTCCGAATCCCACCGATGGCACTTTGAGCCTGATCGATGGAGCAAAAAGCAGCCATGGGATGGCACGTCGAGCGCGATCGATGGGCGTCTGGGCTCGATCGATGGCGCGCGGAATGCCATCGATGGCACATTGAGCCTCATCGATGGAGCAAAAAGCGCCATGCGATGGCACATCGCGCCCGATCGATGGGGCTCCAGGCTCGATCGCCGGTGCGCAACGCTCGATCGATGGAGCTCGGCGCTCGATCCACGGAGCTTGGGGCCCGAGCGATGGAGCTCCGAATGCCATCTGCGGAGCCCGACAACGCGTGAGAGGCGATCCGAGCGCCTCACTCACACTAGCAGGGGCGGCCCGGGTACGTCTCAGGCGCGGCGTTTGCGCGCGCGGCTGCGGCCGGCGGGTTTGGCGGGGTCTGCGGAGGCGGGCGTCAGCGCAGCGACGTGGGCCTGCAGGCGTTCCAGCGACGACAGCGTGTCGGCGTAGGCGATGAAGTGCTGCAGATAGCCGGGCGACACCTCGCGCATGACATGCAGCGCACGGTGGACCAGCATGCCCGAGTTGAGCGGACCGGCATCGGCGGGCACGTCGTCGAGCGAGGCGCGCAGCTGGCTGTCGGTACGCACCTGCGTCCACACGCGGCGGGCTTCCTCCAGCACGGCCGGTGCCTGGCCGACCGGCGTATCGGCGTGCGCGCCCGTCGCCTGCACGGGAACGCGATCCTGCAACGCGGTCACCAGCGCACGCAGTGCGCCGCCATCGGACGTCGTCTGCGGCGACCGCGGTGTCCAGCCGGCGAGATCGCTGGCGTAGGCCGCGACCAGCGTGGCCAGGCGCGCGTCCAGCAGCCGGCGGGCCGCGCCTTCATGCGCATGCGCACGCGTCGCCAGCGCATCGAGGAAGGCGAAGCGCACGGGATCCATGCGCTCGGCGCCGCGCATGCGCCAGGCCTGCAGCTGCGCGGCGACGGGCAGGGCGTCGCCGTCCATCAGGGCGTGGCCTCGCGCTTGGCGGGCCGCGGGATCGGCGCGATCTCGACGCGGCGGTTGCGCGCGCGGCCGTCCTCGCTGTCGTTCGCGCTGACCGGCTGTTCGGCGCCGAACGCCGCCGCGAACACCGACGATGACGGCACGCCATCGGCGATCAGCGTGCGGGTGACGGTCAGCGAGCGCTGCGCGGACAGTTCCCAGTTGTCGGCGAACTGGCGGTTGTTGCCGCTGACCTGGCGGTCGTCGGTGAAACCGCTGACCATCAGGATCTCGTCGCGCGTGCGCAGGTAGCCGGCCAGCGGCGCGGCCAGGCCCTTCAGCAACTCGCGGCCCTCCGGCTGCAACTGGTCGGAGTTCAGCGCGAACAGCACGTTGCCGCGAATGCCGATGCGGCCGTCCACGATCGTCACCCGGCCGGCGGCCAGCGGTTCGGCCAGCGCCTCTTCCAGCGCCTTGCGTTGCTGCGCTTCCAGTTCGCGCCGTTTCACTTCCTCGTCCAGCCGCTGCGACAGCTGCGCCTGCACGGCGATCACGCCGACCAGCACCAGCACGAAGGCGCCAAGCAGCACCGACATCAGGTCGCCGAAGCTCGCCCAGACGGGCGCACCAAGGTCGGTGTCGTCTCCGGTCTCGACGCTCACGCGGCTTCCGCCGGCTGCGCGCCGCCCAGCTGCTGCAGGTCGTGGGTGATCTGCCGCTGCGCGGACAGGCTGAGGTCGATGACCTCGCGCGCCTGCGCCACGTAATACGCGAGCTGGTCATCGCTGCGCGCCAGCGAGCGGTCGAGCGCGCCTTCGATGCCCTGCAGGCGCTCCAGCAGTGCCTCGTTCGACTGGCCGAACGCATGCACCGCGGTGCCGAGCGCATCGCCGAGGCTGGCGACTTCGGTGGCGCCGGCGGCGACCTGTGCGGCGATGCCGCCGAGCTTGCCGGTCTCGGCTTCGACGTGGTCGGTGAAACGGGTGCCGACGCGGTCGAGCAGGTCGGCCGACGTGGCGACCAGCGCATCGATGGCGCCGCGCTGCTCGGTCGAAGCGTGGTTCACCGCATCGAGCAGGGTCTGCAGCGTGCCCATCAGCTGGTTGCGCTCCTCCAGCATGGTGGTGTCGCGGACCATGCTGTCGGAGAGCTTCTGCCGCAGTTCGGCGATGACGTCGGCGGCCGCGCGCGGCGCTTCCGAGGCGACCTGCACGAGTTGCGAGATCTCGGCGATGGTCTGCGCGGCATGCGCCTGCGCCTGGCTGGTGATGTCCTGCGCGCTGCGGGCGAGGGCGTCGCAGATCTCCTGCTGCAGCTGCGCAGTGCGCGCGCCGGCCTGCTCCCACTGGGTCTGCAGGGTGGCGCCGGTCGCGGCCAGCCTTTCGGCCCAGGCCGCGAGACGCTGTTCGTCCTGCGTGGCAAGCGCCTGCTGGACATCGGTGTGCGAGGCGGCGATCGCGTCGAGCAGCGTGGTCGCGTGGCGCTGCACGTCGGCGGCGGTGGCGGCCAGGGCCTGTTCGTTGCGCGCGGCGACGCCGGCATGGCTGGCGTCCTGGCGCGACAGGACCTGGTCCCAGCGTTCGCTCAGCGCCGACGCGTTGTCTTCCATGCGCGACGCGACCGTGTCGACCAGCGTGGTCGAACGCTGCTCAAAGGCGGTGGCGAGGCGATCGGCCAGCGCCTGCATGTCCGACGACAGATTGCCATTCGATTGCCGCTGTTGCTCGAGCGCGGTGGCCCAGCTGGCCGCGGCCGCGGTGGTGGCGGCGCCGAAGCCGGCGCTCAGGCCCTCCAGCTGGCGCTGCACGGCCCCGGTGACCGTGGCCTGCATCGCGGCGCTTTCGCGGGCGAGCCCGGCGAGGGTGGCTTCGGTCGACGGTTGCAGGGCGGCAACGACGGCCCGCGCGCTCGCATCGACACCGGTCTTCAGCACGTTCTCCAGCACGCCGGCCAACTGCGCCTGCGCGGCTTCGCTGCGCTCATGGAAGGCGCTCTGGCTGGCCACCAGCCGTTCGCCGGCGGCGGCGTTCTGCGTTTCGATCGACGCCACCATCGCCTGCAGGCGTTCGACCAGGTCCGGCATCAACGCGGCCTGCTGCTGCAGCAGGCGGAAGGATTCCTCGCGCTGGAACGCCTGCGAATGCATGTGCAGCGAGCTGCCGATCTCGGCGTCCAGCGCATGCACGACCTCGGCGCGCTCGCGCCGGCACAGCGCCGCCAGCAGACCCAGCACCGCCGACGTGGCCACGCCCGCGATCGAGGTGCCGAAGGCGAAGCCCAGGCCCTTCACCGGCGCGGCCAGCGAGCCGCGGATCGCGTCGATGTCGGTGGCGCTTTCCAGCGCCAGGCCGGTGCCGCGCAGCGTGACCATCATGCCGAGCAGGGTGCCGAGCATGCCCAGCAGCACCAGCAGGCCGACCACGTACGGCGTCAGCGCCGGCGCGGGCAGGGCGACGCGGCCGCCCTCGATCCGCTGGCGCACCGACGGGCGCAGGCTGGCGTGCAACGACGACAGCCACGCCGACAGTCCGTCCCTGGCGGCGGACGTATCCGCGAGCGCAGAGGCCAGCGAGGCGGTGGCCTGGCGATAGCGGTGCAGCTCGACCGCACCGGCGACGTAGCAGGCGGCGATCACCAGGGTGACCACCACGCCCAGCGCGTGCGTGCCGACGTAGCCCACGCCGATCCAGGTGACGATGGCGAGGCCCAGCAGGAACAGGGGCGCGAGGAAGACGTGTCGGTTCATGGTGTTCCGGAAGCAGGTGAAGAACGAAGCGCGGCGAGCAGCGCGTCGATGGGATGGAAGCGGACCTCGAGCTCGGCGAGCAATACGTCCTGCAGGTCGCGGCGGAAGGGGCCGAGCCAGGCGTCGTCGGCAGCGTCGGCGTTGGCCTGCTTCAACCGCTCGAAGTGCTGGCCGAGCAGGGCGGGCGTGGCGGCCAGCAGCGATTGCTCGCGCGGACTGAGCGTCATTTCCACGACCGCATCGACCTCGGCCAGGCGCGCCTGCTCGGCCGAGCCTTTCGCCAGCGCGTCGCGCAGCCGGCCACGCAGCTGACCGGTGGACGCCTGCATGGCGCGCTGCAGGTCCAGGCATTTCCGCCGGAACGGCGCGAAGTCGGCCTCGGCCGCGCTGCCGGCGGCGTCCGGACGCGTGATCGCCGCCACCAGGGTCGCGCGCGCACGGACGCACGCCGCTTCGTCGGCGGCGGGATCGGACGGCGTACCGGCGGACGGGGTGGAGTCGAGTGCCCGGGACAGCGCGACGGCGCGGTTCCAGTCGAGCCACTGGCCCAGCCGGTCGGACAGGCCGGGCCCCGAGGGAGGCAGCTCGACCTCGCCCAGCCGCGCGAGGCGCCGGACGAAGGCGGGGGCCGAGACGGCCGCCCGGGAATGCGGTAATGCCACGCTGACGCTCAAAAAAGACGGCGATTTTACAGGATGCGCCAAGCCGGCTGGCCGGATTCAGGTCCAGCCTGAGACGAGCACGGAAAAGCGGAAAAGAAAAAGCCGGAACCTCGCGGTTCCGGCTTCTCTTCAAGATGGTGGAGGTGGGGGGAATTGAACCCCCGTCCGAAGGCACGCCATCCCCGGTACTACATGCTTAGCGCTCCGTTAGGTCTCGTTCCCCGACAGCACGGCGCGCAAAGCGCATCCGGGAACCAGCCTGTTTTGGTTAAGCCATGACTGACAGGCAGCCGTCACAGCCGGTTCCGTGATAATGACCCTACACCGACGAGCACGGGCACAAGTGGGTTCGGGGCTTACGCCTTAAGCGGCGAGAGCGTAGTTGTCGTCGTTGGCAACTAGAGTTTTGCCGCTGGATTTACGAGGAAAGCTGCCCCCTCGGCATGCACCAGGTAATTTTGCAACCCCCGTCGAAGCCAGTGCACCCCCGGGAGTCAGAAACAACCTGACAAAGGCAAGTGTAGGGGTGAGCATCCTGCTTCACAAGGCACGAGGGCGCGGGTATTCAGCCTTCGCATCATTGAAGCCGGCTGTGGGAGCGACGTAAGTCGCGATCGGGCCAGCCGGACGCCCTTTTCGCGACTTACGTCGCTCCCACAGCCACACCAGGCTTCACGCGTCCTTGTTGTGCCGGCGCATCACGCGCGACTTCTCGCGCGCCCAGTCGCGGTCCTTCTCGGTAGCGCGCTTGTCGTGGGTCTGCTTGCCCTTGGCCAGCGCCACCTCGGCCTTCACCTTGTTGCCCTTCCAGTACAGCGAAGTAGGCACCAGTGTGTAGCCGTCGCGTTCGACCTTGCCGATCAGGCTGTCGATCTCGTTCCGGTGCAGCAGCAGCTTGCGGGTGCGACGGTCGTCGGTCACCACGTGGCTGGAGGCCTGGATCAGCGGGGTGATCTGCGCGCCGAACAGGAAGATCTCGCCATGGCGGACGATCGCGTAGGCCTCGGTGATGTTGGCGCGGCCGGCGCGGATGGCCTTGAGCTCCCAGCCCTGCAGGGCGAGGCCCGCCTCGTAGCGCTCTTCGAAGTGGTATTCGTGCCGCGCGCGCTTGTTCAGCGCGATCGTGCCCGTTGCTTTATTCTTGTCCGGTTTCTTTGCCATCCGTCCTATTGTCGCCGAAGGCGGAACCCTACGCGAGCCACATGCATACGATCCGCCGCAGCGCCCTGGTCGAACACTCGGCCACCCGGATGTTCGACCTGGTCAACGACGTGGCGGCGTACCCGCGCCGGTTCGACTGGTGCAGCGCCGCCGAGCTGATCGAACAGGGCGAGGACAGGCTGGTCGCCCGGCTGGACCTGGGGCTGGGCTCGCTGCGCACCTGGTTCACCACCGAGAACGCGCTGGACCGTCCGCACCGCATCGACATGAACCTGGTCGATGGGCCGTTCCGCAAGCTGCACGGCCGCTGGGACTTCCACGCACTAGACGAGTCGGCCTGCAAGGTCACGCTGACGCTGGAGTTCGAGCCGTCCAGCCGGCTGTTGGCGCCCGCGATGGCGCTGGGCTTCCAGGGGCTGGCGGACCGCATGGTCGACGACTTCGTGCGCGCGGCCGACCGTGGGGAATGACATGCGGGTGGAGGTGATCCGTGCGTGGCCGCACCGCTTCGATTCGGTGCTACTGGACCTGCGGGAGGGCGCGACCGTGGCCGAAGCGCTGGCGGCCAGCGGCTATGACGAGGATGGCGCGGCGGTCGCGGTGCATGGCGTGAATGCCACGCCCGATACGGTGCTGAACGAAGGCGACCGCGTGGAAGTGCTGCGGCCCTTGCTGCTCGATCCCAAGGAAGCGCGCCGGCGTCGGGCGCGCGGTTGAGCGCTTAGCGGCGGCGGCCGCCCTTCTTCTTTTCCTTGGCGAGGTTCGGACCGAACTTGCGCACGTCGCGCGACAGTTGCAGGTCGGCCTCGGGGAAATACTCGCCTTCCCAGCTGGCCAGCACGCCGCCGTTGAAGATCAGCGTGAGGTTCTTGATCTCGGTGGTGCCGCGGCGGTTGGTGCGGTTGCTCGCGGTGTAGTCCCAGCGGTCGGCGTGGAAGGGGTCCGCGATCGACGGACTGCCCAGCAACGACTGCACCTGCTGCTTGCTCTGGCCTGCCTGCAGCTGGTCCACGGCCGTCTTCTCGATCAGGTTGCCCTGGTAGATCGGCTGCTTGTAGAGGATGCCGCAGCCAGCGGTGGCGGAAGCGAGGACGGCAACCAGCAGGAATTTGCGCATTGGGACAGATACGGTGGGAAACCGGGCCGATGATACACTTCCACGCACCGCCGCAACCGAGCTTCAGGCAGCTGGCGCTAAACCGAGAGTGAACGGAGACGCCATGGAATCGCAGGACCTTCGCAAAGTCGGCCTCAAGGTCACCCACCCGCGGATGCGCATCCTGGAGTTGCTGGAGCAGAAGAACCACCAGCACCACTTCAGCGCGGAAGACATCTATCGCCAGTTGCTCGACCACGGCGACGAGATCGGCCTGGCGACCGTCTACCGCGTGCTGACCCAGTTCGAGGCCGCGGGTCTGGTGCTGAAGCACAACTTCGAGGGCGGCCAGGCCGTCTACGAACTGGACCGCGGCGGCCACCACGACCACATGGTCGACGTGGACACCGGCAAGATCATCGAATTCGAAAGCGCCGAGATCGAGAAGCTGCAGCGCGAGATCGCCGCCCAGCATGGCTACATCCTGGAAGAGCACTCGCTGGTGCTCTACGTGCGCAAGAAGCGCTGACATCCGAGGGGCTGTGGGAGCGACGTCAATCGCGACGTCGCATCACCGGCTCGGCATCGCGACTTGCGTCGCCCCCACAGGAAAGTCGGATAGGCGTCAGACCGCGTTCGCGAGCAGCCGCTTGGCCGCAGCGTGGGCTTCCTTGCTGACTTCCACGCCACCGAGCATGCGGGCGAGTTCCTCTTCCCGCTGTTTCGCGCCGAGCTTTTCGACCGCGCTCTGGGTCATGCCGTCCACCGGCGCCTTGCTGACCCGGTAGTGGGCGTGACCCTGCGCGGCGACCTGCGGCAGATGGGTGACGCACAGGACCTGCCGCTCGGCACCGAGCGCGCGCAGCTTCTGGCCGACGATCTCGGCCACTGCGCCGCCGATGCCGGTGTCCACCTCGTCGAAGACCATCGTGGGCACGGCGTCCAGGCCGAGCGCGGCGACTTCGATGGCCAGCGAGATGCGGGCCAGTTCGCCGCCCGAGGCGACCTTGCGCAACGCGCGCGGCGGCTGGCCGGCGTTGGCGGAGACCAGGAACTCGACGCGTTCGGCGCCGGTGGGGTCCGGGCGGTCGCCGTCCTGCGGCTCCAGTTCGATCTCGAAGCGGCCCCCGCCCATGCCCAGCTCGGCGATCAGCGCGGTCGTGGTGTCGCCCAGCGCCTTGGCCGCACGCTGGCGGGTGCGCGTCAGCGCGCCGGCCTCATCGCGCCACTGCGACTTGGCGGTGGCGATCTCGCCGTTGAGCACGAGCAGGCGCTCGCCGGCGCCGCGCAGCGAGTCCAGCTCGGCGGCCAGGCGGTCGTGCTGTTCCTGCAGGCCATCGAGCGGCACGCGGTGCTTGCGCGCGAGGTCGTGCACGCGGGCGAGCTTGCGTTCCAGCGCGTCGAACTGCACCGGTTCGGCGTCGAGGTCGTCGCGCACCTGGCCGAGCAGGGACAGGGCCTCCTCGACCTGGATCGCCGCGCCGTCCAGCAGCGCGTCCACGTCGCGCAGGCGCGGTTCGTGTTCCGCCTGCCGGGCGAGATCGGCCCGGACCTGCTGCAGTTGCCGCGTCAGCGAGGGCGTGTCGTCGCCGGCGAGCTGCCCCAGCGCCGCATCGCAGGCCTGGATCAGGCCGCTCGCATGCGCCTGCCGGCGGTGGCTGGCCACCAGCGCCTCAAGCGCGGCAGGAGCGAGGTCCTCGCGCTGTAGCTCCGCCAGTTGGTGTTCCAGGTAGTTGATCCGGTCGGATACGTCGCCTTGGCCGGAGAGCTGTTCGCGTTCGCGCAGCAGCGCGGTCCAGCGGCGGGCCGCCTCGCGGACGGCGGCGCGCTCGCCGTCGTTGCGGGCGAAGGCATCGAGCAGGTCCAGCTGGCTGTTGCGTGCCAGCAGGGCCTGGTGCTCGTGCTGGCCGTGGATTTCCACCAGCCGGCCGGCCAGTTCGGCCAGTTGCGACAGCGTCACGCTGCGGCCGTTGATCCAGGCGCGCGAGCCGCCATCGGCGCGGATCACCCGGCGCAGCTGGCATTGGCCGTCGTCGTCCAGTTCGTTGTCGGCCAGCCAGGCCTGCGCGGGCGATCCGGCGGCGGCGGAGAACTCGGCGGACAGTTCGGCGCGTTCGGCGCCGTGGCGCACCACGGCACTGTCGGCGCGCAGGCCGGACAGGAAGCCCAGGGCGTCCACCAGCAATGACTTGCCGGCGCCGGTTTCACCGGAAATGACGGTCATGCCGTCGCCGAATTCCAGTTCGGCGGCGCGGACCACGGCGAAATCCTTCAGGGCGAGATGTCTGAGCATGCGGCGGATTGTAAGCGCAGCCGGCTCACCGCCTGAGACACCCTGGGCCGGCTTGCAAAGGCGAGGGCGCGACGCTATCTAGCTGTCATGAACACGCCGTCGCCCCCGCTGGATCCGCGCGCCCGCCAGCTGCTGCGCACGCTGATCTCGCGTTACATCCACGACGGCGAGCCGGTGGGGTCGCAGACACTGGCCCGGCACGCCGGGCTGGAGGTCAGTCCGGCGACCATCCGCAACATCCTGTCGGAGCTGGAAGAGGTCGGGCTGCTGAGTTCGCCCCACACCTCGGCCGGCCGTATCCCGACAGCGCAAGGTTACCGGGTGTTCGTCGACAGCCTGGTGCAGGTGAAATCGCTGGGCGACGGCGAAGTCGCGCGCCTGCGCGCCGAACTGTCGACCGGCGCCGGCACCCAGGCGTTGCTGGGCAACGCCTCCGAGCTGCTGTCGGCGATGACCCACTTCGTCGGCGTGGTCAGCGTGCCGCGCCGGGAGCAGTTCGCCTTCCGTTACATCGACTTCGTGCCGCTGGACGGGCAGCGGGTGATGGCGATCCTGGTGTTCGCCGACAACGACGTGCAGAACCGCGTCATCGAGACGCGGCGCCCGTACGAGCGCTCCGAGCTCGAGCGCATTTCCAATTACCTGAACACCCAGTTCGCCGGCCGGCCGCTGTCCGAGATCCGCGCCAACCTGCTGCGCGACCTGCGCCGGGCGCAGACCGAAATGGAAGGGCTGCTGGCCGAGTCCATCGAACTGGCCGAGCAGGCGCTGACACCGCCCGGCGACGACGTGGTGTTGGCCGGACAGACCCGGCTGATGGGCGTGCAGGAGCTGTCCGACCTGGAACGGCTGCGTGACCTGTTCGAGGCATTCGCCCGCAAGCGCGAGATCCTGCAGCTGCTGGAGCGCACGATCCGCGCGCCAGGCGTGCGTATCTTCATCGGCGAGGACACCGGGCTGGCGCCGCACGACGGCGTGTCGGTGGTCACCGCGCCGTACATGGCGGGCGGGCAGGTGCTGGGCGTGCTGGGGGTGATCGGACCCACGCGCATGGCCTACGACCGGGTGATTCCGGTGGTGCAGGCGGCGGCCGATGTGCTGGGAGCGGCCTTGAATCCCGAATCCACGGCCCCATAGGTTCCCGGGTTGGGCGGCCGGACCTGCCGCCAGGGAACCGAAATGAACGAACAGCACGAACACGACCTTCCCCCGGGCCCGTCGCCCGAGGCTTCCGAGACCGATGCGGCCCTGCTGGCCGAACTGGAAACGCTGCGCAACGAGCTGGACCAGCTGCGCGCCGCCACGCTGCTGGAGCGCGCCGACCTGGAAAACCAGCGCAAGCGCGTGGCCCGCGACATCGAGCAGGCCCGCAAGTTCGCCAATGAGCGCCTGCTCGGCGACCTGCTGCCGGTGTTCGACAGCCTGGACGCCGGCCTGGCCGCTGCGGGTACGGACCCCAGTCCGCTGAAAGACGGCCTGGAGCTGACCTTCAAGCAGTTGTTGAAGGTCGCCGGGGACAACGGCCTGACCCTGGTCGATCCGACCGGCCAAGCCTTCGATCCGGAGCACCACCAGGCCATCAGCCAGGCCGACGCCCCCGGTGCGGCCCCCGGCAGCGTGGTGCAGGTGTTCCAGAAGGGCTACGTGCTCAACGGCCGCCTGCTGCGCCCGGCGCTGGTCGTGGTCGCGAAGCACGACTGAACACCCTCGCGATGGCGCTTGAACCGCGTCATCGCATCCCTATATCGGGACCATCCACCCGGCCGATCGCCGGGTCCAACATCAGCATTCGCTAGGGAGTGAGATCCATCATGGGCAAGATCATCGGCATCGACCTGGGCACGACGAACTCGTGCGTGGCGATCATGGACGGCGGCAAGGCCCGCGTCATCGAAAATTCGGAAGGCGACCGCACCACGCCCTCCATCGTCGCCTACACCAAGGACGGCGAAGTACTGGTCGGTGCTTCGGCCAAGCGCCAGGCCGTGACCAACCCGAAGAACACCTTCTACGCGGTGAAGCGCCTGATCGGCCGCAAGTTCACCGACGCCGAAGTGAAGAAGGACCTGGACCTGGTGCCGTACGGCATCGTCGCGCACGACAACGGCGACGCCTGGGTGCAGACCAGCGACGGCAAGAAGATGGCGCCGCAGGAAATCTCCGCGCGTGTACTGGAAAAGATGAAGAAGACGGCCGAAGCCTTCCTGGGCGAAACCGTCACCGAAGCCGTCATTACCGTGCCGGCCTACTTCAACGACAGCCAGCGCCAGGCGACCAAGGACGCCGGCAAGATCGCCGGCCTCGACGTCAAGCGCATCATCAACGAACCCACCGCCGCCGCGCTGGCCTACGGCCTGGACAAGGGCGAGGGTGGTTCGGACCGC
The DNA here is from genome assembly GCF_056175725.1 of Pseudoxanthomonas sp. LjRoot206. Classification (NCBI taxonomy): domain Bacteria; kingdom Pseudomonadati; phylum Pseudomonadota; class Gammaproteobacteria; order Lysobacterales; family Lysobacteraceae; genus Pseudoxanthomonas; species Pseudoxanthomonas sp. LjRoot206. The sequence goes on from NZ_JBGFFI010000001.1 coordinate 843,134, forward strand.
AAGATCGTGGTCTACGACCTGGGCGGCGGCACGTTCGACGTGTCGATCATCGAGATCGCCAACGTCGACGGCGAGAAGCAGTTCGAAGTGCTGGCGACCAACGGCGACACCTTCCTGGGCGGCGAAGACTTCGACAAGCGCGTCATCGACTACCTCGTCGAGGAGTTCCAGAAGGACCAGGGCATCGACCTGCGCAAGGATCCGCTGGCCCTGCAGCGCCTGAAGGACGCCGCCGAGCGCGCCAAGATCGAGCTGTCCAGCTCGCAGCAGACCGAAGTGAACCTGCCGTACGTGACGGCCGACGCCTCGGGCCCGAAGCACCTCAACATCAAGCTGACCCGCGCCAAGCTGGAAGCGCTGGTCGAAGACCTGGTGAAGAAGACCATCGAGCCGTGCCGCATCGCGCTGAACGATGCCGGCCTGCGCGCCAGCGACATCGGCGAAGTCATCCTGGTCGGTGGCCAGACCCGCATGCCGAAAGTGCAGCAGGCGGTGGCCGAGTTCTTCGGCAAGGAGCCGCGCAAGGACGTCAATCCCGACGAGGCCGTGGCGCTGGGCGCCGCGATCCAGGGCGGCGTGCTGGCCGGCGACGTCAAGGACGTGCTGCTGCTCGACGTGACCCCGCTGTCGCTGGGCATCGAGACGCTGGGCGGCGTGTTCACCAAGATCATCGAGAAGAACACCACCATCCCGACCAAGGCCTCGCAGACCTTCTCCACCGCCGAGGACAACCAGTCCGCGGTGACGGTGCACGTGCTGCAGGGCGAGCGCGAGCAGGCCCGCTTCAACAAGTCGCTGGCCAAGTTCGACCTGGCCGGCATCGAGCCGGCGCCGCGCGGCATGCCGCAGGTCGAGGTGTCCTTCGACATCGACGCCAACGGCATCCTGCACGTCAGCGCCAAGGACAAGAAGACCAACAAGGAACAGAAGGTCGAGATCAAGGCCGGTTCGGGCCTGTCCGAGGACGAGATCGCGCGCATGGTCGCCGACGCCGAAGCGCACCGCGAGGACGACAAGAAGTTCCAGGAGCTGGTGCAGGCGCGCAACCACGCCGACGGCCTGCTGCACGCCACCCGCACGGCCATCGCCGAGCACGGCAGCAAGGTGGGTGGTGACGTGATCGGCCGCGTGGAAGCGGCCATTGCCGAGCTCGACACCGCGATGAAGGGCGACGACAAGACGCAGATCGAGGCCAAGGCCAAGGCGCTGGAAGAGGCGGGCCAGTCGCTGTACGCGGCGGCGTCGGCGGACCAGGGCGGTGCCGGCGGCCCGTCGGGTGGCGCGTCCGCGCCGGCCGACGACGTGGTCGACGCGGAGTTCACCGAAGTGAAGGACGACAAGAAGTAATCCCGGCCCACGGGATGCGGCGGACGGGAGACGTGGCCTGCCACGGCCTCCCGTTTTGCCATCCGGCGACTACGCGAGACCAGCCTGACCACACATGAGCAAGCGCGATTACTACGAAGTCCTGGGCGTGGCCCGCGACGCCAGTGACGAAGACCTGAAGAAGGCCTATCGCCGCTGTGCGATGAAGCATCACCCGGACCGCAATCCGGGCGACGCGGCCGCGGAAGCGGCCTTCAAGGAATGCAAGGAAGCCTACGAAGTGCTGTCGGACGGCGCCAAGCGCCGCACCTACGACGCGCATGGCCATGCCGCGTTCGAACACGGCATGGGCGGTGGCGGTCCGGGTGGCCCCGACATGGGCGACATCTTCGGCGACATCTTCGGCAATATCTTCGGTGGCGGCGGTGCCCGCGCCGCGCGCCGCGGCGCCGACGTCGGTTACGTGATGGAGCTGGACCTGGAAGAGGCCGTCGCCGGCATCGAGAAGCGCATCGAGATTCCGTCGCTGGTGGGCTGCGAGCCCTGCAACGGTTCCGGTTCCGCGGACGGCAAGGTCGAGACCTGCGGTACCTGCGGCGGGCGCGGCAACGTCCGCATGCAGCGCGGCATCTTCGCCATGCAGCAGGCGTGCCCGGCGTGTGGCGGCCGCGGCCAGACCATCAAGAATCCCTGCACCGCGTGCCACGGCGCCGGTCGCGTGGAGGAAGAGAAGGTCCTGTCGGTCAAGATCCCGGCCGGCGTGGACAACGGCGACCGCATCCGCCTGACCGGCGAGGGCGAAGCCGGTCCGCCGGGTACGCCGCCGGGCGACCTGTACGTGGAAGTGCGCGTGCGCGAGCACGAGATCTTCCAGCGCGATGGCGACGACCTGCACTGCGAAGTGCCGATCCGTATCTCGCAGGCGGCGCTGGGCGACACCATACGCGTGCCGACCCTGAAGGGCGAAGCGGAAATCCGTATCCCGGCCGAAACCCAGACCGGCAAGCTGTTCCGCCTGCGCGGCAAGGGCGTCAAGTCCGTACGCAGCCGCAGCGAAGGCGACCTGTACTGCCGCGTCGTAGTCGAAACGCCGGTGAACCTGACCAACGAGCAGCGCGAGCTGCTGGAAAAGTTCGAAGCCACCTTCGTCGGCGACGAGGCGCGCAAGCACTCGCCGAAGTCGGCCACGTTCCTCGATGGCGTCAAGGGATTCTGGGACCGCATGACGTCCTGAGGGTCCGCGATGCCGGCATGCTTCTAGAATAGGGCTCCTTCGAGGAGCCCTCTTCGTGTCCGCACCCCTCATCGGTATCGTCGGCAGCGCCGGCGCCTATGGCCGCTGGCTGCAGCAGTTCTTCCGCGCGCGGATGGGACTGGAGGTCATCGGCCATGATCCGGCCGATGCGTCTTCCGCCAGCGAGTCGGAGCTGGTGCGCCGCGCGGATGTGCTGGTGTTTTCCGCGCCGATCCGCCACACCGTGTCGGTGATCTGGCACTACGCTGCCCTGGCGGGCGGCAGCGAGGCCGGCAAACTGTAGCTGGACGTCACCTCGATCAAGTCGCTGCCGGTGGAGGCGATGCTGCGCACCCGTGCGGAGGTGGTCGGCCTGCACCCGATGACGGCGCCGCCGAAGGCGCCGACGCTGAAGGGCAGGGTGATGGTGGTCAGCGAAGCGCGGCTGGATCGGTGGCGCACCTGGCTGGATGTGTTCCTGGTCGCGCTGGAGGCCGAGTGCGTGCAGGCATCGCCCGAGCAGCATGACCGGGTCATGGCGCTGGTGCAGGCGATGGTGCATGCGACGCACCTGGCGCAGGCCGGCGTATTGCGCAGCCAGGCCGCACACGTCGGTGACCTGGCCGCGGTGATGCCGTTCCGGTCGGCTTCGTTCGAGATGGATGCCGCCGTCATCGCCCGCATCCTGTCGCTGAATCCGGCGATCTACGAAGACATCCAGTTCGGCAATCCGCATGCGGGCGAGATTCTGCATGCGCTGGGGCAGCAGATCGGCCGCATGGCGTCGCTCGTCGGCGAGGGCAGCGACGCATCCCGCGCCGCGTTCCGCGACGAGTTCCTGCACGGCAATCGCGAGGCCATCGGAACGACGTCGCTGGCCGACGGCAACTACAGCTACGAAAGGATCGGCTACCTGCTCGCCGATCTGGCGGCGGGACAGTCCATCAGCGTGCACTTGCCGGACGACCGCCCCGGCGCGCTGCGGACCTTGCTGCACATCTTCGAGCGGCATGCCGTGAGCCTGTCGTCGATCCACTCCTCGCGCACACCCGAGGGAGAAGTGCACTTTCGCATCGGCTTCGACGAAGCGGATCCCGCGGCCCTGCGGCGGACTCTCGACGACATCGCCCGGCAGGGGTTGGGCCGTGTCATCCCATAGCGGGTGTTAGCGATTCTGGACAACCTTCCAGTCAGTAAATCTGTTACTCGACAACGGTGAGACGAGAGGCCTAGCATCGGAGCCGATGGGGCGGCGCCTGAGTTCCTTGTCCTCATCACCATCTGCAAGGAGCGAGGGGAGATGGCCCGTAACAACAAGCTGGTGTCGCTTTCTTCGGCCCGCGCACGCCCGACGGCACTGGCCGACGAAGATGCGGTCGCGCTGCTGACGAAGATCGTCGCGGCGCAGAGTGAGATCGCCGCAGCCGGCCCTGAGCCGCAGGACGTGGTCGACGCCATCACCCATCGCGCCCAGGAACTGACGCGGTCCTCCGGCGCCGTGCTCGAGATCCGCGATGGCGAGATGATGCGCTACTGGTCGGCCAGCGGCATCGCACGCGGCCAGGTCGGCATGGCGCTGCCCGTCCAGGGCAGTCTGTCCGGACGCTGCATCAGCGAAGGCCGCGTGATGCGCTGCGACGACAGCGAAGCCGACCCGCGCGTCAACCGCGACGCCTGCCGCACCGTCGGCTTGCGCTCGATGCTGGTGGCGCCGCTGAACTTCCGCAACCAGACCGTGGGCGTGCTCAAGGTCATCTCGGCGTTCCCGTCGGCCTACCAGGAAGCGGATTGCCGCACACTGGAGCAACTCAGCACACTGGTCGCCGCGAGCCTCTACAAGGCGATCGAGCATGCACAGATGCGCGCGGCGCTCGAGACGCGCAAAGGGCAGGGCGCACGCGACAGGCAAGACGCGAGTGAGGTGCGGGCGCGCATCGAGGAGGTGCTCGGGGGACCGGGACTGGCGTCCGCGCTGCAGCCGGTCGTGCGCATCGATAACGGGGCGGTGGTCGGCTATGAGGCGCTGGCCCGCTTCCCCGTGGAGTACGACCTGTCGACCTCCCGCTGGTTCGAGGATGCCGCGCGTCACGGCATGAGCGTCCCGCTGGAGCTGGCGGCGGTGGAAGCGGGGCTGGCACGGCTGCAGCATGTGCCGGATGGCGCCTATCTGGCGCTCAACGTGTCGCCCGAAACCGCGTGCAGCGACAGATTGCACGCGCTGCTCGCGGAACATGCAACGCATCGTCTGGTGCTGGAGATCACCGAGCACACGGCGGTAGAAGACTACGACCGGCTCAATAATTGCCTGTCCGCCCTGCAGGCGCTGGGGATCCGTATCGCGGTAGATGATACGGGCGCCGGTTTCGCCAGCCTGCGTCACGTGCTGCGGCTGGCCCCGGACATCATCAAACTCGACTTCACGCTAGTGCGTGAGATCGATCAGCGCCCCCGCGTACAGGCATTGATCGCGGCATTGCTGGCGTTTGCGCAAGGCACTCGCGCGGAGCTGATCGCTGAAGGCGTCGAAACCGAAGAGCAGTTGCAGACGCTCAAGGCGCTCGGCGTGCCGTTCGCGCAGGGCTATTACCTGGGCAAGCCGCAGATGCCGTGAGTGGCGGCCCGACGGGTGGTCGCGCGGCTGCTTGCCGGCGGCTACCATGCGGCCATGAACGCCCTCCGTCTCCTCATCCATGGTGCGTCCGGCCGCATGGGCCAGGCGCTGCTCCGTCTTGCGGCAGAACAGCCCGATCGCTACCAGATCGCCGCCGCGGTGACGCGCCGTACGCCATCGCCACGCGTGGTGGATGGGGTGCCTTACTTCGCCGCCACTGAGCTGGCGGGCGTGCCGGCGTTCGACGTCGCCATCGATTTCAGCCTGCCCGAGGGCTTCGACCCGATCCTGGCGCTGTGCGTCGAGCGGAGCGCTCCGCTGGTGTCGGGCACCACCGGTATCTCCGAAAGCCAGATGGCGGCGGTGACGCGGGCGGCCACCGCCATCCCGCTGGTATGGGCGACGAACTTCAGCCTGGGCGTCGCCGTGCTGGCCGAGCTGGTGGAACGCGCGGCCGCGGCGCTGCCGGGCTGGGACGTGGATGTCGTCGAATCGCATCACGTGCACAAGAAGGACGCGCCCTCCGGCACGGCGCTGACGCTGGGGCAGGCAGCGGGCAGTGTGGGCGCGCAGGTGCACTACGCCAGCCTGCGCGCCGGCGACATCGTCGGCGAGCACACCGTGCAGTTCACCGGGCTCGGCGAGCGCGTCGAACTGGTCCACCGGGCGACCCACCGCGACGTGTTCGCCCGTGGCGCGCTGCACGTGGCCTCGAAGCTGGCCGATCGTCCGCCCGGCAGCTATCGCGTGCGCGATCTGCTGGATTGACGTCGCCGTAAAACCTGAACACGCGCGCCGCCTGCGGTCTGCCAATGGTCTGGCGGGGAAAAAAACGGTGGCGCTGAACAGGCCATCCCCGTACAATTCGCCCTCGCCTGTTACCCATCGCCACGGACCGGATAGAAGCCGCGTTCGCGGTTTCTTGCAGCCGCAAGACGGTGGGGCAGGGTTCCTTCACCCCAAGGCGAACCCCGTGACACGACCCGCAATTCTCGTACTCGAAGACGGCACCGTATTCGAGGGCGAATCCGTAGGCGCAGACGGCCTTTCGGTCGGCGAAGTGGTGTTCAACACCGCAATGACCGGTTACCAGGAAATCCTGACCGACCCGTCGTATGCCCGCCAGCTCGTCACCCTGACCTATCCCCATATCGGCAACACCGGCTGCACCGACCAGGACGACGAAGCCGCCAAGGTGTGGTGCGCCGGCCTGATCGTGCGCGACGTGCCGCGCCGTCCCAGCAGCTGGCGCAACCAGCAGGCCCTGCCGGAGTGGTTGTCCACGCGCGGTATCGTGGCCATCGCCGGCATCGACACCCGCAAGCTGACCCGCATCCTGCGCGAGCGCGGCGCCCAGAACGGCGCGCTGATGGCCGGCGACGGCCTCGATGTCGAGCAGGCGCTCGAAGCCGCGCGCAAGTTCCCCGGCCTGAAGGGCATGGACCTGGCCAAGGTGGTGACCACCGACACGCCGTATCCGTGGCGCGATGGCCAGCTCGACCTGGACCGCAATGCCTTCGTGCAGGCGCCGGCGAAATTCAAGGTCGTGGCCTACGACTTCGGCGTGAAGCACAACATCCTGCGCATGCTCGCCGAGCGCGGTTGCGACGTCACCGTGGTGCCCGCGCAGACCAGCGCGGCCGACGTGCTGGCCCTGCAGCCGGATGGCGTGTTCCTGTCCAACGGCCCGGGCGATCCGGCGCCGTGCGACTACGCCATCACCGCCATCCGCGAATTCATCGCGAAGAAGATCCCGACCTTCGGCATCTGCCTGGGTCACCAGCTGCTGGCGCTCGCCGCCGGCGCGCAGACGATGAAGATGGGTCACGGCCACCACGGTGCGAACCACCCGGTGCAGGACCTCGACAGCGGCCGCGTGATGATCACCTCGCAGAACCACGGCTTCGCCGTCGATGAAGCCTCGCTGCCGGCGAATGTGCGCGTCATCCACCGCTCGCTGTTCGACGGCACCAACCAGGGCATCGAACTGACCGACGCGCCGGCGTTCTCGTTCCAGGGACATCCGGAAGCCTCGCCGGGCCCGCATGACGTGGCGCCGCTGTTCGACCGGTTCGTCGCTTCGATGGGCGCCCGCTGATGCGCCTGCAGCGCAGGTGGGTGGCGGTTGCGCTGGCGCTGTGCGTCGGCACCGCGCAGGCCGCACCATCGGATGACCGCCAGATCGATGCGCTGACCGACGCCATCGTCGGCCTGCTGCCGCTGGGCGACGTCATGGAGAAGGCGGCCGCCGAAGATCCGACGTGGCCCCTGCAGGGCAAGGCGGATGCGGTGTCGGCCGACCAGCTGGCCTGCCTGCGCCGCGAACTGTCGGTGGATGGCTTCCGTCGCTACAAGCGCGAGGAAGTCGCGCGCTACGCCGACGAGCACGGCAAGCGCCTTGCCGACGACACGCGCGTGGTGAAGGAAGCCGGCCCACTGTTCTCCAAACTGATGCAGGCCGGTGTCGAGGCCAAGCAGGACGGCGAAAGCGTCGATGCGGCTGCGCTGATGCGCGACGCCTCGCCCGACCAGTTGCTGGCGATGGTCACGTTCGCGCGCGACCCGAAGTACCGCGACCTGCGCGCACTGGTCGGCCTGGGCGAATCGCTGGGCGAGAACAAGGACGACGACCGCGCGTCCGGCGAGATGCTCGCCGTCAAGGCCATGTTCCATGGTTTCAAGTTGTGCGACATCTCGCCTGCCACGCTGATGTAAGGCAGGCCCGACGCGACCATGTGTTGCCGGTCATCGTGCCTTCGGGCACGGGCGCCGGCGAAAGCCTGCAGGCGGCGCATGCCGCGGCGGCTCCCACTTCCGGAAAGTAGATTCCCATGCCAAAGCGCAACGACCTCAAGACCATCCTCATCATCGGCGCGGGCCCGATCGTCATCGGCCAGGCCTGCGAGTTCGACTACTCCGGCGCGCAGGCCTGCAAGGCGCTGCGCGAAGAGGGATACCGGGTGGTGCTGGTCAACAGCAACCCCGCCACCATCATGACCGACCCGGAAATGGCGGACGCGGTCTACATCGAGCCGATCAACTGGCAGACGGTCGAGAAGATCATCGCCAAGGAGAAGCCCGACGCGCTGCTGCCGACGATGGGCGGCCAGACCGCGCTGAACTGCGCGCTGGACCTGGCCGACAACGGCGTGCTGGAGAAGTACAACGTCGAACTGATCGGCGCCAAGCGCGACGCCATCCGCATGGCGGAAGACCGCGAGCTGTTCCGCGTGGCGATGGGCGAGATCGGCCTGGAATGCCCGAAGGCCGCCGTCGCCCACACGCTGGAGGAGGCGCTGGAGATCCAGGCCCGCGTCGGCTATCCCACCATCATCCGTCCCAGCTTCACCCTGGGCGGCAGCGGCGGCGGCATCGCCTACAACCGGGAGGAACTGGTCGACATCGTCACCCGTGGCCTGGAACTGTCGCCGACCACCGAAGTGCTGGTGGAAGAGTCGGTGCTGGGCTGGAAGGAATTCGAGATGGAAGTGGTCCGCGACACCGCGGACAACTGCATCATCGTCTGCTCGATCGAGAACCTCGACCCGATGGGCGTGCACACCGGCGACAGCATCACCGTCGCGCCGGCGCAGACGCTGACCGACAAGGAATACCAGCGCCTGCGCGATGCCTCCATCGCCGTGCTGCGCAAGATCGGCGTGGATACCGGCGGCTCGAACGTGCAGTTCGGCATCAATGCGCAGACCGGCCGCGTGGTCGTCATCGAGATGAACCCGCGCGTGTCGCGTTCGTCGGCGCTGGCGTCCAAGGCGACCGGCTTCCCGATCGCCAAGGTCGCCGCCAAGCTGGCCGTGGGCTATACGCTGGATGAGCTGAAGAACGAGATCACCGGCGGCCTGACCCCGGCCTCGTTCGAGCCGGCGATCGACTACGTGGTCACCAAGATTCCGCGCTTCGCGTTCGAGAAGTTCCCGCAGGCCGATGCCCGCCTGACCACCCAGATGAAGTCGGTGGGCGAGGTGATGGCGATGGGCCGTACCTTCCAGGAGTCGCTGCAGAAGGCGCTTCGTGGGCTGGAAACCGGCAAGGTGGGCCTGGACCCTACCGGCTTGGACCTGGCCGACGAGGACGATCTGGCCACGCTGCGCCGCGAACTGAAGGCGCCGGGCCCGGAGCGCCTGTTCTACGTCGCCGATGCGTTCCGCGCCGGCATGAGCGTCGAACAGGTGCACGCGCTGTCGTTCATCGACCCGTGGTTCCTCGACCAGATGGAAGAAATCATCGCGGCGGAACAGCAGCTTGCCACCGATGGTCTGGGCTCGCTGGACAAGGCGCGCATGCGCAAGCTGAAGCGCATGGGCTTCTCCGATGCGCGCCTGGCGCAGCTGGCGAACACCAATGAAACCGCCGTGCGCGTGCTGCGCAAGGCATTGGGCGTGAAGCCGGTCTACAAGCGCGTCGATTCCTGCGCGGCCGAATTCGCCACCAGCACCGCCTACCTGTATTCGACCTATGAGGACGAGTGCGAGGCGCAGCCGACCCACCGCGACAAGATCATGATCCTCGGCGGCGGTCCCAACCGCATCGGCCAGGGCATCGAGTTCGATTACTGCTGCGTGCACGCGGCGCTGGCGCTGCGCGAGGACGGGTTCGAGACCATCATGGTCAACTGCAACCCGGAAACCGTCTCCACCGACTACGACACCTCCGACCGCCTGTACTTCGAGCCGCTGACGCTGGAGGACGTGCTCGAGATCGTCGAACTGGAACAGCCGAAGGGCGTCATCGTGCAGTACGGCGGGCAGACGCCGCTGAAGCTGGCGCGTGCGCTGGAAGCCAATGGCGTGCCGGTCATCGGCACCAGCCCGGATTCCATCGACCTGGCCGAGGACCGCGAGCGCTTCCAGCAGCTGGTCGACACGCTCGGCCTGAAACAGCCGCCGAACCGCATCGCCCGCAACGACCAGGAAGCGCTGCTGCTGGCGCGCGAGATCGGCTATCCGTTGGTCGTGCGTCCGTCGTACGTGCTGGGTGGCCGTGCGATGGAGATCGTCTACGGCGAATCCGACCTGGCGCGCTACGTGCGCGACGCGGTCAAGGTGTCCAACGATTCGCCGGTGCTGCTGGACCGCTTCCTCGACAACGCGGTCGAGGTGGACGTCGACATCATCGCCGACGCCGAAGGCAACGTGCTGATCGGCGGCGTGATGGAGCACATCGAGGAGGCCGGCGTGCACTCGGGCGACTCGTCATGCTCGCTGCCGCCGTACTCGCTGTCGGCGAAGACGCAGGACGAACTGCGCCGCCAGGTAGTCGAACTGGCCAAGGCGCTGAAGGTGGTCGGACTGATGAACACCCAGTTCGCGATCCAGGCCGGCGAGGATGGCAGCGACGACATCGTCTACCTGCTGGAAGTGAACCCGCGCGCCTCGCGCACGGTGCCGTTCGTGTCCAAGGCCACCGGCATGCCGCTGGCCAAGATCGCCGCCCGCTGCATGGCCGGCAAGACGCTGGCCGGGCAGGGTGCCACGAAGGAGATCGTGCCGGACTACTACTCGGTCAAGGAAGCGATCTTCCCGTTCGCCAAGTTCCAGGGCGTGGATCCGATCCTCGGCCCGGAGATGCGCTCCACCGGCGAGGTGATGGGCGTGGGCCGCAGCTTCGGCGCGGCGATGGCGCGCGCGCAGGAGGCCGGCGGCATCAAGGCGCCGCCGGTGGGCAAGGTGTTCATCTCGGTGCGCGATCCCGACAAGCAGCGCGTGCTGCCGGTGGCGCAGGAGCTGGTCGCCCGCGGCTACAGCATCGTCGCCACCGCGGGCACGGCCGGCTGGTTGCGTGAGCACGGTATCGCCTGCGAGCAGATCAACAAGGTGCTGGAAGGCCGTCCGCATGTGGTCGACCTGATCAAGAACGGCGAAATCGTGTATATCGTCAACACGACGGAAGGACGCCAGGCGATCGCCGACTCCTTCTCCATCCGGCGCGAGGCCCTGCAGCACCGCGTCACCTATTCGACCACCGTCGCCGGCGCCAAGGCGCTGGTGCATTCGCTGGAATACCGCGGCACGGGCCCGGTGCTGGCGTTGCAGGAACTGCACAAGGAGCTTCAAGGGTGAGAGCCCCATTGACCATGCAAGGCGCGCAGCGACTGCGCCAGGAACTGGATCTGCTGAAGACGGTCAAGCGTCCCGAGGTGATCACCGCCATCGCCGAAGCGCGTGCGCACGGTGACCTGAAGGAGAACGCCGAGTACCACGCCGCGCGCGAGCAGCAGGGTTTCATCGAAGGCCGCATCAAGCAGTTGGAGGGCGAGCTGTCGCACTCCGAGATCATCGACGTCAGCAAGCTCAACGCCGGTTCGCGCATCGTGTTCGGCGCCAAGGTGGTGCTGGCCGACGTGGATACGGACGAGGAAAAGCGCTACCAGATCGTCGGCGACCTCGAAGCCGACATCAAGCTGGGCCTGATCGCGATCTCCTCGCCGCTGGCCCGCGCCCTGATCGGCAAGCACGAGGGCGACAGCGTCACCATCGATGCGCCCGCCGGCCAGCGCGAGTACGAAATCGTCAGCGTTTCCTACGCCGACTGACGGACCGATGGCCCAGGCCACCCTGCTGCTGCCCGCGCGTACCCGACTGGTCGGTCAAGTGCTGCCGCCCGACATCGCCAAGGCGCTTGGGCGCGCAGACCGGACCGATGGCGAAGCTGGCGAGCGTGCGCAGCTGCGTCGCCAGTTCCAGCTGGTGCCCGACCATTGGCCGGTGGCCGCGCTGACGCGGCAACGCGACGCGCGCGATGCGGCCGGTGCGATGTGGCTGCGCGCCGATCCGGCGCGGGTGTCGCCCGACATGACCGGTGCCCGCATGCTGGCCTATGGCGAGGCACTGGCACTCACCGATGAGGACACGACCCAGCTGCTGCCGGTGCTGAAGCCGCTGTTCGGCGACGCCGGCATGCTGCTCGACGCGCCGCATCCTGCGCGCTGGTACCTGCGCCTGCCGGTCGAGGCAAAGCTGCCGGCGTTCGCACCGGCCAGCGATGTGCTGGGCGACGATCTGTTCGCCCATCTGCCGGAAGGCGATGCCGGGCGGCGCTGGCGCGCCCTGCTCAGTGAAGCGCAGGTGCTGCTGCATAACCACCCCTGGAACGCGCAGCGCACGGCGCAGGGCAAGCCGCCGGTGAACTCGCTGTGGTTCTGGGGCGGAGGCGTGCTGCCGGATGCCGTGCGCACCGGCTTCCGCCAAGTCAAGGGCAACGATGTGCTGCTGCAGTCGCTGGCGCAGGTGGCCGGCGTCGAGGCCGTGCACGCCAATGGCGAAGGCGGGGTGGACGCGCTGATCGATCTGCGCCATCTGCGCAACCTGGATCTGCTGTGCAGCGATGCGTTGCAGCCGCTGCTCGACGCGCTGCGCAAGCGCGAACTCGACGCGCTCAACCTCGATTTCGAGGACGGCGCGCTGTTCTCGCTGCGCCGCGAACAGCGCTGGCGCCTGTGGCGCGGCCCGCTGCAGCGGCTGGATACGGTGCGCCCGGACCACGTTCCGGCATGACGTCGTCCCCGCGGATCCGCCGCCGCGCCGTCGTCGCGGACGGGCAATGGCCGGACAGCGTGCCGCCCCTGCTGCGCCGGATCTACGAAGCGCGCGGTGCCCTGTCGATCGACCAGGCACAGCCGCGGCTGGCGCAGTTGCTGCCACCGGATTCGCTGGGTGGGCTCGACGAGGCGACCGCGCTGCTGGCCGATGCGATCGCGCAGGACCGCCACATCGTCATCGTCGGCGATTTCGACTGCGATGGCGCCACGGCCTGCGCGGTCGGCGTGCGCGGCCTGTGCCTGCTGGGCGCGACGCGGGTCACGCCGGCTGTGCCCAACCGCATGGTCCACGGCTACGGGCTATCGCCCTCGCTGGTGGACGAACTGGCCGCGCTGCAGCCCGACATGCTGGTTACGGTGGACCATGGCATCGCCTGCCATGCCGGCATCGCGGCGGCGAAGGCGCGTGGCTGGCAGGTGCTCGTTACCGACCACCATCTGCCCGGCGATCGCTTGCCGCCGGCCGACGTCATCGTCAATCCCAACCTGCGCGGCGATCCGTTCCCCAGCAAGATGCTGGCCGGCGTCGGCGTGATGTTCTACGTGCTGCTCGCACTGCGTCGCGTGCTGCGTGAGCGCGGTGCGTTCGCGGGAGCGGAGCCGGATCTCTCCACGCTGCTGGACCTGGTCGCGATCGGCACCGTCGCCGATCTCGTGCCGCTGGACGCCAACAACCGCGCCCTGGTCGGCGCCGGCCTGCGCCGCCTGCGCGCAGGGCAGGGATGCGCCGGCCTGCAGGCGCTGATCCGCGTGGCGGGTCGCGAGCAGGCGCGCCTGACGGCCGCCGACATCGGCTTCGCCATCGCCCCGCGCCTGAACGCGGCCGGGCGGCTGGAAGACATGGCGCTCGGCATCGCCTGCCTGCTGACCGACGACGCCACCCAGGCCGAGGAGATGGCGCGCACGCTGGACGGCATCAACGCCGAGCGGCGCGGCGTGCAGCAGCAGATGGTCGACGAGGCGCAGGTGGCATTGACCCGTATCGACAGCGGCGACGGCGCGCCGGTGCCGTTGGCGCCATGCCTGTTCGATCCGGAATGGCATCCTGGCGTGGTCGGCCTGGTCGCCTCCAAGATCAAGGAGCGGCTGCACCGGCCGGTGATCGCGTTCGCGCCGGCCGAGCCGGGCAGCACCACGTTGCGCGGTTCGGCGCGTTCCATTCCGGGCTTCCATATCCGCGATGCGCTGGCGGCGATCGACGCCCTGCATCCCGGCCTCATGCAGCGCTTCGGCGGCCATGCCATGGCCGCGGGACTGTCGCTGGACGAAAGCGCGCTGCCCGAGTTCCGTGCGGCGTTCCACCGGCACGCGGCGGCGATGCTCGACGACGATCTGTTGCGCGAAGAAGTCCTGAGCGATGGCGAACTGGCGTCCGGCGAACTCGACCGCGCGCATGCCGACGTGCTCCGCAGCGCCGGGCCGTGGGGGCAGGGCTTCCCCGAGCCGCTGTTCGACGGCGTATTCGACGTGCTGGACTGGCGCGTGGTCGGCGAGAAGCACCTGAAGTTCTCGCTGCTGGCCACGGGCCATGCCACGCCGTTGAACGCCATCCACTTCAACGGCTGGCACGACGTGCCGCCGCCTGCACGCATCCATGCGGCCTATCAGCTGGACACCGACGACTGGCGCGACCGTCGCGGCATCCAGTTGCTGCTGCGGCATTGGCAGGCGGCGGACTGAGTTCACGTCACCGCGGTTCGGATACCAGCGGTGGGCTGCCGGGCATCGCTCCCTCCCTCGGCTTCAAGCCGAACAGCGGACGCAGCCAGCGCGCGCGCCGGATCGCCTCGTAACCGGCGAAGCACGCGGCGAAGGTGATCGCGACCAGCAACGGACCTTCGACCAGCGGTGGAATCGCCAGCGGTTTCAGGTGATGCGCCACGACCACGATGACGGTCTGGTGCAGGATGTAGACGGGAAACGCCGCCGGCACCAGGTAGCGCAGCGCGCGGCTGTCGGCGGATCGCCAGCGATGCGCGAAGCCGAGGACCGCGACGATGGCGCACCACTGGTTCAGGGCCCAGGCCATGCGCATCGCCATGCGCAGCCCTTCCGGCGGATCAACATCGGCGAAGCGCGTGAAGTAGGCGATCAGGCCCGCCCAGCTGATGAGCCACGCCAGCAGCGCCGGCCAGCGCAGCCGGTCGATCGCATTCCAGACGCCGTCGGCACGCGCGATCAGGAAGCCGAACAGGAACACGCCGAAGTACTGCGCATGGTTGTACCAGTCATCGACCAGCGCATGCGTCTGCTCGAAGCGGCCGACCAGCAGGACGCGCGCCACGCCGAGGAACAGGAACGGCCAGACCAGCACGCCCACGCCGGACAGCGCGGTGACGAGGAGGCCGCCCGCCGCGTCGAGTACCCGTGGTGCCAGCCGCCACAGCAGCCACAGCGCCAAGGTATAGACCCACAGGTAGGCGACGAACCACAGGTGGTTCCAGGTTGGGATCCGCAGGCAATCCTCGGCATCGCAGAAGCCGTCATAGGCCGTCAGGTAGCGCGCATAGAAAGCCAAATAGCCGTCGCGGTAGCCGCCCGGCAACTGTTCCACCACCTCGTAATAGGCCTGCGGCGGCACGATCACCAGCATGCCGAAGATCAGCGGTACCAGCAGGCGCCACGAGCGGCCTCCCAGGAATCGCGTCGGCGTCCCGGCCGCCTCCGCGCACCGTTGCGCCCTGCCCAGCAGGAAGGCGGTGGCAGTCCCGGAGACCAGGAACAGTAACGACAGTCGCCAGGGCGAGCTGAGCAGCATGAACGGCTCCAGCACCTCGCTGGCGGCCGGGCTTTTCACGTGCCAGTCCCAGCTCACGTAGTACATGCCCACGTGGTACAGCACGAGCAGCCC
Source organism: Pseudoxanthomonas sp. LjRoot206 (assembly GCF_056175725.1). Classification (NCBI taxonomy): domain Bacteria; kingdom Pseudomonadati; phylum Pseudomonadota; class Gammaproteobacteria; order Lysobacterales; family Lysobacteraceae; genus Pseudoxanthomonas; species Pseudoxanthomonas sp. LjRoot206. The sequence goes on from NZ_JBGFFI010000001.1 coordinate 858,711, forward strand.
GAAGGCACAGACGCGTACCCAGTCCAGGTCGTGGCGACGTTGCATGGTGTTCTCCGTCTTCAGCGAAGCCGCCAGCGTCGACCTGCGTTGTCCTGCCGGAAAGCACGAAGGGACGAATGGCGGGGTCGTGGGGCCGAACCGCGGATCCCGGTGACGAGTCGTGATGCCAGTCGCAGAGCACGGCGGCTAAAATGCGTGCATGAACCGCAAGGACACGCTCACCTACGAACGCTACCTGCCGTGGAAGCGATGGGTGGAGGCGGGGTTCTGGATCGCGGTGACGGCGGCCAATTGCATCGCCAACAGCCTGACCACGCTGATGGAACTCCGGCGTGGCGATTCCGCCGTGCAGGCGTGGGAGCCGGTGGTCTGGGAAGCCAGCAGCGCGCTGGTCTGGGTGCTGGTGTTGATCCCGGCGATCGTCTGGTACACCCGCTCGCGCCCCGTGCACTGGGACAACTGGCGCGCGCGGCTGGGCGAGTACGCGGCGGCCAGCATCCTGGTCTGCCTGGTGCATGTGGTCGGGATGGTGGCGTTGCGCGTGCTGGCGTACCGCACGCAGGGCATGGCCTACGAATTCGGACCATGGCCGCGCGAACTGGCTTATGAGTACCTGAAGGACGCGCGCAGCTTCGCCACCATCGTGGTGGCGGTGGAAGGCTATCGCTTCCTGCTGCGTCGCTGGCAGGGCGAAGCCAGCCTGCTCGCGGAACCCGACGAGGGCCTGCCGTTGGAGCCGGTCGACCAGCCGGAGCGTTTCCTGGTGCGCAAACTCGGCCGCGAGTTCCTGGTGGCGGCCAACGACATCGAATGGCTGCAGGCGGCCGGGAACTACGTCAACCTCCGCGTCCGCGGCCATGACTACCCGTTGCGCAGCACCATCGCCGGCATCGAGGCACGACTGGATCCACGCCGCTTCACCCGCATCCATCGCAGCTATATCGTCAGCCTGGACCAGGTGGGTTCGATAGAGCCGCTGGATACCGGCGATGCCCGCGTGCACATGAAGGACGGCAGCGCGCTGCCCTGCAGCCGGCGCTACCGGCAGGATCTGCGGCAGCGCACCGGTGCCGAGGCCGCCTGCTAGTCAGGCGGCGCGCGTCGCCGGCACCTGCGGCAGACGTTCCACTGCATAGCTGGCGACCAGTTCGATGGCGCCGCTGCGGACGGCCTCTTCAGGCGCTTCCAGCAAGGTCTGCAAGGTCGCGCCGGGCGGCAGGGTGCGGCCCCAGAGGCCGGCCCACGCATTGCGACGGTCCTTGGCCGCGTACAGGGCGCGGTCCGCCATGCGCAGCGCGTAGTCCCAGCCACTGGCGGTGTTGTCGAAGAACGGAAAGGGCGCGAACCCCAGCGACACCGTCAGCGACCAGCGCTGGCGCGGTGCCAGTTCGTGCACCTCGCACAGTGCCTGGTGCAGGCGCGAGGCGACGGTGCAGGCCTGCGCCTCGGTGAGGTCGGCGCAGGCCATCAGGAATTCCTCACCGCCCCAGCGGGCGATGACGTCGTCGACCCGGCCGATCTCGCGCAGGCGGCGCGACAGGGCGACCAGCACCTGGTCTCCTGCATGGTGGCCGAAGCCATCATTGACCTTCTTGAAGTGATCGATGTCGATCAGGAACAGCACATGACGCGTTCCGGCGACCGGGCGCTGCATGGCCATGGCTTTCATTGCCTCGGTCGCGGCTCGCCGATTGCGCAGACCGGTCAGCGAATCGGTGGCGCTGACCTTGCGCAGTTGCCGGTTCTTGCGCCGTTGCAGCAGGCCGAAGCCCACGCCCGCCAGCACCAGCAGCACCAGCACGGTGACACTCGTGCGGCGGAGCAGCGTCGACTTCTCGTCGTGCAGCGCCCGAATCTGCGCCTGGTGGCGCATCGTCTCCAGTTCGCGCTGCGCGGCGGCGCTTTCGCTGCGCGCCTGCAGGTCGGCCAGCAGTTCCAGCCGCTGTTCCTTCAGCGTCTGCATTTCCAGCGCGTGCAGGCGGGCAGCGACGCCGAGCGCGTCGTCCGCCTGGCCCAGGGCGGCATGGGCGGCCATCCAGGCGCGCAGCACTTCGCGCTGCTTCTGCGGGTGGGGTGTGCCGTCCACGTTCGACCAGGCGCGCTTCGCGGTCGCCAGCGCGCCGGCGTAGTCGCCGGACAGGCGCTGCAGGGTCGAGCGTTTGGCCAGCGAGCCCGCCAGGCCGGGTTTGTCGGCGCTGCTTTCCTGCGCCTTGATCGCGGTGTCGAGCAGGGGGCGCGCCTGCGCGAGCCGTCCCTGCGCAATCCACAGGCCGGCGCGCTCCGCGTGCAGGCGGTCGACCACGGACTGCGCCTGCTTGCGCTGCGCCACGGCTTCGCCTTCGTCGATGACGGCCATCGCCTCGTCGGTGCGGCCCAGCCTGACCAGGTTGAGCGCGTGGTTGTGCAGGATCAGCGGATCCTCCAGGCCCACCGAGCCAGCCGCCGCGAGCGCCTTGCGGTAGTAGCCGTCGGCGATTTCCGGCGAATCCAGATAGTCCGCGTGAATCAGGCCGATGTTGGTCAGGGTGGTGGCCTGGAACAGGGCAGCGTCTTCGGCCGGCAACTGAGCGGCGATCTCCTGTGCGTGCAGGTAGGCGGCCTCGGCGCGGTGGATCTGGCCGGCGCCGTGGAATACCGAACCGGCCTGCGAATAGGCGCGGGCGCGGAACTCTGCGGGCAGGCGGGGATGCTCGTTCACCAGCCGCTCCATCTGCGCGCCGGCTTCCACTGCGCGGGCCTTGTCGCCCGCGAGTCCGGCGGCGATGCCGAGGCAGCTGTAGATCTTCACCTCCTCATCGACCGCCAGGTCCGGTGCCCGCAGCAGCGATTCCGCCAGCGCGACCGCCACCGGGGGCGCATCGCGACGCAACTGCAGGCAGCGCTTCACCTCGCTGGCGCGATCGGGGGCCGGCGGCGTGCCCTGCGCTCGCGACGACGGCAGGCTCAACAGCAGCGCCAGGCCGAGGAGCCAGGGCAGCAGCGGCACGGGCAGGACAGCGGCGGGAGTCTGCATGAGCGGACGGCTCTCGGAAGGGCGCACCGCAACGATGCAAGTCCCGTTCCAGCCGCCGGGCGCCGGCGCGGCGTCCGGCGGGCCTCTGGTATCCTTGCCGACCGATTCCAGCCCCCGCCCCACGACCCATGATCGAGCTCAATCCCATCCGCCAGCGCATCGCCGACCTGCAGGACAGGCTGGCCTCGCTCCGGGGGTATCTTTGACTACGATGCCAAGCGCGAGCGCCTGGAAGAAGTAAACCGCGAGCTGGAAAGCCCGGACATCTGGAACAACGCAGAATACGCGCAGCAGCTCGGCCGTGAGCGCTCCTTGCTGGACAAGACGGTCAACGGCATCCGCGACATCGAGGAAGGCCTGACCGGCGCCGGCGAACTGCTGGAACTGGCGGAGATGGAGAACGACGAGGACACCGCGCACGCCGTGGTGGCCGATGTCGAGCGCTACGCCGTGCACGTGGACAAGCTGGAGTTCCAGCGCATGTTCTCCGGCAAGATGGACAGCTCCAACGCCTTCGTCGACATCCAGGCCGGTGCCGGCGGCACCGAGGCGCAGGACTGGGCCGAGATCCTGCTGCGCATGTACCTGCGCTGGTGCGAGTCGCGCGGCTGGAAGACCGAGCTGATGGAAGCCAGCGGTGGCGACGTCGCCGGCATCAAGTCGGCCACGCTGCGGGTGGAGGGCGATTTCGCCTACGGCTGGCTGAAGACCGAGACCGGCGTACACCGCCTGGTGCGCAAGTCGCCGTTCGACTCGGACAACCGCCGCCACACCAGCTTCACCTCGGTGTTCGTGTCCCCGGAAGTCGACGACAACATCGACATCGACATCAATCCGGCAGACCTGAAGACCGACGTGTACCGCTCGTCCGGCGCCGGTGGCCAGCACGTCAACAAGACCGAATCGGCGGTGCGCATCACCCACGTGCCGACCGGCATTGTGGTCGCCTGCCAGACCGGCCGCAGCCAGCACCAGAACCGCGACAACGCGATGAAGATGCTGGCCGCCAAGCTGTACGAGCTGGAGATCCAGAAGCGCAACGCCGAGCGCGATGCGGTGGAAGCCACCAAGTCCGACATCGGCTGGGGCAGCCAGATCCGCAACTACGTGCTGGACCAGAGCCGCATCAAGGACCTGCGCACCGGCGTGGAGCGCTCGGATACGCAGAAGGTGCTGGACGGCGACCTGGACGAATTCGTCGAGGCCAGCCTGAAATCCGGCCTGGAAGCCGGTTCAAAACGCATCGACGCCTGATCGGGCGACGCGTCTTCCTGTAGGAGCGGCCCATGGCCGCGATGCTTCTCCAAGTAGACGTGTCAGAGCATCGCGGCCACGGGCCGCTCCTACATTCCCCTTCCTAGAATCCCTGCGACCGCCATGATCGACCCGACCAACGCCACGCCCGCCGTCGACGAGAACAGCCTCATCGCCGAGCGTCGCGCCAAACTGACCGCGCTGCGCGGGCAGGGCATCGCGTTTCCCAACGATTTCCGCCGCAGCGACTATGCGGGCGACCTGCAGACGCAGTACCAGGATGCCGAGCTGTGGACCGGCGAGGCGCTGGAGGGCAGCGGACGGCAGGTGAAGCTGGCCGGTCGCCTGATGGCCAAGCGCGTGATGGGCAAGGCCAGTTTCGTACAGATCCAGGACGAGTCCGGCCGCATCCAGCTGTTCCTGCAGGCCAATACGCTGGGCGAGACCTACGATGCCTTCAAGGGCTGGGATGTCGGCGACATCGTCGGCGTCGAGGGCGGGCTGACCCGCACCCGTACCGGCGAGCTGTCGGTCAAGGCCGAGGCCTTCCGCCTGCTGACCAAGTCGCTGCGTCCGCTGCCGGACAAGTGGCACGGCCTGTCGGACGTGGAACAGCGCTACCGCCAGCGCTATGTCGACCTGATCGTCACGCCGGAGGCGCGTGCCGTCTTCATCAAGCGCTCTCGCATCATCCGCGCGATCCGCGAATGGCTGGACACCCGGCGCTTCCTCGAGGTCGAGACGCCGATGATGCATTACATCCCCGGTGGCGCCGCCGCCAAGCCGTTCACCACCCACCACAATGCGCTGGACCTGGATCTTTACCTGCGCGTGGCGCCGGAGCTGTACCTGAAGCGCCTGGTGGTCGGTGGGCTGGAGCGGGTGTACGAGATCAACCGCAATTTCCGCAACGAGGGCGTCAGCACCCGCCACAACCCGGAATTCACCATGCTCGAACTGTACGAGGCCTACGCCACGTACACCGAGATCATGGACCTGACCGAGGGCGTCATCCGCGACGTGGCGCACGAGGTGCTGGGGACCGGCCAGCTGACGTGGGACGGGCAGGACATCGATCTGGAGCCGGCCTTCCGCCGCTGGCGCATGGACGAGGCCGTCCGCCACCACAACCCCGAGATCAGCGCCGCCGACTGCACCGACCGCGAGGCACTGGTGCGCCACTGCGAACGCCTGAAGATCCACGTCAAGCCGTCGTACGGCTGGGGCAAGCTGCTGCTGGAGATCTTCGAGAAGACGGTCGAGCACACCCTGGTGCAGCCGACCTTCATCACCGACCATCCGGTCGAGGTGTCGCCGCTGGCCCGCGCCAACGACGACAACCCGGGATATACGGACCGCTTCGAGCTGTTCGTCAACGGCAAGGAACTCGCCAACGGCTTCTCCGAGCTGAACGATCCCGAGGACCAGGCGGCCCGCTTCATGGCGCAGGTCCAGGCCAAGGAGGGCGGCGACGATGAAGCCATGCACTTCGACGCGGACTACATCCGCGCACTGGAGGTCGGCTTGCCGCCGACCGGCGGCCTGGGTATCGGCATCGACCGGCTGGTCATGCTGCTGACCGGCTCCGATTCGATCCGCGACGTGCTGCTGTTCCCGTACATGCGCCCGGAAGCCCAGGGCTGAACGAGCGGTACCCGGGCGTCAACAGGGTGACGCTCCGGGGCAGAATAGGCACCTGCCGGCGTGACGCGGCGGGTCCATTGGCGCCGGAGATGCCGTTGCCCGGCATCATGTTCTCGGCCATGCCACCCGCCATGGAGGGCCGGGACGGCCTGGATACGTGACGGAGGTCAATATGCTGAGTCCCGACCGGCCATTGCGACGGCTGGCACGCTTCCTGCGTCGTTTCACGCGCAGGACGGTCAATTTTCCACCGCCCGCGCCGATAGAGATCGGGGGAGGGGGCCCCGGGATTCGCATCGGTTCCCTTCGTGGATCACGGACCCCGCCCGGGACCGTGCCGCCGAACAGGACTGACGACATGCTGGATGCGAGCGCCGCCGCCGCCGGAGTATCCTTGCCCGACAGCCACGTGATGTGGCCCCAAGGGGTGGGTAACGCTTTGAACATCGTCATCGTCGACGATCAGACGTCTGCGCGCACGATGTTGCGCCATGTCATCGAGGACATCGCGTCCGAGCTGGCCGTCCATGATTTCGGCGATCCGCTGGCCGCACTGGAATGGTGCGAGAAGAACCGCACCGACCTGCTGCTGCTGGACTACCGCATGCCGGGCATGGACGGGCTGGAGTTCGCCCGCCGCTTCCGCCGGCTGCCGATGCACCGCGACATCGCGATCATCCTGATCACCGTGGTCGGCGACGAGCCGATCCGCCAGGCCGCGCTGGAAGCCGGCGTCATCGATTTCCTGGTCAAGCCGGTGCGGCCGCGCGAACTGCGCGCCCGTTGCCGCAACCTGCTTCAGCTCCGCCAGCAGTCCGAGAACGTCAAGCAGCGCGCCCTGTCGCTGGAGCAGCGCCTGCTGTCCAGCATGCACGAGGTCGAGGAACGCGAGCGCGAGACGCTGTCGCGCCTGGCCCGCGCCATCGAGTACCGCGACAGCGGCACCAGCGCCTACCTCGAGCGCATGGCCCACGTGGCCGGCCTGATTGCCGAGCAGCTCGGCCTGGCGGAAGACGAAGTGCGCACCATCGAGATGGCCGCGCCGCTGCACGACATGGGCAAGATCGCGATCCCGGATTCGGTGCTGATGAAGGCCGGCCCGCTGACCGCCGACGAAACCGATGTCATGCGTCGGCATCCGAAGATCGGCCACCAGTTGCTGTCCGGCAGCCAGAACCGCTTCATCCAGACCGGCGCGCTGATCGCGCTGCGCCACCACGAGCGCTACGACGGCAGTGGCTATCCCGATGGCCTCGTCGGTGAGCAGATCCCGTTGGAAGCGAGGATAGTGGCGGTGGCGGACGTGTTCGATGCCCTGATCTCGCCGCGGCCGTACAAGAAGGCCTGGGACAAGGACGCGGCGCTGGCGTATCTATACGCGCAGCGCGGTCGCCTGTTCGATCCCGCATGTGTCGACGCGCTGATCCGTGGGCGGGCGCGGCTCGACGACATCTGCGAACGCTACTCGACGGTGCAGAGCCGTCCAGGGATGGAGTGAGCCATGACCAATCCCATCACCTGGATCAAGTCCCGACTGGCGCATCGCGGCGACAGTGAGCACGGGCAGGCGCTGATCCGCGTCGCGCTGATCTCCATCATCCTCACCTACGCGCTGCTGCCGTCCTCGCGCGCGGCGCTGCCGCCGGGCGAGTACGCCATCGTCCTGGCCATCATCACCTCGGGCCTGGTCAACAGCCTGGGCATCTTCGCGTGGCTGCTGGTGCAGCCGGGCAAGTCGCACGTACGTCGCGGTCTGGGCATGATCGCCGACTACGGCCTGCTCGCGGCCGCGATGAACGGTATGGGCGAGCCGCTGTCGTGGGCCTACGTCGTGCTGATGTGGATCACCGTCGGCAACGGCCTGCGCTACGGCAACCGCTATCTGGTGGTCGCGGTGGCGATGGCCAGCACCGCATTCGCGGGCGTGGTCGCGATGAACGACTACTGGCGCACCAACCTGACGCTGGGCGTGGGCCTGGTGCTTGGCTTGATCGCCGTGCCGATGTACCTGTCCGGCCTGTTGCGCGACCTGACCCGCGCCACCGACGAGGCACGCCGCGCCAACGAAGCCAAGAGCCGCTTCCTGGCCAACATGAGCCACGAGTTCCGCACGCCGCTCAATGGCTTGGCCGGCATGTCCGAACTGCTGGCGACGACGCGGCTGGACGCGGAGCAGCGCGAATGCCTGTCCACCATCCAGGCCTCCACGCGCACGCTGCTGGGCCTGGTCGAGGATGTGCTGGACATCTCCGCGATCGAGGCGGGCAAGGTCAAGCTCAACGTGGTGGAGTTCTCGCCACGCGAACTGGTCGACAGCATCGGCCTGATCCTGATGCCGCAGGCACGCGGCAAGCAGGTACGTTACGAAGGCGTGGTGGACGATGCCATTCCGCTGAAGCTGCGCGGCGACGCGGGCCACCTGCGGCAGGTACTGCTGAACCTCGCGGGCAACGCGGTGAAGTTCACCGATGAAGGCGAGGTGCGCATGGTGGTCGCGCCCACGCAGACCGACGAAGGACGTGTGCGCCTGCGCTTCACGGTCACCGATACCGGTATCGGCGTGCCCGTCGCGCTGCGCGAGCGCCTGTTCGAAGCGTTCGAGCAGGCCGATGTCAGCCTGTCGCGCCGCTACGGCGGCACCGGACTGGGCACGACGATCGCCAAGGGCCTGACCGAAGCGATGGGCGGCACCATCGGCTTCGAAAGCCACGAGCAGCGCGGCAGCTGCTTCTGGGTGGAGCTGCCGTTCGAGGTGGTGCCGGAGCGCGTCATCGTGCCGGCCGTGCATGGCCATGCGGAATGGCTGCAGGAAGAGCCCGAGACGACCAGCGCCGAGAACATCATCGCATTCTCCGATCCGTTCCTGCGCCATCGCGCCCGCGTGCGCAGCATGCAGATCCTGGTCGCCGACGACCACGAGGCCAATCGCATGGTGGTGCAACGCCTGCTGCAGAAGGCGGGCCATCGCATCACCTGCGTCAACGGCGGCGAGGAAGTGCTCGATGCGCTGGAGTCGGCGTCCTACGATGCGGTCATCTGCGACCTGCACATGCCCGGCCTCAGCGGCCTGGACCTGCTGAAGCAGCTGCGCGTGATGGAAGCAGGCAGCGGCAGCCGCACGCCGGTGCTTATCCTCAGCGCGGACGTCACGCCGGAATCCATCCAGCGTTGCGAGCAGGCCGGCGCACGTGCGTTCCTGGCAAAGCCGGTGGTCGCGACCCGTCTGCTCGATGCGCTTGCCGACATCGCCACGTCCGGTCGCGTCACTGCGACGGCGGTGGCGATGGCGCCCGCACGCGCCGAGGTGTCCGACGGCGTGCTGGATGTCAGCGTGCTGGACGAGCTGACGGCGCTCGGCATGGGCGACGCCTTCGAGCGCGAGTTCATCGAGCAGTGCCTCAACGATGCCGATGGCTGCATCGGCGCGATGGCGCATGCGATGGAGCGCGGCGATGGCGAGCACCTGCGCGAGCACGCCCATGCCTTGAAGGGCGTGGCCAGCAACCTCGGCCTGGTGAAACTGGCGGCGGCCGCAGGCGAGATGATGAGCCTGGCCGACTGGCAGATCACGCGCGAATGGCGTCACCGCCTGGCGGCGTTGAACTCGCACCTGAGCCACGGCCGTGCCGCGCTCGATGCGCGGCAGCGTGTACGCGGTGCGGTGGAGAAGGGCAACGAAGGCACGTCGTCCTGATCAGCTGCCCGCCGCCATCATGGCGGAGGGGAGCAGCGACGGAACGTTGACGCATCGGGCGCCTGCGATGGCAGGTCCCTGGCGAGTACGGTGACCCGGACTCGCCCTTGAAGGCGCTCAAGCGCGCTTCAACCCCCTGATTTCCCCTGTAGTGTCTGCGATGAAAGCAGCGTTGCAGGTGCTCAGGCCGCGCGGATGGACCGTTTTTCCTGTGCGCGGACGATGCGCTCCATCATCTTCAGCGACTTGTCGCCGAGCGTCAGGGCGGTATCGACCCACACTTCGGTGATACCCATCAGTTCGTCGTAGCCGACCGGCTGCGCGAGGTTGCGGCAGGCGTTCAGCGCGAGGTGCGCATGCGGCGAACGGCGCTGCTTGTCGATGATGGTCTGCACGGCGGCGGCACCCTGGCCCTTCGGCACCAGCACATCCACCACGCCCAGCTTGTACAGCTCGTCGCTGGTGTAGATGTTGCCTTCCAGGATGATCTTCTCGGCGACCTGCGGCGACACGCGCTTGCACAGGAACGAGTAGGCGCCCATGCCCGGGAACAGGCCGAACAGCACTTCCGGCAGGCCCATGTCGACGCCTTCTTCGGCGACGATGGTGTGGCAGGACAGGGCGATTTCGAGGCCGCCGCCCAGTGCATCGCCCTGGATCAGCGCGATGGTGCGCACGTCGCCGCCCAAACCGGTGTTGAGATGGTGGACGCCATCGATGCAGCGGCGCGCATAACTCAGCAGGCGGTCGCGGTTGTTCTCGCGGATCAGCTGCGAAAACAGCTCCAGGTCGCCGCCGAGATTGAAGGCGTTGGCGTCGGATGCAACGACGAGGTGGCGCAGCTTGCCCGGCTGGCGCTGGGATTCGCGCAGGGTGATCGAGTTCATGAAGCTCAGCACGTCGTCGAGCATCTGGCTGCGGAAGCACGGACGCACGCCCGGGGCGACATCAGAATGCATGTACATCCAGTGCGCATCACCGCTGGGTTCCGATTCCACGCGGATGGTCGGGAAGGAACGGGTGCGCTGCAGTTTTTCGACGTTGTTCATGGAAAGCTCCTTGGAGGGGTTTTGCCCGCGCGGCAGGGGAAGCGGGTGACGGATTTATGTGACGCAGGCGGCATCACGCGCCGATCCTACACCTGAACGAATAATTAAAATCCGGTGCACAAGCGCGCTTGAAGCAAGTCGCGGCCGTCGACCCGCCATCCGTCCCGATATTTGTGACGCGCGTCTAGAATCGACCCCTAAAGTCCTGAACCAAAAGAAAAAGGCCGGCGCAGGGCCGGCCTTTGCTAAGAAGCTGAACAGCGATATCAGGCGGTCTTCGCGGGCTCGCGCAGTTCCTTGCGCAGGATCTTGCCGACGTTGGTCTTCGGCAGCTCCGTACGGAACTCGATGTGGCGCGGCTGCTTATAGCCGGTCAGGTTGTCGCGGCAGAACGCCTTGACCTGCTCGGCCGTCAGGGCAGGGTCCTTCTTCACGATGAAGACCTTCACTGCTTCGCCCGACTTGTCGTCCGGCACGCCGATCGCCGCCACTTCCAGTACGCCGTCCAGGCCGGCGATCACGTCCTCGACTTCGTTCGGGTACACATTGAAACCGGAGACCAGGATCATGTCCTTCTTGCGGTCGACGATGTAGAAGAAACCGTTCTCGTCCATCTTCGCCATGTCGCCGGTGTGCAGCCAGCCATCGGCGTCCATCACGTTGGCGGTTTCTTCGGGGCGCTGCCAGTAACCCTTCATCACCTGCGGGCCCTTGATGCACAGCTCGCCGACTTCACCGACCGGCACGACGTTGCCATCGTCGTCCTTCAGGCAGGCATCGGTGGACGGCACGGGCAGGCCGATGGCGCCGTTGTAGTCGTGCAGGTCCATCGGATTGATACAGGCGGCAGGCGAGGTTTCGGTCAGTCCATAGGCTTCGACCAGCGTCACGCCGGTGACCTTCTTCCACTTCTCCGCGACGGCGCGCTGCACCGCCATGCCGCCGCCCAGCGTCATCTTGAGGTTGGAGAAATCCACGTCGTCGAACCCCGGCGTGTTGAGCAGACCGTTGAACAGCGTGTTGACGCCGGTGATCGCGGTGAAGCGCGTGGCCTTCAGCTCCTTCACGAAGCCCGGCATGTCGCGCGGATTGGTGATCAGGTGGTTCAGGCCGCCCAGCTTCATGAAGACCAGGCAGTTCGCCGTCAATGCGAAGATGTGGTACAGCGGCAGCGCGGTGATGATGACTTCGTTGCCGTAGTCCAGGCCGGTGCCCACCCACACGCCGGCCTGCTGCATGTTGGCCACTAGGTTGCGGTGCGTCAGCATCGCGCCCTTGGCGACGCCGGTGGTGCCGCCGGTGTACTGCAGGAAGGCGATGTCGCCGGAGTCGATGTCGACGTCGGGCAACGTATGCAACTGGCCCAGCGTGAGCGTGTCCTTGAAGCGCACGGCACCGGGGATGTCGTAATCCGGCACCATCTTCTTCACGTACTTCAGCACGAAGTTGACGATCGCGCCCTTGGGGAAGCCGACCATGTCGCCGAGCGCGGTGGTGACCACCTGCTTGACCTGCGTGCCGGCGAGGGCTTCCTGCGCGGTCTTGCCGAAGTTGTCGACGACCAGCAGCACGCTGGCGCCGGAATCCGTCAGCTGGTGCTTCAGCTCGCGCGGCGTGTACATCGGATTGACGTTGACCACCGTCAGGCCGGCGCGCAACACGCCGAAGATGGCGATGGGATACTGCAGGCAGTTCGGCATCATGATGGCGACGCGGTCGCCCTTCTTGAGCTTGAGCTCGCCGAGCAGGTACGCCGCGAACTGCCGGCTGAGCGTGTCGATCTCGCCGTAGGTCAGGGTCTTGCCGAAGTTGCGGAACGCAGGGCGGTCGCGGTACTTGCTGATCGCCTCATCGAAGACGGATACGATGGAGCGGTACTGCTCCAGGTCCACCTGCTGCGGCACGCCTTGCGGGTAACTCTTGAACCACGGACGTTCCTGACTCATCGTTCCATTCCCTCCCCAGGGTCTTCGGGTCGCCTCGCGGCGTTCAATGGGCAAACGCCGGAGATGGCGCCTGCCGGGAGCATACCGTTCCGGATGGAAAAGGCGAAGGTTTCGATGGCCAAGACCCGATTCAGTGCGCACGGATGGCTGCTCGCCCTGGTGCTGGCCTTGGCTGCGTGCGCCGGCGATACGCCGGAAGCGCAATTGCGGCAGCAGTTCGACACCATGCAGGTGGCGGTGGAAGCCGGCAAGTCGGGCGATTTCATCGAGGGCGTCAGCGCCGATTTCGCCGGTGAAGAAGGTCTCGATCGTGCTGCGTTGCACAACATGATCCGTGCGCACACCCTGATGAATGCGCGTATCGGTGCGACCACGGGACCGCTCGATGTCAAAGTCGATGGCGAGAACGCCGAGGTCGCGTTCGATGTCCTGCTGACGTCCAGCAGGGGACGCCTGCTGCCGAACCAGGCTGGGACCTATCGCGTCACCACCGCATGGCGACGCGCAGATGGAGACTGGCGTGTCTATCACGCCCGCTGGGAACGCCGGCAGTGATCACTTCACCGGGGTGAGCTTTCCCGGCGTCCAGCGGTAGCGCAGCGTCTTGTTGACGCTCGGGCAGCAGCGGGGATCGTTCGGGCCGGGCCACTTCGTCTTGAGCTGGATGACGCCGTCGGCGACCGTCATGCCTTCGACCATGCCGAGCGCATCGCTCGTCTCGCCGGCGGCCGCATACCGTGCGCCCTGTTTCGCGAGCACGGCGACCCCGGAGTTCCAGTAGGTCGGACCGTACAGGGTCCAGAGGACGACGATTTCGTCCTGGCCATCGCCGTTGATGTCTGCAGGGACAACCTCGGTGGCTTCATAGCTTTCCATGTGGTCCGCCTGTTTGCCGGCGACGAACTGTTCGGCGATCCGTCTCGCCGGTTCCGTGCCGGGGGCGGCACCGAAACCCGCGAACGGCAGCACGCCTATGCAGAGGCAGACGCACCACACGGGTGCGCGCGGAAGCTGTGTGTTCAACGCCAGTCCCCTGCGGCCTGCGGAGGCAGGTCTTCAACAGCCGTAACGCAAGGAGGGCGCACAACCGGCAACAGGTCGGGTTGCCCTCGCGCGTCGTGGACGGGATCATCGAGCCTTACAACAAGGGGAAGTGATCCATGTCGATTCGCTGGAAGATCCTGGCATGCCTGTGGCTGGCCGCCGGCAACGCCGTTGCGCAGGACGCGCTGCCTTACCAGACGCCGCCTGCCGAAATCCTGCAACTGGCGGACGTACAGCGTCCCCCCAGCGTCGTCGCGGACAGCGGCAAGACGCGGCTGGTGCTGTTCTACCGGGATGCGTTCAAGTCGCTGGCGGAGTTGTCCGACGAGGAACTGCGACTGGGTGGCCTGCGGGTCAATCCGCGTACCAACATCGCCAGCACCGCCACCTACTTCAACAACCTGCAGGTGCAGGAACTCGCCGGAGGCACGGCGCGGCAGGTGACCGGCCTGCCGACGGTCCCGCGCCTGGCGAACTTCGTCTGGTCGCCCGATGAAAAGCGGCTCGCCTTCACCCACACCACGCGCACCGGGGTGGAGGCGTGGGTACTGGAATTGGCCTCCGCGCGCGCCACTCGGCTGACCGAGGCGCGCGTGAACAGCAACATCGGCAATCCGCTCACCTGGTTCCGCGACAACCAGGCGCTGCTGGTCCGCATGCTGCCGGTGCAACGCCCCGCGCTGATCGATACGTCGCGCCAGATCCCCACCGGCCCCACCGTGTCCGTCAGCGATGGCAGCAAGGCGCAGAACCGCACCTACCAGGACCTACTGAAGAACCCGCAGGATGAAGCGAACTTCGCCGTCCTGGTCACCTCCGAACTGCACCGCGTCCCGCTGAAGGGGCGCGCGACCGTGTGGCGCGGCGCCGGCATGTACACGGGCGAATCGTTTTCGCCGGACGGTCGCTATGTACTGCTGCGGACGTTGAAGAAGCCGTTCTCCTACCTGGTACCGTACAGCCGTTTCCCGTTCAGCGCGGAGGTCGTGGAGACCACCGGCAAGTCGGTCGCGACCGTCGTCGACGCGCCGCTCGCCGAGAACCTGCCGAAAGGTTTCATGGCGGTGCGGGCGGGTCGTCGCGACATCGAGTGGCGCGCGGACCAGCCGGCGACACTGGTGTGGGCGGAGGCGCTGGACAAGGGCGACCCTACGCTGGAGGTGCCGTTCCGCGATGAGGCCTTCGCGTGGGACGCGCCGTTCACCGCGCCGCCCCGTTCGATCTTCAAGACCATCGACCGCCTGCAGGGCGTGCAGTGGGGCGACGAGCGCCATGCCATCGTGACCGACTACTGGTGGAGCACGCGCAATACGCGCACCTATCTGTTCGATCCTTCACAGGCGGGCGCGCCGCTGCGAGAACTCGTCAGTCGCAACTACCAGGACCAGTACAGCGATCCGGGTGAGTTCGAGACGCGCCGCAACGCGTCCGGCCAGCGCGTGCTGGCATTGGACGACGGCCATGCGCACCTGATCGGCGACGGCTTCACTCCGGAAGGCCAGTTCCCCTTCATCGACCGCATGGACCTGGCGACCGGCAAGAAGGAGCGGCTGTATACCTCGCGGCTCACCAGTCAGAAGGAAGCGATCCAGGCGCTGCTGGATCCGCAGGCCGGCACCGTGCTGGTGCGTCTGGAGTCGCCGACGGAATTCCCGAACTACTACATCCGCCATCTCAAGCAGCGCATGGCGCCGGTGCCGGTGACGCGCTTCGAGAATCCGTTCAAGGGTCTGCAGGGCGTGCACAAGGAGGTCCTGACCTACGCGCGCGCCGACGGGCTGCCGCTGACCGGCACGCTCTACCTGCCGGCGGGCTACGACCGTACCGCGAAGACGCAGAAGCTGCCGCTGGTGATGTGGGCTTATCCGGCCGAGTACAAGGACCGCGACAGCGCGGGACAGAACACCACCAATCCCAACGAGTTCATCTTCCCGAGCTACGGTTCGCCGGTGTACTGGGTGACGCGCGGCTATGCGGTGCTCGACGATGCCGCGTTCCCGATCGTCGGCGAAGGCAAGGACGAGCCGAACGATTCCTTCGTCACCCAACTGGTCGCGAACGCGAAGGCGGCGATCGATGCGGTGGATGCGCTGGGCTACATCGACCGCACCCGCGTGGCTGTTGGCGGACATTCCTACGGCGCCTTCATGACCGCGAACCTGTTGACGCATTCGGACCTGTTCGCCGCCGGCATCGCGCGCAGCGGCGCCTACAACCGCACGCTGACGCCGTTCGGCTTCCAGCAGGAGGAGCGGAATTACTGGGAGGCGCCGGCGGTCTACAACGACATGTCGCCGTTCATGCACGTGGACAAGATGAAGACGCCGTTGCTGCTGGTGCATGGCGAGGCGGACAACAACTCCGGCACGTTCACGATGCAGAGCGAGCGTTACTTCAATGCGCTGAAGGGCTTCGGCGCGCCGACGCGGCTGGTGCTGCTGCCGAAGGAAAGCCACGGCTATGCGGCGAAGGAATCGATCCTGCACTTGCTGTGGGAGCAGGACCAGTGGCTGGAGCGCTACGTCAAGAACAAGCCCCCGGGTGGCGGTTCCTCACCCGTCGCGGCGGATCGCTGATCACGCCCGCTTGAAACAGAAAGGCCGCCATCGGGCGGCCTTTCATCAGCAGGACGCCGCTCAGGCCGCCTTGCGCGCGGCCAGTTGGCGCAGCACGTAATGCAGCAGGCCGCCGTGGCGGAAGTAGTCGACTTCCTTCGGCGTCAGCATCAACACCTTGACCTGGAACTCGATGGTCTTGCCGTCGGCCTTGCGCGCCGTGACCGTCGCGGTCTTGGCGGCGCCGTCCTGCAATCCGGTGACATCGAAGGTTTCCGAGCCATCCAGGCCCAGCGACTGCGCGTTCTCGCCGTCGTTGAACTGCAGGGGCAGTACGCCCATGCCAACCAGGTTGGAGCGGTGGATGCGCTCGAAGCTCTCGGCGATCACCGCCTTCACGCCCAGCAGGTTGGTGCCCTTGGCCGCCCAGTCGCGCGACGAGCCGGTGCCGTACTCCTTGCCGGCGATGACGACCAGCGGCACGCCCTCTGCCTGGTACTTCATCGAAGCATCGTAGATCGACATCTTCTCCGGGGGAGTGCTGCCGAAGTACAGCGTGTTGCCGCCTTCCTCGCCGCCGAACATCAGGTTCTTGATGCGGATGTTGGCGAAGGTGCCGCGCACCATCACGTCGTCGTTGCCGCGGCGGCTGCCGTAGCTGTTGAAGTCGGCCGGCTGCACACCGCGCGAGATCAGGAAGCGGCCCGCGGGCGAGTCCTTCTTGATGTTGCCGGCCGGCGAGATGTGGTCGGTCGTGATCGAATCGCCGAACAGGCCGAGCACGCGCGCGCCGTGGACATCGTCGATGCTGCCGATCTCCATCGACATGCCGTCGAAGTAGGGTGGGTTCTTGATGTAGGTGGAATCGCCATCCCAGGCGTACAGGTCGCCGTCGGGCGAGGCGATGGTGTTCCAGCGCGAATCGCCCTTGAACACGTCGGCATAGTTCTTGGCGAACATCTCAGGGCCGATGGTCTTGGCGATGAAGTCGCCGATCTCCTGGTTGCTCGGCCAGATGTCCTTGAGGAAGACGGGCTGGCCGTCGCTACCGGTGCCCAAGGGCTCGGTGGTGAGATCGATGTTGGTGGTGCCGGCGATGGCATACGCGACCACCAGCGGCGGGCTGGCCAGGTAGTTCATCTTCACTTCGGGATGCACGCGCCCCTCGAAGTTGCGGTTGCCGGACAGCACGGATGCCGCGACGAGGTCGTCGGCCGCGATCGCCGCCGACACGTCGTCCGGCAGCGGGCCGGAGTTGCCGATGCAGGTGGTACAGCCGTAACCGACCACGTAGAAGCCGAGCTTCTCCAGATCGTCGAGCACGCCGGCTTTTTCCAGGTAGTCCGTCACCACGCGCGAGCCCGGGCCGAGCGAGGTCTTCACCCACGGCTGCGCCTTCAGGCCCTTGGCGGCGGCGTTGCGCGCCAGCAGGCCGGCGCCGAGCATGACCGCCGGATTGGAGGTGTTGGTGCAGGAGGTGATCGCCGCGATCACCACGTCGCCATCGCGCAGCTTCAGCGGCGCACCGCTGTCGGGCGCGGACTCGTGCACCGACGCCTGCGCGCCGACCGCCGTTCCGCCGCCGCCTTCGTTCTTCAGGCGGTCTTCCTGCACCAGGTCGATGCGCTTGCGGCGCGCATCGGCGAACGGCACCAAGTTGTCGCGGAAGTTCTGTTTCACGTCCTGCAGCAGCACGCGATCCTGCGGCCGCTTCGGACCGGCCAGCGACGGCTTCACGTCGCCCATGTCCAGGTGCAGCGTGGCGCTGTACTCGGCATGCGGGCTGTCGGGCGTGTGCCACAGGCCCTGCGCCTTCGCGTAGGCCTCGACCAGCGCGATCTGTTCCTCGCTGCGGCCGGACAGGCGCAGGTAGTTCAGCGATTCGTGGTCGATCGGGAAGATGCCGCAGGTCGCGCCGTACTCCGGCGCCATGTTGCCGATGGTGGCGCGGTCGGCCAGCGGCAGGTGCTGCAGGCCGTCGCCGTAGAACTCGACGAACTTGCCGACCACGCCCAGCTTGCGCAGCATCTGGGTGACGGTCAGCACCAGGTCGGTCGCGGTGGCGCCTTCCGGCAGCCTGCCGGTCAGCTTGAAGCCGACGACCTGCGGAATCAGCATCGACGACGGCTGGCCCAGCATCGCGGCCTCGGCCTCGATGCCGCCGACGCCCCAGCCCAGCACGCCGATGCCGTTGATCATGGTGGTATGGCTGTCGGTGCCGAAGACGGTGTCGGGGTAGGCGATGGCCTGGCCGTCCTTCTCGCCGGTCATCACCACGCGGGCGAGGTTTTCCAGGTTCACCTGGTGGACGATGCCGGTGTTCGGCGGCACCACCTTGAAGTTGTCGAACGCCTTCTGGCCCCAGCGCAGGAAGCCGTAGCGCTCCTTGTTGCGGTCGAACTCGATCTTGCCATTGAGGTCCAGCGCGTCGGGGCTGCCGAAGACGTCGACCTGGACCGAGTGGTCGATCACCAGCTCGGACGGAATCAGCGGGTTGATCTGGTCCGGGCTGCCGCCCAGCTTGACCACGGCGTCGCGCATCGCGGCCAGATCGACCACGCAGGGCACGCCGGTGAAGTCCTGCAGCACCACGCGCGCCGGCATGAAGGCGATCTCGGTATCCGGCTCCTTGGTGGCTTCCCAGCCGGCAACGGCCCGGATGTGCTCTGGCAGGACGGTCACGCCGTCCTCGCAGCGCAACAGGTTCTCCAGCAGGATCTTCATGGAGTAGGGCAGGCGGGCGAAGCCGCCCGCGGGATCGAGCTGCTCGGCCAGGACCGGCAGGCTGTAGTACGCGTAGGACGTGCCGTTGACGTCCAGGGAACGGCGGGTGGCGAAGGAATCACTCATCGCGGAGGCTCCTGTAGCTGGGGGAAGGGGCAGGCGACCAGCATAAGCCGCTGGCGCTGCGTGTCTTGTCGAGGCTTGCCCGAATTATCCGTCATGAGTGAGACGGCCATGATCCGACCAAAGGTGCATGTGGCAGCGGGATGATGGGTACTCCGGGCTGGGGTATGCCAAGTAAAGTATGTATAATTCTTCCATACTCAAGAGGGGGCACTGATGGAAGCCACCGTTGCCGAGCGCGGCCAGATCACCCTGCCGAAGGCCGTGCGCGATGCGCTGGGCCTGACCAAGGGCAGCGTGCTGAAGGTCGAACTGGAAGGTAGCCGCATCGTGTTGCGGAAGAGCGTCGACGACGCGATCTCGCGTGTGCGCGGCAAGTTCGCCCTCGACGCCGACGGCACGCCGAACGAATGATCGCCGTCGACGCTCCCGTCCTGATCGAGCTGCTGACCGATGGCGCGCGCGCCGATGCGGTCGAAGCCGGCCTGCGCCAGAGCCTGGGCAGTGGCCGCGTGGTCGTCTGCGATGCAGCCCTCGCGCAGCTCTGTGCCTCGCTGCGCAACGGCGCAGATGCGCTGGCCGCGCTGGAGGAGATGGGCGTCCATTTCAACGCTGTCGAGGCCAAGTCCGCGCTGCGCGCCGGCGAAATGCAGCGCCGGCATCGTCAGCGCGATGGCGAGGCGCGGCCGATCGCCGATTTCCTGGTCGGTGCGCACGCGCTGCTGCAGTGCGACGGCCTGATCACCTTCGACACCGCCTTCCACCGCGATTATTTCAAGGGCCTGAAGCTGATCGTGCCCGCGAACGAATAAGCATCACCCCGTTTTCCCATTCCACCGCACCACCGAACGACCGGAGTCACCCATGTTGGAAGCCTACCGCCACCACGTAGCCGAGCGCGCCGCGCTGGGCATCCCGCCGCTGCCGCTGTCGGCCCAGCAGACGGCTGAGGTCATCGAGCTGCTGAAGAACCCGCCGGCCGGTGAAGAGGATTTCCTGGTCGATCTGATCACCAACCGCGTGCCGGCCGGCGTCGACGATGCCGCCAAGGTCAAGGCGTCCTACTTGGCCGCCGTCGCCTTCGGCACCGAGAAGACCCCCCTGGTCACCGCGCAGCGCGCCACCGAACTGCTGGGCACGATGCTGGGCGGCTACAACATCCATCCGCTGATCGAACTGCTGGACAACGCCGACCTCGGTGCGACCGCCGCCGAAGGCCTGAAGCACACGTTGCTCATGTTCGACAGCTTCCACGACGTGCAGGAAAAGGCCGAGCAGGGCAACGCGCATGCACAGGGCGTGCTGCAGAGCTGGGCCGACGCGGAATGGTTCACCAGCAAGCCGGAAGTGCCGCAGAGCCTGACCATCACCGTGTTCAAGGTGCCGGGCGAGACCAACACCGACGACCTGTCGCCGGCGCCCGACGCCACCACGCGTCCCGATATCCCCATGCACGCGCTGGCGATGCTGAAGAACAAGCGTCCCGACGCGCCGTTCGTGCCGGAAGAAGACGGCAAGCGCGGCCCGATCCAGGAAATCCTGTCGCTGAAGGACAAGGGCCACCTGGTCGCCTACGTCGGCGACGTGGTCGGTACCGGCTCCTCGCGCAAGTCGGCGACCAACAGCGTGCTGTGGTTCACCGGCGAGGACATCCCGTTCATCCCGAACAAGCGCTTCGGCGGCGTCTGCCTGGGCAGCAAGATCGCCCCGATCTTCTACAACACGATGGAAGACGCCGGCGCGCTGCCGATCGAACTCGACGTGTCGCAGATGAACCACGGCGACGTGGTCGAGCTGCGCCCGTACGACGGCAAGGCACTGAAGGACGGGCAGGTGATCGCCGAGTTCCAGGTGAAGTCGGACGTGCTGTTCGACGAAGTGCGCGCCGGTGGCCGCATTCCGCTGATCATCGGCCGCGGCCTGACCGCGAAGGCGCGCGAAGCGCTGAAACTGCCTGCGACGGACCTGTTCCGCCAGCCGCAGCAGCCAGTCGACAGCGGCAAGGGCTTCTCGCTGGCGCAGAAGATGGTCGGCCGTGCGTGCGGCCTGCCGGAAGGCCAGGGCGTGCGTCCGGGCGCGTACTGCGAACCGAAGATGACCTCGGTGGGCTCGCAGGACACCACCGGCCCGATGACCCGCGACGAGCTGAAGGACTTGGCCTGCCTGGGCTTCTCCGCCGACCTGGTCATGCAGTCGTTCTGCCACACCGCGGCCTATCCGAAGCCGGTCGACGTGAAGACGCACCACACGCTGCCGGAGTTCATCTCCACCCGCGGCGGTATCTCGCTGCGTCCCGGCGACGGCGTGATCCACAGCTGGCTCAACCGCATGCTGATGCCCGACACCGTCGGTACCGGCGGCGACTCGCATACGCGCTTCCCGGTGGGCATCTCGTTCCCAGCGGGCTCGGGCCTGGTCGCGTTCGCCGCGGCCACCGGCGTGATGCCGCTGGACATGCCGGAGTCGGTGCTGGTGCGCTTCAAGGGTGAACTGCAGCCGGGCGTGACGCTGCGCGACCTGGTCAACGCGATCCCGTACTACGCGCTCAAGTCCGGTCTGCTGACCGTGGCCAAGGCGGGCAAGAAGAACATCTTCTCCGGCCGCATCCTCGAGATCGAAGGCCTGCCGGACCTGAAGGTGGAGCAGGCGTTCGAGCTGTCCGACGCCTCGGCCGAGCGCTCCGCCGCCGGCTGCACCGTGCGCCTGAACAAGGAACCGATCATCGAGTACCTCACCAGCAACATCACGCTGCTGAAGTGGATGATCGCCGAAGGCTACGCCGACGCCCGTTCGCTGGCCCGCCGCATCAAGAAGATGGAAGCGTGGCTGGCTGACCCGCAGCTGCTGGAGCCGGATGCCGATGCCGAGTACGCCGCGATCATCGACATCGACCTGGCCGACGTGCACGAGCCGCTGCTGGCCTGCCCGAACGACCCGGACGACGTGAAGACGCTGTCCGACGTCGCCGGTACGGTGATCGACGAAGTGTTCATCGGTTCGTGCATGACCAACATCGGCCACTTCCGTGCCGCCGCCAAGCTGCTGGAAGGCAAGCGCGATATCCCGACCCGCCTGTGGGTCGCGCCGCCGACCAAGATGGATGCCTCGGAGCTGACCAAGGAAGGCGTCTACGGCACGTTCGGCACCGCCGGCGCGCGCATGGAAATGCCGGGCTGCTCGCTTTGCATGGGCAACCAGGCGCAGGTGCGCGAGGGCGCGACGGTGTTCTCCACCTCGACCCGCAACTTCCCGAACCGCCTGGGCCGCAACTCCAACGTGTTCCTGGGCTCGGCGGAGTTGGCCGCGATCTGCTCGCGCCTAGGCAAGATCCCGACCAAGGCCGAGTACATGGCCGACATCGGCGTGATCAACGAGAAGGGCGCCGAGATCTACCGCTACATGAACTTCGACCAGATCGAGGAGTACCAGGACGTGGCGAAGACCGTCGCGGCCTGATCAGGCAAGCAAAGAGAGGCCCGGCATTGCCGGGCCTTTTTCTTGCGCGTCCCCACGGGATCAGGGCAGCCAGTCGTCCACAGCGTCCAGCATCTGCCGGCGGCTGAAGACGAAGTCCCACATCGTGCCGCCCATCTGGCGCCACAGCACCGCCGAACGCACGGCGGCGAGCAGGATGGCGCGGATCTCCGCGACCACGCCTGGCTGGCCCAGGTAGTGCGGATTGCCCTGGACCATCACGCGCGGACGCAGGTGGCTGATGGTGTCGGCGTACAGGCCGCCCAGGGCGGACAGGACATCGGGATGCGTGCTGCCTTGTTGCTCGGCGCGGGGGGCGATGTCGCCCAGGCCACGCGTGACCGCATGCACCGTGTCTTCTTCGCGCACGAACCGGCGCTCCAGCTGCAGGACAGCCATCGCCAGGCGGGAGACACCGTCGTCCTGGCCCTCCTTGGCGAGGTGGCTGCGCAGCACGCGCAGGCCCGGGGTGATATCGCTCACGCGGCCGTAGACGGCCAACGGCGTCGCCGCATCGATGCGGAACACGCTGTCCAGTGCGGCCTGCACGGCAGCGCCTTCGGACTGGCCGGTTTCGGCGATGCGGCGGACCTGGTGGAGGGCCTGTGCCAGCCCGGCGAGGGCCAGTACGCGGTCGGAATATCGATTGCTCAAGCTGCTTGCTCCGCAAGTTTCATTTCGAGGGGGCGTCCGTTCGTGCGATGACAGCGCCTCCCAGGCATTCGTCGCCAGCGTAGAGGACCAGCGACTGTCCCGGCGTGACGGCGCGCTGCGGCTGCAGGAACCGCACGCTCACGCTGTCGTCGCCCAGCACCTCCACTTCGCAGTCCTCGTCGGGCTGGCGGTAGCGTGTCTGCGCGGTGCAGGTGAAGCGTGTCGCCGGCGGGCTTCCTGCGATCCAGTGCGCGGCCTCGGTCCACAGCCGTGTCGACATCAGATAAGGGCTCTGCGTGTCCTGGTCGACGTAGAGCACGTTGCTCGCCACGTCCTTGCCCACGACATACCAAGGTGCCTGCGGACGGCCGCGCACGCCGCCGATCTGCAGGCCTTCGCGCTGGCCCAAGGTGAAATAGAACACGCCGGGATGCTCGCCGATCACCTGGCCGGACGGGTCGCGCATCTCGCCTGCGCGAGCGGGCAGGTAGCGCCCGAGGAACTCGCGGAAGTCGCGTTCACCGATGAAGCAGATGCCGGTGGAATCTTTCTTGTCGTGCGTCTGCAGCCCGGCCTCGCGCGCGATGCGGCGCAGTTCGGTCTTCTGCAGCTCGCCGATCGGGAACAGGGTGGCCGACAGCTGCGCCTGGCCCAACTGGTGCAGGAAATAGCTCTGGTCCTTGCTGCGGTCCACGCCGCGCAGCAGGCGCCAGCGGCCGCCATGCTGGTCCACGCGCGCGTAATGGCCGGTGGCGATCTTCTCGGCGCCCAGTTCACGGGCCGCGTCGAGGAAATGCTTGAACTTCACTTCGCGGTTGCATAGCACGTCGGGATTCGGCGTGCGCCCGGCCGCGTACTCGGCGAGGAAATGCTCGAACACGCCCTGCCAGTACTCACTGGAGAAGTCGCGGAAATGGAACGGAATGCCGAGGCGACCGCAGACCGCCACCGCGTCGCGCCGGTCGTCTTCGGCGCGGCAGTCGCCGCTGCCGTCGTCGGTCCAGTTCTGCATGAACAGACCGGCGACCGGTTCGTTCTGCTGGACCAGGTGCAGGGCGGCGACGGACGAATCCACGCCACCGGACACGCCGACGATGATGCGGGGGGCACTCACGCGATCTGCTGCAGCGTGGACAGGGGCGAACGGCGACCCGCGAGGTAATCCTGCACGACCTGCCAGACCAGCGGGCTGCGATGGCGGTCGGATTGCGCCTGCAGTTCGGCCGGGGTCAGCCACAGCGCCTGCACGATGCCGTCATCGAGCGGCCGCTTCGGCAGGTGGCGCACCGGGTCGGCAGCGAAGGCGAAGCGCAGGTAGTGGCGTCCGGTCTCGGCCTTCCACTGGTAGGCGCCGATGAAGGCGGTCGGCGCGACCTCCCAGCCGGTTTCCTCCAGCGTCTCGCGGCGGGCGGCTTCCAGCAGGCTTTCGTCGGGCTCCAGATGGCCGGCGGGCTGGTTGAACACCAGCCGTCCCTGCGCGCGCTCTTCCACCATCAACAGCCGGCCGTCGCGGACCACCACCGTGGCGACGGTGACGTCCGGCTGCCAGAAGCGTCCCTCGCGGTAGCTCACTTACAGCTCGTCCTTGTCGCCGGAGAGTTCGATCTCCTGGTTGTCGGCGGTTTCGGAGGCCACGTCCATGGCCGCTTCCAGTCCCGCGCCATCGACGCTGTCGGGCAGCTTGATGACGAAGTAGAGGACGTCGCCGGAAATCTCCCAGCTGCCGATCTTCTTGCTGCGGCTGTCGGCCAGCAGGGCCAGCGCCTTGGCGCCATCGATCCCGTCGGCGGCGACGCGGCCGGCCGGCGAGAAGACCTCGCGCACGCTCATGCCGTTCACTTCCTCGGTGCGGCCCGAGACGAAGACCAACTGGGTGCGGTTCTCCTGCTTGTAGGAGTAGGTGACCTTGTAGTCGCCGTCCGCATCCACCTCGAACTGGATGCCGCGCGCTTTCAGCCGGGCCTCCACCGAGGCATCCGCCGCCAACACCGGCGTCGCGAGCGTGGCGGTGCACAGCAGGAGGGCGGCGGGCAGGCGGGACAGCGTCGGCTTCATGGGCGGCTCGTCGGGTTGGGATGGCGCATTGTGGCCGGGGTCACGCATGGCGTCCATGCGGGCGATGGCGGCTGGCGCCTATAATTGGCGCATGTCCCGCAAGAACGAAAACGAACGCGACCATGGCCTGATGGTGGAAACCAGCCGGCCCGAGGTCGCTCCGCCGCCCCTGTACCAGGTCCTGCTGCTCAACGACGACTACACCCCGATGGACTTCGTGGTGACCGTACTGCAGCAGTTCTTCGTGATGGACCTGGAGAAGGCCACCCAGGTGATGCTGCACGTGCATACCCGCGGTCGCGGCGTCTGCGGCGTCTACACGCGCGAGGTGGCCGAGTCCAAGGTGGCCCAGGTCAACGAGTTTTCCCGTATGAACCAGCATCCCCTGTTGTGCACGATGGAGAAGTCCTGACGGGGGACCGGCGCGGGTACGCCGGGTCGGATACGGTGTGGGGGCACCGCCGCGATGCACAAGGCAACGATCCCTGAACACTGAAATCCGGTAGGGTGATGGAAAACCGCCCGCCAAGCCGCATATTGTCGGCATAGGCCCCGGAGGCAACCATGTTCAGCAAAGACCTCGAGCAGACCATTGGCCAGTGCTACAAGCGCGCCCGTGAAGCTCGGCACGAATTCATGACCGTCGAGCACCTGCTGCTCGCACTCCTCGAAAACCCCTCGGCGCAAGCCGTCCTGAAGGCGACCGGCGCGGACGCCAATCGCCTGCGCGCCGACCTGGAGCAGGCGATCGAGGCCTCGGTGTCGCGCCTGGCGGAAGACGACGGCCGCGACACCCAGCCGACGCTCGGCTTCCAGCGCGTGTTGCAGCGCGCCGTCTACCACGTGCAGTCCTCGGGCAAGAAGGAAGTTACCGGCGCCAACGTGCTGGTGGCGATCTTCGGCGAGAAGGATTCGCACGCGGTGTATTTCCTCAACCAGCAGGACGTCACCCGCCTCGACATCGTCAACTACCTGTCCCATGGCATCGCCAAGCAGGGCGAGGAGAACGAGGCCGGCGGGCAGCCCGAGGGCGAGGGCAAGGCCGAAGGCGGCGAAGGCGAAGGCAAGGGCGATGCCCTGACCGAATTCGCCAGCAACCTGAACGACATGGCGCGCCAGGGCCGCATCGATCCGCTGGTGGGCCGTGGCGACGAGATCGAGCGGACCATCCAGGTCCTGTGCCGCCGCCGCAAGAACAACCCGCTGTATGTCGGCGAGGCCGGCGTGGGCAAGACCGCGCTGGCGGAGGGTCTGGCCAAGCGCATCGTCGAAGGCGAGGTGCCGGACGTCCTGCTGGACGCCGTCATCTACTCGCTGGACCTCGGCGCCCTGGTCGCCGGCACCAAGTACCGTGGTGATTTCGAGAAGCGCCTGAAGGGCGTGCTGGCGGCGATCAGGAAGATCCCCGGCGCCATCCTGTTCGTCGACGAGATCCACACCATCATCGGCGCGGGCTCGGCCAGCGGCGGCACCATGGACGCGTCGAACCTGATCAAGCCGGCGCTGGCATCGGGCGAGCTGCGCTGCATCGGCTCGACCACGTTCCAGGAGTACCGCGGCATCTTCGAGAAGGACCGCGCGCTCGCTCGCCGCTTCCAGAAGATCGACATCGTCGAGCCGACGGTGGGCGAGACCTACGAGATCCTCCAGGGCCTGAAGCCCAAGTACGAGTCGCACCATGGCGTCACGTATGCCGACGACGCCCTGCAGGCGGCGGTGGACCTGTCGGTGAAGCACATCGGCGACCGCCTGCTGCCGGACAAGGCGATCGACGTGATCGATGAGGCCGGCGCCCGCCAGCGCCTGCTGCCCGAGGGCACGCGCAAGGAGCTGATCGACGTCGAAGAGATCGAGACCATCGTCGCCAAGATGGCGCGCATCCCGGCCAAGCAGGTGTCGTCGTCCGACAAGGACGTGCTGCAGCACCTGGAGCGCAACCTGAAGATGGTCATCTTCGGGCAGGACCCGGCCATCGAGACGCTGGCGTCGTCCATCAAGCTGGCGCGCAGCGGCTTGGCGAATCCGGAGAAGCCGATCGGCAATTTCCTGTTCGCCGGTCCCACCGGCGTCGGCAAGACCGAGGTGACCAAGCAACTGGCGCTGCAGCTCGGCATCGAACTGGTGCGCTTCGACATGTCCGAATACATGGAGCCGCATTCGGTCAGCCGCCTGATCGGCGCGCCCCCCGGCTACGTGGGCTTCGACCAGGGTGGCCTGCTGACCGAGAAGATCGTCAAGACGCCGCACTGCGTGCTGCTGCTGGACGAAGTGGAGAAGGCGCATCCGGACATCTTCAACATCCTGCTGCAGGTCATGGACCGTGGCGTGCTGACGGATACCAACGGGCGCGAGGCGAACTTCAAGAACGTCATCCTGGTGATGACGACGAATGCAGGCGCCGCGCAGGCGTCGCGCCGCACCATCGGCTTCACGCAGCAGGACCATTCGACGGACGCGATGGAAGTGATCCGCCGCAGCTTCACGCCGGAGTTCCGCAACCGGCTGGACGCCATCGTGCAGTTCCAGGGCCTGGGCTTCGACCACATCCTGCGGGTCGTGGACAAGTTCGTCATCGAGCTGGAGATGCTGCTGCAGGAGAAGCATGTCAGCCTGTCGGCCACGCCGACGGCGCGCGACTGGCTGGCGCAGCACGGCTTCGATCCGCTGATGGGTGCCCGCCCGATGGCCCGCCTGATCCAGGACAAGGTGAAGCGCCCGCTGGCCGACGAACTGCTGTTCGGCAAGCTGGTCAACGGTGGCCGCGTCAGCATCGACGTCCGCGATGGCGAACTGGTGGTCGATGCACAGGCCGAGCCGGAGCGCCTGCTGCCCGCGACCGTGTCCTGATTGCGAGAGCGTGTGAACGAAAAGGCGGCCAAAGGGCCGCCTTTTCTTTGTGCACGGTCAGCGCGCCGAGCGCTTCTTCCGCTTGGCGAATTCCTCCGCCGTCATCGTTTCCACCGACGCCACCCGGCAGGTGTCACGTGCGGTCTTCACGCGGGTGTCGGCGGCGCACAGGCGATTGGCCTGGCCGTCCGTGCTGATGTCGATGCGGGGCGTCAGCATGATCGAGTCGCAGCTGTGCTGGAAGGCGACGCGATAGTGGTCGCTGCCGTTGCGCAGGAAGAACTGCTGGCCACCCGCGGCCCGCACGATCTCCTGGTCACTGCCCAGGTCCACACAGTCGGTAATGGCTTCGCCGGCGAAGGCGGCACTCGGGGCGATGGCCAGCGCCAGCACGCACAGCAAGGGGGTAGGGCGACGGGAGTTCATGGCGGCTCTCTTCTAGGTCTGCGTCCGGGAATGGACGCTGCGCCATGCTGCCGGCGCCCCCGGCGGATGGAATCTGCCTGAAGTCCGCGTGACGACCGGCCCGGTGCCGTTGGTCACGTGCACGGGACGCCAAGAACGCGAAAAGCGGCCATCGGCCGCTTTTCGATCAATTACTTGCGCAGATTATTTCATGCGGTAGGTGATTCGACCCTTGGTGAGGTCGTAGGGGGTCATTTCGACCTTCACCTTGTCGCCGGTCAGGATGCGGATGTAGTTCTTGCGCATGCGGCCGGAGATGTGGGCGATGATTTCGTGCCCGTTCTCCAGCTTGACCCGGAACATGGTGTTGGGCAGCGTCTCTGCAACGGTGCCTTCGAATTCAATGGAATCGTCTTTCGACATGTAAACCTGTGTGTGCCGCAAGGGATGGCGGGTGCCATGAAGCCGGGCATTGTACGCCAGCTGCGTCCCCGGTGCAAAAATTCCGTTACGGGACCGTGGGTTGCGACAGGCAGGCGACCGGCATCGCACCGAACCGCTCCGTCCAAGCCTCTTCTTCCGATGGCGCATCCACCAGACCGGCGACCTGTTCGAGGAAGGCGGCGCGGGGCATCAGACGCCCTCCCAGCGAGTGGAGGTGGTCGTTCTCCACCTGCGCATCGATCAGCGGCCATCCCCATGCGTGCAGGCGCGCCGCCAAGGCTGCGAGGGCGATCTTCGAACCGCCGGAGCGGGCGCTGAACATGCTCTCGCCGAAGAACATCCGGCCGATCGCCATGCCGTAGATGCCGCCGACCAGGGCGTCGCCATCGAACACCTCGACCGAGTGGGCATGTCCCTGCCGGTGCAGGTCGATATAGGCCTGACGCATGCCGGAGGTGATCCAGGTGCCGTGCTGCCCCGGTCGTGGTGCTTGCGCGCACGCGGCGATCACCTGGTCGAAGCAGGTGTCCGCGCGGACCTGCCAGTCGCTTCGCCTGAGTTCCCGACGGAATCGCGAGGACAGGCGCACCTCGTTGGTGTGGAACACCATCCGCGGATCCGGCGACCACCAGAGCGGCGGTTGCCCGGAAGAGAACCACGGGAAGATGCCGTGTCGATACGCGTTGAGCAGGCGCGGCAGCGACAGGTCGCCGCCGATCGCCAGCAGGCCGTCGGGATCGCGCATGGCGCTGCCCGCGGGAGGGAACGGTGCATGGGGGTCGGAGGGCAGGACGAACGGCCGCTGGCGCATGCCGGGATTGTAAGCGGGCAATCCCGGCGCGGATCGCCGGCGTCAGTCGCGACGCTTGAAGGGCGTATGCGTCTGCAGGGTCTGGGCGTAGCGTCGCACCGCCAGCGCTTCTTCCTCGCACCAGCGGGCGAGTGCGGCCGCGAAATCAGGCTGGGCGATCCAGTGTCGTGAATGCACGAAGGTCGGCAGGAAGCCGCGGGCGATCTTGTGTTCGCCTTGCGCGCCCGGCTCGAACACCGTCAGGCCTTCGCGCAGGCAGTAGTTGATGCCCTGGTAGTAGCAGGTCTCGAAATGGAGTCCGGGAATGCTGGACGTGGCGCCCCAGTAACGGCCGTACAGCGTGCCTGTTCCCCGGAGGCACAGGGCGCCGGCGACCGGGCGCCCATCATGCTCGGCCAGGAACATCACCAGGTTGCGCGGCAGGGCGTGTGCGAGATGCTGCAGGAAGGCCAGCGTCAGTGCCGGCGAGTTGCCGTACTCGTGGAACGTCTGCAGGTAGAAGCCGAACATCGCGCGCAGGTCGGCCTCGCTGGCCTCGTCGCCGTGCACCACGCGGAACGTTACCCCGGCGCGCTGGACCTTCGCCCGCTCCTGGCGGATGTTCTTGCGGTGCTTGTGGTCGAAGTCGGCCAGGAAGCTCTCGAAGTCGCGCCAATGCCCCGGGTTGCGCCAGTGGTACTGCACATCGATGCGTGGCAGCCACAGGTCGGGAAACGCGGCATCCTCGTGCTGGGTGGGGAAGTTGACGTGCGCGGAGGAGAGGTCGAGTCGCTCGGCTTCGTTGCGTATCGCATCGAGCAGGGCGGTGCGGCCGTCGGCGTCACGGGCGAGCAGCCGTGGTCCGGTAACGGGCGAGTACGGTACCGCCCCCAACCACTTCGGGTAGTAGTCCAGCCCGTGCTGCGCGTAGGCGTGTGCCCATGCGTGGTCGAACACGAATTCGCCGTGCGAGTTGTCTTTCAGGTAGCCGGGTGCGGCGGCCACCGGGCGGCCATCCCTCCAGAGCGTGGCATGGTGTGGCGTCCATCCCCATTCTGCGCGCAGGCAGCCGTGCGCTTCCAGGCCATGCAGGAATGCGTGGGAGACGAAGGGATTACTTCCGTCATGCAGCGCATCCCAGGCGGATGCAGGCATGTCGGCAAGCGAAGGCAGGAAGCGGACGTCGACCATCGGCAGCGATGCTACGGACGCAGCTCCAGTACGTCGATGGTGGGCGGGTTGAACAGACGCATCGGCAAGCCGATTTCGCCCGTGCCGACCGTGGTGTAGACGCGCACGCGTCCGCGTGGCGTCGCCAGAAACTGTTCGCCGCGGTCGAAGCCGTACCGGCTGGGGATCGCATGCCGGTACAGCCAGGGAATACGGATCTGGCCGCCGTGCGTATGTCCCGCGAGTACCAGGGTCGCGACCGCCGGGTCGAGATCGATCGCACTGTCGGGATTGTGGGCGAGCACGAGCGTCGGGAGCGGTGAAGGCGTGGTCGAGAGAAAGCCCGCGTCATCCTTGTTGGCCCAGCGATCCCCCAGCCCTGCCAGACGGAAGCCTCCCAGCGTTACCGAACTGCCTTCGATCACCTCGACCTTGTGCGTCGCCAGCGCTGCCCTGAGTTCCGCATCGATATCCGGACCCGGTGCCTGCTGGTCATGGTTGCCCAGTACCGCATAGGCCGGGACATGAAGGCTGGCCAGCGGCGCGAACATGTGCTCCAGCGACTGGTCGTCGGGTTCATAGGTCAGGTCGCCCGCGATCACCACGGCGTCGGCGTGGAGCGTGTTGATACGTTCCACGAGGCGCTGCAGGTAGGCAGTGTCCTTGTAGACCCCCAGGTGGATGTCGCTGATCAGGACCAGTCGCGCCCGTGCGCCCGTGCCGGCAAGCACGGTCTCCTGCACGTGGATGCGCTGCGGCTCGACGAAGCGCGCCCACGCGAACACCAGACAGCCTGCCAGCAGCAGGACGATCAGCCCACGGCCACGACGCTCGCGCAGTCGCCAGGCCAGCCAGGCGATGAACGGCCAGATCAGCCAGCTCCCGTAGAACAGGCATTGCTTGATCAGCAGCGTGTCCATCCGTGGGAGGCGCCTGCGTCCGGATCAGCCGTCCTTGTCGAGGAAGCGTTCGGCATCCAGTGCCGCCATGCAGCCGAAACCCGCTGAGGTGATGGCCTGGCGATAGTGCTGGTCGGTCACGTCGCCGGCCGCGAATACGCCGGGAATCGTGGTGGCGGTGGCGTTGCCCTCGATGCCGGAGCGGATCTTCAGGTAGCCGTTGCTCATGTCCAACTGGCCTTCGAACAGGCCGGTATTCGGGGTGTGGCCGATGGCGACGAAGAAGCCGTGCACGTCGATGTCGCGCGTGCTGCCGTCCTGCACCGACTTCACCCGGATGCCGGTCACACCGGCGTCGTTGCCCAGCACCTCGTCGACGGTGTGGTGCCAAACCGGCTCGATCTTGCCGGCCTGGATCTTGGCGAACAGTTTGTCCTGCATGATCTTCTCGGCGCGCAGGGTGTCGCGGCGGTGCACCAGGTAGACCTTGCGGGCGATGTTGGACAGGTACAGCGCCTCTTCGACCGCCGTGTTGCCGCCGCCGATCACCGCTACATCCTGGTCGCGGTAGAAGAAGCCGTCGCAGGTCGCACAGGCGGACACGCCGCGGCCCTTGAACTTTTCTTCGGATTCCAGGCCCAGGTACTTGGCGGTGGCTCCGGTGGCGATGATCAGCGCGTCGGCGGTGTACTCGCCGCTGTCGCCGATCAGCTTGAACGGGCGCGAGGACAGGTCTGCCGTGTGGACGTGGTCGAAGATCACTTCAGTCTCGAAGCGTTCTGCGTGCGCCTGCATGCGCGCCATCAGGTCCGGGCCCATGAGGCCGTGGGCATCGCCGGGCCAGTTGTCCACTTCGGTGGTGGTCATCAGCTGACCCCCTTGCTGCAGGCCGGTGACCACGACGGGCTTGAGGTTGGCGCGGGCGGCGTAGACGGCCGCGGTCCAGCCGGCGGGTCCGGAGCCCAGGATCAACAGGCGGCAGTGCTTCGAAGTGCTCATGTATACTCGCGAAAAGGTGGTGATCGGGCAGGCAACGACGCGATGGCGCGTCGTCCGCAGGCACATAGAGTGGCGTTGCGTATCCGGCGAATCAAGGCACGCAGATGGAAAGCGGTGATGCAGGCCGTATCCCTGACCGATCGAACGAAGACGCTGCGCGACCGCGCGGCGTTTTTGCTTTCCGCCCCTTGGCCATGATCGGCGGCGGTGCGGAAGGCCTGCTGTTGCGGGGCGCACGATTCGTTTACTATCAATCACTAACAGAAATTTCCTAAGGTCTGGTCCAAAGGTGGCGAAGCAGCTCCCGGACAACGGCAAATCCAAAGGCGGCAACGCAGCGGCGCGCAAGCAGGCCTCGCCGCCGAATCCGCGTCGCCAGCGCCTCTGGCGCGATCTCGCGCTGATCGCCATCGCGCCCTTGCTGCTTTACCTGCTGGCCAGCCTCTTTACGTTTTCGCCGCAGGACCAGAGCTGGTCGCAATCCGGCAGCCTCACCGCGCCGGTGCACAACATGGGCGGGCTGGCAGGTGCGTGGCTGGCGGACATGCTGTTGTGGCTGTTCGGTTATGTCGCCTTCGTGTTGCCGCTGATCCTGGGGGCGATCGCGTGGATCGCCCTGTTCGGCATGGATACCGATGGCGACGGCCACGCTGACCTCGGGCCTGCGCTGCGGCTGATCGGCATGGTCGCCTTCGTGATCTCCACGGCGGGACTGCTGCACCTGCGCGGGATTCCTGCGGATCATTTTTCGGCCGGACCGGGCGGCATCCTCGGCACACTGGTCGGCAAGTCGCTGCTGAAGCTGTTCGGCAGCCTCGGCGGCAACCTGTTCCTGCTCGTGCTGTTCCTGACCTCAGTGACGCTGGCGACGGGACTATCGTGGTTCGCCGTGATGGAACGCATCGGCAAGTATGTGCTGATGCTGCCCGACCTGTTCCGCCGCGGCAGCCAGCAGGCCAACGAATGGCAACAGACCCGGGCGATGCGCGAGGAGCGCGAGGTCGTCCGCAAGACCGATGCCGTGGCACGTGCCAAACGCGAACCGGTGAAGATCGAACCGCCGGCTCCGGCCGTGGTCGAGAAGAGCGAGCGCGCCAAGCGCGAACAGCAGATCCCGTTGTTCCACGGCACCGGTGGCGACGAGTCGGGCCTGCCGCCGCTGTCGCTGCTGGACGATCCGAAGCCGCAGACCAAGGGCTATTCGGAAGAGACGCTGGAAACGCTGTCGCGGCAGATCGAGTTCAAGCTCAAGGACTTCCGCATCGACGTGCAGGTGGTGGGCGCCTATCCGGGCCCGGTGATCACCCGCTTCGAGATGGAACCGGCACCCGGCGTGAAGGTCAGCCAGATCAGCTCGCTGGACAAGGACATCGCCCGCGGCCTGTCGGTGAAGTCGGTGCGCGTGGTCGACGTGATCCCGGGCAAGTCGGTGATCGGCCTGGAAATTCCGAACACCAGCCGCGAGATGATCTTCCTGTCCGAGCTGTTGCGTTCGAAGGAATACGACAAGTCCGGCAGCGTGCTGACGCTGGCGCTGGGCAAGGACATCGCCGGTCGCCCCACCGTGGCCGACCTGGCGCGCATGCCGCACCTGCTGGTCGCCGGTACCACCGGCTCCGGCAAGTCGGTGGCGGTCAACGCGATGGTGCTGAGCCTGCTGTACAAGGCCTCGCCGAAAGACCTGCGCATGCTGATGATCGACCCGAAGATGCTGGAGCTGAGCGTCTACCAGGGCATCCCGCACTTGCTGGCGCCGGTGGTCACCGACATGAAGGAGGCCGCCAACGGCCTGCGCTGGTGCGTGGCGGAAATGGAGCGCCGCTACAAGCTGATGAGCGCGGTGGGTGTGCGCAACCTGGCCGGCTTCAACAAGAAGGTCAAGGATGCGATGGACGCGGGCCAGCCGTTGATGGATCCGCTGTTCAAGCCGAACCCCGACCTGGCCGAAGCGCCGCGCCCGCTGGAGCCGATGCCGTTCATCGTCATCTTCATTGACGAATTCGCCGACATGATGATGATCGTCGGCAAGAAGGTCGAAGAACTGATCGCCCGCCTGGCGCAGAAGGCGCGTGCGGCCGGCATCCATCTGATCCTGGCCACCCAGCGTCCGTCGGTGGACGTCATCACCGGCCTGATCAAGGCGAACATCCCGACCCGCATCGCGTTCCAGGTCAGCTCGAAGATCGACTCGCGCACCATCCTCGACCAGTCCGGCGCGGAGACGCTGCTCGGTCACGGCGACATGCTGTACCTGCCGCCAGGCACCGCGATGCCCGAGCGCATCCACGGCGCCTTCGTCAGCGACGAGGAAGTGCACCGCGTGGTCGAGCACCTCAAGGCCAGCGGCACCGCCGACTACATCGAGGGCGTGCTGGAAGAAGTGCAGACCATGGGCGACGGCATCGTCGTCGGGCCGACCGGCCTGCCGGAATCCGGTGGTGGCGGTGGCGACGAGTCCGATCCGCTCTACGACGAGGCGGTGAAGATCGTCACCGAGAGCCGTCGGGCCTCGATTTCCGGCGTGCAGCGACGCCTGAAGATCGGCTACAACCGTGCGGCGCGCCTGATCGAGGCCATGGAAGCCGCCGGCGTGGTGACGCCGCCCGAACACAATGGCGACCGCCAGGTCCTGGCCCCGCCGCCGCCGCGTTGACTGAACGGGCAGGTGGCTGCGTCGCGCGGTCTGCAGCCTGTTCAGTTTCGCCCCGGCACACTCCGCCCAACGTCCTTCATCCCGGAACGCATCATGCTCCGCACCGCACGCTATGCCGTCCTCGCCACCGCCTTGCTGGCCACCAGCGCCTTCGCCGGCGCGCGCGATGAACTGAAGACCTTCACCACCGGCCTGAAGGGCCTGGATGGCCAGTTCGTCCAGAAGGTCTATGACGGTGGCGGCAAGCTCAAGGAAACCTCCAACGGTCGCGTCGCGCTGTCCGCGCCGCGCCTGTTCCGTTGGGAATACAACAAGCCGTACGAGCAGCTGATCGTGGCCGACGGCAAGAAGGTGTGGGTCTACGACCCGGACCTGCAGCAGGCCACCGTGCGGGAGCAGGGCATCGAGGAAGAGAACAGCCCGCTCGCCGCGCTGATCGACCCCGGCAAGCTCGACCAGCAGTTCAAGGTGGCCGAAGCAGCGGGGCAGGGCGGCGTGCAGTGGCTGACGCTGACGCCCAGGCAGGAAGGCGATGCCAGTTTCCAGACCGCGCGCCTCGCCTTCTCGGGCGGCACGCTGGTGAAAATGGAGGTGAAGGACGCCGTCGGCCAGCGCACCGAGATCGACTTCAGTGGCTGGAAGCGCAATCCGGCGTTCGCCGCGGGCACGTTCAAGTACGCGCCGGCCAAGGGCGTGGATGTGGTCGGCGGCCCGTAACCGGCAGCCGCGGCCGGGACGCTAGAATGGGCACGTGCCCAGAGCGTCCCGTCCTTCTCCTGATTCGCCCGACCTGTTGAGCGTCGACACCACCGCGCTGCGGCCGCTGGCCGAGCGCATGCGTCCGCGCACGCTCGACGAGATGGTGGGCCAGCGCCGCTTGCTGGCGCCGGGCAGTGCGCTGCGACGTGCGGTCGAATCCGGCCATGTGCACTCGATGATCCTGTGGGGCCCGCCGGGCTGCGGCAAGACCACGCTGTCGCTGCTGCTGGCGCGCTATGCCGATGCCGAGTTCAAGGCGATCTCGGCGGTGCTGTCGGGTCTGCCCGAGGTGCGGCAGGTGCTGGCCGAAGCCGCGCAGCGTTTCGCCAGCGGGCGCCGCACCGTGCTGTTCGTCGACGAGGTGCATCGCTTCAACAAGGGGCAGCAGGATGCGTTCCTGCCGCACATCGAGCGCGGCACCATCATCTTCGTCGGCGCGACCACCGAAAATCCCTCGTTCGAACTGAACTCCGCGCTGCTGTCGCGCTGCCGCGTACACGTGATGGAAGCCGTGTCGCCCGACGATATCCGCCAGGCACTGCGGTCGGCGCTGGACGATACGGAACGGGGACTCGGTGGGCTGGCGGTACAGGTGGACGACGATGCGCTGCTCGAGATCGCCACCGCGGCCGACGGCGACGTGCGACGCGGACTGACACTGCTCGAAATCGCGGCCGAACTGGCGGCCGACGAAGGCGGGCGCATCACGCCACAGACGCTGGCGCAGGTGCTGGCCGACCGCACGCGCCGCTTCGACAAGGGCGGCGAGCAGTTCTACGACCAGATCTCGGCCCTGCACAAGTCCGTGCGCAGTTCCAATCCCGACGGCGCGGTCTATTGGCTGGCGCGGATGCTCGACGGCGGGTGCGATCCGGCCTACCTCGCGCGACGGATGACGCGGATGGCCGTGGAAGACATCGGCCTGGCCGATCCGCGTGCGCTGCAGATGGCGATCGATGCGTGGGATACCTACGAACGGCTCGGCAGCCCTGAAGGCGATCTCGCGCTGGCGCAACTGGTGATCTACCTGGCCAGCACCGCGAAGTCGAACGCCGGCTACATGGCCTTCAACGCCGCCAAGGCCGATGTACGCGAGTACGGCACGCAGGACGTGCCGATGCACCTGCGCAATGCGCCGACCAAGCTGATGAAGTCGCTGGGGTACGGCACCGGCTACCAGTACGACCACGACGCGGTGGGCGGCATTGCGCTGGACCAGACCGCGTTCCCCGATGCCATGGGCGAGCGCGTGTACTACGCGCCGGTCGAGCGTGGGCTGGAAATCAAGCTGAAAGAAAAACTCGATCGCCTGCGTGAGGCCCGCCGACAGGCCCGCCAGCAGGCCGGTCGCGACGACTGAGCCTTTCTGACAGGACACGACGCATGCCGGTGCAGGCCTGGATGTGGTGGCAGCAACTGATGCTGGTGATGGCGGGAGGTGCGCTGGGCGCGGCGGCGCGATTCTGGCTGGGCGGTGTTCTGTTGCGCCAGCTCGGCAGCGGATTCCCATGGGGCACGTTCGCGGTGAACATGATCGGTTCGTTCGCGGTCGGCTTCCTGGCGATCTGGCTGGAAGGGCGCCCGTCCGCGCTGTACTGGCGTGCGTTTCTCATCGTCGGCGTGCTGGGCGCGCTGACCACGTACTCGGCACTGATGGTCGAGTGCCTGATGTTCGCGCGGACCGAGAGGCAAGGGGTCGCCTTCGGCTATCTCGCGGTGACGCTCGCAGTGGGCCTGTTGCTGGTCTGGCTGGGCGCGCGCGTGGCGGGTGTCGTCCGGCCGACGGCCTGGTAATCGTGCGCCGCGCAACGCCGGCCGTATGCCGGACCGGTCACGCCGTGTCTTCGTATGACGGTTCCGATTGACGTGCGGACAAACGGTCATGGCGCTAATGAATTTTTAACCTGTGCGCCGGAAAGTGCTAACGAATCGTGTGCAAGTGTGACCCGCGTCGCTTTTTAGGGGCTTCCCCTGGGCTCCGGAGCGGCCACAAGGAGACTCAACATGTGCACACGCAAGACTCTGATCGCTTCGGCGGTACTCCTGGCGCTCGGCATGACGGGACAGGCCTTCGCTCAACAGACCAACACCGAGAACGGGAATGGCGATGACATCCTCGTCAACCTCGCGGCGGATATGAGCAACAACAGCACCAACACCGACAACTCCGACAACAGCGACAACAGCGACAACTCGGACAACTCGGACAACAGCGACAACCGCTCCTACGATGGCGACAACCGCAACAACCGCGGACGCGCCAATGCGGAAGGCTATGGCTCGACCGCAGCGAACAACGGCAGCACCGCGACGTCGACGTTCTCCAACTCCTTCAACCAGAGCAAGGCGGTCGCCGAAACCAAGCTGATCGGTTCCGTGTCGGGCGTGACCGTGCACGACATCGGCAACGTCGCCCAGAACTGGGGCAATGCCAATGGCGGTAGCGGTGGTCGTGGTGGCGCAGGCTACGGCGGCGATGGCTACGGCGGCGAGGCCGGCGGTGGTTCCGGCAGCGGCGGCGACGGCGGCAATGGCGGAAACGGCGGCAACGGCGGTAGCGGCGGCAGCGCCAGCATCGGCGATGCGACGGCGGGCGATTCGTCCAACGGCAGCGCCTCGATCGGCGATGCCACCGCCGGCAACGGCGGGCGCGGCGGCAACGCCAACGACACCCGTGGCGCCAACGGTGGCGACGGTGCCGGTTGGGGTGGCGACGGCGACGCGACGGCCGGCAACGGTCGCGGGCGCGGCGGCGATGCCGGCGGCTGGGGCGGTGACGGCGGCGGTGCCAGTGGTGCGTCCGGCGGCGATGCCGGCAGCGCCAGCGGCGATACCGGTTCGATGGCCGGTGCGTCCGGCGGTGACGCCGGCGCCGGCAGCGGCAACGTGCGCGAACGCGGCGCGGGCGACGGTACCAGTGGCGACGGCACCGCGACCGGTGGCGCCGGCACGTCCGGCGATGCGACCGCCACCGGCGGCGCCAGCACGGCGACCGCTGGTGCGGGTACGTCCGGTGACGGCACCGGTACGGGTGGCGACGGCAGCGGGACCAGCGGCTCAGGCACCGGTACGGGCGGCGACGCGACCGCCACCGGCGGTGGCGGCAATGGCTGGGGCGGCGCCGGCGGCAGCGTGACGGCTACCGCAGGCAACGGCGGTGCCGGCGGCGATGCCAGCAATGGCGACGCCACCAACGGCAGTGCCTCGTCCAGCGCGAGCAACGGCGATGCCACGGCCGGCAACGGCGCCAGTGGTGCGGTCGGTGCGACCGGTGGCGCCGGTGGCGTCGGCAACGGCGGCGATGGCATGGGCGGCGACGGCAACGGCGGCGTCGGCAACGGCGCGACCGGCGGTGCCGGTGGTGCAGGCGGGTCGGTGGCGGTCGATGCGGGTGCGTTCGACATGTCCAACAACATGACGAGCGTCGGCCAGTCCGCCGCCGGCATCATGGTGGCCGCGCAGAACAGCGGCATGGCCTCGCTGATCCAGCAGGGCATCACCGTCCAGGCCAACCTGACCGTAGGCCCATAAGCGTTCCGGGGTATT
Organism: Pseudoxanthomonas sp. LjRoot206; assembly: GCF_056175725.1. Classification (NCBI taxonomy): domain Bacteria; kingdom Pseudomonadati; phylum Pseudomonadota; class Gammaproteobacteria; order Lysobacterales; family Lysobacteraceae; genus Pseudoxanthomonas; species Pseudoxanthomonas sp. LjRoot206. Next base: position 898,452 of record NZ_JBGFFI010000001.1, read on the forward strand.
CGGGTCCCGATCGATCCGGATATCGCACGCGGACGCAGGCGCCCCGCTCACCGGCGGGGCGCCGATGGCCGCGTGGTGGACGCATGGCAAGGGAGAAGGACCATGCTCGCGCACCATCAGGCCGGGCTGCGACTCGCAGCCTGGGGATTGTTCGTCGTCGCCTACGGCGCGACGGCCGAAGAGATACCACCACCCGCGCAGGCGGCAACGACCGGCGTCGAGCTGCAGGTGCCCGACGTCCCAGTGGTCGCGGTCAGTGATCTCGGGCGGGCGATCGCCACCGACCGGTTGTCGGTCATGCGCGGCGGCGACGCCAGCCAGACCGAAAACCTGATCGATGTCGACGGCTCGGTCGACGGCAATACCGCGCACCACATCACCAGCGGCTCCAACAGCATCGCCGACGGCGCCTTCAGCAACGCCAGCGGGATCAACACGGTCATCCAGAACACCGGCAGCAACGTGCTGATCCAGAACGCGATGATCGTGACCGTCGATTTCGGGGCCGTGCCGCAATGAAACGTCGCCTGCGGCGTGCGCACTGGCTGGCGCATGCCGCGCTGGCTTGCGCGTTCGTTTGCCTGGGCGGTGCGTCGGCGGCGACCAGCGACGTGCGCGTGCCGGGCGGGGCCTACAACGTGCGCCTGACCAGCCTGAAGGAAGCGCGTTTCAAGACCACGCTGCCGCAGCAGTACGACTTCAGCTGCGGCTCCGCCGCCACGGCGACGCTGCTGACGCACCAGTACGGCCATCCGGTCAGCGAAGTGGACGTGTTCGTGCAGATGTACAACAACGGCGACCAGGCGCGCATCCGCAAGGAAGGCTTCTCCTTGCTCGACATGCGGCGCTACCTGCGCTCGAAAGGCTACGAGGCGGATGGCTTCGAGCTGCCGCTCGACAAGCTGCAGGACGAGAACGTCCCCGCGATCGTGCTGCTCAACGACCGTGGCTATCGCCATTTCGTGGTCGTGAAGGGATTGCGCGACGGCCGCGTGCTGCTGGGCGATCCGGCGCGCGGTACCCGGGCGATGCCGCGTTCGCGCTTCGAGGCGTTGTGGGACAACCGGGTGATGTTCGTCGTGCACAACCGGCGCGACCGCGCCCGCTTCAACCAGGCCAGCGACTGGAAGACCGCACCTCCGGCGCCGCTCGACATGGGAATCCAGCGCGATGGCCTGCGCAACATCACCGTGCCGCGGCGCGGTCCGGGAGACATCTGACATGGACGGGAAACGACACACACTGCGGTGGACGGCGGTGTTGCTGGCGGCCCTGCTGATGCCCGCGGGCGCGCGCGGACAGAGCGGTGAGCTGGGCAGCGAATGGCAGCCGGTGGATCCGGGACGGCTGGCGCAGATGCGCGGTGGCTTCCAGATGCCGTCCGGCATGATGCTGTCGTTCGGCATCGAGCGTGTCGTCTTCCTCAACGGCGAGCTGACGGCCCGCATCGCGGTGCAGGTGCCCGACGTCGCCCGCATCACGCCAGAGCAGGCGCAGGCGTTGGCCGACTTCAATCGCGGGCTGGTCGTGCAGATCGGCGACGGCAACCGCTTCGATCCCGCGCAGGTCGCCGGTGGGCTGATCATCCAGAACACGCTCGACGACCAGGACATCCGCACCGTCACCCGCATCGACGTCGGCGTCGACACGCTGGGCGCCTACCAGAACCTCAATGCCAGCGGCGCGTTGACCGACGCACTGATCCGCGCGCCCGGCGGCCCGTGACGCACGCGGCCGCGACCACCGCACACGACAAGGGGAACATCATGAAAGGGACGTCTCTGATCGAAGTGGCACCGCTGGCGTTGGCCGTCGGGCTGGGTGTGCAGGCCGGGCAGGCGAGGGCCCAGGACCTTCCGCTTCCCGCCACGCCATCGCCACCGATTCCGACGCAGCCCTACGAGATCACCGCCGACGCGCGGCTGGATGCTCTGCAGCGGCAGCTCAACGAACAGACCCAGCGGCTGCAGCAGATGCGCGAACTGATGCAGGCGCAGGAGCAGCAGATCTTCGGCCTGCAGAACGCGTTGAACGAGGAAATCCTCGCCAACGCGCGTGCGCGTGGCGCCCCCGCCCCCGTCATCGTGCCGTCGCTGAACCAGGCGCCGACGTTCCGCGATGCGCCGGCGGGCTCGCCCACCTACATCGTCGTCGGTCCGTCGCCGGCATCGGTGCCTCCGCCAGCGATAAGCGACATCGTGCCCACACAGGATGCCGGCCCGCAGGTGGCACAGGCCACCGCGCCGGCCCGCAGTGCGCAGGCAGCGGGAGCACAGGCGGCACCGCCGGCCGCTGGCGATGCGCAGGCGCCGCAGCGCGTGGGCCAGGCACCGGAGAGCGATTCACGGCCGCCGGAGGTGGCGCAGATCTTCGACCAGCCCGGCGTGCTCACCCCGAAGGGCAAGCTGGTGGTGGAGCCCGCGATCCAGTACGGCTATTCGGCGAACGACCGGGTGGCGCTGGTGGGCTACACCATCATCCCGGCGATCCTGATCGGCCTGATCGACGTACGGCAGGTGAAGACGACCACCGCCGTCGCCACGCTGACGGGCCGCTATGGCGTCAGCAAGCGCATGGAACTGGAAGCGAAACTGCCTTACGTCTACATCCACAGCGACACCGTCAGCCGCGAGATCTTCACCGGCTCCGCGCAGGACCGCGTGTTCAATGCGCGCGGCAGCGGCATGGGCGACGTGGAGCTGACCGGCCGCTACCAGATCAACCGCGGCGGCGCCGACAAGCCCTTCTACATCGCCTGGTTGCGCTACAAGAGCCGCACCGGCCGCGACCTGTTCGACGTCACCACCGATTGCGTAACGCGTTGTGTGGCCAATACCACCGGCACCGGCCTGCCGCTGGACCTGCCCACGGGCAGCGGTTTCAATGCCGTGCAGCCCGGCATCACCTGGCTGTATCCGTCCGATCCGGTCGTGTTCTTCGGCAGCCTCAGCTACCTGCACAATTTCAAGCGCAGCGACGTGTCGCGGCGCGTGCTGGGCGGCGAGACCGAGTTCCTCGGCGACATCAAGGCGGGCGACATCCTGGGCTTCAACCTCGGCATGGGCCTGGCGCTCAACGAGAAGGCGGCCATCAGCATCGGCTACGACACCAGCATTGTGGGCAAGACCAAGCAGAACGGCGAAGAGGTCGCCGGTGCGGTGCGCACGACGCTCGGCACGCTGCTGCTGGGCGGCACCTACCGCTTCAGCGACCGCATGTCGCTCAACGTCGCACTCGGCGTCGGCATCACCCGCGATACGCCGGACATGACGTTCACCGCGCGCGTGCCGATCAACTTCTGACGACGCGTCAGCCCGGCCGGCCCTGCCACCACAGCCACAGCCCGACCCCCAGCATCAGCCATTCGGTGGCGGCGAGCAGGAGGGTGGTGGTATCGACCGGCCACCAGCGCATCAGTCCGACGCTGCGGAAGAGCACGATCGGCACGTACAGCGCGAGCGCCAACACCAGGCCGGTGCGCATCTGCTGGCTCCACGCGAACCAGGCGAACAGGAACGCCAGGCCCAGCTGCAGGCCGCCGTAGATCGTCAGGTACTCCGTCTGCCCCGAGCGGGTCAGCGAGGCGTAACCCACCGCGGCTGCGGTACGCGCCGGTGCGATGGCACACCACGCGGCGAAGACCAGGTAGATCGCGGCATTGAGGTAGAGGTAGGCCGAGACCATGACGCGCTCCAACCGGAAAGAGGACGTCTTTCATGCCGGGCGCGTAGTGATGGGGCGGTGAAAGGGGGTCGAAGCCCGACGGTGGAAGGCGACATTCCCCGATGCCGGGCGTGACGGCACAGCGTGATGCTGCAGGTGAACCCCCTGCAGGAGCACGACATGTCCCCGACGTCTTCACGCGTGAGCTGTCCCGCGCTGGCGGCCTTCCTTACGGTGCTCTGCGTGCCGGCCTGGGCGGGCGACGCCATTCACAAGTGCCGTGGTGCGGATGGCCACTCTCATTACCAGTCCACGGCGTGCTCTGCCTCGCAGCGCACCGAGTGGGTGCGCGATTATCCGGTGCAGGCTCCATCGCCTGTCTTGTCGGCACCGTCGGCACCTGCGCCGCGCGCGTTGGAGGGTGACCGCCGTACGCGCCAGCCCGCCCGTACCTCCACCAGGCGCAGGCCGGGATCGGCACAGGCCGCTGTGATCTCGATGCATCGCGACGCGACCGCCTGTGAACGAGCGAAGAAGGCGCGCGATCAGGCGTATGCAAGGCTCGGTCTGAAACGCGACTTCGCGACGAGTCGCAAGCTCGACGATCGCGTCAACGAAGCCTGTCGCTGACAGCGGCTCAGACCGTGCGCGAGAACCGTGGCGCGTCCGCGGCCGGTGCGGTGGGCAGGTAGCGGTCGAAGCACATCGCGATGACACGCAGCAGCAGCCGGCCCTTGGGGGTGGCCTGGAAGCCGACCCGCGTGAAGCTCAGCAGGCCGTCGTCGGCCAGCGCCTGCAGCCGGGGCAGGGCATCGGTGAAGTAGTCGGTGAACACGATATTGAAGCGCTTGCCGATGCGCGCATAGTCCAGTCTGCCGTGGCACATCAGTTCCTGGATCACCTCCGCGCGCAGCACGTCGTCGTGGTCCAAGGGCATGCCGCGCCAGACCGGCAGCCGGCCATCGTCGATGGCGCGCTCCCAGCTCGGGATGTCGCGCGGGTTCTGGCTGAAGCTGTCGCCGATGTGGCTGATCGCGCTCACGCCGAAGCCGATCAGGTCGCTGTCGGCATGGGTCGTGTAGCCCATGAAGTTGCGATGCAGGTCGCCACGCGCCTGCGCACGCGCCAGATCGTCGTCGGGCAGGGCGAAATGGTCCATGCCGATATAGACATAGCCGGCCGCGACCAGGCGCTCGATCGCGCACTGCAGCAGCACGAGTTTCGTCTCCGGATCGGGCAGGTCTTCCTGCGCGATGCGCTGCTGCGGCTTGAACAGCTGCGGCAGATGCGCGTAGCTGTACACGGCAATGCGATCGGGACGCGCGTCGACCACGATGTCCAGTGTCCGCTCGAAGCCTTCACGCGTCTGCTTCGGCAGGCCGTAGATGAGGTCGATGTTCACGGAGCGCATGCCGTGCTCGCGGCACGCGGCGACGATGGCCAGCGTCTCTTCGACGCCCTGCACGCGGTTCACGGCCTTCTGCACGCGGGGATCGAAGTCCTGCACGCCCAGGCTGGCGCGGTTGAAGCCGATACGTGCGAGTTCGCCAATGTCCGCAGGGGTGACGAAGCGGGGATCCAGTTCGATCGAGAAGTCCATCGTGCCGGAGGTCGCGAAGCTGAACTGGCTGCGCAATTCGGCCACGCAGTCCGCGATCTGAACAGGTGTCAGGAAATTGGGCGTGCCGCCACCGAAATGCAGTTGCACGACCGGCCGACCGCTGTCGAACAGCGGCGCCATGCGCGCGATCTCGCGGTACAGATAGTCCAGGTACAGCTCGCCGCGCGCCCTGTCGCGCGTGATTACCCGGTTGCAGCCGCAGTAGAAGCAGGGGCTGGTGCAGAACGGGACATGCACGTACAGCGACAAGGGACGTGCGGCGTCCAGTCGGTTGGTCGCGGCGGCATGTTCACGGAGCTCCTGCACGCCGAAGCCCGTGCTGAACTGCGGCGCGGTCGGATAGGACGTGTAACGCGGGCCCGGCGTGTCGTAGCGCCGCAGCAGGTCCGCATCGAACAGCGGTGAGGGGGAACTGATACCCATGGCGCACAGGCTAGGACGCAGCCGCTGCCGCCGCATTGATCGGAATCAATTCACGCGCGAATCATGCCCCCCGGCTTCAGGGGCATCGGGAATCTCGGGCAGCATCTCCAGCGCGGCAGGCGTGGTGCGCAGCATCGGATGGAACCTGCCCGGATGCAGCAGCTCGCGTACCTTGAACACGCGACGGCCACCCGCCACCAGCGCCAGCAGGCCCAAGGTGGTGGCGAAGAACAGCGGCAGCGCCGTGGGGCCGAATGCCTGCATCAGGGCGCCTGCCGCCGCAGGGCCGATGGCCGCACCGATGCCGTTGAGCAGCAGCAACGCACTGCAACCGGCCAGCAGTTGCTCGGCCGGCAGGCGGTCCAGCAGATGCGCCACCGCCAGCGGGTACAGCGCGAACGCCAGCCCCCCGAAGAGGAAGAACAGCGCATGTACCTGCGCATCGAAGTGCAGCGCGAGCAGCGCCGTGGAGGCGCCCCCTGCGGCCACCAGCGCCAGCGTGCTGCGACGATCTCCGCGGTCAGACAGGCGACCGATCGGCAACTGCAGGGCAGCGCCGCCGATGATGGTCACCGCCATGAAGGTGCCGATGCCGGCACGGTCCAGCCCGAGCGAGGCGGCGTACACCGCGCCCATGCCCCAGAACGCGCCCAGTGCGAGCCCTGCCAGCACGGCGCCGGCGGCGGCGCTGGGCGCCACGCGGCAGATCTCGATCAGGTGGATCTTCGGTGCCACCGTCATCACCGGCGGTACCAGGCGGGTGGCACTGACCGGCAGGATGGCCAGCGCGAACAGGATCGCCACGACACTGAACAAGACCGGGCTGCGCGGCGGATGCAGGTCGAGCAGCAACTGCCCGGCCGCCAGCGCGAGCAGCGACACCACCATGTACACGCCGAATACGCGGCTGCGGTGTTCCGGCGCTGCTTGCGCGTTCAGCCAGCTCTCGATCACCGTGCACAGGCCCACCAGCGCCATGCCGGTGACCACGCGCAACAGCATCCAGCCGGCCGGCTCCAGGAACAGCGGATAGACGAGGACCGCCGCCGCCGCCAGCGCAGCGTGGAAGGCGAAGGCGCGGATGTGGCCGACGCGGCGTATCAGCGGCGGCGCGGTGAACGTACCGAGGAAGAAACCGACAAAGTAGCCCGACATCACCAGGCCAGTCGTGCGCTCGCCCCATCCCTCCACTTGGCTGCGCATCGCCAGCAGCGTCCCCAGCAGTCCATTGCCGGCCAGCAGCAGGGCGACGCTGGCAAGCAGCGCGGTGATCGGAAGCAGGATGCGGAGCACAGGCTGGGGACGACACCGGTGTGGGAACGCTCCGCATGCTAGCAACCCGATGCTGAGCGACCGGTTCACATGCGGCAGCACTGCCCGAACCTGCGTGCTGCGCGATGCCATCGGGTATCCTGCCGCGACAACGGCGATGGCATGCATGGGAAGGATATTCCGATGGCGGAGCGCAAGGTTCCAGGCATCGACGAGTACGAAGGCGCCGCGGGCGGTTGGGGCGCGCTCGCCGCGGTCGCGCGCGCGGTGAAGAGCCAGATGGCGGTCGGGCGCGAAACCTCGGCGCTGCGTCGCGTCAACCAGCCTGCCGGGTTCGATTGCCCCGGTTGCGCATGGCCGGATCCGAAGCACACCTCGTCGTTCGAGTTCTGCGAGAACGGCGCCAAGGCGGTGTCGTGGGAAGCCACCGGCAAGCGCGCGACACCGGAGTTCTTCGCCGGTCACACGCTGGCCGGACTCTGGGAGTGGAGCGACCACGCGCTGGAGGACGAAGGCCGGCTGACCCATCCGATGGTGTACGACGCCGATGCGGACCGCTACGTGCCGATCGGCTGGGACGAGGCATTCAAACGCATCGGTGAGGCGCTGCGCGCGCTCCCGCATCCTGACATGGCCGAGTTCTATACCTCCGGCCGCACCTCGAACGAAGCCGCCTTCCTCTACCAGTTGATGGTGCGCGAGTACGGCACCAACAACTTCCCAGATTGCTCCAACATGTGCCACGAGGCGACCAGCGTCGGCCTGCCGGAATCCATCGGCGTGGGCAAGGGCACGGTGACGCTGGACGACTTCGCGCATTGCGATGCGCTCTTCAGCTTCGGCCACAATCCCGGCACCAACCATCCGCGCATGCTGTCCACCCTGCGCGAAGTGTCGAAGCGCGGCGTGCCCATCGTGGCAGTGAACCCGCTGCGCGAGCGCGGGTTGGAGCGCTTCACCTCGCCGCAGCATCCAGCCGAGATGCTGACCAACAGCGCCACGCCGATCGCGCAGACGTACTACCAGGTGAAGATCGGTGGCGATCTGGCGCTGCTGAAGGGCATGATGAAGTGGTTGCTGGAAGCGGATGCCGAGGATCTCGCTGCAGGCGGCGCCGGCGTGCTGGACCATGTCTTCATCGCCGAGCACACCGAAGGGCTCGAAAGCTTGCGCGAGGATCTCGCGCGTACGAGCTGGGACGAGGTCGTCGAACATTCCGGCCTGTCGCGCGAGGACATCGCCGCCGTCGCGCGGCTCTACGCCGGCGCGGAGCGCGTGATCCTCTGCTACGGCATGGGCATGACCCAGCACCGGCGGGGCACCCAGAACGTGCAGCAGATGGCGAACCTGATGCTGCTGCGCGGTAACGTCGGCAAGCAGGGCGCCGGCATCGCACCGATCCGCGGACACTCCAACGTGCAGGGCGACCGTACCGTCGGCATCACCGAGAAGCCCACGCAGGCCCTGGTCGACGCGATCAGGCGGACCTACGGCTTCGAGTTCCCGCTGACGCATGGCCATGATGCGGTGGAGGCCGTGCGCGCGATACGCGATGGCCGTTCGCGTGCGCTGGTCTGCATGGGCGGCAACCTCGCCGTGGCGATGCCGGATCCGGACACCACGATCCCGGCGATGCGCACGCTCGACCTGGTCGTGCATATCGCCACCAAGTTGAACCGCTCGCACCTGATCCCGGCTAAGCAGGCATTCCTCTTGCCCTGCCTGGGCCGTACGGAGCGCGACGTGCAGGCCAGCGGACTGCAGTCGGTGACGGTGGAGGATTCGATGTCGATGGTGCATGCCTCGCAGGGCGGTCTGCCGCCGGCGTCGGAGCACCTGCTGTCGGAACCTGCCATCGTCGCCGGCATCGCCAAGGCGACGCTGCCGCAGACGAAGGTGGACTGGGACGGGCTGGTCGGCGACTACGATCGTATCCGCGACGACATCGAAGCCGTGTTCCCGATGTTCAAGGATTTCAACCGGCGGGTGCGCGAGCCTGGCGGTTTCCGCCTGTACATCGGCGCATCCGAGCGCAACTGGGGTCCGGGCAGGAAGGCGCGCTTCCTGGTCGCGCCCGGCCTCGACGAAGATCCCGGCAGCGACCGTCGTGATCTGTTGACGCTGACCACGATCCGGTCGCACGACCAGTACAACACGACGATCTACGGCTTCGATGACCGCTACCGCGGCGTCAGCGGCCGGCGCGACGTGGTCTTCATGAACCGTCACGACATGCAGGCGCGCGGATTGGAATCGGGCGACCGGATCGATGTGTCGTCGTGTATGCAGGGCACGCCAGCTGCCGCGCGGACGGTATCCGGCTTCATCGCGGTCGAGTACGACCTGCCGCGCGGTTCGGCGGCGATGTATTACCCCGAAGGCAACCGCCTGGTGCCGCTGGACAGCCACGATCCGCAGTCGGGGACGCCGGCCTACAAATCGATTCCGGTGACGGTACGCAAGCAGGCCGTGGATGCCGATGCAGGCTGATCGTATCGACGGCGTGGCGCAACGCGAGGTCGTCGACGTCACTGCAGGCGTGTCTACGGTGCGGCAGGACTGGTTGGCGGAGGAAGTCCCGCTGGCGATCCACGTCAACGGCGAGCCGTTGGCGGTGATGATGGTGTCGCCCTGCGACCTGGAGGATTTCGCCCACGGGTTCGCGCTGACCGAGCTGGGCCTGGTCGCCGAGGATCTCGTGTCCGTGGACGTACAACTCTTGCTCGAAGGCATCCAGCTCGACCTTCGCACGCGCCACCCGTTGCCTGCTCGCATGGCAGACGCGCAACGCTGGCTGCCCGGCCGCAGCGGGTGCGGCATCTGCGGTAACCGGCGCCTGGAGGATTTGGTCAGGCAACCGAGGGTGATGGAGCGCGGTAGTGTCGTCGCGTCGACGGCGCTGGACGTTGCGCGGATCGGGCTGGAGCAGAGACAGCCTATGAATGCCGCCACCGGCGCCATCCACGCGGCGGCATGGGCGAGGGCGGATGGCACGCTGATGCTGGTCCGCGAAGATGTCGGTCGCCACAACGCACTTGACAAGCTGATCGGCGCAATGCGACGGGAAGGCATCGATGCCGGAACAGGCTTCGCCCTGATCACCAGTCGTGCGAGTTACGAGATGGTAGCGAAGGCGGCGACGGCCGGCATTCCGTTGCTGGCGGCGATCTCGGCGCCGACCGCGCTGGCCGTGGATCTGGCGGAAGGCTGCGGGCTGACGCTGGTCGGATTTCTTCGCCGCGGCCGGCATGTGGTCTACAGCCATCCAGGCGGACTGGACTGAGCGACATGCACTTCATGCAAGAACGGCCATACGCCAACGCCTGCGTCGTCGCCGACGTGGGCGGCACGCATGCGCGGTTGGGATGGACCCTCGACGGGCACGACGTGGCCGATGTGGAGGTTTACCGGTGTGCGGACTACACGTCGCTGGCGCACATCCTGGACACCTATCGCGTGCGGATGGCGCGTGGACATGCCGGATGGCAGGTGAGCGATGCCGTCGTGGCCATCGCCGGCTATCTGCAGGACGACCGTCTGGTCAACGCGAATCTGCCGTGGGAAGTCTCGGTCGCGCGCACGGCGGCCGACGCGCGCCTGGCGTCGCTTGCCCTGATCAATGACTTCGGTGCCGTCGCCCACGCCATCCCCGGTATCGCGCGGCAGACACTGGTTCCTCTCGTGCAGGGCCCGTGCGACGGCGACCTGCAGACGCCGGCCCTCGTGCTGGGGCCGGGTACGGGACTGGGGGCGGCGATGTGCCTCGATCCGCTCGGGGCCCACGTGCTGCTGACGGAGTCCGGTCACGCTGCGCTCGCTGCGAGTACGGCGTTGGAACTGGAGGTGATGCAGGATCTTGTCCGGCAGTGGCCACACGTGGACAACGAGCGCGTACTGTCGGGCACCGGCATGATGCATCTGTATGGAAGCTTGGCACGCATGCGTGGTGTACCGCTGCACCATCAGTCGGCGGAGCAGGTCGTGACGGCCGCGTCGGCCGGAGAAAGCATCGCGTGCGAGACACTCGATATCTTCTGCGGATGGCTCGGCAGCCTGGTGGCTGATCTGGTGCTGACCCTCGGTGCACGCGAGGTCTACCTGGCGGGCGGGGTGACCTCGCACATCGCGGCGTTCCTGCATGCAGGACCTTTCCAGCAACGGTATGCCGTGAAGTTCGCGACACGGGTGCCGCCACCCGTGTGGCGCATCGAACACGGGCAGCTCGGCCTGGCAGGTGCCGCCCTGTACTGGCGGACGCAGGCCACGTCGTGCCACGGACACCTCATCGAGGAGCGCGCATGAAAGGCAGGAGAAGGTTCCTGGGCCAGATGGCCCTGTCGGCAGGCGCGATGGCGGTGTCCCGCGGGACGATGGCCGCGCCTTCCGGTCTCCGCCTTGCGGACGGCGGCCGCGTGGTGTCCACCTGGGACTTCGGCGTCGGCGCCAACCAGGCGGCCTGGAAGCGCCTGTCCGCGGGCGGGAGTGCGCTGGATGCCGTCGAGCAGGGTGCACGCTGGGCCGAGACCGATCTGTGCAATCCCACCGTCGGACGCTGCGGCAATCCCGACAGGGGCGGCATCCTGACGCTGGACGCCAGCATCATGGATGGCGACGGGCGCTGCGGCGCCGTTGCGGCATTGGAAGAGATCGATCATCCGATCAGCGTTGCGCGCCGGGTAATGGAAGACACACCGCATGTGATGCTGGTGGGCGAGGGCGCGCAGCAGTTCGCGGTGGCGCAAGGGTTCCAACGAAAGGCCTTGCTGACGCCAGAGGCCGAGAAGGCCTGGCAGGCGTGGCGCGAACGCGCGATGTACGAGCCGCAAATCAACGTCGAGCGCAACCTCAAGCCAGGCAACAAGGAGAACCACGACACGCTCGGGATGCTGGCGATCGACCGGAACGGGCGCCTGGCGGGCGCGTGCACGACCAGTGGCATGGCCTGGAAGATGCGCGGGCGTGTCGGCGACAGTCCCATCATCGGCGCGGGCCTATACGTGGACAACGAGGTGGGCGCCGCGACGGCCTCCGGTGTCGGCGAGGAGATGATCCGCAACGCAGCGAGCTTCCTGGTGGTGGAACTGATGCGGCAGGGGCGTACGCCGATGGACGCGTGCCGCGAGGCTATCGAACGGGTCGTGCGCAAGCGGCCGGAAGCCAGCAAGTCGCTGCAGGTCTGCTTCCTTGCCATCGACAAGCACGGCGACGTGGGTGCGTTCGCGCTGCATGGCGGCTTCGTCTATGCCGTCTGCGATGCGGGAAGGCAGGACGCGTTGCTCGCGTCCGACGCCATCTATGGCGAGGATGCATGAACGCAAGGGCGTCACACGTGCTGGAAATCGCGGCAGGCTCGCTCGCGTCCGCGCTGGCGGCACAGCAGGCCGGTGCCGATCGTGTGGAACTCTGCGAAGGGCTGGAGTCCGGAGGCACCACCCCGTCCTACGGCATGCTGGCGATGGCGCGCGAACGCCTGCGCATTCCCCTGTTCGTGCTGGTGCGTCCGCGTGCCGGCGACTTCTTGTATGACACGCAGGAAGTCGACGTGATGCTGCGCGACATCGAGTGCTGTGTCCGACTGGGTTGCGATGGCATCGTGGTCGGCGCCCTGGATGCCGATGGATGCATTGATCAGCCGCTATGCCGGCAGTTCGTCTCCGCGGCGGGATCGTTGCCGGTCACGTTCCACCGCGCGTTCGATGTCGTCAGCGATCCGGGGTCCGCGCTGGAGCAGGTCATTGCGTCGGGGTTCTCGCGCCTGCTGACGTCGGGCGGACGTGCCACCGCTGTCGACGGCGCCGGAAACATCGCTGCCTGCATGCGCCAGGCCAGTGTACGCATCGTCGTGATGCCAGGGGCTGGCGTTACCGCCGACAACGTTGCGGCGCTCGCCACGAGCACCGGCGCCCGCGAGTTCCATGCATCCGCCAAGGGCGCACGGATGTCCGCAATGCGCTTCCGCGCGCCTGCGCTGGACGGCCTGCCGGCCGACTGGATGGAAACCGATCCGGTGCGCGTCCGTGCGCTGCGCGAGGCCCTGGACGCGATCGCGTCCGGCGCGTGAGCGTACCCGATCGCCTTATCGGGTCATCGAATAGGGAAGCTTCAACATGCCTTCCGTTCGGTCCTTCTCCGGCGAGGCCTGCATCGTGAAGCGCAGCTCGCCACCAGCCATGATGTCCGTGTGCTCCAGGTACGTGCGGTCGAGCAGCTTGCCGTTGAGCGTGATCCGTCCCACGTAGGTGTGCGCAGCGTCCAGGCCGTCGGCGACGACGGTGAAGCGCTTGCCGTTGGGAAGATGCAGCGTGGCGCGCGGCAGGAACGGGCGCCCCAGCACGTACTGGTTGCTTGCTGGCGCGACAGGATAGAAGCCGAGAGCGGTGAATACGTACCACGCCGACATCTGGCCGAGGTCGTCGTTGCCGGCCAGACCATCGGGCCGCGGCGCGTACTGGGTATCCATGATCTGCTTCAGCCGCGCCTGCGTACGCCAGGGCTGGCCTGCGGCGGCGTACAGGTAGGCGACGTGGTGGCTCGGCTCGTTGCCGTGCGCATACCAGCCGATCAGGCCGGTGATGTCTTCCATGTGCTCGAACACGGACGGGTCGACCTTGGCGTCGAACACCGCATCGAGGCGTGCAAGCAGCGCGTCGTTGCCACCGTGCGCCGCCGCCAGGCCGGCCACGTCCTGCGGGACATACCAGGAGTACTGCCAGGCATTGCCTTCGGTGTAGTCCGTCCCGTAGCCGCTGGCCGCGGGATCGAACGGCTCGCGGAACGCGCCGTCGCGCTTGCGTGCACGCATGAAGCCGGTGGACGGATCGAACGCATGCTTCCAGTTCGCCGCACGGCGGGAGAACTCCTCCGCCACGTCCCGCTTGCCCATCGCCTGCGCCATCTGCGCGATGGTCCAGTCGTCGTAGGCGTACTCCAGCGTCTTGCTGGCGGCTTCGCCTTCCTCATCGATCGGCACGTAGCCAAGTTCGCGATAGGCGGCGATGCCGTCGTAGGGGCCGTAATTGGCACTGGCGACCATGGCTTGCAGCGCTTCGTCGGCGTCGTAGCCGCGGATACCCTTCATATACGCGTCAGCGATCACCGGCACGGCGTGGTAGCCGATCATGCACCACGTCTCCAGGCCATGGAACGACCATACGGGCAGTACGCCGTACGGGCTTTCTCGACGCGATGCCAGCAGCGAGTTGACGAAGTCGTTGGTGCGCTGCTCCGGCTGCACCAGCGTGGCCAGTGGATGCAGAGCGCGGTAGGTGTCCCACAGCGAGAAGGTGGAATAGTTGGTCCAGCCGTCGGCCTGATGCACGGCGTTGTCGGGGCCGCGGTAACGGCCGTCGCTGTCCATGAACAGGGTAGGGCCCAGCAGCGTGTGGTACAGCGCGGTGTAGAAGCTGGTGCGCTGCGCCGCATCGCCCTGCGCTTCGACCGCCCCCAACGCGTCGCTCCACTGCCGTTTCGCGGATGCGCGCATGCCATCGAAATCCCACTCCGGCGCCTCTGCGTCGAGATTGGCGATGGCGCCTTCCTCACTCACCGGCGAGATGGCCACCTTCACCAGCACGGGCTGGTCGCCTTCGGGTTCAAGATCAAAGGCGGCCACCAGTTGGCGGCCTTCGATCTGCGCCCGCTGGCGGGGATCCTTCTCGCCCGGCGGCGGGAAGCCCTTGTAGGGAATGTCCTGTTCGGTGTTGTGCAACTGGTGGTCGGCAAGCGGCCGGGAGAAGCGCACGGCGAAGTAGAGCTGACGGCCCGGGGCCCAGCCGCGCGTTTCGCGGAAGCCGGTCACGGTGCCGTCGGGACGCACGCGTATCCGCGACCACGAGATCTTGCCGGGGTAGTCGTACATGCTGGTGCGCAGGTCCAGCACGACATGCGCGGGCTTGCCTGCGGGGAACGCATAGCGATGCATGCCGACGCGAAGGCTCGCGGTCAGCTCGGCGCGCACGTCGTGGTCGTCCAGCGTGACGGCGTAGTAGCCGGGGTGCGCGATCTCCGTCGCGTGGCGGAAGCGCGAGGTATATCCGCTGCGCGGCTTGTCCGGATCGCCACGCTCCAGCTTCAGCTCGCCGGTCGTCGGCATCAGCAGCAGATCGCCCAGGTCCGAATGGCCTGTGCCCGAGAAATGGGTGTGCGAGAAGCCGACGATGGTGGTGTCGCTGTAGCGATAGCCGGCTGCCCATCCATAGCCGTCCTTGCGCGGCTGGATACGGGTGTCCGGCGACAGTTGCACCATGCCGAACGGCACGGTGGCGCCCGGGAAGGTGTGGCCTTCGCCGCCGGTACCGATGAAAGGGTCGACCGCCTGGTAGGCCGCTTCGCCTACGCTGGCGGGGGCCGCCAGCGCGCCTGCCGACATCAGAGCGGAGCTTCCCGCGATTCCCGCCAGCATCACCGCCGCCGCACCGAGCTGCTTCATTTCCAGGCCTTTAGATCGGTCGAATTTCCCGGAACGCTAGCACAGGCGCCGGAGCCCGGTCATCGGGCGTGGCTGTAGCGTGCGCGCGATCATCCTTCGTGGCGGACCGGTCGACGCTGTTGCGGAGCAGCATGCAAGATCGCGAACGGCATGGTAAATCTGCAGTCGAATTGGATCGATCCAAAAAAAGCCCGCCGGCGTCCACGTCCATGGCGTTGCGCGGACGGGTACCGCATCACCATCGGGCGCGTCGCCGTTGCCACGGAATCCTGCATGCATACCGGGTCCACGACTTCTCCTGCGGCAAGCCGGTTACGCGCCTACACCGCGATCCGTGCGCTATGCGTGTGCGCGATGCTGCTCGTCAGCATCGGCGCCCAGGCGAAAGAGCAGCGCTTGCTGCACGAGGGCTGGGAGTTCAGGCAGCTTCCCGCCGCAGACGGGAGAACAGGAGTCGCTTCGTCGTGGCGATCCGCGTCGATGCCGGGCACGGTCCATACCGACCTGCTGGCCCACGGACTGATTCCCGACCCTTACGTCGGCGCGCCCGAGGCCGGGTTGCAGTGGATCGGGCTGGTGGACTGGGAGTACCGCACCACGTTCCAGGCAAGTGCGCGTGAGCACGCGGCCTCTCGAAGCGAGCTGGCGTTCGACGGCCTGGATACGTTTGCGGACATCTTCCTCAATGGAAAGAAGGTATTGGAGGCCGACAACGCCTTCCGCACCTGGCGCATCCCGGTGCAGGGCCTGCTGCGCGAGGGGCCCAACGAACTGCGCGTGGTGCTGCACTCGCCGATCGGGAAGCTGTTGCCGCGGGTGCAGGCGATGCCGCATCGCATCGCCGGCAACTATCCATCGCCTTACGGTGATGAGCCGAAAGACGCCATGACGGCGAACTTCGTACGCAAACCCGGCTACCACTATGGCTGGGACTGGGGTCCACGCTACGTCACCGCCGGCATCTGGCGGTCCGTGCAGCTGACGAGCTGGAATGCCGCCAGGCTGGAAGACCTGCAGGTGCGCCAGGACCGTGTGACGGAGGCGGCGGCGGAGATCACCGCGATCGCCACCGTGGACGCTGCGCAACCGGGCGACTATCTGGTCCGTGTATGGAAGACCGATCCCCATGGCGACAGGACGGTCGTGGCCACGCAGCAGATGGTACTGACCCGGGGCGTCAACCGTATCGCGCATTCCTTCCGTGTCGAACGACCGCAGCGCTGGTATCCAGCCGGTTATGGCGCGCAGCCGCTTTACACCTTCGGCGTGGAGATCCTGCGAGGAGCGGACGTCGCGGACACACGCATGGTGCGTACCGGCCTGCGCAGCGTCGAGCTGCGGCGCGAACGCGACGCCGCCGGACGCAGCTTCGCCTTCGTCGTCAACGATATCCCGGTGTTCGCCAAAGGCGCGAACTCGATCCCCTTCGACATGTTCCCTTCGCGGGTCACGCCTGCCCAGCTGCGTCGCGTGCTGAAATCCGCGGTCGACGCCAACATGAACATGGTGCGCAGCTGGGGCGGCGGCTACTACGAAAGCGACGCGTTCTACGAGATCGCGGACGAGCTGGGTCTGATGGTGTGGCAGGACTTCATGTTCGGCGGCGGCATGCAGCCGGCGTACGATCCGGCATTCCGCGCGAACGTCATCGCCGAGGCGCACGACCAGGTGAAACGCCGGCGCAACCATGCCAGCGTCGTGTTGTGGTGCGGCAACAACGAGGAAGAAATCGCCTGGAAGTACTGGGGCCACGGCAAGGCGTTGAAGGAAGCCGATCCCGCGTTTGCCGCCAAGGTGTGGGATGGCTACGTGCAACTGTTCGACCGCGATCTGCGCCGCGTCGTGGAAGAGCAGGCGGGTGGAATCACCTACTGGCCCAGTTCGCCCAGCGACGATATGGCGGACGTGGCGAATACACCAGCCAGCGGCGACATGCACTACTGGGAAGTGTGGGGCAACCCTGCGCATCCGCCTTCGGCCTACCTCGACGTCACACCGCGCTTCATGTCCGAGTATGGCCTGCAGGCCTGGCCGGTGCGTCGGACCATCGATCACGCAATCCCACGGAGCGACCAGCGCATCGATTCACCCATCGTCGAAGCGCACCAGAAATTCCTGGCAGGCAAGGGCAACGATCGCCTGCTGCACTACATCCGGATGGAATTCGGCGAGCCGAAGGATTTCGACGATTTCGCCTACCTCAGCCAGGTGATGCAAGCCGAAGGGATCGGGCTGGCCGCGCGCCACCATCGCGCCAGTCGGCCGCACACCATGGGCTCGCTTTACTGGCAGCTCAACGATGTGTGGCCGGGCGCGTCGTGGTCGGGCATCGACTGGTTCGGGCGATGGAAGGCCATGCAGTTCCACGCGCGCCGGTTCTTCGCGCCCGTGGCATTGACCGCGCTGCGCAAGGAGGGCCGCACCGCGGTCAGCCTTGTGTCGGACCGGACGACGGCGCGGCGGGGAGAATGGCGCGTACGGGTCATGACGGCCGATGGCCGTGTGATGCGCGATCAACGCACGGCGGTCGAGTTGTCGCCGCTGTCGGCGGTCCAGGTCGCTTCGTACGCCGACCGGGATCTCCTGGGCGACGCGGACCCCGCCAAGGCGGTGGCCGTGTTCGATCTCGTCGTCGAAGGCGAGCCCCCCGCGCGCGAAATCGTGTACTTCACCACGGCCCGGGAATTCGGCTGGAAGCTGCCGGACCTGAAGACGGAACTGCGCCACGATGGTAGTAACACGGTACTCGACCTCAGCTCGGACACGCTGGCACGCGCGACCTGGATCGACTTCGGCGACCTGGACGCGGAGATCTCGGACAATGCGCTGACCCTGTTGCCGGGCGAATCCATCACGCTGCGCATCGACTCGAATGCCGGTATCGACGCCCTGCGCGATGCACTTCGCATCCGCACGCTCGCTGGCGAACTTTCCAACCCCATTTCTTCACGGAGCACCGCTTCGCCATGACACACCCCGTTCCCGCTCACGATGATTTCCGCAGCGAGGCCTTCCTGCGCGACCACATACGCCGGACCATGGCGTTCTACCATCCACGCTGCATCGATCCGACGGGCGGCTTCTTTCACTATTTCAAGGACGATGGGCGCGTCTACGACGCATCGCACCGTCACCTGGTCAGCAGCACGCGTTTCGTCTTCAACTACGCGACGGCGGCGCTGGAGTTCGGCGACGAGGATGCCGCGCTTCGCGATGAGTATATGGGCGCGGTGCGCCACGGTCTCGCCTTCCTGCGTGAAAGGCATCTGGATCCGGTGAGCGGCGGCTACTTCTGGACGCTGCGGGACGGCATGCCGGAAGACACGACCCAGCATTGCTACGGCGCGGCGTTCGTGTTGCTCGCGTACTCCATCGCACTGAAGGCAGGCATAGAGGAATGCCGTGGATGGATGGAGGCGCATTGGGACCTGCTTGAGTCGCGCTACTGGGAGCCCGGATTTGGCCTGTACCGCGATGAAGCGTCGAGGGAGTGGCAGTTCAGCGACTACCGCGGACAGAACGCCAACATGCACATGTGCGAGGCGATGCTCGCGGCGTACGAAGCGAGTGGGGATGCACGCTACCTGGATCGTGCCCTGCAACTCGCGGACCACATGACGCGCCGGCAAGCCGACCAGACCAAAGGCCTGGTCTG
The DNA here is from genome assembly GCF_056175725.1 of Pseudoxanthomonas sp. LjRoot206. NCBI lineage: Bacteria > Pseudomonadati > Pseudomonadota > Gammaproteobacteria > Lysobacterales > Lysobacteraceae > Pseudoxanthomonas > Pseudoxanthomonas sp. LjRoot206. The sequence goes on from NZ_JBGFFI010000001.1 coordinate 917,514, forward strand.
GGAGCACTACGACCCGCAATGGCGTGTCGATACCGACTATCACCGCGATGATCCCAAGCATCTGTTCCGTCCGTGGGGATTCCAGCCCGGGCACCAGACCGAGTGGGCCAAGCTGCTGCTGATCCTCGAGGGGCATCTGCGACGTGCAGGCGCCCCCGCGGACTGGCTGATCGCGAAGGCTCGCGATCTGTTCGACAGGTCGATGATTGCGTCCTGGGATGCGGAGCAAGGCGGCCTGGTCTACGGCTTCGCGCCCGAGTCGTTGCGCAAGGACATCGAAGGGCCTTCGTTGCCCGACGGACACCATTTCATCTGCGACGACGACAAGTATTTCTGGGTGCAGGCCGAGTCGCTGGCGTGTGCGGCCAGGCTGGCGGTCGTTACCGGCGATGAAGCCTACTGGCAGTGGTACGACAGGTTGTGGGACTACGCCTGGACGCACATGGTCGACCACGTCCACGGTGCTTGGTTCCGAATCCTCGACCGGCACAACCACAAGTACGACGACGACAAGAGCCCTGCGGGCAAGACCGACTACCACACCATGGGAGCCTGCCATGACGTTCTTTCCGTGCTGCGCGCGCATGCGTGATCGACTTCCCGTCCGTGGCCCGCTGCCGCTTTCCGCTTCCCTGATGCTGCTGCTGGCATCGAACCTGGCATCCGCACGCGATGCGGGCTTCTCGACCTCATTCGAGACGGGCGAGCCGCTCCCTCGAACCGCGCAGGCGGATGGCCTTGTCAGCGTCGGCAACGGCCCCAGGCAGCCGTACGCCGCCATGGTTGGGAAGGGCTATACGGGCGATCGTGCACTGAACTACCGGAGTTCCGCCGCTGCCCGCGTGGCACTGTTCGCAGTCGACATCGAGGTGGAGAAGGACACCGTGCTGTCGTGGATGGTGCTGCCGGAAATCGTCGCCGGCGATACCGCCGCTTCGACGGGCGTATCGGTGGATCTGGTGTTCGATGACGGTCGTCGCCTGTCCGATCTCGCCGTGACCGATCAGCATGGCGCACCGGTGACGGCGCGCGGACAGGCGACGTCCATGACGCTCTACCCGCAGCAGTGGGCGCGCAAGCAGGTGCGCGTCGGCGAGGTGGCGGCCCTTCGTGGAAGGCTTATCCGTGCCATCGAACTCCAGCTCGAACCCGGATCGCGTGGCGATTCCTCCGGCTGGATCGACGACGTCGCCATCGAGCGCCATGCGCCCGTCGACCGGCGTCGCCCCAGCGATTACGTGCTGACCACGCGTGGAACCCAGTCCAACAGCACGTTCTCACGGGGCAACAACATCGCCGCCACGGCGATGCCGCACGGTTTCAATTTCTGGGTGCCGGTCACCGATGGCGGCTCCCTGAGCTGGCTGTATCGCTGGAACGAACACAACGGACCCGACAACCGGCCGCGCCTGCAGGCGCTTTCGATCAGCCACCAGCCCAGCCCGTGGATGGGCGATCGACAGACCTTCCAGGTGATGCCCTCGGCGTCAGTCGGCATTCCCGAGGCTGATCGGCAGAAGCGCGCGCTGTCGTTCTCCCATGATCGGGAGGAGGCCCGCCCGCATACCTATCGTGTGGACTTCGACAATGGCATCCGGACTGAAATCGCGCCGAGCGAGCGTGCCGCGGTCTTCCGCTTCCGTTTTCCGGAGGAAGGCGACGCCAATCTGTTGTTCGACAATGTGGACGCACGCGGTGGGCTGACGCTGGATGCGGACACGCAGACGCTGAGCGGTTTCACCGATACGCGCAGCGGCCTGTCCAACGGTGCGACGCGGATGTTCGTCTATGCGCGGTTCGACCAGCCGTGGCGGCAGAGCGGATCGATCGAGACCGGCCGTCCCACCGGCTACGTGAAGTTCACGCCGGGGAGGGAGCGCGAGGTGACCATGCGCATCGCTACTTCATTGATCTCGGTGGAGCAGGCCCGCCGCAACCTCGATCTGGAAATCGGCAATGCCGGGTTCGAGACGGTGCGCGACCGCGCGCAGGCGGCCTGGGACGAGTTGCTGGGCCGGGTCGAGGTTGAAGGGGCCAGCGAAGACCAGCGCGTGACGGTCTATTCCAACCTGTACCGGCTGTTCCTGTATCCGAACGTCGCACACGAGAACGTCGGCAGCAACGAGCATCCCAACTGGCGTCATGCGGACCAGAACAGCTGGTCCAAGGACAATGCGGCGGGCGATGCGCAGCGCACTTCGGCACCCGTGCGAGAGGGAAAGATCTACGTCAACAACGGCTTCTGGGACACGTTCCGCACCACGTGGCCAGCGTACTCGCTGTTCGCGCCGGAGCGCGCGGGCGAGATGATCGACGGATTCCTGCAGCAGTATCGCGATGGCGGCTGGATTGCGCGCTGGTCGTCGCCGGGCTACGCCGACCTGATGGTGGGTACGAGTTCGGACGTCGCGTTCGCCGATGCCTGGCTGAAAGGCGTGCGCGGCTTCGATGCGCACGAAGCCTACGAGGCAGCGCTACGCAATGCGACGGTGGTGCCGCCGGTATCGAACGTGGGCCGCAAGGGCCTCGCGCGTTCGATGTACCGGGGCTATGCCGACAACAGCGTGCATGAGGGTCTGTCCTGGACGCTGGAAGGGGCCTTGAACGATTTCGGCGTGGCGCAACTCGGTCTCGCCCTGGCGACGGAAGAGAAGGATGCGGCGCGCGCGACGCGTTACCGGGAAGAGGCCGAGTACTTCCAGGCGCGCGCGACCGACTACGTGCACCTGTTCGATCCTGCAACGCGGTTCTTCCGCGGCCGGTCACCCAACGGCAGCTGGCATCCGCCGGCCTCGGAATTCGACCCGCGCGTCTGGGGCGGCGACTACACCGAAGCCAACGCCTGGACGTTCGCCTTCACCGTGCCGCACGACGGGGCAGGGCTGGCCTCGTTGTTCGGTGGCGAAGAGGCGCTGGCGCAGCGGCTGGATACATTCTTTGCCACGCCGGAAACGGCGGAGAAGCAGTTCTCGGGGTCCTACGGGAACATCATCCATGAGATGACCGAGGCGCGGGACGTACGGATGGGCATGTACGCGCACAGCAATCAACCTTCGCACCACATTCCCTGGATGTACGTGGCGGCCGGCCAGCCCTGGAAGACACAGCAGATCACCCGCGATGTCATGCGCCGGCTTTACCTCGGCAGCGAGATCGGCCAGGGATACCCCGGGGACGAGGACAACGGCGAGATGTCGGCGTGGTACCTGTTCGGGATGCTCGGGTTGTATCCGCTGAGGATGGGCGCACCGGAGTACGTTATCGGCTCGCCCGCGTTCGATCTCGCGCGCGTGCAGCTTGGAGGTGGCCACACACTGACGGTGATCGCGCGCAACAACAGTGCGCAGAACGTGTACGTACAGTCGCTGAAGGTCAACGGCCGTCCATGGAGGCAGGCATGGATCCGCCACGACGATATTGCGGGCGGAGCGACTCTCGAGTTCGTCATGGGCGATACGCCGTCTTCGTGGGGTAGCGGCGCTGGCGCATTGCCGCCCGCACTGACGCCGTCGGGACAGAAGCCCCGCCGCATGGTCGACATGGCACCGAACGCCCGGGTAACCGTGCAGGGCCTCGCTTCGCAACGATCCGCTTCACTGGTCGATGACGACGCGGGAACATCGTCGTTGCTGCCGGCGCATGCCAGCATCGACCTTCGCTTCCAATCACCCGTCCGCGCCAGCTACTACACGCTCTCGAGTGCGGACCAGGCCATCGAGCGCCTCTCGTGGGTACTGGAGGGTCGCGGCAACGATGGCCGGTGGATCTTGCTGGACGAGCGTCGCGACCAGTCCTTCGAGTGGGCGCGGCAGCTGCGCCCTTTCCGGATCGAACGGGCGGGGGACTACGTCGAGTACCGGTTGCGAATCGAGGGCGGAGGGCAGTTCGCGTTGTCCGAACTCGAACTGCTCCAGGCCGTCGAGCGGCCGCCTGTGCCATGAAGTCGAGGCGACCCGACTGGCGGGTTACGGCCCGTCCGTCGGGCGCCTCGGCGTTCCATCGGGCGGAGTCGCTCATGGATGTTGCGAGGCAGCATGCATCCGGGAAACTGCTGTGCTAATTATGCGCACCATCGAATTAGACCGATCTAATTCGATCCACGGACAGGAAGGAGGCGACTGGCGCGGGGTGCCGTTCCAGGAGCCCGGATGGTCACGCAGCAGCGGTTCTTTTTATTTCCTGCAAATTTAGATCGATACAAATTCTTCGCGTCAGCAGCCGATCAATCTTGGGAGAGGGTGATTGAAATGAAATGCACGCCACACGCACGTCATCGCAGTTCGTTGTACGTGGGCATCGCCATCGCGTTGTCCACCGCCGTCGCTTCCGGCGACACGTTCGCCCAGCAGGCTGACGCCACGCCGTCCGCGGGCTCGTCGCAGGCGACGGACCTCGATACGGTGACGGTGAAGGGCTACCGCTACTCCATCGAGCAGAGCCTGGACCAGAAGCGCAACGCCAACGCGGTCGTGGAGGTCATCACCGCCGAAGACGTCGGCAAGTTCCCCGACAAGAACGTTGCCGATGCGCTGCAGCGCGTGCCGGGCGTCCTCATCAGCCGCGACGGCGGCGAGGGCAAGAACGTCAGCGTCCGTGGCCTGTCCTCGGAACTGGTCCTGACCCAGTTGAACGGCAACTACATCGCCAGCGCAGAATCCAACGGCGATCCGACCCGTTCCTTCAACTACACGCTGCTGCCGTCGAACATGCTCGGCAGCGCCGAACTGTTCAAGACGCCGGAAGCACGCATCGACGAAGGCGGCATCGGCGGCACGGTGATCCTGCATACGCGCCGTCCGCTGGAACTCGAGGCCAATTCCGGTTTCGCATCCATCGAAGGTACGTGGGCCGACACCACCAAGAAGACCGACGGACAGTTCTCGGGGTCCTACTCCTGGCATGACAAGGACGACCGCTTCGGCGTCTTCGTCGGCTATACGCAGCAGAAGCGCACCACGCGCACGATGGGTGCCAGCACCGAGAGCTGGCAGTGGTACGGCCGCGACGAAGGCGGCAACGCGGTCGACGTCAACGGCAGGCCGTCCGACTTCAATTCGAACTGGTGGGGTGGCACCGGCTTCTGGGACCAGAACGGCAATTACTACACCGGCTTCATGATGCCGACCTCGGTCAACCTGGCGGTGAAGGAAGAAGAACGCGAGCGCAAGGGCGGCCAGCTGACGTTCCAGTTCAAGCCGACCGACAATCTGACGCTGACGGCGAACTACTTCCGGTTCGACCTGTCGCAGGACTCGCAGACCAACACGCTCAAGGTGCCGGAGTGGAACATCGCCCGCTACTACGGCGACGGCAACTGGCGCGGCGGCCGCCTGCTCGACGGGCTGACCTTCGACCCCAGCGGCACCATCGTCACCGGCGCCGACTACAGCCTGCACCCGAACAAGGCGTACTACTGCAGCGAGGCCGAGGCGGCCGCTGCCGGCATGGCACCGGGAGGCTGGGGTTCGGACGACTGCACCGTGCCGACGCCGCAGATCACGGGCAGCTACAATATCGAGAAGTCGCTGTCGCAGACGGTCGATCTCGGCGCCGAGTGGCGCGGCGAGAAGCTGGACCTCGCTTTCAAGGCCGGCCGTACCTGGGCGGAAGGCGGTCCGGAGCTGCAGTTCGCCGTGCCGCTCAAGCCTCGCCGCCAGAACGCGGATGGCAGCTGGACGAACGGCAACTTCGCCAGTTCGTGGGACCTGAGCGGGACGCCGACGATGACGTTCTCGCCTGAGCTCATGCAGAATCTGCAGAACGGCATCCTGCAGGTGGACCTGGGTTCCACCGGCTCTTCGTGGACCCGCAACGACACCGAGCAGAAGTACGCGCAGGCAGATGGCACCTGGCACTTCGACGGCGACTTCTTCGACTCGCTGCAGTTCGGCATCAAGGGCCGTGATGGCGGCATCCACCGCAGCACCGGCAACAGCTACTGGGTGTGCCCGGGCACCGATCCCAGCGACTACAACAACCGTTACTGGAACGGTCGCTGCAACGATATCGCCACCCAGTTCTCGCCGAACTTCCTGCGCTCCCTGGGCAACCTGGCCGGCGGCATCAATGCCAGTGCCTATCCGGCGATCAACTATCCGGCCTACATCGCCTATCTGAACAGCACGTACGGTCCCATGCAGACCCGCGAAGAGGACAACTTCGTCTACAACGTCGACGAGAAGATCTACTCGACCTATCTGCAGGCCAACTTCCGTACCGACCGGCTGCGCGGCAACGTCGGCGTCCGCATCGCGCGCACTAAGCAGCATGCCGATTCCACCGACAAGGTCACGTCCTACAACGATTACTTCTTCGATGGCACCGATGGCAATCCGCTTGCATGCCAGCAGGGCGCCGCCGCGCCCACCGGCGCACCTGCAGACACCTACTGCGGCACAGAAGGATACTGGCGGCTGTCGGACAGCCAACAGCGGGCGGAATCGTTCGTCGTCAGCGCGCTCGATCGCAACTACACCGACGTACTGCCGAGCTTCAACCTTGCGTACGACCTGACCGACAACCTGCTGCTGCGCGCGGCCGCGTCCAAGGTCGTGTCGCGTCCGAGCTACGGCGACATCGCCGCGCCCGGCAGCCTGGAGTACTTCAGCCCGGAATACGTGGCAGATCGTCGCCTGACCGGTGGCGCGGGCGAGCAAGGCTGGTACGGGTCGGGCAGCAACAAGCAGCTGGAGCCCTACAAGGCCACCCAGTTCGACCTGGGCCTGGAGTGGTACTTCCAGCCGGGCTCCGTCGTGGGTCTGGGGCTGTTCCGCAAGAACGTCGAGAACTTCGCCGTAGGCGTGATCAACGACGTCAGCATGGTCGTCGGTGGCGAAACCGTCACCGTGCAGAACTACAGCACGCAGGCCGGCGGCCAGGATGCGGTGTCGCAGGGCATCGAACTTTATGCGCAGCACACGCTGGATTTCGGCCTCGGCTTCCAGTTCAACTACACCTACAACGACGCCAGCAAGGCGGCCGTGTCCCTGGAGGACGGCACCGAGATCGGCGAGACCTCGATGCCGGGCAGCGCGGAGAACCAGACCAACTTCACCGTGTTCTACGAAACGCAGAATCTGCTGTTGCGTGCCTCGTACAACCGTCGCGGCGAAGTGGTGCAGGGCCTGGTCAACGGCCTGAACGTCTACGATGAGCCGTACTACCAGATCGACCTCAATGCGGCGTACAACATCACCCCGGCACTCAGCATCAGCGCATCGGTACTGAACCTGACCGAGGAGGAGACACGCTCGCACCTGGGCGACGACACCAAGGACCGCTTCTATACCAACAGCTATGCGGGCCGCGTCGCTTACCTCGGCCTGACGTACAAGTTCTGACGCTGTCCCCCGTGTTTGGCCCCACGACTTCTCTCCCGCCCGGCAACGGGCGGCGTGGGGCCGACGGCCCGGCTACGGCCGGGCCACTTCTTCCTTCGCATGCGACGATCCATCCGGTATTCGCACGCGCGCATCCAAGCCAGGCCAGGACCGCATGAAACGAACCTCGACCTCTTCCCTGTTCCGCACCTTGCCGCTGCTGTTCCTGCTGGCGGCGTCGGCGACGGCAGCCACGCAGAGACCGAGTACCGAGGTCAACACCTTCATCGGCAGCAAGGACGACGGGAATACCTTCCCCGGTGCGTCCGCGCCCTTCGGCATGATCCAGGTCAGTCCGATCGGTTCGCATTACTCGGGCTGGCGCTACGACGATCCGCAGATCCGCGGCTTCGGGCATTCCTTCCTCTCGGGCGCCGGCTGCTGGGAGCAGGGCGGGCAGGTGTCGGTGCTGCCGGTAACGGGACTTATCGGTCCCGGCGGCGAGTTCGATACGGCCGACCCGAAAGCGTTCGACCACAAGCGTTACGGATCCCGCTACCGGCACGATGGCGAGAACGGGCAAGCGGGCTACTACAAGGTGCGCCTGACCGACTACGGCGGCATCGATGCCGAGGCCACCGCGCTCACCCGCGCGGCCGCCGAACGCTATACCTTCGCCGCCACGGGCGACGGCCATGTACTGGTCAACATCGGACAGGCCAATGAACGCCACGCGGTGACGGGCAGCACCCTGACCGTGGTGGGCGACCGTGCGGTGGAAGGCAAGTTGGTGACCAAGAGCTTCTGCGGCGGCCACCAGTACACGACATGGTTCCGGCTCGAGTTCGACCGTCCGTTCAAGGCCTTCGGCACGTGGGGGGAGGGGGGCGGCCTGCCGGGTTCGCGCCATGGCATGGAAGGCGAGGGCAAGCCCAGCGGGGCGTGGTTGACCTTCGACCTGGGCAAGGACCGGTCCGTCACGGCCATCTCGGCGATCTCGCATGTGGATGCCGAAGGCGCACGCAACAACCTGCGCAGCGAGGGCATGGCCGGCGGCCGGCTGCTCGGTTTCGATGCGATGCGGGCGAAAGCGCAGTCCACCTGGGACAAGGAACTGTCCAGCGTGCGCGTGCAGGGCGGCAGCCGCGATGACCGGGTGGTGTTCTACACCGCGCTGTACCACGCGTTGCTGCAGCCACTGACGGGCAGCGATGCCGACGGTCGTTATCGCGGCTACGACGACCTCATCCATCGCGCCGACGGCTGGACCTACTACGAGTACTTTTCGCTGTGGGACACCTACCGTTCGCAGAACCAGTTGATCGCGCTCCTGCGTCCGCAGCGCGCCACCGACATCGCACGCTCGCTGCTGGCCATCGGCCAGCAGGGCGGCTGGTTGCCGCGCTGGGGATATGCCAGCTTCGAGACCAACATCATGACCGGTGATCCGGTCACGCCGTTCCTGGTGGACCTGTGGCGGTTCGGGGCGCTGAAGGGGCGCGAGGCGGACGCCTATACCGCGCTGCGCAAGAATGCGTTCGAGGTGCCGCCGCTGAACTCGCGCCACGCCGGACGCTCCGGCAATCCCACCTACCTGGCGCAGGGCTTCGTGCAGTACGACCGTGCCTTCCCGTCCAAGGGCATGGACGTGGATCCGCACCATGGCGGCTCGGCGACGCTGGAGTACGCCCTGGCCGACTGTTCGCTGTCGGTGATGGCCGACGCCCTGGGGCATGCCGACGATGCCGCCGTGCTGAAGCGCCGTGGACGCAACTGGCGCACGCTGTGGGACGCCACGGTGCGCGACGAAGACGCCGGCTTCAGCGGCTTCCCGCGTCCGCGAACCGAGGATGGGCAGTGGTATACGCCGTCCGACGGCCGCTACAGCCCGCGCTCGCACCACGGCTTCCACGAAGGCACGGCGTGGCAATACCAGTGGCTGGCGCAACAGGACGTACCGGGCCTGGTGCAGGCGATGCATGGGCAAGAGGAAGCCGCGCGCCGGCTGGACGACTTCTTCGCCTACAAGGCGTTGCTCGCCGATCCCGCCGGGGCGGCACGCAAGGAGTGGGTGGTCGGGCCGTACAGCTACTACAACCAGTTCCGCTACAACCCGAACAACGAGCCGGACCTGCATGTCCCGTGGATGTACACGCTGATCGGCCAGCCGTGGAAGACGTCCACGGTGCTCCACGCCGCGCAGCAGTTGTTCACCAACGCGCCAAATGGCGTGACCGGCAATGACGACCTGGGCACGATGTCGGCGTGGTACCTGTTCAGTGCGATGGGCCTGTATCCGGCAGTGCCGGGAACCGGCGAATTCCTGCTGCACGCGCCGCGCTTCTCCCGGATCGATATCGACGTGGGACCAGGGCGCACGTTGCGCATCGAGGCACCCAGGGCCGGGGACGGCAAACCGCGCTACGTCGAAGGCGTGTCGCTGGACGGCGATGCCCACGCGGCGGTCTGGCTGGATTGGGAGCGCTTGCGACAGGGTGGACGTCTGCGCTTCGATCTCGCCGATGCGCCGCAAACACAGGGCTGGGGCACGCGCCCGGAAAACCTGCCGGCGTCGCCCTGCGCGTCGGACGCCGTCGCGATGCCCGGGATCCCGCAATGAGTCCGCACGACACGATGGCGTGGATGTCGGCGTGATGGTTTACGCTGGGAGGATCATGGGAATGGATCGATCCATATGAGCCCGACACGGCCGCCTCGCCCGGGATCTTCGCGCACCTCCAAGCCGGCTACCGCCAAGGCAGCCCAGGCGGCGGCGCCTGCGTCCTCCCGAAGCAAGGCCGGCAAGGCGGAGGCGACCGAGCGCAAGCGCGATCCCCAGCGCGTGGTCACCGTGACCGACATCGCCAACGCCATCGGCGTGTCGCGCGCCACCGTGTCCCTGGTGTTGCGCGGCAGTCCACTCGTGCATGCGGATACACGGGCGCGGGTGGAGGCGGAACTCAAGCGGCAGCGCTACGTCTACAACCGCGGCGCGGCCAACCTGCGCCGGCGCACATCGTCCAGCGTGGCGCTGGTCATCAACGACCTGGCCAATCCGTTCTTCGCCGAGTTCGCCGCCGGCGTGGACGAAGCCCTGGGCGAGAAGGGATACGTGACCCTGCTCGGCAGCACGGGTGAGTCGCCGGAGCGGCAGCAGGCGGTGCTGACCTCGCTGATGGAGCACACGCCCGCCGGCGTGATCCTGTCGCCGGCCGAAGGCAGCGATGCGGCACAACTGCACAAGGTGCTGGATGCGCGCACCAACGTGCTGCTCTTCAATCGCGAACTGTCCGGTGCCGACGACTGGGGCTTCCTGGGCCTGGACAACCAGAATGGCGCGCAGCTGGCGACCGAACACCTGATCTCCCTGGGCCATCGGCGTATCGCCTTCTACGGCGGCCACGCCGACTCCAGTTCCTGCCGCCAACGGCGTGCGGGCCATGCGCTGGCGATGAAGAAGGCCGGCCTGCCGGTCGATGCGGCGTGGCTGATCGAATCGGCCCCCAACCGCCTGGAGGCGGCCGCGCGCACCGGCGAACTGTTCGGCGAGCACGCGGCACCGACCGCCGCCGTCTGCTACAACGATACCGTTGCGCTGGGCCTGATGCTGGGCCTGATGGCGCGTGGCATCCAGCCGGGCAAGGGCTTCGCCGTCACCGGCTTCGACGATATCCCCGAGGCCGCCGTCACCACGCCGCCGCTCACGACCCTGGCCGCCAACCCGCGCGAGCGCGGGCGGCAGGCCGCGCAACTCGTCCTGCGACAGGTGGAGGCGCCCGACACGGCACCGGGCAAGACCATCGCACCCGTCAGCCTGACGGTACGCGAGAGCAGTGGGGCACGGCCGCAATGAGCAGCGATACCGCGCCGCCGCGTGCTGCGGACTCCAATTTCCGTTTCTCTTTCCAGTCCTGATGTCCCGATGAATACAGTGTTTTCCCGCTTCTCCCTTGCCGCAGGTCCCCTCCACAGCAGCGTCGCTGCGCTGCCCGGTGCATGCGCATGAGCACCAGGAACAAGATCGTCTGCTTCGGCGAGGCGCTGATCGACATGCTGGCGCAGCCGCCCGCATCGCCGGACGAGCCACGGAACTTCCTGCAGTTTGCCGGTGGTGCGCCGGCGAATGTCGCCGTGGCGGCCGCCCGCCTCGGCGCCGATGTCCACTTCGCGGGCATGCTCGGCCACGACATGTTCGGCGACTTCCTGTTCGACAGCCTGGCGAACGCCGGCGTGGCCACGGACTGCATCGCGCGCACGGCCGAAGCGAAGACGGCGCTGGCCTTCGTGGCGCTGGACGAACATGGCGAGCGCAGTTTCAGTTTCTACCGGCCGCCGGCCGCCGACCTGCTGTTCCGCGCGGCCGATTTCGCGCCCGCATGTTTCGAGGGAACCGGCGTTTTCCATGTCTGTTCCAACAGCCTGACCGAGGCGGACATCGCCGAAGCCACTTACGAAGGCATGCGCCGCGCTCGCGCCGCGGGCGCCATCGTCAGCATCGACCTGAACCTGCGTCCGGCCCTGTGGCCGCAGGGCGAAGATCCGTCGCCGCGCCTGTGGCAGGCGCTGGACGAGGCCGACCTGGTGAAACTCTCGCGCGAGGAGCTGGAGTACCTGGCCGGGCCACTGGGCGGGGAAGCGGCGGTCATGCAGCGCCTCTGGCAACGACGGGCCCAGATCCTGGTCGTGACCGACGGCGCCAGGCCGATCGCCTGGCATACGCGCTCCGCGACCGGCACGGTCGATACCTTCCAGGTCACGCCGCTGGACACGACTGCGGCGGGCGACGCGTTCGTGGGCGGGCTGCTGTTCCATCTCGCCCGGCACGACACGGACCGGGACGGCTTCGCCCGTTTCACGGCCAGTCCGCAGCAGGTCGCCGCCTCGCTCCGCTTCGCCGCTGCCGTGGGCGCGCTGGCGGTCACGCGTAAGGGCGCCTTCGCGGCGATGCCGAGCGTCGACGAAGTGAACGCGCTGCTGTCCTAGTTCGCCAGCCCACGCGACGTCCGATAACGAGTACGGAATCCGCCATGACGACCCACCATCACCGGATCGAGTCTGTCGTCGTGGTCGGCGGTGGCAGCGCCGGCTGGATGGCGGCCGCGGCACTGGCGACCTACCTCGGCAAGCAGGCGTCGATCCGCCTGGTCGAATCCGAGGAGATCGGCATCGTCGGGGTCGGCGAAGCCAGCGTGCCGTACATGAAGCAGTTCAACAGCAGCGTGCTGGGCATCGACGAATTCGAATTCGTCGCCCGTACGCAGGGGACCTTCAAGCTCGGCATCCAGTTCAACGACTGGGGCGCCATCGGCGAGAGTTACGTCCACGGCTTCGGCAAGATCGGCCAGGGCATCGGGCCGCTGCCGTTCCACCAGTTCTGGCTCAAGCTGTTCCTGTCCGGTCGCGCGCGACCGATCGGCGAATACTCGCTGCCGACCTTCGCGGCACCGCTGGGCAAGTTCATGCCCAGCCCGGTCAACGCACCGCCGGAGTCGCCGCTGGCCGATATCGCCTACGCCTACCACTTCGATGCGGCGCTCTACGCAGGCTTCCTGCGCGACCTGTCGGAGCGCAGGGGCGTACAGCGCATCGAGGGCAAGATCACCCGCGTGGAGCAGCGAGGCGAGGACGGTTTCGTCAACGCCGTTGTGCTCGACAGCGGAGAGCGGGTGACCGGCGACCTGTTCATCGATTGCTCCGGCTTTCGTGGCCTGTTGATCGAGCAGACCTTGCAGACCGGCTACATCGACTGGACGCACTGGTTGCCCTGCAATCGGGCCATGGCCGTGCCATGCGCCACCGTGGGGCCGCCGACCCCGTATACCCGGTCCACCGCGCTCGCGGCCGGCTGGCAGTGGCGCATTCCCTTGCAGAGCCGTGTCGGCAACGGCTACGTCTATTCCAGCACCTACATCAGCGACGACGAGGCTGCGGCGACCTTGCTGGCGAATCTCGATGGCGAAGCGCTCGCCGATCCGCGTCCGCTACGCTTCACCACCGGCATGCGCAGGAAGCTGTGGAACAAGAACGTCGTCGCACTCGGCCTGGCCAGCGGATTCATGGAGCCGCTGGAATCGACCAGCATCTACCTCGTGCAATCAGGCATCCAGCGCCTGTTGAGCCTGTTCCCGGATCGCGGCTTCGACCCGTTGCTTGCGCGGCAGTTCAATGACGAGTCCACCTTCGAATACGAAAGCACACGCGATTTCCTGATCCTGCACTACTGCGCCACGCGACGCAGCGACAGCGCGTTCTGGGACTACTGCCGCACGATGCCGATTCCCGAGACGCTGCAACGCAAGATCGACATGTTCCGCGCGGGTGGCCGGTATTTCCGCACCGGCGACGAGTTCTTCGCGCTGCCGAGCTGGGTGCAGGTCATGATCGGCCAGGGCATCGTGCCCACCGGCTACCATCCGATCGTGGACGACATGCCGGAGCAGGCCCTGGCCGACCATGTGGCGCGCGTGCACCGTGCCATCGTGAACAGTGTCGAGGCGATGCCACCGCACCAGGACTTCATCGACCGGTACTGCAAGGCACTGCCGCCGTAAGAGCGGGATCAGCCGCGCCGCCGTGACGGCGCGTTGCCGGGGCGGCGTGCAGGCAATTCGGCGAGCAACCCGGCCAGGCAGGCGATGCAGCGTTGATCGGTTTCGGGCGTGGCGTCGGTTCCACCGGTGAACAGCGAGAACGCCGGCAGCACGGTCACGCCGGGACGCAGCAGGAACGCCGGCCAGCGCCCCAGCAGGCCGGGAAACCGCACGCGGGGATGGAGGTGTCCGGCGATCACGTGCGTACTGGCCGGATGCGGCAGGTGGCTCAGATGGAAAGGTCCCCGCGCGTGGCCTTCCTGCCGCAGGTCGAGGCGCCAGTCGGCTGCGCGGCGACGAAGTTGCCGGTCATGATTGCCGGCGATCACCGAGATGGGCAGGCCTTCGTTGTGCGTGCGCCAGGCCATCCACGCCTGCTGCCAGGCGCCGCCTTCGACCGCGCCATGCAGGAAATCGCCAAGGACGCAGAGCTCGCGCGCACCGCTGTCGTCCAGCAGCGCCTGCAGGCGCTGCAGGTCGTGCTCCGTGCCGCCACTCGGAACGGCGATGCCGCCACGCCGCAGCGCCTCGCCCTTGCCTAGATGCAGGTCCGCGATGAAAAGCACCGCTTCCGACGGCCAGAACATCGCGCGATCGGCCATGAGCCGCATCGGCTCCCCCGCCAGGTCGACCATCAGACTATCGGCCATGCCGGCGCTCCAGTTGCTCGGCGGCACGGCGCACACGCACCTGCCAGTCCTCCGTGCTCAGCTGCGAGCGCATGCCGTCGGCCCACAGCGGGAAGGCGAGGGGCGTGAGGCTCTCCGGCCGTTCGAGCACCATCTCGTGTGCCTGCAGCCGGCGCAGCAACGCCTCCATGTCGGCCAGCCGCAGGTCCTCTTCCAGCGCTTCCCGACGGGCCAGCGACAACAGGAGATGATCGGGATCGTGCTGCGACAGTACGTCGAACAGCAGGCCGCTCGATGCCTGCAACTGGCGCAGGCTGCGGGGCGCGCGGCCCGGTAAGGAGGGCGGCAGCAGGCCGGCCACGCGTGCGATGCCGCGGAACTGCCGGCGCGCCAGTTCCGCGAGGTTCGCACCATGGGCGAGATCTTCGGCAACACCATCGGGCGCCAGTAGCCCGTGCATCAGCGCGGCGTCCACGGTCAACGGGCGCTGCGGGGACAGCATGAAGCCCATGTCGTTGGCCGACAGCGAGAAGGTGTTGGGCGTGTGCCGAGCCAGGCGCCACGCCAGCAGCGCGGCGAGTCCCTCGTGCGCACGGCGGCCAGCGAACGGGAAGACGAACAGATGCTGGCCATCGCGCCGCCGCACCAGTTCCATCAGCAGCACGTCGGGCGAGGGCATGCGACTGAGGCGCTCCTGCACCGCGAGCAGCGGCTTCAATGCCCGCATCTCGGGGGAAGTGCGATCCTGCGCGAGCGTGGCCTGCACCTGTGCGGCCAGGCGCGACGACAGCGGCATGCGTCCTCCCATCCAGCGCGGCACGACGCCTTCCCCGTGTTTGACCAGGCGGACGTAGGCGGTCATGTCCTGCAGGCGCACCAGTTCCAGCAGGCGCCCGGCGAACCGGAAGCGGTCGCCCGGCCGCAAGCGGCTGAGGAAGGCTTCTTCCACCGCACCGAGGCCGCCGCCACGGAGGAACTTCACCGCGATGTTGCCGTCGCTGGCGATGGTCCCGATGGACAACCGCTGGCGCAGGGCCACAGTGCGGTCGTGCACGCGATACGCGCCGTCGGCATCGCGCACGACGCGACGGTACTCGGGATAGTGCTCCAGCGCATCGCCACCGCGCACGATGAAATCGAGCACGCGCTGCCAGGTCGGCGCATCGAGCGTGGCGAACGCATCGGTGCTGCGGACCTCGGCCAGCAGCTCGTCCGCCATGAAGCCGCCTGCCAGTGCGAGGGTGACGCAGTGCTGCGCGAGTACGTCCAGCGGCAGGCGCGGCGCCTGGCGGCTTTCCACGACGCCCTCCGCGATGGCCGTACGCGTCGCCGCGTACTCGGACAGTTCGAGCGCGTGCGTCGGAACGCAGAGCACGTGACCGGTCTCGCCGGGACGGTGCCGCGCCCGCCCGGCGCGCTGCAGCAGGCGCGCGACACCTTTCGGACTGCCGATCTGGATCACCTGGTCGACCGAGGGAAAGTCGACGCCCAGGTCGAGGCTGGAGGTGGCGACGACGCAGCGCAGGCTCGCGTCGCGCAGGCCTGCTTCCGCGTGCTGCCGCAAGGCGGGATCGAGCGAACCATGGTGCAGCGCAAGCGTGGATGGATCCTCCGGCCACACCGCGGCCAGGGCCTGGTGCCACAGTTCCGCCTGCGCCCGCGTGTTGGTGAACAGCAGGCTGGTGCGGACCGCCAACAGACGCGCCAGCACGCCGGCCAGTTGGCTCAGGCCGAGATGACCACTCCACGGGAATCGCACCATGTCCGCAGGAAGCAGGGTTTCCAGCGTCATCGGGCGCGGCTGTGCCGCCGACAGCACATGCGGCTCAAGGCCCGGTGGCAGCAACGCACGGCACGCGTCCTGCAGGTTGCCCAGCGTCGCCGACAGCCCCCAAGTGCGCAGCGATGGCGACCATCGGCGCAGACGTGCGAGGGCCAGCTGCGTCTGCACGCCGCGCTTGCTGCACATCAGTTCGTGCCACTCGTCGACCACCACGCAGCGCAGGTCGGCGAACATCGGCGCCGTCTCCGGATAACTCAACAGCAGCGACAACGACTCGGGCGTGGTGACCAGCACGTCGAGCTTGCCGCCGCGCGCGAGGCGCTTGTCGCGTGCGCTCGCATCGCCCGTCCGCTGCGCGACCGTCCACGATAGTCCCAGTGCCTGCGCCGTCTCGGCCAGGGCGCGCGTCGTGTCGGCCGCGAGGGCGCGCAGCGGCGTGATCCACAGCACACGCAGAGGCCGTGAAGCGCGCGGCTTCGCCCGCGCCGCAGCCGGCGATTCCGCCAGCGCCTCCAGCAGCGGTCCGCCGAAGGCCGCCAGCGTCTTGCCACTGCCGGTCGGCGTATGGATCAATCCCGATCCGCCTGCGAGGTAGTGCCGCCACGCCTGGCGCTGGAAGGGCAGGGGCTTCCATCCCCGGGCCGAAAACCACTGCTGCAGCCGGGATAGCGGCGTCATCGCGCCAGCGCCTGCAGGGTGGACAGGCGGTCGGCATCCCTGGCCGGCTTGTCGTGGCGCCAGCGCAGGATGCGCGGGAAGCGGACCGCGATGCCGGACTTGTGCCGGCTGCTGAGGTTGACGCCTTCGAAGCCCAGTTCGAACACCTGTTCGGCGACCACGGAACGCACCGGGCCGAAACGCTCGCGCGTGTGCGTGCGGATCCATTGGTCGAGTGCGAGAATCTCCTTGTCGTCGAGGCCGGAATAGGCCTTCGCGACGGGCACGAGTTCGCCGGCATCGTTCCATACGCCGAACGTGTAGTCGGTGTACAGCGTGCTGCGCCGGCCGTGGCCGGCCTGCGCATACAGCAGCACCGCATCGATGGTGAGCGGATCGATCTTCCACTTCCACCAGTCGCCGCGTCGCCGGCCGCTGCGGTAGGGCGATGAACGGCGTTTCAGCATCAGGCCTTCCACGCCGCGCTCGCGCGCCGTGGTGCGCAACGCGGCCGCTTCGTCCCAGCTGGCGGCATGCACGCCGGGCGACAGCACCAGGCGGGGATCGCCGGTCGCATCGAGCAGGTCACCAAGGCGTTGCCGACGCACCTCAAGCGTCGATTCGCGCAGGTCCTCACCGTTCAGCTCCAGCAGGTCGTAGGCCAGCACGCGCGCCGGGGCGGCGGCCAGGTGCTTGCTACCGGGGCGCCTGCGCTGGATCCGGGTCTGCAGTGCCGAGAAGGGGAGCGGCGCTTCGCCGTCGCCCCACGCCATCAGTTCCCCATCGATCACCGCATCCTGCGGCAGCGCCGCGGCAGCGGCTTCGATTTCAGGAAACCGGCCGTCCAGCCGCTCCTCGCCGCGCGACCACAATGCGACCTCGCCACGACGGCGGAGGATCTGCAGACGTATGCCATCCCACTTCCATTCCAGCTGCCACTCCTCGATGTCGCCCAACTGCGCCGGCTCGCCGTCCAGTGGCGAAGCGAGAAAGAAGGGATAGGGCTGTTCGCGGTCGCTGTCCTGCACGTCGGTGGACAGCAGCGACGCCAGGAACGCCGGCGTCGGTGGCCAGTCGCCGAGCATGCGTTGGGCGAGCAGGGCGATGGGGACCTCGGAAAGATCGGCGAGCGCCTGCTGCACCAGTCGCGACGACACCCCGACGCGCAGCGCGCCGGTCAGCAGCTTGTTGAAGACCAGGCGCTCGCCATCGGGCAACTGCATCCAGGCATCGATCACGGTACGACGCCGTGTCTCCGCATCCGCACCGGTGACTGGCAGCAGACGCTGCTCGATCCATGCGGACAACGGCACGTCGGCTTGAAGCGATGTGGCAGGCGGAAGCAACAGTGCCAGCGTTTCCGCGAGATCGCCGACGTGCGAGTAGCTGTCATCGACCAGCCAGTCAGGCAATCCGGTGACCTCGCCGCACCAGGCGCGCAGTTCGCCGCTGCCCGCGATCCGGCGCAGCTTGTTGCCCGCCAGCAGCCATAGTCCCCATGCCGCGTCGGCGCGAGGCGCCTGGCGGACGTAATCGGCGATGGCGGCGCGCTTGTCGAGCGTGCCGCTGCTGTGCTCCAACGCCTGATAGAGGGCGGCGAAAGCCTTCATTCCTCGGCACCAAAGTCGGTGGAGAACGCCTGCGCGTCGCATCCGCGCTCGCGCAGGAAGCGGATCAGCGCATCCGTGCTGCCGTGGGTGGCGATGATGCGCTTCGCGCCTGTCTGCTCGATGGTGTCCAGCAACGCGGGCCAGTCGGCGTGGTCGGACACCACGAAGCCGCGATCGTAGTTGCGCCGCCGGCGGTTGCCGCGCAGGCGCATCCAGCCGGACGCGAAGCCATGCTCGGCATCACGGAAGCGACGCGTCCATGTAGACCCGGCCGCCGATGGCGGCGCGATCACCAGCCGGCCCGCGTAGTCCTTGCCCTTGGGTTGCTCACCCACCGGCTCGGTCGCGATCAACTCGATGCCGGCCTGGCGATACACCTGCACGCCGGCGTCGACCGCGCCATGCAGGAAGACTGGCGGTTCATCGAAGCGCGCCAGCTCGGCGAGTATCCGCTGCGCTTTTCCCAATGCGTACGCATACAACACGGCGGCGCGTCCGCGTGCCGCGCAGGCGCGTCGCCATTCGACGATGCGACCGACCTCGTCATGGGTGTCGGGCCAGCGATAGACGGGCAGGGCGAAGGTGGCTTCGGTGATGAAGACATCGCAGGGCACGACCTCGAAAGGCGGGCAGGTGGGATCGGCCTGGCGCTTGTAGTCGCCGGACGCCACCCATACCTCGCCATCCACTTCGATCCGTACCTGTGCGGAGCCCAGCACGTGCCCTGCGGAATGCAGCGATACCCGCGCCCTGCCCAGTTGGAAGGATTCACCGTAGGCGTGCGAGTGGAACTCCTGTTCGCCCAAGCGCCAGCGCAACACGGGCATGCACGCACTGGCGGTGTGGTAACGCGCCGTGCCGGTACGCGCGTGATCGCCATGTCCGTGCGTGATCACCGCCGTATCGACCGGACGCCAGGGATCGATATAAAAGTCTCCCGCCGGGCAGTACATACCCTCGGGGCGCAGCACGATGAGGTCGCCTGGGGTCGCCGTCATGGCGGCAGACTGCGGGCAGTTGCGTACAGGGCGGGTGAAGCGGGACGACTGCAAACGATGACGGGTTTGGGGCTATCCTCGACTCCGTAAGCATAGGAGCGCGCGATGAAATGGATGCTTCTTGTCGCCATGACTGCCGCCGTTATACAGCTCGCGGAGCCGGGAAACCTCGGGTGCAGTATCAGCCTCGCGTCGCACACAACCCGGCAGCCCAAGACACCACGCCGTTGAATTGCTCGCGTCCTGAGGTGAAGTCTCATCCACCTGACAGTGTGATTCTGCTGCCTTCTTTGGTGTCCACCGTGGAAATGTCGAGTTTCAGTAAGTAATTGTTTCTATTTGGGCGTAGTGCACTTGTTCGACCGCTCTTCAACGTGGCCAGTCGCAGATGATCTAGCGCAATGCTGCACGATGCTAGATTTCCTCTACAGGAATGGACGAAGCGCTGAAACTCCTGACCACCTCTGGCCAAATCCTACAACTTGGTACGGCCAGTAGTGGCAAGAGTGACGTCCGCTTCTGGTCGGGAGCGGACGGGTAAGGCTCGCCATAAGAGAATGTCCCAAAATATCCAAAACGAGCCGGTGGGGAAGTGAGTCAGGAAGTGAATCGAAATTCGATCTTCAGTGCGATAATTCCTAAACAATCAATCGCATAGGGGCTATATCCGGTTGCTGGTGGACCACCAATTGCTTCAATCACTTTGGCGAGAGTAGCAAGGTTTGCGAAAGCCAGAGAGGTACGTTTTCGATACTGTCCCGACGACGAACAAGATACCTTCCCTTGCAAAGACGCCTTCTGGCACCTGGAAGGCTGTCATCCATAAGGTGGGCTGGCCCATCGCGGTCGAGACCTTCCGAACCAAGCGAGATGCTGAGGATTGAGCCCGCCGCACCGTGGACGAGATGCAGTGCGCGTCCCCATCGGGCGGGTTGCCTCCCAAAGAACAACCGTCGGTCATTCCCGCCAAGCGCCCTTTGGTAAAGGTCAGCGAGCGACATGGGGCAGACGTCATCGCGAGAAGGCCGGGAAAGTAGTCACTGGTCGCATTTGCGCTGAACATCGTCAGAAATTCCACGACGAGCGAGTTGCTGGTGATCGCCTACCTGATGGAACGTGCAAGCCTGGAGGCAACAATACAGTTCGCCTTGACCTTGCATTGCCTGGACGCATGTTCACAGGGCAGCAGCACTCCAAGTGAGCCCGACGTAGCAACTCTGTTCGCCGGTGCCAGCGTCGATCCGGGGTCTCACCCCGGGCCACTCGCGACAGAGGAGCGCCGTACCAATTGGTGGGGCAATACGTGATTGACGACGGTACGGATGGCTGAGCCGCGCCTGATCTCGCGGAGAAGGATATCGATTGCCGTGTCCGCCATGGTGGCGACGGGCTGGTGGATGGTGGTCAGCTCAGGCCACACCATCGTCGCTGCGGAGGTATCGTCGAAGCCGACGACGGAGAGGTCGCGGGGTACGTCCAGGCCTCGGCGATGGGCCACCGACACCACGGCGGATGCCATGTCGTCGTTACTGGCGAAGATGGCGCTGGGAGGACGACGCAACGCGAGAAGGCGTTCCGCCGCATCCAGGCCGGAACGGTAAGTGAAGTGCCCGGGCTGGACCAGCTTGTCGTCGTACGCGATGCCGGCATCGGCCAGTGCATCCCGATAGCCCTGCCAACGGTGCGCGCTCGCCGTCTGGTTGGGATCGCCCTTGATGTAGCCGATCCGCGTGTGGCCGTGTTCGATCAGGTGCGAGACCACCTCCCGACTGGCGCAATAGTCGTCGATACGCACGCAGGAGATGGTGTCGCTGAAGTGGCCTGAGGCGATCGACACGACAGGCACGCCGGCCTGGGAGAACGCGGACACGATGGCCTTGGACTCGCACAGCGGAGGAGGGAGAACCACGCCCGCCACGCTGTTCGACAGCTGCCTGGCAGCGGCCAGGCATTCGGCGGCATCCAGGCCATCCCAGGTCGCGATCACCAGCTGCGCCGCCGCGCGGGCCGATCCGCGTAGCGCGCCCACAAGCAGCTCGCGCAGGTAGCTGGAGCTTGGGTTGGTGTAGATGAGCGCGATGCAGGTGTGTTGCGCCGCCGCCAACGCGCTGGCGGCCATGTTGGGCCGGTAGCCGAGTTCGCGCACGCTGCGCATGACGCGATCGCGGTTGGCCTCGCGCACGCCGGCATGGCCATTGACGACGCGGGATACGGTCATCGGCGAGACGCCGGCGTGGTGCGCTACTCCATCGATGGTGACGGCCCCTCCCTTCCTGCGTATTGCCTTGTCGTTCTTCATGCCGATGCTTCCGAATGGCGGGCGAAATCGCGATTACTTGCGCATTGAAGCAGCGTGGAACGGGTTCAGTCCCCGCCTGCACCTGTTTACAGCGCCGCCGTGGCGATTCAAGGGCGCTTTGTTGCGCTGCATGGTGACAAGCGAGAACACGCATGTTTAGTCTGCGCCCCAACGCAATGGTAGCGCTACCACTCGATGTCGGCCAGTCAGGGGTGGCAGCCGTTTTCCATCGCGCGATCGTCGTCTTGCCACGCTTGAATCCGGAATGGGTAACGAGAGCCTTCGGGGGCGACTTACCGATCCGGCCTGGAAGACGGGCACTGCCCGTGGGCGCCCCCGGGAGGGGCGGTACATCACTAACGAATGCAGCGAAGGGGAAATCCATGACCGTGTGCAGTTTCCGTACCATCCCACACCCGAGGACACGTCAATGAGCAGGAAGTTGGCGAAATTCAGATCCCGGGCCATGTTCACCTTCGTCGGGGGCGTGCTGGTCATCAATCCCGCCTTCGGCCAGGACGCACCGGCGTCGGCACCTGCGACGCAGCAGGAGCAGGCCTCCTCGCAGGCGACCGATCTGGACACGGTCGTGGTGACGGGTATCCGCAACAGCCTCAGCCAGGCGATGGACATCAAGCGCGATTCGGCGGGTGTCGTCGATGCGATCAGCGCCGAGGACATCGGCAAGTTCCCCGATACCAACCTCGCCGAATCCCTGCAGCGCATCACCGGCATCTCGATCGAGCGGCGCGACGGCGAGGGCGCGCAGGTCACCGCGCGCGGCTTCGGTCCGCAGTTCAACATGGTCACGCTCAACGGACGGCAGATGCCGGGCGCGGATGCGTTCGGCGCCTCCGGCCAGGTCGCGATCGGCGGCATCGATGGCGGCACCCGCGCCTTCAATTTCGCCCAGCTCGCCGCCGAGGCGATCAACGGCATCGAGGTCTACAAGACCGGCCAGGCGCAGGTGCCCAGTGGCGGTATCGGTGCGACCATCAACATCCTGACCGCTCGCCCATTCAACTACGACGGTTTCGTCGCGAACGCGGGCGCCAAGGTGGTTTCCGACCGCAGCCAGCCGTTCGAGAACGACCTCACGCCGGAACTCTCCGGCATCTTCAGCTACACCAATCCCGACAAGACGTTCGGCGTCAGCCTCAGCGCCAGCCAGCAGAAACGCAAGGGTGGCTCGGTGCAGGCCACGGAAAACTACTGGAACGTCCAGCCTTGGACCGGCACCATGCCCGGCAATCCGGCCGTGGTGAACGCGCCAGGCGTCGGCGACCTGTACGCGCGTCCCAACGACCTGCGCTACGCGTTCTCCGAGTTCGAGCGCGACCGCGTCAACGGCCAGGCGGTGGTGCAGTTCGCGCCGACCGACAGCCTGACCCTGACGCTGGACTACACCTATTCGACCAACGAGATCACGGAGAACCGTGGCGAACAGGCGATGTGGCTGCAGAACAGCAACTACACCAACGTCGAGTTCGACACCAGCGGCGCCGTCGCAACGCCGATCTACATCCGCGAGATCGCCGGCACCAAGGATTTCGGCCTCGAACAGCAGCGCAGCATGCAGAAGTACAAGCTGGGTTCGCTGGGCCTGAATGCGGTGTGGGACGTCAACGACCGCTTCCGCCTGAGCTTCGATGCGCACAACTCGAAGAACGAAAGCCGGCCGAACGATCCGCTGACGGGCGGCGGCTCGATCTTCATGAGCATCGCAGGCACCAACAACTGCACCACCGGTCCGCACTGCGGCGGTTCGTGGGTGCAGGAGCTGCGGTTCAACAACGGTCTGCCGGTCGGTACGCAGACGTGGTACCCGAGCACGGCGGATGCGATCGCCGGCACCAACGGCGTGGTCAATCCCGGATTCGTCGAAGGCGAGATCGGCTCGCAGGTGCTGCGCATCAATGCGCAGACCCAGGTCAGCGAGATCAAGCAGGCACGCATCGATGGCGAATGGAGCTTCGATAGCGGCCGCTTCCAGTTCGGTGTCGACAGTTCCAAGTCCTCGACGCACCGCCTGCAGGCCGCGGAAAACTACTCGACCTTGGGCGACTGGGGCGTGGGCAACGTCAACGGCGATGTCGCCGACGGGCTTATGGACCTGATCAGGCCGTACGATATCGCGGGGCTGTTCAACGACTACAGCGTCGCGAGCAGCAATGGCGCATGGCGGGGCAATGCCGCCGAGCTGGCGCAGTGGGCCGCCGACAACTATGGCGCAGGCATTGGCGTGAGTCCGCAGCGCGCCGCCGACAACCGCGTTGAAGAGAAGACGCAGTCGGCCTACTTCCAGATCGAGCTGGACGGCGAACTGGGCGGCATGCGCACGAACACCCGCCTCGGCGTCCGTTACGAGACGACCGACGTCGTGTCGACCTCGGTAATCGCCATTCCGGAGGCCATCGAATGGCAGGCCAACAACGATTTCCGGGTGGTGCTGTCCGACGAGCAGCAACCTTTCAGCGAACGGGCCAGCTACAGCTATATCCTGCCCAACCTTGACTTCAATATCGACATCACTGATGAACTGAAGGGCCGCGCTTCGTTCGGCAAGAGCATCGCTCGGGCGCCGTACGGCAACCTGTATGCAGGCCCTGGTGCGCAGCAGCCGTTCGGTTCGGTCCTGATCGACCCATCGGTACGCGCGAGCGGCAATGCGCAGAATCCCAGCCTGAAGCCGCTTGAGTCCGACAATCTCGACCTGGCGCTCGAGTGGTACTTCGCCGACGCGAGCTACGTGTCGTTGACCTACTGGAACAAGTCGGTCGACAACTTCATCGGCAACACGGTCGGACAGGAGAGCCTGTACGGGCTGAGGGACCCCACGTCCGGTCCGGATGCGCAGACCGCGCTGGCATTCCTCACCAGTGCCGCCTGCGTCACCCAGGTCGGCGCGGCCAATGCGGCAGCGTGCTCGGCCAACGACACCTCGCTGTTCACGGCGCTGGCGCTGCTGCGCAACAACCCGGCCGGACTGGCGGCATACAACGGCACCGATGCGCAGGTTCTGGCGACGGAGGCCGCCTACGACCTGTATGGCGAGGCCGACGATCCGCTGTACCTGTTCAACGTCAACCGTCCGATCAACCAGAACCAGTCCAAGCTGCACGGCTGGGAGATCGGCGGGCAGTACTTCTTCGGCGACAGCGGCTTCGGTGTCCTGGCCAACTACACCGTCGTGCGTGGCGATGTCGGCTACAACAATGGTGGCGATCCGGGCATCGACCAGTTCGCACTGACCGGCCTGAGCGATACCGCCAATGCCATGCTGATGTACGAGAAGTATGGCTGGTCGGTCCGGTTGGCGTGGAACTGGCGCGACGAATACCTGATCCTCGCCAACCAGGGCGCCAGCCGCAATCCGTACTACGTGGAGGAGTACGAGCAGTGGGATCTGAGCGTGAACTACACGCTCAACGACCACTGGTCGTTCGGCCTGGAGGCGATCAACCTGACGGGCGAGGACGTGCGGTGGCATGCACGTACCGATCAGATGATCGTCAAGCTGGCCGACCAGAGCCCGCGCTACATGCTGGGCGTCCGCTACAAGTTCTGAGTTTGGCGGCGGACTACCTCTCCGTACGCCGCCGAGGGGACCGCTGCGCGAGCAGCGGTCCTTTTTTCCGGTCACAAGAGGGTTCCGTGCAGCGGCGCGGGCGGTAACATGACGGCGCACCTTGGGATGGGAATGCAGACGACGATGGCCCGGTACGAGCTCCTCAACAACGTCGCCCACCGCGACCTGCGCGTGGCGACCGGCTTCGGCCCCGAATTCGGCGACGACGTGGGCATGGTGCCGGCGTTTCCCAGCGAGTTCGCCGAACTGCAGCGCGAATATCCGATCTTCCTGCGCAAGGACACCGCCACCGGCGAGTGGCAGTCCGTGGCGCTGCTGGGGTTCGAACAGCGCGAGAATCTTTTTTTGCAGGACGGCGGCTGGAGTGCCACCTATCTGCCTGGCGCGGTGGCGAAGGGTCCGTTCCTGATCGGATTCCAGGAGCAGCGCATCGACGGCGAGCTCCGGCAGGAACCAGTGATGCACGTCGACCTCGAGCACCCGCGTGCGGCCAATGGGAGCGGGGAGCCGGTCTTCCTGCCCCAGGGCGGCACGACGCCCTATCTCGACCATATCGCGGGCGTCCTGCGCGGCGTCCATGACGGCATCGCCTACGGTGCGGCGATGTTCGCGGCGCTCGACGCGGCCGGATTGATACAAACCGTGCAACTGGATGTGCAGGTGGACGAGCGGCACCGCGTCGCGGTCAACGGCCTGCACGGCATCGACCGCGAACGCCTGGCTGCGCTGGATGATGCGACGCTGTCGGCGCTGCATCGCGCCGGGTATCTGGAGGGCGTGTACCTGATGCTGGCATCGCTGCACAACGTGCGCCGCCTGATGGCCGAGAAGCAGCGTCGTCTGCGCCTGCAGGATGCCGTCGCCACGCCCGGCAAGGACTGACCCCGTGGCGGAAGGCACGCCGATACGCACCCTGGAAGGTATCCACGCGGATGCGCTGCCGCTGGACGTGCTGCTGGCGGAAGGCGAGCCGGTGGTGTTGAAGGGAATCGCGCGCGAGGCGGGTCTCGTGCAGGCGGGCGCGCACTCCGTGCACGACGCGATGACCTATCTCCGCGGTTTCGACGCCGGCATGCCGGTGCAGTACTCCTTCGGCGGTGCCGAGATCGGGAGCCGTCCGTTCTACAGCGAAGATTTCGCCCGCCTCAATTTCGAGGTGCGGCGCGCGCCGCTTGCCGAGGTGCTGGACGGGATCGCGGACCATCTCGAAGATCCCCGGCCGCCGACTTACTACGTGGCCTCGCTGCTGGTCGAGCGTGCGCTGCCGGGCTTCGCACAGGCCAACGGCCTGCCCCTGGCTGCGTACGGGATCGATGCGCCGGCCAGTATCTGGATCGGCAACCGGGTGGTCGCGTCCTGCCACTTCGACGCGCCCGACAATCTCGCCTGCTGCCTGGTGGGCAGGCGCCGCTTCACACTCTTTCCGCCGGAGCAGATCAACAATCTCTACCCCGGCCCGTTCGATCCCACGCCTGGCGGGCAGGTGGTCAGCGTGGTCGATTTCGACGCGCCCGACTTTGATCGCCACCCGCGCTTCCGCGATGCGCTTGCGACCGCGCGCACCGCGCTTCTGGAGCCGGGCGATGCGATCTTCATTCCCAGCATGTGGTGGCACCATGTGCGCAGCCTGGCGCCGTTCAATGTGCTGCTGAACTACTGGTGGCGCAGCTCGCCCGCGTTTCTCTCCTCGCCGTTGCCGGCGCTGCACCATGCGATGTGGACGCTGCGAGACCTGCCTGCGCGCGAGAAGCAGGCGTGGGCGAAGCTGTTCGAGTACTACGTGTTCGGCGACGCCGGGCAGGCCGGGGCGCATCTGCCGGAACAGGCGCGCGACCTGCTCGCGCCGATCGACGAAACCCAGGCGCGACGCATCCGCGCCATGCTGCTGAACCGACTCAACCGCTGACGGGGGCAACCGCATTGGACTCTCCAATCACATCGGAAGGACGCATCCGCAGGGTCGTGATCGCCGGCGGCGGTACCGCCGGTTGGTTGGCCGGGTGTGCGCTGTCGCACCAGTTCCGCGACCGGCTCGAGATCACCCTGGTCGAGTCCGAGCAGATCGGCACCGTCGGCGTGGGCGAATCCACCGTGCCGCCGATCCGTACGTTCCACCGTTTCCTGAAGATCGACGAGCAGGAGTTCCTGCGCGCCGTCGCGGGCACCTTCAAACTGTCGATCTCGTTCGAAAACTGGCGCCGTCCCGGTGAGCGCTACATCCATCCGTTCGGCATCACCGGGCAGGGCACGTGGGCGGCCGCATTCCACCATTTCTGGCTGGACAGCCTGCGCCGCGGCCTGCCGTCGGAGTTGGGCGACTTCTGTCTGGAAACGCTGGCCTCGCGCGACGACCAGTTCTCGCTGCAGACCCAGCCGCAGGTCAATTACGCGTACCACTTCGATGCCGGGTTGTATGCGAAGTTCCTGCGCCGCATCGCCGAGGGCCATGGCCTGCGGCGTGTGGAAGGCAAGATCCGCGAGGTCAGGCAGCATGCGGACGGCAACGTGCAGGCGCTTGAATTGGAGGACGGCCAGGTCATCGAAGGCGACCTGTTCATCGATTGCACCGGGTTCCGCGGGTTGCTGATCGAACAGACCCTGCATACCGGCTATGAAGACTGGAACGAGTGGCTCCCGAGCGACCGCGCCGTTGCCGTGCAGACAGAATCGGTGGGACCGCCGGTGCCGTACACCCGCGCCATCGCGCACGAGGCCGGCTGGCGCTGGCATATCCCGCTGCAGCACCGCGTTGGCTGCGGGCTGGTGTTCTCCAGCCGCCACATGTCCGACGACGAGGCGCGCGCCAAGCTGCTGCGCGATGTCGGCGCGCCCGCGTTGCGCGAGCCGTGGCTGGTGCCGTTCCGTACCGGGCGACGGTTGAAGGCATGGAACCGCAACGTGGTCGCGCTGGGCCTGGCCAGCGGTTTCATCGAGCCGTTGGAGTCGACCAGCATCCACCTGACGATCAGCGCCGTCGTGAGGCTGGTGCAACTGTTCCCGTTCGACGGTATCGCCTCGTCGCTGGCGGACCTGTTCAACGAGGTCAGCCGCGCAGAGATGGAGCACGTGCGCGATTTCATCATCCTGCATTACCACGCAACCCAGCGCGACGAGCCGATGTGGAAGGCCTGTCGCGAGATGGCGCTGCCGGATTCGCTGGAGATCCGCCTGCGCGCCTGGCGCGAACGGGCGCACGCGTGGCAGGACCCGGACGAACTGTTCCGCGTGGACTCGTGGACCCACGTGCTGCTGGGGCAGGGCATCCAGCCCGGTCCGCCGCATCCGCTCGCACGCGGGCTGTCCGATGATGACCTGCGCACGTTGCTGGCTTCGATCCGCCAGCCCATCGAGCGCGCGGTCGCGCAGATGCCATCGCAGCAGGCGTTCATCGAGCAGTACTGCAAGGCCGCACCGAGCGTGTGGCCTTCGCGCCCGGTGCCGGCGTAGCGACCGACGACAGGCGCATGATCCTGACGCCGCACCCGGAGCTGCGGGTCCAGCATCGCGTCATCGGGCGCGAGCGTGCGCCGCTGCTGGTCGTCGACCATCTGGTGGCCGATCCCGACCGCCTGCTGCGCAAGGCCGCCAGCCGGTCGTTCGAGAAGATGCCGACCATGTTCCCCGGGCTGCGTGCGCCGGCGCCGCCGTCGTACCAGCGGTTTCTCGAGACCGCATTGAACCCCCTGCTGCGCGAGGCGTTCGGCATGTCGCCGGGCCGCTTCGTGTTCCCCATGTGCCATTTCTCGCTGGTGACGCAGGCGCCCGAGAGCCTGCATTTCCTGCAGCGCGTGCCGCACATCGATTCGGTGAGCGGAGAGGGGTTGGCCACCGTGCATTACCTGTTCCGGACGCCGTGGGGTGGTACGGATTTCTACCGGCACCGGCGCAGCGGCTTCGAGTACATCGACGAGAGCCGGCACACGGCCTATTTCGCGTGCCTGTCGCAGGAGAGCCGCGAGGACGCCGCGCAGCGTGGTGGCTACATCGACGGCGATAGCCCGCTGTTCGAGCGCGTCGCCGACGTCGAAGGGGTGTTCAACCGGCTGGTGGTCTACCGGCGCAATTCGCTGCACTCGGGAAGGATCGGCAACGACCGGGCGCTTCCGGCAGATCCGCTGCAGGGACGGCTGTCGATTAACAGTTTCATCGACGTCGTGCACTGACACACGCGGCGGATGGCTGTGGGCCACGGCCGGTGGCGCGGCGCCGGCAGGCGGTTTTTGCGGCGCAGCAGGCTTTTTCCGCCGCTCGTGGTTACAGTGCGGCAACACGGCGCGGTCACCCCGCCGTGCGGGAGAAAAAGGGAGCGGCAGGTCGGTTCCCTTTTTTAAACGGCCAAAATGGTAGCGCTAACTTTTTGTGGGTCGGAGGCAGGTTCGATGGAGTTGGTCGCCGGTATCGACGCAGGCACGCAGAGCCTGAAGGTGGTGGTCTACGACCCGGCCACGCGCGCGCTCGTGGCGACGGCCAGCATGCCGCTGGAGCTGACCAGCGGCGAGGACGGCCGCCGCGAGCAGCAACCGGCCGACTGGGTGGCGGCGATGCAGGCGTGCTTCTCCCGCCTCGATCCTGCGTTGCGTGCGCGCATCGTGGCGCTCGCCGTGTCCGGCCAGCAGCACGGCTTCGTGCCGGTGGATGCGCACGGCCAGGTGCTGGCCCCGGCCAAGCTGTGGTGCGACACCAGTACGACGGCCGAGTGCGGGCAGATCATGGACCGCCTGGGCGGTGCCGAACGCACCATCGCCCTGGCCGGCAACCCGATCCTGGCCGGCTACACCGCCTCCAAGCTGCCGTGGACGAAGACACACCGCCCCGAGGCCTACGCCCGGCTGTCGACCATCCTGCTGCCGCACGATTACCTGAACTTCGTGCTGACCGGCCAACGCTTCTGCGAGTGGGGCGATGCCTCCGGCACCGGCTGGCTCGACGTGCGCACGCGCACGTGGTCCCAGGACCTGCTGCGCGCGACCGATGCCGACCGCGACCTGGCCGACTGCCTGCCGCCGATCGCCGCCCCGGACGCGCTGTTCGACATCGATCAGGCCATGGCGACGCAGCTCGGCCTGCCGGCCACGGTAAAAGTCGCCGTCGGCGGCGGCGACAACATGATGGCCGCCATCGGCACGGGGTGCGTGGAAGAAGGCCGGCTGGCGATGAGCCTGGGCACCTCGGGCACGCTGTTCGCCTACTCCGACACACCCGTCGTCGATCCGGCCGGTGCCTGGGCCGCGTTCTGTTCCTCCACCGGTGGCTGGCTGCCGTTGATCTGCACGATGAACTGCACCGTGGCCACCGAGCAGGTCGCCAAGGCCTTCGGCTTCAGTACGCGCGAAGGCGATGCGCACCTGCACGCCACCCCGCCCGGTGCCGACGGGCTGGTGATGCTGCCCTTCCTCAACGGCGAGCGCACGCCCGACCTGCCGCTGGGCAAGGGCGTGCTGGCCGGGCTGGATCCGACGACCTTCTCGACGGCGCATCTCTACCGCGCCGCCATGGAAGGGGCGACCTACAGCCTGAAGTACGGCTTCGATGCCTTCGTGCGGGCCGGCATGTCCTTCGAACGCATCGTGCTGACCGGTGGCGGCAGCAACAGCGCGGCGTGGCGCCAGCTGGTCGCCGATGTGTTCGGCCTGCCGGTCGATGTACCGGCGCAGTCCGAAGGCGCGGCTTTCGGTGCGGCGCTGCAGGCGCTGTGGGCGTGGGACAAGGCGCGCGGCGGCGACGCGTCCATCGCCAAGGTCGCGCGTACGCACGTCGCCGTCGATCCCGCGTTGTCCGTCATGCCCGATGCGTCCAGCGCACCGGCCTACGCGGCGGCCTACTGCCGCTTCCTCCAGTACCTCGATGCCGTCAGCCCGCTGCAACGCGGCTGACGTCCCCCACGCGACACCTCGCACAACCACAGGAACACCGCACCATGAGCACGCAGCCCTTCATCGGCGCCCAAGAATACTTCCCCGGCATCGGCCGCATCCCCTTCGAAGGGCGCGGCTCGGACAACCCACTGGCGTTCAAGGTCTACGACGCGCAGAAGAAGATCGGCGGCAAGACCATGCAGGAGCACCTGCGCTTCGCGGTCTGCTACTGGCATACGTTCTGCAATGCCGGCCACGATCCGTTCGGTCCGGGCACGCGCCACTTCCCGTGGGAGGCCGGCTCGCCGATGGCCACGGCCGAAGCCAAGGTCGATGCCGCGTTCGAGTTCTTCACCAAGCTGGGCGTGCCGTACTGGTGCTTCCACGACATCGACCTGGCCCCGGATGCCGAGGACATCGGCCAGTACGAGAAGAACCTCAAGCACATGGTGGGCCTGGCGAAAGCACGCCAGGACGCGACCGGCATCAAGCTGCTGTGGGGCACGGCCAACCTGTTCTCGCACCCGCGCTACATGAACGGCGCCTCGACCAACCCCGACTTCGCCGTCGTGGCGCGTGCCGCGGTGCAGGTGAAGGCCGCGCTGGAGGCCACGGTCGAACTGGGCGGCGAGCACTACGTGTTCTGGGGCGGTCGCGAAGGCTATGCCTCGCTGGTCAATACCGACATGAAGCGCGAAATCGCGCACTTCGCCCGCTTCCTGACGATGGCGCGCGACTACGGCCGCAGCATCGGACTGAAGGGCAACTTCCTGATCGAACCCAAGCCGATGGAGCCGATGAAGCACCAGTACGACTTCGACAGCGCCACCGTGGCCGGCTTCCTGAAAGAGCACGGGCTGGAGAAGGATTTCAAGCTCAACATCGAGGCCAACCACGCCACGCTGTCGGGGCACACCTTCGAGCACGACCTGCAGGTCGCCTCCGACCATGGCCTGCTGGGCAGCATCGATGCCAACCGCGGCAATGCGCAGAACGGCTGGGACACCGACCAGTTCCCCACCGACCTGTACGACACCGTCGGCGCGATGCTGGTCGTGCTGCGTCAGGGCGGGCTGGAGGGCGGCCTGAACTTCGACGCCAAGGTACGCCGCGAGTCCACCGACCTGGAGGACCTGTTCATCGCCCACATCGGCGGCATGGACGCGTTCGCGCGCGGGCTGGAAGTGGCGCATGCACTGCTGACCGAGTCGCCGTGGGAACAGTGGCGCAAGGAGCGGTACGCCAGCTTCGATACCGGCAAGGGCAAGGATTTCGAGACCGGCGCGCTGGATCTGGCCGGTCTGGCTACGCTGGCCACCCAGCTGGGCGAGCCGACGCAGGTCAGCGGCAAGCAGGAGCGCTACGAGAACCTGCTCAACCAGTACCTGCTGCGCTGAGCGCGTGATGACGGCTTCCGCCCGCCTGATTCGGGCGGAGGCATTGGCAGCAGGTGGATTCGAAGCCTGGAGGGGCGCAACGAATGAACAGCACCACGCTTGAAGGCGGCCACGTCGCCGGTGGCGAGAACACCCGCTTCATCATCCTGATCAGCCTGGTGGCGACGATCGGGGGGTTCCTGTTCGGCTTCGACAGCGGGGTCATCAACGGCACGGTCGACGGACTCAAGGCGGCGTTCGGATCCGATGCGGCGGTGACCGGTTTCAACGTGGCGTCCATGTTGCTTGGCTGTGCGATCGGCGCCTGGTTCGCGGGTACGCTCGCCGATCGTTACGGACGGCGGACGATGCTGTTGTGGTCTGCGGTGTTCTTCCTCGTGTCGGCGTGGGGATCGGGCATCGCAACGTCATCGATCGAGTTCGTCGTGTACCGGGTCATCGGTGGCTTCGCCGTCGGTGGTGCCAGCGTGATGTCGCCCGCGTACATCAGTGAGGTTTCGCCCGCGCGTTACCGTGGCCGGCTGGCCACGGTGCAGCAGATTGCGATCATCTCGGGTCTGTTCGCGGCGTTCCTCAGCAATTACTTCCTGGCCAGGTTCGCCAGTTCCTCGCTGGCTCCGCTGTGGCTGGGCCATGAAGCGTGGCGCTGGATGTTCTGGGTGGAGATCCTGCCGGCCGGACTGTTCCTGGTGGCCCTGCTGTTCATTCCAGAGAGTCCGCGCTATCTCGTGGCCAAGGGCCGGCAGGCGCAGGCGCTGGCCGTACTGACACGGCTTTACGGTGGCGTCGATGGGCCGCGCAAGCAGGCCGAGATCGAAGCCTCGCTCGCGGCGGACCATCATGCACCGCGGCTGTCGGATCTGCTCAACAAGGCCACCGGCAAGGTGCGCCCGATTGTCTGGATCGGCATTGGCCTGGCGACGTTCCAGCAACTGGTCGGCATCAACGTCGTCTTCTACTACGGCGCGGTGCTGTGGCAGGCGGTCGGCTTCTCCGAGAGCGATGCGCTGCTCATCAATGTCATCTCCGGTGCACTGAGCATCGGCGCCTGCATCGTCTCGATGCTGCTGGTGGACAAGGTGGGACGCAAGCCGCTGCTTTGGGTCGGGTCGGCGGGCATGGCGGTGACGCTGGGCCTAGTGGCCTTCGCCTTCTCCACCGGCACCCTGGATGCGGCCGGCAAACTGCAGCTGTCCGACGACATGGGCGTGCTCGCGCTGGTGGCGGCCAACCTCTACGTGGTGTTCTTCAACCTGTCCTGGGGCCCGGTGATGTGGGTCATGCTCGGCGAGATGTTCCCCAACCAGATCCGCGGGTCGGGCCTGGCGGTAGCCGGCCTGGCGCAGTGGGGTGCGAACTTCCTGATCACCTGGACCTTCCCGATGCTGCTGACCGGCATCGGTCTGGCCGGCGCCTATGGCCTGTACACGCTGGCCGCTGCGATCTCGGTCGTCTTCGTCATGAAGTACGTGCACGAGACCAAGGGCCGCGAACTGGAGCAGATGGAAGGATGAAGACGATGACGAACCGGAGTTCCCTGCGCGTGCGCAGCGGCGTGCTGATCGCAGCGCTGGTGATCGCGCTCGGCGCGTGCAAGGGCGAGGACCAGGCGGCTGCACCCTCGGCGGCGGCCGACGCCAACCCATGGCCGCAGGTCGCCTGGCCGCTGGCCGAGGATGCCGCACTGGAGCAGCGCATCACCGAGCTGATGGCCACCATGACGGTGGAAGAGAAGGTCGGCCAGCTGGTGCAGGGCGACATCGCCAGCATCACGCCGGACGACGTGCGCAAGTACCGGCTCGGCTCGATCCTGGCCGGCGGCAACTCGGATCCCGGCGGCCGCTACGATGCCTCGCCGGCCGAATGGCTGGCGCTGGCCGACGCGTTCTACGAGGCGTCGATGGACACCTCGCAGGGCGGCAAGGCCATCCCGATCATCTTCGGCATCGACGCCGTGCACGGGCAGAGCAACATCGTCGGCGCCACGCTGTTCCCGCACAACATCGGCCTGGGCGCGGCGCGCAATCCCGAGCTGCTGCGCCGGATCGGCGAGATCACCGCGCTGGAGACGCGCGCCACCGGCATGGAGTGGACGTTCGCGCCGACCGTGGCGGTGCCGCAGGACGACCGCTGGGGGCGCACCTACGAGGGCTATTCCGAGTCGCCCGACGTCGTCGCCAGCTACTCCGCGGCCGTGGTCGAAGGCCTGCAGGGCAAGGTCGGCTCGCCGGACTTCCTCGATGGCCGCCACGTGATCGCCTCGGTCAAGCACTTCCTCGGCGACGGCGGTACCACCCACGGCAAGGACCAGGGCGATACGAAGATCAGCGAGGCCGAGCTGGTGCGCATCCACGCCGCCGGCTATCCGCCGGCCATCGCGGCCGGCGCGCAGACGGCGATGGCCTCGTTCAACAGCGTCAACGGCGAGAAGATGCACGGCCACAAGCCGTACCTGACCGACGCGCTGAAGGGCCGCATGGCCTTCGGCGGCTTCGTGGTCGGCGACTGGAACGGTCATGGCCAGGTCAAGGGCTGCACGAACACCGACTGCCCGGCCACGATCAATGCCGGCCTGGACATGGCGATGGCCTCGGACAGCTGGAAGGGCTTCTACGAGACCACGCTGGCGGCGGTGAAGGCCGGCACGATCAGCCAGGCACGGCTGGACGATGCGGTGCGCCGCATCCTGCGGGTGAAGTTCCGCCTGGGGCTGTTCGAAGCGGGCAAGCCGTCCTCGCGTGCGGTGGGTGGGCAGTTCGCCTTGCTCGGTGCGCCCGAGCATCGCGCCATCGCGCGCCAGGCCGTGCGCGAATCGCTGGTGCTGCTGAAGAACCAGGGCGGCGTGCTGCCGATCTCGCCCAAGCAGCGCATCCTGGTGGCCGGCGATGGCGCGAACGATGTCGGCAAGCAGGCCGGCGGCTGGACGCTCAACTGGCAGGGCACCGGCACCACGCGCAAGGACTTCCCCAACGCCGACACGATCTACGAGGGCATCGCGCAGCAGGCCAAGGCGGCCGGCGGCGAGGCGATCCTGTCCGTCGACGGCAAATACACGCAGAAGCCGGACGTGGCGGTGGTCGTGTTCGGCGAGAACCCGTATGCCGAGTTCCAGGGCGACCTGCAGACGCTGGCGTACAAGCCGGGCGACGAGGCCGACCTGGCGCTGCTCAAGCGCCTGAAGGCCGAGGGCATCCCGGTGGTGGCCATGTTCCTGAGCGGCCGCCCGCTGTGGATGAACCGCGAGATCAATGCGTCCGATGCGTTCGTGGCCGCCTGGCTGCCGGGCTCGGAAGGCGCGGGCATCGCCGACGTGCTGCTGCGCAAGGCCGATGGCAGCGTGCAGCATGACTTCAAGGGCAAGCTCAGCTTCAGCTGGCCGCGCACGGCGGTGCAGTACGCCAACAATGTGGGGCAGGAGGACTACGACCCGCTGTTCGCCTTCGGCTTCGGCCTGACCTATGCCGACAAGGGCGACCTGGCGGCGCTGCCGGAGGAGTCCGGCGTGACCGGCGACGAGGGCGCGAGCGGCGTGTTCTTCGCACGCGGCGATGCCGGTTCCGGCATGGCGCTGCGGCTGGAAACCGCCGATGGCCAGGGCGTGACGGTCACCAAGGTGCCGGACGCGCTGGACGGCGATCTGCTGAAGGTCACCGGCGTGGACCACCAGGCGCAGGAAGACGGACGTCGTCTTGCCTGGTCGGGCAAGGGCGAAGCGGTCGCGGCGCTGCAGTCGCACACGGCACTGGACCTGCAGCGCGAGAGCAATGGCGATGTGATGCTGCTGACGACGCTGCGCGTGGACGCCGCCCCGACCGCCGAGGCCTGGCTGTCGGTCGGCTGCGGCACCGGCTGCACCGCGCGCGTGGCGCTGGCGCCGACGCTGGCCAAGCTGCCGGCCGGCCAGTGGACGCGCGTGGGCGTGCCGCTGAAGTGCCTGGCCAAGGCCGGTGCCGATGTCGCCAAGCTCGACCGTCCGTGGTCCGTCGGTACGGCGGGGCCGATGACGATCTCGGTCTCGCGCGTGGCGCTGGGGGCATTGAACGAAGCCGAGGCCACCGTCGCATGCCCGGACGCGTGACCACTGCGGCTCCGTTGGCGATGTCGCGGTCTGACCGCGGCATCGCCTCGCCGTCCGCCCCTCATGTTCGCAGGGAGGGCTCGCGGTGATGGGCCGTGGTGCGCTATCGGCGCTTCGGCGGTGCCGCCACCGAGTCGCGGGTGACCAGCCGGTGCGGCACCACGTGATCCATCAACACGCGGGTACTGTCGGACTTGCGCCGGATGCTGCGCAGCAGGATATCGATGGCCGTATTCGCCATCGACGCGATCGGCTGGTGGATGGTGGTGAGTTCCGGCCAGACCGTGGTCGCGGCCGAGGTGTCGTCGAAACCGACCACCGACAGGTCGCGCGGCACGTCCAGGCCACGCCGATGCGCGACGGAAATCGCCGCCGCCCCCATGTCGTCGTTGCTGGCGAAGATCGCGGTCGGCGGCTTGCGGTGCGCGAGCAGTTTCTCGGTGGCCTTCAGCCCGGAGCGGTAGGTGTAGTCGCCCTGCTGGACGAGATCGCTATCCACCTCGAGTCCAGCCTCATGCAGCGCGGTGACGAAGCCATCGTAGCGGCGCGAACTGGCGCTCAGGTCGCTGCGTCCCCGGATGAAGCCGATGCGACTGTGGCCCTGCTCGATGAGGTGTTCGGCCATCTCCCTGCCGGCGCGGAAATCGTCGATCCGCACGCAGGAGATCTCGTCGCTGAAGCGGCCCGACGCGATGGCGACCACGGGAATACCGGCCTTCACCAGTTCCGTCACCGCCGCGCGCGATTCGCAAAGTGGCGGCGGCAGGATCACGCCGTCGACGCGCGCGCCCAATGCGCGGGCGGCCTTGCGTTCGGATTCGGTATCCAGGTCGTCCCAGTAGTCGACCACCAGTTGGATCGCGGTGCGGGACGCGACCCGCAGCAGGCCGACCAGCAGCTCGCGCAGGTAGGCGCCACTGGGGTTGGTGTAGATCAGCGCGATGCGCGTGTGCTGCGCGGCGGCCAGCGAACTGGCCGCCAGGTTGGGCGTGTAATCCAGCTCCCGCACGGCGCGCATGACGCGTTCGCGGGTGGCGTCGCGGACCTTGCCCTGGTTGTTGATCACCCGCGACACGGTCATGGGCGACACACCGGCCCGGGCGGCCACCTCGTCGATCGTCACGCCGCTGCTCTTGCGGCGGATCGACTTCTTCGGCTTGTCCACTACACGTTCCCTTCTTCTACGGTGGCGCCGCCAGACGGCGACCGGCCGGTCCGGCATGGGCATCTGGCGGGATGATGGAACAGTTCGCGCCCGCCTGTCCCCCGGACATTGGAATGTTACCGCTAACCTCCGGGTTGGGCGACCGGCGTCGAGGCTGGCGGCTGGCCATGGTATTGGCCTTGTGGGCATGCACCGGCGCCGCATCGGCGGAAGACGGCTACGCGTTGTGGATGCGCTACGTGCCGGTCGACGCCACATCGGCGGGCGGGTATCGCGCCCACGCGCAGGAGATCGTCGCGCCCGACCGGACCGCTACCCAGCGCGTCGCACGCGAGGAACTGGAGCGCGGTCTGGCCGGCCTGCTGGGCGTCACGCCCCGGTTGCGCACCACGCTTGGCGACGGTGGTGCGTTCGTGCTGGGCACGCCGCAGTCGTCGCCCTGGGTCGCACCGTTCGGTCGTGACCTTCAGGCACTGGGCGACCAGGGCTATCTGCTCCGGTCCGCACGGATCGGGGAACGCGATGTGATCGTCGTGGCCGCGCGCGACGACGTCGGCGTGCTGTACGGCGTCTTCCACCTGCTGCGCCTGATGCAGACGGGCGCGTCGCTCGATCGGCTGGAGGTACGCGAGTCGCCGGCGATCGCCCGACGCGTGCTCAACCATTGGGACAACCTCGACGGCTATGTGGAGCGCGGCTATGCCGGCGGCTCGCTGTGGGACTGGCATACGCTGCCGGACTGGCAGGACCCGCGCTACATCGACTACGCGCGGGCGAATGCCTCGCTCGGCATCAACGGCAGCGTCCTCAACAACGTCAATGCGAACGCGCTGAGCCTGTCGCCGGACTACCTGCGCAAGGCGGCGGCGCTGGCGGACGTGTTCCGCCCGTACGGGATACGCGTGTACCTGAGTGCGCGTTTCAGTGCACCCATCGAGATCGGCGGGCTCGCGACGGCCGATCCCCTCGATCCCGACGTGCAGCGCTGGTGGCGGAACAAGGCGGACGAGATCTACGCGTTCATTCCGGATTTCGGCGGCTTCCTGGTCAAGGCCAACTCGGAAGGCCAGCCCGGTCCGCAGGACTACGGACGTTCGCACGCCGACGGCGCCAACCTGCTGGCCGATGCGCTGGCGCCGCATGGTGGCGTGGTGATGTGGCGCGCCTTCGTCTACGCGCACGACGTGCCGGAGGACCGCGCCAGGCAGGCGTACAACGAGTTCGTCGGGCTGGACGGCGCCTTCCGCCGCAACGTGCTGCTGCAGGTGAAGAACGGGCCGATCGACTTCCAGCCGCGCGAGCCGTTCCACCCGCTGTTCGGCGCGATGCCGCGCACGCCGTTGATGATGGAGTTCCAGATCACCAAGGAATATCTCGGCTTCGCGACGCACCTGGTCTACCTGGGGCCGCTGTACGAAGAAGTCCTTCACGCCGACACCCATGCGCGCGGTCCCGGTTCGACCGTCGCGCGGGTGATCGACGGCTCGCTGGACGGCCATGCGCTGTCCGGCATCGCCGGCGTCGCCAACATCGGCGACGACCGTACCTGGAGCGGATCGCATTTCGACCAGGCGAACTGGTATGCGTTCGGCCGGCTGGCCTGGAATCCGCGGCAGTCGGCGCGCGACATCGCGGCCGACTGGGTAGCGATGACGTTCTCGCGCGATCCCGACGTGGTGGCGCCGGTCGTCGACATGATGATGGCCTCGCGCGAGGCGGCCGTGGACTACATGACGCCGCTGGGCCTGCACCACGTGATGGCGCGTGGCCACCACTACGGGCCGGGTCCGTGGGTCGATGGGGGACCGCGTGCGGACTGGACCTCGGTGTACTACCACCGTGCCGACCGCGACGGCATCGGCTTCGACCGCACGTCGCACGGCAGCGATGCCGTGGCGCAGTACGCGGCTGATGTGGCGGACGTGTTCGCCGACGTGGAGCGCGTGCCGGACTCGCTGCTGCTGTGGTTCCACCACGTGCCGTGGGAGCACCGTATGGGGTCCGGGCGTCCGCTGTGGGATGAACTGGTCCATCGCTACACGCGTGGTGTGCGCAGCGTCGAGGCGATGCAGGCGACATGGGACCGACTGCAGGGCCGGGTGGATGCCGAGCGCCACCGGCACGTCGCCGCCTTCCTGCGCATCCAGCGCAATGAGGCGCAGTGGTGGCGCGACGCCAGCGTCGCCTACTTCCAGTCGCTCAACGGACGCGCACTGCCGGCCGGGGAGGAGCCGCCCGCGCATCCGCTGGCGTACTACGAGTCGCTGCAGTTCCCGTTCGCGCCGGGGGATGGACGATGAGCCGTGCTACCACGCTGGCAGGCAAGACCCTGGCGCTCGCGTTGCTGTTCATTGGCGGCGGTGCACGCGCACAGGATGCGCCGTTGTTGCACGCGCTGTTCCAGGACCACGTGGTGCTGCAGAGGGAGCGCCCGATCCCGGTATGGGGTACCGCCGATGCAGGCGCAACGGTCAGCGTCACCCTTGCGCGCGAGACGGTCACGACGCAGGCCGGAACGGACGGTCGCTGGCGCGCGACACTGCGGCCGGCGGCGGCCGGTGGTCCCTACAAGCTCGTGGCCAGGGCAGGGCAGGCGATACAGGTCGTGCGCAACGTGATGGTCGGCGATGTGTGGCTGTGCTCGGGGCAGTCGAACATGGAGCTTCCGGTCTGGCGGGCGCTCGACGCCAGCAGCGAGATCGGCTCGGCGTCGCATCCGCGGATCCGCTTGTTCACCGTGCCGCAGGTGGCGGCGGTGGCGCCTCGGGCCACGTTCCAGAGTGCTACGGCGTGGAAGGTCGCCTCGCCGGAGACGGTGCGCGACTTTTCCGCCGCCTGCTTCTATTTCGCACGCGAACTGCAGAAGACGGTCGATGTGCCGATGGGGCTCATCCAGGCTGCGTGGGGCGGGTCGCGCATCGAGGCCTGGACCGGTGCGGATGCTCTGCGGGCTGGCGGGGGCGCGGAGGAGGCGCTGGATGTGCTGGCGCTCTACGCACACGATCCCGCGGCGGCGCTGGCGCAATGGGGACGGCACTGGGAGCGCTGGTGGACCACGCGCCCCGGTGCCGTAGCCGGCGACAGGCCATGGCGGTCCGATGCCCCCGATGCCGGCTGGCGCGACGCGCCTGCGTCGCTCGGCGCATGGGAGCGCTGGGGCGTCCCAGCACTGGCGGACTACAACGGCATGGTCTGGTACCGCACGCAGGTGACGCTGACGGCGGCGCAGGCCGCGACGCCCGCCACGCTGGAACTGGCGCCTGCCGACGAAATCGACATGACCTGGGTGAATGGCAGGGCGGTCGGCAGCGAGTACGGTGCGGGCGAGCCACGCCACTACCGGTTGCCTCCGGGTGTGCTGAAGGCGGGCGCCAACACGGTGGTGGTGAACGTGCTGGATACCTATCGCGATGGCGGACTTGCGGGGCCGGCGAGCGCGCACGCGTTGCGTTTCGATGACGGCACGCGCTTCGCCCTCGATGCATCGTGGCGCTACCGGCCCGCGCCCGGCGATGAGACACCGCCCGGCGCGCCCTGGCAGGCCGCGAACGGCCTGTCGACGCTGTACAACGGCATGATCGCGCCACTGGGCGACTACGGCCTGCGCAGCATGCTGTGGTACCAGGGCGAGTCCAACACCGGCGAGGGCGCCGCCTATGCCGCACGGTTGCGCACGTTGCGCGACGATTGGCGGCGGCAGTTCGGTTCCCGCATGCCGATGCTGGTCGTGCAACTGGCCGGCTATGGCATGCCGCCGACCGCACCGGTCGACAGCGGCTGGGCCGAGCTGCGCGAGGCGCAGCGTCAGGTGGTCGCCGAAGACGCGCAGTCGGGGCTGGTGGTTGCCATCGACATCGGCGACGCCTACGACATCCACCCGCCGAACAAGCAGGAACTGGGGCGACGCCTGGCACGCGTGGCGCGCCATGTCGTCTACGGCGAACGCGCGCTCGCGCCGTCCGGACCTGTCGCGCATGAGGCGACGCGCGCCGCCGACGGCGTACGTGTCGTGTTCGGCGGCGTCACCGGTGCGCTGACGACGACCGGCGCAAACGGCCCCATCGGCTTCGAACTCTGCGATGCGCACACGCGTTGCAACTACGCGGACGCCACGCTCGACGGGAACACCGTCGTCCTGCGCGGCGCGGACTTGGTCGATGCGACGCGGGTGCGCTACTGCTGGGCGGATGGCCCGGTCTGCACGCTGCGCGATACAGCCGGACTGCCGGCCGGTCCTTTCGAACTCTCCCTCACGACGCCCGAGGTGCCCCGATGAAGCTGTTCTCCCTGCGGAAGCCACAGGACGACCGCGGCGAGGCGCGCGCATCCCGAGGGCGTCGTGTCGGTGCACGCGGCGTGCTGATCACTGCACTGCTGTCGCTGGCCGCGCATGTACATGCGCAGTCCCCCGCCGCGCCGCCGGTGTACTTCGACTGGTTCGAATACAGCGGTCGCGACAAGGCGTTCGAAGCGCCATTGCCCGCCGGTCACTACCGCAATCCGGTGCTGGCGGGTTTCCATGCCGATCCCAGCATCGTCGTGGCCAACGGCAAGTTCTATCTGGTCAACTCCAGCTTCACCTACTTCCCGGGCATTCCCGTGTTCGAGAGCACGGACCTGGTGCACTGGAAGCAGATCGGCAACGTCATCGACCGTCCCACCCAGCTGGACTTCGACGGACTGAGTGTGTCGCGCGGCATTTTCGCGCCCACCATCGAGTTCCACGACGGCGTGTTCTATGTGGTCACCACGGCCACCGACAGTGGCGGCAATTTCATCGCCACCGCGCGCGACCCCGCCGGCCCGTGGTCGGATCCGCACTGGCTGCCGACCATCGGCGGCATCGATCCCTCGCTGTTCTTCGACGACGACGGCAAGGTCTACCTGCTCAACAACGACGAACCGCCGGGACCGGCGCGCTACGACGGCCACCGTGCCATCTGGATGCAGCAGATCGACCTGGCGCGGTTCCAGCCGATCGGTCCGCGCAAGGTGCTGATCGATGGCGGCGTGGAGCCTGAGAAGAATCCGATCTGGATCGAAGGTCCGCATATCTACAAGCGCGAGGGCTGGTACTACCTGTCCGATGCGGAGGGCGGCACCGGACCGCAGCATTCGCAGGTCGTCCTGCGCAGCCGCGAGGTATGGGGTCCCTACGTGCCGTATGCAGGCAATCCCATCCTGACGCAGCGCGACCTGCCCGCAGATCGAGCGTTGCCGATCACCAATGCGGGGCACGCCGATCTGGTGGAAGGGCCGGATGGATCGTGGTGGGCGGTGTTCCTCGCCAGCCGCAATTACCAGCAGCGTCACTACAACACCGGGCGCGAGACCTATCTGCTGCCGGTGCAGTGGCGCAATGGCTGGCCGGAGATCCTGCCTGCCGACCAGACGATTCCCTACGTCGTGAAGGCTCCCTCATGGATGCGCGGCGAAGCC
Organism: Pseudoxanthomonas sp. LjRoot206; assembly: GCF_056175725.1. NCBI lineage: Bacteria > Pseudomonadati > Pseudomonadota > Gammaproteobacteria > Lysobacterales > Lysobacteraceae > Pseudoxanthomonas > Pseudoxanthomonas sp. LjRoot206. The sequence continues at coordinate 960,922 of NZ_JBGFFI010000001.1, forward strand.
ACGCAGGCGCCGTCCACCGGCAACTTCGTGCATCGTGACGAGTTCGAGGGTCCGGCACTCGCCTCCGACTGGTTGCGCGTACGCGTGCCGAAGACCGCCTGGGCGGACCTGGGTGCGCGTCCCGGTTCATTGGCGCTGACGCCGCTGGCGGAAGGCCTGGACACGCTGCGCAACCCTGCGTTCCTCGGCCGTCGCCAGCAGCACCTGCGCTTCGAGTCCAGCACCGCGATGACGACGCCCGCGCCGGGCGTGGCCGCGGGACTGGCCGCCTTCCAGAGCGAGGCCTACTGGTACTTCCTGGGGGTACGCCGCACGGCGGGCGATCGCATCGCCGTGTTCCTGGAAGCACGCGACGGCAGCGGCACCACGCGCACGCTGGCGACACGCGAGGTCGAGGCCACCGATGCGCTTCGCCTGAAGATCGAGGGCGACGAGGGCGATTACGGTTTCGCCTTCGACACCGGCGACGGCCGTGGCTGGCAGACGCTGGCCAGCCGGGTCGACGGCACCGTGCTGAGTACCGACCATGCCGGCGGTTTCGTCGGCGCCCTGTTGGGACCGTACGCGCGCGACGAGCGCGCCCAGAGGAGCGAATGATGAAGACCATGATGTCCGTTCCCCCCGTCCGGCGCGTTGCGCCGGTTCTGTGCGCATTGGCACTGTGTGTGGCCACATGGATGGCACCGTCCGCGCAGGCCGCCGACGCGAAACCATGGCTCGACACCGCGCGCAGTTTCGAGGCGCGTGCCGCGGCGCTGGTCGCGGAAATGACGCTGGAGGAGAAGGCCGCGCAGATGCAAAACGCGGCGCCAGCCATCGAGCGGCTGGGCGTGCCGGCCTACGACTGGTGGAACGAAGCGCTGCATGGCGTGGCACGCGCTGGGCAGGCGACGGTGTTTCCGCAGGCCATCGGCTTGGCGGCCACCTTCGACGTGCCTCTGATGGGTGAGGTGGCCACCACGATCAGCGACGAAGCGCGCGCCAAGCACCACCAGTTCGTCCGCGACGGGCAGCACGGCCGTTACCAGGGGCTGACCTTCTGGTCGCCGAACATCAACATCTTCCGCGATCCGCGCTGGGGCAGGGGCCAGGAAACCTACGGCGAGGATCCATACCTCACAGCGCGCATGGGCGTGGCCTTCGTGCGCGGCCTGCAGGGCGACGATCCGGTCTACCGCAAGTTGGACGCGACCGCCAAGCACCTGGCCGTGCACAGCGGCCCCGAGGCCGATCGCCATCACTTCGATGCGAAGCCCAGCAAGCGCGACCTGTACGACACCTACCTGCCCGCGTTCGAAGCGCTGGTGAAGGAAGGCGACGTGGACGCGGTGATGGGCGCCTACAACCGCGTGTATGGCGAATCCGCCAGTGCCAGCAGGTTCCTGCTGCGCGACGTGCTGCGCCGCGACTGGGGCTTCAAGGGGTACGTGGTCTCCGATTGCTGGGCCATCGTCGACATCTGGAAGCATCACAAGATCGTCGCCACCCGCGAGGAGGCCGCGGCGCTGGCGGTGAAGAACGGCACCGAGCTGGAATGCGGCGAGGAGTATTCCACGCTGCCCGCGGCCGTACGGCAGGGGCTGATCAGCGAGGCCGAGATCGACGATGCGGTCACCCGGCTGTTTGCCGCGCGCATGCGGCTGGGCATGTTCGATCCGCCCGACCGCGTGCGCTGGGCGCGCATTCCGTACTCGGTCAACCAGGCGCCGGCGCACGACGCACTGGCGTTGAAGGCGGCGCGCGAGTCGCTGGTGCTGCTGAAGAACGACGGCCTCCTGCCGCTGTCGCGCGACCTGAAGCGCATCGCGGTGGTCGGCCCGACCGCCGACGACACCATGGCGCTGCTCGGCAACTACTTCGGCACCCCGGCAGCACCGGTGACGATCCTGCAAGGGATCCGTGACGCCGCCAAAGGCATCGAGGTGAGCTATGCGCGCGGCGTGGACCTCGTGGAAGGGCGCGATGATCCAGCCGCCACCCCCCTCATCGAGGCCGCCTACCTGCGGCCGTCGCCCGATTCTCCCGAGCGCGGTCTGCGCGGCGAATACTTCCGCACGCAGGACCTGTCCGGGCCACCCGCCCTGGTGCGCACCGATGCGCAGATCGGCTTCCGTTGGGACCGCGGTTCGCCGACCGACAACCTGCAGGCGCGCGGCGAGGCGGGTCCGGGGCAGGGCGTGCCGAACGACCGCTTCAGCATCCGCTGGAGCGGCCAGCTGTTGCCGCCCGTGTCGGGTCGCTACCGGATCGAGGCCGCCGCGGACGATGGTTTCCGCCTGTACGTGGACGGCAAGCGTGTGCTCGACCACTGGACCAACGCTGATCGCCTGCGCAGCGATGGCGTGGACCTGGACCTGGAAGCCGGACGCGCTTACGACCTGCGACTGGAGTACTACGACGCCGAGCGCGATGCCGGCGTGCGTCTGGCATGGCGCATGCCGGGTGCCAAGCCGCCGTTCGAGGAGGCCCTCGACATCGCGCGCAGCGCCGACGTGGTGGTGTTCGTGGGTGGCCTGACGGGTGATGTCGAAGGCGAGGAGATGACGGTCAACTATCCGGGCTTCGCCGGTGGCGACCGGACCGACCTGCGCCTGCCCGCCACGCAGCGCGCCCTGCTGGAAGCGTTGCATGCCACCGGCAAGCCGGTGGTACTGGTGCTGACCGGCGGTTCCGCGCTGGCGGTGGACTGGGCGCAGGCGAACCTGCCGGCCATCCTTATGGCCTGGTATCCGGGGCAGCGGGGCGGCACGGCAGTGGGCGAGACGCTGTTCGGCGATGCGAATCCCGCCGGCCGCCTGCCGGTGACGTTCTACACGGCAGACCAGCCGATGCCGGCGTTCGACGACTACACGATGGAAGGCCGCACCTACCGCTACTTCCGGGGCACGCCGCTGTATGCGTTCGGACACGGCCTGTCCTACACCCGCTTCGACTACCGCAACCTGCGCACCGATGCACGCACCGTCGCCGCGGACGGTCGCCTGCGCGTGCAGGTGGACGTGGCGAACACGGGCAAGCGGGCGGGCGATGAGGTGGTGCAGCTGTACGTCCGTCCGCTGAACGCCGGCCCCGGCGATCCGCAGCAGGAGCTGCGCGGCTTCCAGCGCATCCACCTGGCGGCCGGCGAGCGGCGCACGGTCGTGTTCGAACTGGAGCCGCAGCAGGCCCTGCGCCGCTACGACGAGGCGCGCGGCGCCTACACGGTGCCGCCGGGTCGCTACGAGGTGCACGTGGGCGGATCCAGTGCCGACATCCGCGCGCATGCACCTTTCGAGGTCGCCGAGAAATGAGCGAAACGCACCGCATCATCCCGCATTCTTTCTTTCCACGACGTCCAGGACAGCCGACGCATGGCCAGCACTGACCACACGCTATCGATCCGGGAAAAGCTGGGCTACAGCCTGGGCGACCTGGCGGCGAACCTGATCTTCCAGACGCTGATCACCTATCTCGCATTCTTCTATACCGATGTCTATCGCCTGCCGGCGGCGACGGCCGCGACGATCATCTTCGTGGTCGGCCTGCTGGGCGCGTTCGTGTTCACGCCGTTGATCGGCATCGCCGCCGACCGCACATCGACACGCTGGGGCAGGTTCCGGCCGTGGATCCTGTGGACGGCGGTGCCGTTCGGCGTGCTGTCGCTGCTGGCCTTCAGCACGCCGGACTTCAGCGAACGCGGGAAAGTCGCCTATGCGTTGATGACCTACAGCCTGCTGGTGCTCGTCTACGCGGCGAACAACCTGCCGTACTCCGCGCTCAGCGGCGTGCTGACCGGCAGCATGGCCCAGCGCAACAGCCTGTCCGCCTACCGGTTCGTGGCGGTGATGATCGCGCAGTTCATCATCCAGGTGCTGCTGATGCCGCTGGTGCTGATCCTCGGCGACGGCGACCGCGTGGTCGGCTTCGAGCGCGTGATGACCGTGTTCGCCGTGGTGGGCACGGTGTTCTTCCTGATCACCTTCGCCACCACGCGCGAACGCATCGTGCCGACGAAGGCGCAGTCCGGCGGGGTGATGCAGGACCTCGCGGACCTGGCGCGCAACCGGCCCTGGCAGGTGATGCTGGCCTTGACGGTGCTGGTGTTCATCAACCTGGCGCTGAAAGGCGGCACGTACATCTACTACTTCCAGTACTACATGGACGAGGCGGCGCTGGCGGGCTTCCTCGCCGACTCCGGATTCAACGGCTTCATCGCCGCCGTGAACGCGACGCTGACCGGTGCCGGCCTGGCGGGCTTCACGTGGCCGGAAGATCCCGCCACCTCCACCTTCAGCCTGTTCAACGGCAGCGGCATCCTCTGCATGATCCTGGGCATCGGCGTGTCGCGGAAACTGGCCGACCGCTTCGGCAAGCGTGACGTGTTCGGCGGCGCGCTGTTCGTGTCGACGCTGTTCCTGCTCGCGTTCTACGTGTTCCCGCCCACCGCGGTCGCGCTGGCGTTCGGCGCCTTCATGCTGCATGGCTTCTGCTACGGCATCACCATCCCGCTGCTGTGGGCGATGATCGCCGACGTGGCCGACTACTCGGAGTGGAAGAACCACCGTCGCGCCACCGCCATCATCTTCTCCGCCATGCTGTGCGGCCTGAAGATCGGCCTGAGCGTCGGCGGTGCGCTGGTCGCCGGCATCCTGGCGCATTACGGCTACCAGGCAGGCGCCGACGAGCAGTCGGCCGCGGTCGTCGATGGCATCCGCCTGACCGTCAGCGTCTACTGCTCCATTCCCTTCCTGGTCGCGGTGGCGCTGCTCTTCCTCTATCGGATCGACAAGCCGATGGAGACGCGCATCGAACACGAGCTCGACCAGCGCCGTCGCACCGCGGGCGCAGCCGCGTGACCTCCATGTCCCTGCCCATGAACGACACACCTGTCCACGACGACGCCACGCCGCGCTCTGTCGAACTCGACCGCCTCGCGGAACGCGCGATCTCCCGGCCGCTGGTCACCCACATCTACACCGCCGACCCGTCGGCGCACGTGTTCGAAGGGCGGCTCTACATCTATCCCTCGCACGACATCGACGGTGGCGGCGCCTTCGACGACGAAGGCGGGCACTTCGGCATGGAGGACTACCACGTGCTGCGCATGGAGTCGCCGGAGGGCGAGGTCACCGACTGCGGCGTTGCGCTGCATGTGCGCGACGTGCCATGGGCCGAGAAGCAGATGTGGGCACCGGATGCCGCGCACCGCGATGGCCGCTACTACCTCTACTTCCCCGCCAAGGACGGCGTTGGCCTGTTCCGCATCGGTGTGGCGGTCGCCGACCGACCGGAAGGTCCATTTGTCGCGGAGCCGGCGCCGATCGACGGCACGTACTCGATCGATCCCGCGGTGTTCGAGGATGACGACGGCGCGCACTACCTGTACTTCGGCGGCATCTGGGGCGGCCAGTTGCAGCGCTACCGCGACAACGCGTACGACACCGCGCATGAAGAGCCGACCGGCGACGCGCCCGCGCTCGGCCCGCGTGTCGGGCGACTGGATGCGGGCATGAAAGCGCTGGCGGAGCCCACGCGGGAGATCGTGATCCTGGACGAGCAGGGCGTGCCGCTGCGTGCCGACGACCATGCCCGCCGCTTCTTCGAAGGCCCGTGGCTGCACAAGCACGAGGATCGCTATTACCTGTCATATTCCACCGGCAACACCCACCTGCTGTGCTACGCGGTGGGCGACGGTCCGTATGGCCCGTTCACTTATGCCGGCGTGATCCTGACGCCGGTGGTCGGCTGGACCACGCACCATTCCATCTGTGCCTTCGGCGGACAGTGGTATCTCTTCTATCACGATGCGGTGCATTCCGGCGGCGTGACGCACTTGCGCACGGCGAAGTGCACCGTGCTGCACCACGAGGCGGATGGCCGTATCCGCACGATCGATCCCTATGGCGGCTGATCCGCGTCACGCTGCCTGGGACGACGCGCTGGCACCGATGCCGGCAGGTCCGTTGCACTGGTTGCGCGCAGGGCGGCTGGAGGTCGCGCTCGCGCCGGAAGCCGGCGGCCGCATCGCGCAGATCCGCCATGACGGCATGGACTGGCTGATCGGCCCCGATGACGGCTGGCCCGCGACCATCGCCTGGGGCTGCTACCCGATGGTGCCGTGGGTCGGACGCTTACGCGCAGGACGTTTCGATCTCGACGGTCGCACCCATGCGTTGCCGGTGAACTTCGGCGGGCACGCGATCCATGGCATCGGCTTCTCGCGCCCGTGGCGGATCGACACATTGGAGACGGACCACGCCACGCTGTCGCTGGCGCTTCCGCGCGATTGCTATTGGCCGTTCGGTGGCACCGCGACGCAATCGGTACGTGTGGCAGGCGACCGCCTGCATCTGGAACTCGCCGTGCAGGCAGACGACCAGGCGATGCCGGCGGTGCTGGGCTGGCATCCCTGGTTCCGCAAGCCCGACCGCCTGATCTTCGCCCCCACTGCGATGTATCCGCGCGACAGTGAGGGCATCGCGACGCTGCCCCGTGTGGCGCCCGTCCCCGGTCCGTGGGACGACTGCTTCGTGGCGGAGGGCGAGATCGCGCTGGCGCGTGAGGGACAGCGTCTCGACCTGCGCGCCGATACCGACCACTGGGTTGTGTACGACGCCGCGGCGCATACGACCTGCGTCGAACCGCAGACCGGTCCGCCGGATGCCTTCTCGCTTGCGCCGCGCGTGTTGCAGCCCGGCCAACAGCATCGACTTTCCTTCGAACTCGCCTGGCGTACGGGCGGCGAATGACGGGAGCGGTGCCTGGTGAGCGTCACACGGTTCGTTCCTGCGTCTGAAGAATGACGACGCGCCCGAGTCAACCTCGCATGACCGCCTTCCACGGCATGGCGCTCGTGGCGATCGCGTGGCTGGGCGCCACTCCGGTCCGTGCGCAGGACGACGTCATGGTCGCCATCGCCACACCGGATCAGCCAACGAAGGGGAAACACCATGAAGCCACATCGCACCGCAGGCGCGCTGATTCTTTCCGCAGCGCTGATGCTGCCGTGGGCAGGGGAGTCGTTGGCGCGGGAGCCCACTTCTCCGACGCCACGGTCGAATCCGCTGATCCGCGACAAATTCACCGCCGATCCGGCGCCGCTGGTGGTGGGTGATCGTCTGTACCTGTACGTCGGACACGACGAGGCGCAGCGCGACGAGATGTTCAACATGCGCGAGTGGCTGGTCTATTCGACGACGGACATGGCGACCTGGGTCGACCACGGTCCGATCATGCAGGTGGCCGACTTCGCCTGGGCCAAGGCCGATGCCTGGGCGTCGCAGACCATCGAGAAGGATGGCCGGTTCTGGTTCTACGCCGCGGTCGAACATGACGACAACCAGCCTGGCAAGGCCATCGCGGTCGCGGTGTCGGACCGCCCGACGGGTCCGTTCGTCGATGCGAAGGGCGCGGCCCTCATCACTAATGAGATGACGCCCAAGGGCACGCACAGCTGGGAGGACATCGATCCGACGGTGTTCACCGACGACGATGGCACCACCTGGATCGCCTGGGGCAACCGGCAGTGCTACATCGCACGGCTGAAGCCGAACATGATCGAGATCGACGGCCCCATCACCGAGATCACGCCGCCACACTTCGAGGAAGGCCCCTGGCTGCACAAGCGTGGCGATCTTTATTACCTGACCTATGCCTCGCTCGATCGAGCGACCCACCGCGACGAGAAGGTGTCCTACGCCACCGCCCCTTCCATCCAGGGGCCGTGGACGTATCGCGGCGAACTCACGGGTTCGGGGAAGTACAGCTTCACCATCCATCCCGGCATCGCCACGTTCAAGGGCAGGGATTACCTGTTCCTGCACAACGCCGCCCTGACCATCGGCGACCAGAACGGCGCCATCGGCAGGCGTGCGGTCACGGCCCACTACCTGCAGTACGACGAGGATGGAAGCATGAAGTCCGTGCTCCAGACCGACGAGGGAATATCCGTAGTGCCTGAGCGTCAGCCTTCCGCTCGCTGAAGTGTGTGGCAAGCGAGTACGGGAGCGGGTCGCTGTCCGGATTCGTCTCTCGGGTGAGCGGGAAGCAACGACACACGGATGCGGTTCCGCCAGTATCCGGATTCATCCGTAGCCGCTGGACATCGGGAGTTCGCCAGAGAACTCACGCCTCGCGTTCTTCCTGCTGAAGCCGCTTGAACCCCATGCGCCGGGCGATGAAATCGTCCCCTCTCGTCCATTCGTGGAGCATCGCCGCGAGCAGGTGGAGGCACACCAGTCCCAGCAGGATCCACGCACCGTACACATGCACGTACCAGGCGACGGCGCGTCCGGTTTCCTCGTCCGGCGGGACGAACAGCGCCGGCATCTCGAGACCGCCGAACAAGGTGCGATCCGCGCCCATCCATACCCAGATGACATGCCCGCTGAGCGGCAATGCCAGCACCAGCAGATAAAGCAGGCCATGGATCCAGGATCGCGCACGATGTACGCCGGGTGGTTCCTCGGTGTCCACTGCCGGCATGGACATCACCAGTCGCAGACAGAGTCGTAGCACCGTCAGGCCCAGGATCAGCATGCCCAGCCGGAAATGCGGCCGCAGCAGTGCCTCCGACCACCGCACGACGCCGTACTCCGCCACACAGCCGAGCGTGAACTGCACCGCCAGCAGCAGGGCGAGCAGCCAATGCAGCACGCGCAGCGGCAAGGGATAGCGTTCCCCCACGGGCTTTCTCACGGTGCGCATCCATGATACCCCGGGATGTTCCGGCCCAGCACGATGTCGCGACGTGCGAGCCATGGTAGTTCCTACGGTTTAGTGGACACCTTGACCTAACCCTCAGGAGTGTCCCAATGCCCAAGCCAGGCCCCAGAACCATCCATCGCTACAGCGATGCCTTCAAAGCCTCTGCCGTGCGTTTGAGCCAGCAGCCCGGCGTACGGGTCGGCGATGTCGCCCAGTCGCTTTACATCCATCCCTTCATGCTGTCTCGTTGGCGAAGACTCGCGCGGGAGGGCGTTATCGTGACCAAGGGTGCACCGG